>CAMCLD010000017.1 GCA_945875635.1 uncultured Prevotella sp.
ACAAAGGCTTGATGAAATTTCTGTTTGGTTGACTTTGCGATCGATCATTAATGAACAGAAAATGCGTCTCACTCCCTTTGACATCTTTTAGGGAAGTATTTTGGGTTATCTCAAATATTTTTCATAATTTCGTGTTCGCTTTTCGGAAGAAAGCCTCGTTCTTTGTCATGTTTCCATTCATGATGTGCATCAAGAGACAGTCTTGAACTGCCCCAACCGAGCCTTATTCATAGGCGGCTACGGTGGGAGAATGATGCGAGTCAGAGCCTTATTTTTTGATATAGGCGGCTGACTAAAAACAAGCGAGGATTTAACGTATTATTGTTTAACAGTTAAATATTCAGTACTATGAGTAAGATGATTAATTTTTCGGAAACTTTTTGTCGCACGGAGGCATACGATGCCACCGTGCTGAATTGTTATGCCTTCCGTCACGGCTATGACGTGCGGAATGGCATTGTTTTGTCGTTGGGTAACATGGTGTCAGGTTACCCCTTTGACATTGAGGGTATTCGATTTGAAAATAGCGAGTGCGCCTATATCGCAGGAGCATTTTCCTTGGGGATACCTCTGCATCTTGCATTGCAGCATCGGCTCACTGTCTGCACGAATGGCTTTATGGCTAAGAAAGGCATCCGCAAGCCCTACGAGAGCCTCAAACGCTCTGATTGGGAGCGATTTAACGTGCAGTGGATGCTCTACGTTGTTTGGCAGAAGTGCCTTGGTAACAGGGCTTTCCGCAACTTGCTCTTGTCGTTCCCCAAGGATGCCGTTATAATCGAGGACAGCACCTTTCAGGCAGGGTGCACGGCTACTGTGTGGGGCACCCGAAACGTTGAATTGAAGAGGAGGCTCAACGCATATAAGAAGGAATTGAAAGCACAGGGCATGTGCAAGGCGGCTATCAAGCGTGAGCAGGACAGGATGCGTCTTGGTGAGTGGTCAACCATAGGTGTTTTCAAGGGGCAGAACCTCATGGGAAAGATACTAATGGCTTGTCGCAGAGCCTTGGTTAATAGCACAGAGCCTAACATCGACTACGCTTTACTGCGCAATTCTCATATCAATATCTTAGGTACAGAACTTTCTTTTAATCAAATTGTTAACGCAGCATGAAGCAGTATAATCTTGGACGTGAAGAGGTCTATCAAGCCTCTTCACGCATTTGGTCGTTCAAGCAGGTTGACGACATCGTGAATGGAATGGCGTTACGTGTAACCAACATGGCAGGAGGCTACTCCTTTGAATGTTGCGGCACGGTGTGGGCTGACAGTGAAAGACTCTACCTATGTGGCGAGTATTCCAACGATACAGAGGAACATCTTGCCATACAGAAAGAATTATGCAGTGCTAAAAGTGGCTATGCAGCCAAACGTTTCTATAAGGCAAAGCACAAAAAGCGCATTCGCAGCGATTTCAAAGAGTTCCGCTTGCAGTGGATGCTGTTTTGCGTTTGGACTAAGTGCCAAGGGAACGAGAACTTCCGCAAACTTTTACAGAGCATACCTCAAGACGCTATCTTGGTAGAAAACACGACAACTGACACAGGAGGAACTGCCGAGATTTGGGGGTGTAAGAACAAAACACTTACCGAAGCACGAAAGGAGTTGGCCATCAAGTTGAAAGCCGAGAATACACACCTAAAAAATAAAGAATTGGAGCATCTCATCAATGTTGAAACGAATAAGTTAAATGACATAGGAGAATGGCGAGGGCAGAACAATATCGGCAAGATTCTGATGATTTGTCGTGACTGTCTGATTGAGGGGTCTGAACCTGAGATTGACTACAACCTACTCAACAAGGCCGGGATATTCCTTTTCGGGAAGCGACTTCAACTCGGTATTCCGCCCAAGGAAAAACAAACTCTTAAACACAATATTGAGCTGATGGATGGCAGGTAGTGGACTGACGGGAGCCAACTGTTGCACTATCGTTTATAAAGATGGAAGTGTGGAGAAAAAGGTTTGTATCGACAATTTTAAGGATAGGTTGAAAACTTTCATTCGCATCAATCGTGCATACACAAATGCCAAAGAGCGATATGAGTATTACAGCCTTAACAAGGTAATCAACATTCTGAAATCCCCCAAAATATGATAAAGATAGTGAGCAACATACCTAAAGACTTCGATATGAAAAATAATGAATTTAGGCATAACCCTATTGCAGCCTATCTTGTTAGACATATAGAAGACCGATTGACATACGCTTATCGCAAGGTCGCAAATGATGACGATGCCTTGGTAATCACGAACTTCTACTTTGAAGAGAATGACGGCATGGTAACACTTATGAAACTTGTCTTCAATGTTCGGTCGTGGGGAGAGGACGTATTGTTAGACAAAGATTGTCTTAAGACATTTGAAGAACTGTGCCAAAGAGTTTTCAACTGCACAAGAATACACCTTACACACCATCCTAATAATGGGTTTGGATTGGCATACTTTGAGGCTGATAAAATGCGAGACATGATGGCACTATTAGAAGCCTTTGAAAGCATTGGGTGTGACATATCTACTACGTTTAGGTTAGTCGATAAAGAGCTGCGAGAACGTAGAGATATTGCTCGTATTGGTTTCTTTGGCATGGCAAAGGAATATGAAGTGTATGTACGGACAGATGACGAGTGCCAAGTGCCACACTTCCATGTCAGAGACATATACACCGAGGCTAACTGTGCCATTTGCTTACAGTCAAATAGCTATTGCAAGCACCCCCAAAAAGAAAACTACGCTTTCAGATATGACTTTGGGGAGTTGTTGTTTGCCTTTATGTCAGAACCATGCAGAAGTCCACGATATGCCGACAATTACGAGTTTGCTGTAACCATGTGGGACTTAAATAACAAATCGGTATGCAGTTTGCAAAAGGAAGAAGGTAGTTGCAGTATCATACCCGATTATAGGAGCATCAATACAAGAATTGTCGTAATAAAAAGTATTCATGATAACTACGATTGCGACCATCAGCAAACCGATGAAGACATCAACCGTCTGTCACACGCATTGACGAAGAAGTTTTTGAAAAAAGACGGAGTGCTATTTCAACGTCTTCTTAATCAGTTTCATCTCGTCCCTAACATCCGACTTGTCTTAATGGCAGAGCAAAACGAGGCAAAGGAAGTCGTAAGCCTCCGTTTGTGTATAGACAGAAAAGACTTGTGGATGCCCCACGGAATCAGCAACCTTCAAGGAATGTTACAGATAATGGAAGGCTATTTCAAACAACAAGGACTTTCAACCATCCATCCCAATACACAAAGCGAGATTGTGGAGTTCTTGAAGTGGATGAAAAAAGAGCTACCAATTATAGACGAATACATACAAATAACAAATAACAAATTAAAAATATTTGACGATGAAAAAAATAATAATGATTAAAAGCGTCTTTGACGATCCAGAGGCGCAGACGTTGGAAGAAAGTTTCAACCCGATTACAGTTGCATTGACTGATGCTTTATTTTGCGAGACTCATCCATTTGGTAGTAAGTTACGGAAAAAAGTTTCAGTAGAAGATATAGCCAAACGTAGAATACTCTTTGCACTATACAAGATTGACAAAGCAGAGGAAGCAATACAAATTTTTTCTATTTCTTTGGAAGTGGTAATGAAAAATTGGCCATTCTCAGAATCGAGCCATGACCAAATGCAAGACTTATACATCAATGGCAAATTAGCCGAATTCTTCAACGAACAGCACTTCAACGTTCCGACCAAAGATGCAGAAGAAACGGAATGTTTCTTGAACTATTTGGCACAGTTTGTTCCTGAAGTATGGGATTATTTCAAGGTGGTATAACAGGTTGCTAATCATGTTTACAATGGAGTACAAAGACAAAGAGTTATTCACAAAGTATGCTTTCTTATTATGGGAGCATCGAGAGCGTATTTTGTCGGATAGCCGCATGGCGTTATGCACATTATGTGTTGGAAACAACTTGGCGTATGTGAACGTTAAGGGGATAGCCTCTGCAACATTGGGAGGTTATCTTCTTTGGTGGCAGGAATTTGAGCGTTCAAGGCGAACAGACAAACACAATAGGCGTTCTCTTATATACTTTATAGGCGGCTCACCGCTTAGTGGCAGAAACCATTGTGGCGAAGTGTATGAGTCAGGAAAGACCAAGACAATAACTGTTGCACCCTTTAAGGATTATTGGGGGTCTTTTGTTGAGGCGCAAGGAAAATTATCAGCAACTGAAAATAATGTTCAAGCCTATGCACTTGCGGAAGTCGTTGCCATACTGCAAAAAGAAGATAGCGAGACCATAATAGATATTAGCAAAGACGAATTAAGGAGGCGACATTCAGAATATAACAAATTGTATTTTGACAATAAACTATCGATGCCGACATTCTATCTGCTTAACAAGAAGCGTCCCTTTGGGCAGTATCGCTATTGTGGGGAGATATGGATGAGTAAACGAACAAAGTGGACTGAACCATTCTTGAAAGAAGTCCTATTGCATGAGATGATACACCAATATATATATGAGGTGTTGCATGGAATGGGCTTTACACTCTTGATGCAACATGGGCTGCGTTTCCATTATATGCGTCGGAGATTGAAAAGAAAATTTGGACTGATTATCACATAGACAGAAATATAATGAAAAGAAGTATTCAGATTGTCATAGACAACACTAAAGTTAGAGGTAATGTAACACCTATCAATCCTGAAACCATGATGGTCAAACTTAAAGATCCTGAGATTTATTCTTGCGAAGCGATTTGTCAGTGCGATATAAACGCTGAAAATGCAGAAAACTTACTGACAACTTTGTTTCGTATGGTAAGTTGCGTCAACGATATTTTGCAAAACGACCATCATCAACTATCCCACCTGTGGGTTCAACTTCATCATGCAAGGAGCAGGACAAAACTACTTGCAAATAGTATGGAAATAGTAGAACGTTTATTTGAAAATAATGAAATCCCAAGGGATGATGTCAGACTCCTTTGTTCCGTAATTAAAGGAGAAAAACTTTATTGGGAAATGCAAAAGGTCAAAGTTTTTAATGACTGCTTCAAGGAAGATTTTGGTCGATGGGAGTTTCAAACTATTCCAATATGCGTAATTCAACTATTATCCTCTTTTTTTAACACTCAAAGGATATGTCGTTTTGGGTAAACAAATAAGGAAAATCGTAGTCAAAAAATCCTATAAAACACTGAATGGGCAAACCAATGTTTACCCACTCAGCGTTGCTAAGTCGTTGAATATCAGTAGTGGTTTGCTACAGAAGCCACTTAATACTCATCTTCGTTGAAGAGGAAATCCTCTTTTGTGGGATAGTCAGGCCAAATGTCCTCTATGCTGTCATAGACATCGCCTTCGTCCTCTATTTCCTGAAGGTTCTCAAGCACCTCAAGGGGTGCTCCTGACCTGATGGCATAATCTATTAGTTCGTCCTTTGTTGCCGGCCATGGCGCATCTTCAAGTTTTGAAGCTAATTCAAGAGTCCAATACATATTTATATGTGTTTAGTGAGTTTATTACTGTTATGTTTTGTCGTTAACGTTGCAAAAGTAATATTTTTTTGTCTTACAGCCATCGTTATGATATGTTTTTTATCTTATAAAATGTAAAAGATTAGTCGTGCATATACTTTTTCCTCCTTTTATCTTCAATTATCAACTTCCGAAAGTTGGGCATTTCAAATAATTGTTGTAATTTTGTAGCGGATGATTAAAATGAATTTGGATATTGTGAAATAGATAACCTGTCATAGTCTTGTGAGCTATGTCTGGTTATCGTATGTCTTTACCAGGGATTTGACCGTTTAGTGGACTATAGGTGCAATAGCCAATGTTGCCCGCATAGCAGCAAAGGAGGCAACGGCACAAGGTCTCAACTGGGTGTATAGTCCTATGGTTGATATGTTTGCACATGACAGTCAAATGACTGGATGTGGGTTGATAAAGTAAGGCTGGACTCCCGACAAGGAATCCAGCCTTACTTCTATAGTTAACTCAAGTTTTGCATGTCTCCGACATGCTGTCAGTTAGCGAGTTGACAAGTCAACAAGTTGCTACTCTTCTTGTTTGAATTTATCAATGAGCAGAACAACAAATAACTTGTTTACTTGTCAACTTGTTTTTTCGCAAAGCTCAAGGAAACTCCTTTGAGCAAGTCTTAACTTGCGAACCAACGGTCACTGACCGAAGGGAAAAGTAAACTTGAATAGTTAATCTATGAATGCTTAGTTTGCATTGAAATAATACAAGAAAGAAGCTATGCCCTCAAGGGCTGGTTTGCGCTGTCCTTCAATCTCAATCTTGAAATCAATCTCAGCCTTGCAGATTCCCCTTAGATTCTGTATGTTGTGGAGCTTTGTCACAAGTCTTACCCTTGAGCCTGTTATTACAGGCTGACCAAAGCGCATCTTGTCCATGCCGTAGTTGACAAGCATCTTGATGTTTCTCACCTCGATAATCTGTTCCCACATGTAAGGAAGCAGTGACAGTGTGAGATATCCGTGGGCTATTGTTGACTTGTAAGGACTTTCAGCCTTGGCTTTCTCAGTGTCAACATGTATCCACTGGTGGTCGAGAGTAGCGTCAGCAAACATGTTGATTCTTTCCTGGTCAACTTCCAACCATTCTGATTTACCCAGTTCCATGTCAAGTTTAGCGGCAAATTCATCGTAAGAGTTAATAATCAGTTTTTCCATTTCTTTCTTCTTTTCTTATATAATATGTTATTTAAAGTTTCTTGAGATACTCAATCAGCATTACTTCCGAAAGTTGAGCCAACTTCTAAAAGTTTATCAATTAGTGTAATTCTGCTGCAAAATTATATAAAAATGATGAGTTTTCAAATAGTGTAATGAAAATATGCACTCAAAATATGGTAATGATATGGGATTTTTTTGTAATTTTGTAACTTGAAAGTAGTGTCCTGGCTCTGTCGCTGGCATTCTCTCTGTCATGGATTATATCTGTGATGTAGGATAATGCGGGAGGAAAGTCCGGGCAGCATAGGACAATCCACTTCTGAAAATAGAAGCTGTCGGTGACGGCAGGTAAGGGCAGAAGAGAATGACCGCCATCACGTTTTGTGTTTGGCAAGGGTGAGAAGGTGGTGTAAGAGACCACCAGTCGGCAGGTGACTGTCGAGCTGTGCCCGCTGGATGCTGCAAGTTCATGTAAACCATCGTCTGAGGGTAGTCCGTCCGATTCGATGGAGGGTAGAACGCTTGAGCCGTAGGGTGACCTGCGGCGTAGATAAATGACAGGCACCCATTGTCGGTGAGAACCGTCATGGGGACAGAACCCGGCTTATAGGGACGCTGCTTTCTCTTTTTTTTTGATGTACGTAATCCTGAGTTCAAGGTAATGCTGTGTTGACAAAGGATTGTAATTACATTTTTTCAAAACGATGTTTACAACAAATAATTCACAGGCGGCAGACAGGTATGCCGACGACTACATGAACCGTATCGAGAATGCCATAAGCAGGCATTACGATGAGGAAGATTTTCCGAAAATGGATAGCTTCGACGTGGAGCGCAATGAGTTGTCTGATTATCTTTTTGACAAACAGGCAATTCTCGACAGTGAAGGTACGGAACGTAGCCGATATACCATATATGGAATCATAATGGTGATTCCTATAGTAGTTGTTGCAGCTATACCAGACAAGAGCCTTCCTTACGGTAAGATGACTGTGCTTATTGCCATCCTGATAGGTATTATATTGTGTGTCGCATTCCGGCTTGTGCAGAAAACTCTGATAAATCTGAGGGTAGGCAAGCTCGATACGAGGAAGAAAGAATGTAAGTCCTATGCTGATGCAGTAGGGGCGTTTCTTGCAGAAAGACTCGAGGGCAGAGATGCCTCATGACAATGTGTTGCTTGATAACAATTAAAACGATAATATAATGGAATTACCAGATTTTCAGAAGTATAAAGACCGTTTCTCAGATAGTGGCTTTCTTGAGAAAATAGGGCGAATAGCCAAAAGGGCTGGTGTGAAACTCGTATATACAGCATTACTGTTATACTATACACTGGGCAGTGACAAAATCTCCATTAAGGACAAGGCTGTGATAATAGGTGCACTTGGCTATCTTATAAGTCCCCTTGATGTCATTCCGGATGCTATTCCGATAGCAGGACTTGGGGATGACCTTACTGTTCTTGTGTATGTCCTTGGAAAGATATGGACAAGTGTAGATGACGATGTTAAGGCAAAGGCAAAGGCAAAACTGCTACAGTGGTTTGAAGAGGAAGAGACGGATGGTCTCGACGACATGCTCTTCAAGGATACTCCAGAATCTAACCCTGTGTAGATTGACTCTACTTTCGGAAAAGGGTAGTAAAAGTAGATTGCATTTAACTTCCTTAACTTCTGAATGTTGAGTACATGTGAAACTTAAAAGATTGATTGTTAATTATGAAACGATTATTGATTTGTTCCATAGGACTGGCAATAGCAGGATCCTGCTATTCCCAGAATAAGGAGGGTGCGATAACCTCAGGCATGCTAAAACAAATAGAAAGCATGCAGACCAGCACATCAAAAGCAATGGCAAATGCTTTGGCAGCTAATTCTATTGATGACCTTGCAAAGAACTACCGCAATCAGGGAACTGTGGATGGATATTTCAGTGTTGAGACTCCCAAACAGAGTATCCATGACCAGAAGAGTTCTGGCAGATGCTGGCTGTTCTCAGGGTTGAATGTCTTGAGAGCACGATTTGCAAGACAACACAAGGATTCTCTCTCTGTAGAGTTTTCGCAGGATTATCTGTTTTTCTATGACCAATTGGAGAAAGCAAACCTTTTTTTGCAAGGAGTCGTAGATAACGCATCGAAACCATTGGATGACACAAGGATGCAGTTCTTTTTCAAGAACCCCATAAATGATGGAGGAACGTTTTGTGGAGTGGCAGACCTTGCTGACAAGTATGGACTTGTACCTATGGAGGTGCAACCCGAGACTTATTCGGCAGAGAATACTTCAAGAATGGCAAGGCTCATTTCTTCAAAGTTGAGGGAATTTGGTCTTGAGTTGAGAAAGATGGCAAATGACAAGAAAAGCGTCAAGGCAATCCAGGCTCGAAAGACAGAGATGCTTTCTACCATATATAATATGCTTTCAATGACCCTTGGAGAGCCAGTGAAGGAATTTACATATTGTTTCCGTGACAGTAAGGGCAAGCCAGTGGGCAAGCCAAAGACCTTTACCCCGAAGGAATTCTTCAAGGAAACAGTAGGAGGACCGCTTAACGGCACTTTCATTATGGCTATGAACGATCCAAGAAGAGAGTATTACAAGACATACGAGGTGGAATATGACAGACATACCTATGATGGACATAACTGGAAGTATGTGAACCTGCCTATGGAGGATATAGCTTCAATGGCGATAGCATCTCTTAAGGACAGCATGAAACTTTACTCAAGTTATGACGTGGGTAAGCAGCTTGACAGGAAAAGAGGTTATCTTGACCTAGACAACTATGATTATGCCTCCCTCTTCAATACATCGTTCTCAATGAACAAGGCTGAAAGAATTTCCACATTCGACAGTGGTTCAACACATGCAATGACGTTAACTGCTGTTGACCTTGACGCTGACGGAAAGCCTTTGAAATGGAAAGTTGAAAATTCGTGGGGACCATCGTATGGGCATTCTGGATGTCTTGTCATGACAAACCGCTGGTTTAATGAATACACGTTCCGACTGGTGGTAGATAAGAAATATGTTCCTGAGAACATTCTAAAGGCAGAAAGTCAGGAACCTTTGATGGTGATGCCTGAGGATCCACTGTTTGCCAATGATTCTTTTTGAAAAAGCTCTCATGAGGTGATATACCCTTTCTTTTTGGATGTAATTGCGTTAGTGGCACAAATTAATAGCTAAGAATTGGAGACGTATAATAAAATGAATCTGTTGGGAATGACGCTTGCCGAGCTCAAGAATTTAGCCATTGAGCTTGGCATGCCTGCATTCACCGGGTCACAGATTGCCAAGTGGCTATACAGTCAGCATGTTGAAACAATTGATGGAATGACTAACATCTCTAAAAGCAATAGAGAGAAACTGAAGAACGTGGCTTCCATCAATCTCATGCCATATGAGGATGCACAGTATTCTGTTGATGGTACAATAAAATACCTATTCCCCACAGAGAGCGGCAAGTGTGTAGAGACTGTGTATATACCAGATGGAGACAGGGCAACGCTGTGCGTGTCATCACAGGTGGGATGCAGAATGGGATGCCTTTTCTGCCAGACTGGCAAACAGGGTTTCGAGGGCAACCTTACGGCAGCAGACATCCTCAATCAGGTCTTCTCTCTTCCTGAAAGAGATAAGCTTACAAATATTGTGTTCATGGGACAAGGAGAACCTATGGATAACCTAGACAATGTGCTGAGGGCAACGGAGATTCTTACTGCCCCTTATGGACTGGCTTGGAGTCCGAGAAGAATTACTGTCAGTTCAGTTGGTGTCAAAGACAAATTGAAACGCTTCATAGAGGAAAGTGAATGCCATGTTGCAATAAGCCTGCACTCCCCGCTGTCACAGCAAAGAAAGTTCCTTATGCCAGCAGAGAATGCAATGGCGATAGCCGATGTGGTTGACATGCTCCGCAATTATGATTTTGCACATCAGCGAAGACTGTCTTTCGAGTATATAGTGTTCGGTGGTGAGAATGACACTATCGACCATGCCAAAGCATTGGTAAAATTGCTTTCCGGTCTGAGTTGCAGAATTAATCTCATCCGTTTCCATCAGATACCGCAAGTTCCATTGCATGGTGCTTCGGATGATAAGATGGAATGGTTTCGTGATTATCTTACATCCCACGGAATATTCACTACCATAAGGGCAAGCAGAGGACAGGATATCTATGCAGCCTGTGGACTGCTTAGTACAGCAAAGAAACGAGAGGAGAGACAGGACGGAATGCTATGACAGAGAGCTCTTAAATTGTTGGCTTGTCAACTTGTTTTTTCGCAAAATTCAAGGAGACTCCTTCGAGCAAGTTTGTAACTTGCGATACTTTAATAAAGATACAATTTTGATTAAATAATTATTTATGGAAGACAGGAAGATTCGTGTTGCTATAACGCATGGTGATACTAATGGCATAGGATATGAACTTATATTCAAGACATTCGAAGACCCGGCAATGTTTGATTTATGCACCCCAGTGATATATGGGTCGCCAAAGGTTGCAACATATCATAGCAAAGCATTGAACATTCAGGCAAATTTCTCCATCGTCGCAAATGCCGGAGATGCGCAGGATGGAAGACTTAATATGCTGGCGGCATTCGAAGACGATGTGAAAGTGGAATTCGGAAAGCCATCAGAGGAGTCGGGAATGGCTGCGTTAAAGGCTGTTGACCGTGCGCTTGAGGATTATTCCAAGGGACTTGTGGATGTGATAGTCACTGCACCCGTTGAGAACAACGAAGTGTTTCGATTCAGTGGACAGCCTCTTTATATAGCAGACCATCTTGTGACAGGTGTTCCTTCTAAAGGTAGTATGTCAGTGTTGTGTGGAGAAAGGTTAAGGGTTGCACTCGCTACACGTAATCTTCCTCTAAGGCAAGTGGCGGATTCCCTTTCGCTGGAGTTCGTGAATGATACCGTGAAATCTCTACATCATACATTGAGGCGTGACTTCTTGATTACAAATCCAAGGATAGCCGTATTGGCACTTAATCCGAAAGCTGGTGATGACGGGATAATAGGCTCAGAGGAAAACGAACTCTTAAAGCCCGTTATCAGTTCGCTTGTCGAAGAAGGCATTCAGGTGTATGGACCATATCCTGCTGACACGTTCTTCGATGAAGGCTTCCATGGAAGTTTCGATGTCGTTCTTGCCATGTATTACGACCAAGGTATGATGCCCTTCCGCATGATAGAAGGTGAGGATGGAGTGCAGTTCGAATCATACATGCCTGTCGTATGCACGTCTCCGACAGATGGCGTGCGTTTCGACATTGCCGGTACAGGAAATGCAAATCCTTCTTCAATGCGACATGCTGTATATCTTGCAGTTGATATTTTCCGCAACAGAAAATTCTATGATGAATCATATTCCAATCCTCTTAAGAAACTATATAAGGAACGTAGGGACGAGAGCGAGAAGGTAAGGTTTGCTGTTCCGAAGCCTCGTGAGGATGTTAAGCATTGAGAATGGAAAGCAAATACAAGAATATCTTCTTTGTATTCGGCATCATAGTGCTGGGAATAATGGTCACTCAGCTTGACTTTGCTGAGGCATGGGGTGGAATATGCCATGCTGGCTATTGGTTTGCAGCCGTTGTGGCATTATGGGCATTTCTGTATGTACTGAACACATTGTCATGGTGGATTATCATCAGGAGCCAGAAGGAAACAGCGACTCCTGTTCCTGATAAGAGTAAGGGGCTGAGAGGAGCCATGGAATTCTTTTGGCTGTATAGGGTCACGATAAGTGGATTTGCCTTGAATTATGCCACACCCGGAGGACTGATGGGAGGTGAACCTTACAGGATAATGTCCCTTAAGCGTAAGATAGGTGTGGAAAGAGCATCATCTTCCGTGATATTATATGTCATGACCCATATTTTCAGCCATTTCTGGTTCTGGCTGCTATCCATATTGTTGTTTGTCGTTGTGAGGAAAGTGACGATGCCGACATGCATAATGCTAATCGTTACAGCTGTGGTATGTCTGGCTGCAATATGGTTTTTCCTGCGTGGATATAAGCGTGGACTTGCCGTGTCAGCAATGAGAATAGCAGGTCACATACCTTTCTTGAAAAGGTGGGCAGGCAAGTTTGTGTCGTCAAACTCTGAAAGACTGGCGGAGATAGACAAGCAGATAGCCTCTCTCCACAACCAGAACAGGTTGACGTTTCTTCTTGCAGTGTGCCTTGAACTCCTGTGTCGTTTCTTTTCTGCGTTTGAGATAATGTTTGTTCTCCTTGTAATTGTGCCCGATATAAGCTACTGGGATTGTGTGATAATTCTTGCGTTCACATCCCTTTTTGCCAATATTTTGTTTTTCATGCCATTGCAGCTTGGAGGCAGGGAAGGGGGATTCCTAATGTCAGCTACAGGTCTTGGTCTTACTGCCAGTGCCGGGGTATTTGTAGCCCTGATAGTAAGATTAAGAGAACTGATATGGACAGGTATAGGCTTGTTTCTTATCAAATTCGACAAATGAGGCTTTAGGTATTAAGGTCTTTGAAGGTTGAAAGTTGAATCTCCCATCTTCCATTTTAAATTATCAATTTCTCAAAACCTCATAATCCCATAACCTTATAACCTCAAAACCTCATAACCTCATAACCTTATAACCTTATAACCTTATAACCTCAAAACCTTATATAACTCTCTATCGTTTTCTCATAGCAGCGAACATAGCTCTTCCATACCCTTGCTTGCTCCTTGCTTAATATGCTTGAAATTATTATTATTAGGATTATATACATCTTCGGGGTCAATGAGATAGACAGGAATGCCTGGTCTCGTGTAATGTATGAGTCCTGCTGCGGGATATACATTCATTGATGTACCTATGATAACGAAGATATCAGCTTTCTGCGTTTCAACAACAGCAGGCTCCATCATCGGAACGCTCTCTCCAAAGAAAACGATGAAAGGACGTAACAGACTGTTGTCCTCGGCTTTTTCTCCAACTTCCACGTCTGGATGTTCTGGAGTCAGTTCCTTTATATATCGTTTGTCGTATGGATTGTCGCTTGAGCATACTTTTGCAAGTTCCCCATGTAGATGTATGACGTTAGTGGAACCAGCTTTCTCATGTAGATTGTCAACATTCTGAGTTATTACAGTTACCTCGTATTCCTTCTCAAGAGAACTTATCAGTTCATGTCCTCGGTTTGGACTTGCTGTGAATAGTTTCTTCCTCAGATTGTTGTAGAAGTTGTTGACAAGAGTGGGATTGGCAAGCCATCCATCATGTGAGGCTACCTGTTCCACTGGATAGTTCTCCCATAGTCCGTCGTTACCTCTGAAAGTCTTGAATCCACTTTCTACCGACATGCCTGCTCCGGTAAGAAACACTATTTTCTTTTTCATATTTCTTTAGTTTTGTTGAATACTTTAGCTTGCAAATGAATACATGTTATGCAAAATTATTAAAAAATCAGCAATGGAGGAGTCTTTTGTGCTTTTTTATTTCATGTTATGGTATTAAGAATAATCAAAAATCTATATTTTTATCCAAATGACATCACTATATGAAAGAAAAATATTAACTTTGCGTCCGTTTAAACAAGTATTATTATATATAATTGTATAATTAAGGAATTATGGACAAAGTAAGTTACGCTCTCGGTCTTGGCATAGGCCATCAGTTGAAGCAGATGGGTGCTAATGACTTGAGTGTGGATGATTTCGCACAGGCAATAAAAGATGTGCTGAAAGGTAACGACCTTAAAGTTGACAACACAGAGGCGAAGAAAATAGTAGAGGAATTTTTCGCAAAACAGGAAGAGAAGACACGTGCTGCAGCTGCTGAGGCTGGTAAGCTTGCCAAGAAAGTGGGTGAGGACTACCTTGCAGAAAACAGCAAGAAGGAAGGTGTCGTTGTTCTTCCAAGCGGTCTTCAGTATAAAGTACTCAAGGAAGGCAATGGCAGGAAGCCAAAGGCAACAGACAGTGTTAAATGTCATTATGAGGGAATGCTTGTTGATGGCACTCTCTTTGACAGTTCAATACAGCGTGGTGAACCGGCTGTATTCCCATTGAATGGTGTCATAGCAGGCTGGACGGAAGGTTTGCAGTTGATGGAAGAAGGTGCAAAATATAGATTCTTCATCCCATATCATCTCGGATATGGCGAGAGAGGTGCAGGTGCGAGCATTCCTCCTTATGCAGCCTTGGTATTTGATGTAGAGCTTATAGAAGTAGTATAAGACCCCTCCCCATCCCTCCCCTGGTGGAGGGAGATGGTAACCACAAGGGGTTGTGAGGTTAAAGGTTATGAGGTAATCCCCTCCCCTCTCTCTTGGAGAGGGGCGGGGGTGAGGCTTTAGAGTTTAATTGAAAGGCTCTGTAAACTTCACCATGTGAACAGAATCAATAATAAAATAAAAAAGAAATGAAAAAATTATCTATTGCAGCCTCAATGGCTGTAGCAGCCGTTGCATTGACTGGCTGTGGCAATTCGGCACCTAAGGCCGACATGAAAAGTGACGTTGACTCCCTCAGCTATGCTTTTGGTATTGAGCAGTCACAGGCAGTTGACCGTTTCCTTGACCAGATGGAAGTTGACAGCACCTATATGGATGAATTCCTGAAGGGTGTCAGCACGGCAACAGAGGGAACAGAGGACAAGAAGAAAAAAGCCTATTATATAGGAGTAATGGTAGGCGTACAGCTTAATATGATGCAGCAGAGCTTTGGTAACCAGATTTTTGAGGGTGACTCAACAAAGACACTTTCTCTGAAGAATCTTGTAGCAGGATTCGTTGCCGGTTCTACGAACAAGGATGCCAAGATGACAAGCGAACAGGCTCGTATGTTCCTGCAGAAGAAGAGTCAGGAACTCCAGGCTAAACAGGCAGAGAAGAAATTTGCAGACAACAAGAAAAAGAGTGAGGACTTTATGAAGGCAAATGCCAAGAAAGAAGGTGTCAAGACTCTTGGTAAAGGTGTTCAGTATAAAGTTATAAAGGAGGGTACTGGAGCTATGCCAAAGCCTAATTCTATTGCTGTCATAAACTATGAGGGACGCACTATAGATGGCAAGGTGTTTGATAAGAACGAGAATGCCAAGATGCCATTGTCGGGAGCAATACCTGGATTTACAGAGGCTCTCGCACACATGCCTGTAGGTTCTAAGTGGGAAATCTACATTCCATATAGTGCTGCTTATGGTTCAAACCAGGCTGGTCCGGACATCAAGCCTTTCTCTGCACTTGTGTTTGTTGTTGAACTCGTGAGCATAGAGGAGGCTCCAAAGCCTATAGTTACACCACAGCCAAAATCTCCAACTGCAAATAAGTAAACTCTCATTTTGCGATATAATCATATATATATAATATGGTGATGAGAAGATTAGTCATTATGGCACTCGTCTTGACGGCGAGTGTCTCTTTTAGCACATTGTCAGCCAAGGATAAAAAGAAAAACGTGAAGGCACAGGTTTGCGAGAAACCATATATAGTCAATCTTAAGACTTATAAGGATTCTCTCAGCTATGCAGCCGGTATGGCACTTACAAATGGCATGCGCAATTATCTTGAGAAAGAATATGGCATCACAGACTCACTGATGCCTGAAGTGGCACGAGGTTTCAGAGAGAAGCTCAGACAACGTAAGGACAGCTCTTTCACAGCATATATGGCAGGTCTCCAACTTGCTGACATGGTTGGAAGACGTATGATACCAGGACTTGGTCGTGACTTCTCTGCAGAGGATAGTCTTGATACAGAACTCATATATCAAGGATTCCTTGCTTCAGTTGACAACTACCACAGAGAGTTCACCGATTCCATGGCACAGGAATTCTTCAACAAAGGTCTTGCTGTCGTAAAGGACAAGAAAGTTGCTGCCCTCAAAAAGGATGGGGTTGATTTCCTTAATGCCAATAGACAGAAAGAGGGCGTGGTGGAATTAGCGGATGGACTACAGTATAAGGTTCTTAAGGAAGGTAATGGTCCTAAACCAACAGCAACGGATGACGTAGAGGTCATATATGAAGGACGTACTATTGATGGCAATGTGTTTGATGCCACTTCCAAGCATGGCAAGGAGACTGACACCTTTAATGTAAGTGGACTAATAAAAGGATGGACAGAAGTACTCCAGCTTATGCCGGTTGGTTCGAAATGGGAGGTGTATATTCCACAGGAACTGGCTTATGGCGAGCGTGGTGCAGGCAGGAACATCAAGCCTTATCAAGCCCTGATATTCACGATGGAACTTGTCGGCATCAAGGAGAAGAAACAGAATGAGGAGAAAGCTACAGAGTCAGAAACTCCTCAGAAACGACCAGTTAGGAAATTCAACCCAAAGAAGGGAAAGTAATAAGGTTATGAGGTTGTAAGGTTATGAGGTTTTTAGAAATTGAAAATTGAAGATTGAATTTTCAACTTTCAATTTTTAACCTTCAACCTTCAACGACCTCAAGGCTATAGATGTCATTTTGCATGAATAGTGATGACTGTAATATCAAAATGCGCCTAATTGGCGCATTTTTTGTGATTTTAGTTTGTCATGTTGTGTAAATTTAGTACTTTTGCCTAACTATTTGAAAGAAATATAAAACGTAGAGAATTAATATTACATAGTATATGGATAAGATAGACAATTTAGACAGAAAGATTCTTGACATCTTGTCAAAAAATGCACGAGTACCATTCAAGGATGTGGCAGCTGTGTGTGGTGTATCAAGAGCTGCAATACATCAGCGAGTACAGCATCTTGTAGAAGGTGGAGTTATAACGGGAAGTGGCTTTGATGTCAATCCAAAGAGCCTCGGATATTCAACATGCACATATGTGGGGTTGAATCTTGAACGTGGCAGCATGTATAAGGCTACAGTGGAAAGGGTGGCAGCTATACCTGAGATAGTGGAATGTCATTTTACCACAGGTCCTTACACCATGCTCCTGAAATTATATGCAAAGGATAACGAGCAGCTCATGGATTTGCTGAATAATCAGCTGCAGAGTATTCCGGGAGTGGTAAGCACAGAGACTCTTATCTCGCTTGAGCAGAGTATTAAGAGAGAAATTCCAGTCAAGATAGAAGAGTAATGGATTTTGATTTAGATAGTCATCTTGACAAGGTCTATTCCACATATCCTGAGGCAGATAATAGACCGGTAATAGGCATCACGTCGAATTTTGTCAATGGTGATGCAGTCATTAGTGAGAAATATTATAAACAGGTGGTTAGAGCAGGTGGGGTTCCATTGCTCATACCACCTGTTTCTGATATAGATGTTATAGTCAATACTCTTGAGCGTATTGATGGTTTATTGCTTAGTGGAGGTGCAGATATAAATCCTTTGTGGTGTGGGGAAGAGCCATCTCCACGTCTTCATGCAATAAATGCGGAGCGCGACCTTCCAGAGCTTCAGTTGGTCAGGCTGGCATACAACAGGCAGGTTCCAATGCTTGGAATATGTAGAGGTATTCAGGTCATGGCTGTGGCACTTGGCGGAGAGGTAGAACAGGATATTGACGAAGCAATGCAGCGAAATGGTTCCCAATATGTCATTAGGCACTCGCAGGATGCCAGACGAAATGAGCCTACACATAGCGTATCCGTAAGCAGGGAGAGTGTTCTTTTTGAACTATACGGCAGTGAGAAACTCTATGTCAACTCATTCCATCATCAGTCAGTGAGAAAGAGTGGACGTCTGTTGACAGTTACCGCTACATCTCCTGATGGTGTAATAGAGGCTGTGGAGAGTACAAGACTAAAACCTGTTATGGGAGTACAATGGCATCCGGAATGTCTCGAAGACGATGGAGTAAGGCTCTTTGAGTGGCTTGTTGATAATGCGAGGTCGTTTGCAAAGGCAAAGGCAATACACGAGAAGGTACTGACCGTTGACACTCATTGTGACACCCCAATGTTCTTCTCTCAGGGAGTGGACTTTGAGAAGCGAGACAGCCGCATACTTGTAGATATGCACAAGATGAGTGATGGAAGGCAGGATGCTGTCTTCATGGTGGCATACCTTCCACAGCCCAAGCAAGGGGAGACATTCATGGAGAAGAATCTCTTTGGTATTGAATCGCCAAAAGATTATGCAAACTTAATCTTCGACAAGATTGACGCAATAGCATCCTCTAATTCAAAATGGTTGTCGTTGGCTTCTACTCCACAGCAGTTATACGCAAACAAGGCAGAAGGAAAAAAGTCAATAGTCCTAGGTATTGAGAACGGATTGGCTCTCGAACACGATATAACTAATGTGAAGTCATTTGCCGAGAGGGGAGTGGCATATATTACATTGTGTCATAATGGTGACAACGACATATGCGACAGTGCCCGTGGAGAGGGAATGCATGGTGGTGTAAGTGAGTTTGGAGAACAGGTGATAAAGGAAATGAACCGACAAGGTGTTATGGTTGACCTAAGTCATGCGGCAGAGTCGAGCTTTTATGATGCCATTGATATAAGTTCCGTGCCGATAGTATGCAGCCATTCCAATTGCAAGTCGCTGTGTGATGTCCCTCGTAACCTTACAGATGAACAGTTGCGCAGGTTAGCACAGACAGGGGGCGTGGCACATGTCACCCTATATGCGGGTTTCCTTAGAAGCAATGGAGAGGCATCAATACTTGATGCCATGAGACATCTCGAACATGCCATTGATGTTATGGGCATAGAGCATGTCGGTATTGGTACTGATTTCGATGGTGACGGTGGCGTGCTTGGCATGGCAGATGCGTCAGAGGCAATTAACTTCACTCTACAACTGCTCAGACGACGCTATTCTCTTCGGGATATAAGGAATATATGGGGTGGTAACTGGCTAAGGGTTATGGCGGAGGTACAGAATAACATAAGGAGGTAACTCTTTATGTTTTTCTTCCTTTATCTTCTTTTTACTACTTCCAAAACTTGAATTCAATAAAAAAGCAAATAACACACATGATAGTATTGAACATATTATATATAATAGCGGGCATAGCGATAGTACTTGTGGGTGCTGATAAACTGACAGAAGGAGCAGCAGCTGTCGCTACGAAATTCAAGGTGCCGCAGATAGTGATAGGTCTAACGATAGTGGCAATAGGTACGTCTATGCCGGAACTGTGTGTCAGTCTTGTCTCCGCTTTAAAGGGAACACCAGACCTTGCTGTGGGCAATGTCGTAGGTAGCAACGTGTTCAATTCTTTTCTTATCGTAGGAATAACAGCACTTGTGGCACCTATGACAATTCTTCATTCCACGGTAAGGAAAGACATACCCTTCGCACTCGTGGCTTCCGTACTCCTTCTGTTGCTATGCCTTGACGGTTCTCTTTCACGTATAGACTCTATTATTCTTCTGCTTCTTTTTGCTGTGTTTATGCGTATCACCCTCGCAGGGGCTAAGGCTAAGAAAGAGAATGAAAATGAAGGAGCAGCGAGAGGAGAGCAGAGCTTGCTCGAGCCATCCAGAGTCGCGTCAGAGGAAGGCAATATGCCAAACGAAGCTGGGCGTGAAATGGCTATGTGGAAAGCTGCGTTGTTCATATTGGCTGGACTCGTAATGTTGGTCTTTGGCAGTAACTTGTTTGTTGATAATGCCACAGAAGTAGCCATAATAATTGGGGTGAGCGAGGCTGTGACAGGACTTACCATCGTGGCTATGGGTACATCCATGCCGGAACTTGCCACAAGTGTCGTCGCAGCGAAGAAAGGCAACAGCGGTATTGCCATTGGCAATGTGCTTGGGTCCAATGTCTTCAACATCCTGCTTATTCTTGGTACGACAGGTGTGATTTGCCCTATGCAACTTAATGGCATCACAAATGTTGATTTCTCAGCAATGGTTATTTCTATGTTCATGTTATGGCTATTCTCCTTCACTAAGTATAAAATTGAGAGATGGGAGGGAGCCGTCCTGACTCTGGCATTCATAGGGTATGTGTCATGGCTAATATATAATGTATAGCATCATCCATTCAAGATTCTGAAGAAATGTCATTTGCTATTCTTTGGAGATGATACTTGCAATAATCTGTTGTCATGTGTGGCTGGCGAAGCGTTGCTCTGCCAGTTTCTCATATTTAGTGCCTGGCTTGCCATAGTTTGCGTATGGCCATATGCTGATGCCGCCACGAGGAGTGAATATGCCTGTAACCTCTATATACTTGGGCTGCATAAGTTCTATGAGGTCTTTCATGATAATGTTGACGCAGTCTTCGTGGAAATCGCCATGGTTCCGGAAACTGAAAAGGTATAGCTTAAGACTTTTGCTTTCCACCATCTTTACGTCGGGAATGTATGCTATGCGTATCTCTGCAAAGTCAGGTTGTCCTGTGATAGGACACAATGAGGTAAACTCCGGACAGTTGAAGCGCACCCAGTAGTCGTTGTCTTGATGCTTGTTTACGAAGGTTTCAAGAACCTCGGGTGCGTAATTGCTTTTGTATTCTGTTTTTGCTCCGAGAGCTTTCAGGTTCTCGTTATGTCTGTTGTCTGTATCCATATTGAAAGTTGAAAATTGTCAATATTTCAATGCCATTTTATGCCTATGATGTTGTAATTGATGTTGTTGTCGTATGTATCTTCACCCTCATGCTCTTTCAGGTTTTTCACGATGCGTATTGTGAGCGGGAGCACAACAATCTCGTATGTGGTCTTAAGCAGTACCTGCCACCCCATAAGCGGAAGCAAAGCCTCTGTTGGCAGTACTCCGAAGAATGCCAGTGGAAAGAAAATGATGGAGTCAGCACTTTCTCCTCCTATGGTGCTGAGTATTGCCCTAAGTGAGAAGTGTTTTCCCTTAGACGCTATCTTCATCTTGCTCATGATGTATGCGTTGATGAAAGAGCCGGCTATGAATGCTATGAAACTTGCTGCTGCTATTCTCGGGGCGAGTCCAAAGATAGCATGGAATCCCTCGTTGTTGTCCCAGTATGGGGCTGGAGGAATGACATCGCACAGGGCTCCGAGCATCACGAAGAAGAAGTTCATTGCAAATCCCGTCCATATCAGGAGCCTTGCCTTTCCATATCCCCACACTTCGCATACGCAGTCGTTGATGATGTAAGAGATGGGGAATACGATTAGTCCTCCTGTCAGACTGATGGGACCTACTTGGATTTGCTTTGTTTCCAATACGTTTGCTGCAATGAGACAAACGCAAAAGAGGATACTGAAAAGCATAAACAGTACACTCACTTTGTTTTGTTCTTTTTTCATTTTTCTTGTTTTTAAAGAGGTTAATCAAGCACTCTGTCTATAATTAATGGTTTAAAAGTTTAATGGTTTAATCTTTATTTAACCTTATCTTATGCTGTCTTTGACTGCCATTTTTGCGGCTGCCTCTGCTGCCTTTTTGTTTGCACTCATGGCATCCTTCTGTCTGCGGAATCCTATGGTGCTGTCTTTTATCCTTAGTGCGAGGGAGTCGTCAAGCATATATAAGAATGTGGCGGTGTCCCTTACTACCTTGCTGTCTGGAATCCTTCTTTGTCTTTCGTCAACAGTGTCAAGTCTTAATATTAGTTTTCCGTTAAAGACATGCCATCCTGTATATATTTTCACTTTTGGATATTCTACGATACTCTCATCTGACAGACTGTTTCCCTTGTATATTAAACCTACGGGAGATGCCTGGAAATGTCTTTTCAGTGTGAAGCCATATTGCCTTGGGACGAAGAGTATTTCCTTCATGGAGTCGGTTATTTCTGCCCTTATCTCTCTATTGGTCTTTGTCTTCATTTCCTTTAGTGTAGGTACGACCTCGTATGTCCAAGTACCTTTAAGCTGGTCGAGGTCTATGACCATCATGGCTTCATGTTTGTTGGCGGGGTTGAGAATGATTCCAATCCAGTCGCCTATCTCAGGCTTCCCGAAAATCTGTTTGTTATGTGTGGCTTTTTCAATGTTATAAGTCACGGGGTCTCCTCCCTCGTTAGGAAGGAATACTATTGTGGAGTCTGTGCATCCGTCGCAGGTCAGACCATAAATCATCTTGTCCCCTTTCTCCTTTACACTCTTGTCTATTGCCTCGGCTTTCTCAAGCTCGTTGCTGCTGTTGCCGCATGACACTGACACTGCCGCCATAAAGGTAATCGCTATGTATGATAAAATTAATCTCATATCACATAATAATGAAGAAGAAACCATAAGATGATGCAAAGTTACATATTTTTTCTGATATAACATTGCTGTTGGTCTGGGAATTTCTCAAGTTGCAGAAGCCTTTTCTTTCTTTCTCTCCCTCCTGAATATCCGGAAAGGCTACCATCAGCGGCTATTACCCTGTGGCATGGTACAAAGATGCATAGTGGATTTCTTCTGCAAGCATTGGCAACGGTTCTTGCACCTCCAGGTCTCCCTGTCATTCTGGCAATCTGTGAGTACGACATGGTGTCTCCGTATGGTATTGAGGCAATCAGATTCCACACGATGTTGTCGAATGGCGTATATTATAATTGTCAAATGCAATTGATTGAAATGCCGATAAGGTTAATAATCTATCGGGCGAAAGGTTATTGACCTATCGGGTGAAAGGTTAATAACCTTATCAGCAACGCAAACCATTTACTTGACCATGCCAAATGTATCTGATAGGTTTTCTTATGCAACTCCAGTCACATAATAATTGCTAAAAATCATACAGCTTTTTGCTTATCTATGTTTTTTTAAGTAATTTTGCATGCTGAATGTAAAGCATCGGAGAAATATAAGCCCCAATTCTCGTATCTGCCTACTTGTTTTCAGGCATTGGTCAGGTGCATTCACTTAGTTTTGAAATATTAATTGATATGAAAAAGAAAATACAATTCAGTCTCCTCTACAGAGACATGTGGCAGAGCTCTGGTAAGTTCCAGCCACGCAAGGACCAGTTGGAGCGCATCGCTCCTGTAATAATAGACATGGGATGTTTTGCCCGCGTAGAGACCAACGGTGGAGCCTTCGAGCAGGTGAACCTGCTTGCCGGCGAGAACCCCAACGATGCCGTGAGGGCATTCTGCAAGCCTTTCAACGAGGTTGGCATCAAGACCCACATGCTCGACCGCGGTCTCAATGCCCTGAGAATGTACCCCGTGCCCGATGACGTCCGCGCCCTTATGTATAAGGTGAAGAACGCACAGGGAACCAACATCACCCGCATCTTCGACGGTCTCAACGACGTGAGGAACATCATCCCCTCCATCAAATGGGCAAAGGAGGCAGGCATGACTCCGCAGGGCACGCTCTGCATCACCACCTCGCCAGTACACACTCTTGACTACTACGACAACATTGCCGACCAGCTCATAGAGGCTGGTGCTGAGGAGATCTGCCTCAAGGACATGGCAGGCATCGGACAGCCCGCCCTGCTAGGACAGCTCACCAAGCGCATCAAGGAGAAGCACCCGGAGATTATCATCGAGTATCACGGCCACTCCGGTCCCGGTCTGTCAATGGCCTCCATTCTGGAAGTGTGCAACAATGGTGCCGATATCATCGACACCGCCATCGAGCCACTGTCATGGGGCAAGGTTCACCCGGACGTAATCTCCGTCATCAGCATGCTCAAGAACGAGGGCTTCGAGGTACCAGAGATAAATATGAACGCCTATATGAAGGCACGCGCACTCACCCAGGAGTTCATCGACGAGTGGCTCGGTTACTTCATCAACCCTGGCAACAAGGTCATGTCCTCTCTGCTCCTCGGCTGCGGACTCCCAGGCGGAATGATGGGAAGTATGATGGCCGACCTCGGAGGCATCATGGGCACCATCAACAACATCCGCCGCAAGCGTGGCGATGAGGAGCTATCTACCGACGACATGCTCGTGAAGCTCTTCAACGAGGTTGAGTACGTATGGCCACGCGTAGGCTATCCTCCATTGGTAACGCCATTCTCACAGTATGTGAAGAACATCGCCCTTATGAACCTTCTCACCATGGAGCAGGGCAAGGGCCGCTTCGTCATGATGGACGACTCCATGTGGGGAATGATCCTCGGCAAGAGCGGTAAGATACCAGGCACCATCGACCAGGAACTTGTAGATCTCGCCGCCAAGCAGGGACGCGAGTTCACCGATGCAGACCCACACACCCTGCTCGACAACGCCCTCGACAGCTTCCGCAAGGAAATGGACGAGAACGGATGGGAATACGGTCAGGACGACGAGGAACTCTTTGAGCTGGCCATGCACCCCGAGCAGTACCGCAACTACAAGAGCGGCCAGGCCAAGAAGAACTTCCTTGCCGACCTTCAGGCAGCCAAGGATGCCAAGCTTGGCACACAGCTCTCACCAGAGAAGCTCGCAGAGTTCAAGCATGCCAAGGCCGATGCCATTGTCGCTCCCGTCAAGGGACAGATATACTGGGAGTTCCAGGGCGAGGGTGAGTGTGCGCCAGCCGTCGAGCCTTACATCGGTAAGACCTACTCAGAGGGCGACAGCTTCTGCTTCATCCAGGCACCATGGGGCGAGTTCGTAGAAGTACAGGCAGCCCTGGGCGGAAAGCTCGTAGAGATTAACGCCAAGCAAGGCTCTAAGGTAAGCAAGGGTGATGTGATAGCCTACATCGAAAGAGACAACAAGGAATGAATAGCCTGACTCTTATAGAGAAATATTATCCTGAGGATGACGCATTGCGGCAGCTCCTCATCACCCATAGCCAATCTGTAGCGCAACTTGCGCTGCAGATTGTTTCATTACATCCTGAACTGCACATAGACAGCCAGTTTGTCGGTGAGGCAGCCATGCTCCACGATATAGGCATTCGTGCCTGCGATGCTTCTGGTATCTTCTGTCATGGCACAGAACCATACATTAAGCATGGACGCATAGGTGCCGAATGGCTGCGTGCTGAAGGATTGCCCAAACATGCACGAGTGTGTGAGCGTCATACAGGAGCAGGCATTACTTGCAGGCAGATAGTAGAACGCAACTTGCCACTTCCACACGAGGATTTCCTTCCTGAGACTATAGAGGAAAAGCTCATCTGCTATGCTGACAAATTCTTTTCAAAGTCTCACCCCGAGAGGATGAAGACAATGGAGCAGGCAGAGAAAAGTATAGCCAAGTTTGGTGATGATGGCGTGGTGAGATTCCAGCAATGGGCAGAACTATTCGGAGGCTTCAGGTCGTAAGGTCGTTGAAAGTTGAGGTCCACCCCCAGCTCCTCCCTGAGGAGGGGAGCTTGAAAGTTGAATATTCTTCAATCTTCAATGTTCAATCTTCCATTTTCAATTTCTAAAGATCTCACGTCCTCATAACCTCACAACATATATATAAGTAAATGAGAACCAAGATAGTCATATTCTTTCTGTTGTTTGTCTTCATTTTTGCGATGGCAGACACATCTGTTATGTCCCAAAGACCAAAGAAAAAAAGGACGATGGCTGTGGCAGACTCCGTTGTGAATGAGGATGCTCCAGATGGCGACACCATAAGGACGAATGCCTTGAATGACAGAATGGGTGTTGACACTACATCCATGGACTCCTTGGAACTTGCCATCTACAGACATAACAAGGCTATTGACGATTCCATAAGGCTTGACAGTATTCACAGGACAAAGTCAAAGGGTATAGACGCTCCGGTGAAATATACGGCAAAGGACTCTCTCGTGTATTTTGCAGACAGGAAGATAGCCTATCTATATGGGGAGTCAACGGTAGATTATACAGACATGAACCTGAAGAGCGACCGCATCTCCATGAGTTTGGACAGCAGTCTCGTAAGGGCTACAGGAACACCTGACTCCCTTGAGGAAACAGGCATGAGGGGAACACCTGTGTTCAGTATGGGCAACGACAAATATGAGAGCGACTCCATGGCATATAATTTCAAGACAAAGAAAGGTCTCATAGGCAATGTCTATACCGAACAGGAGGATGGATTCCTTAAAGGTGCCAAGGCAAAGAGAAATGCAGATGGAGAAATTTACCTGTCACATGGTAGATATACAACGTGTGACGATCCGCATCCTGATTTCTATATCTCATTGTCAAGAGCTAAGGTCCGCCCTGGCAAGGATGTCGTTTTCGGACCGGCACATCTCGTTGTTGCTGACGTGCCATTGCCTCTTGCCATACCTTATGGCTTCTTCCCGTTTACAAAAAGCTATAGCAGCGGTTTCATAATGCCATCCTATGGAGACGAGAACACCAGGGGATTCTATTTAAGGGATGGTGGCTATTATTTCGCAATAAACGACAAGATAGACCTAAAGCTCCTTGGTGAGATTTATACGAAAGGTTCATGGGGCGTGTCGGCTGCAAGCAACTATGTCAAGAGATACAAATATTCAGGCAGCTTCTTCTTCAGTTTTCAGGACACAAGGACAGGAGACAAGGGAATGCCCGACTATGCCAAGCAGACAAGCTTCAAGGTGCAGTGGAGCCACCGTCAGGATGCTAAGGCAAATCCTTTCAATACTTTGTCGGCAAGTGTGAATTTCGCAACGACGAGCTATGAGCGGAATAACCTTACCAGTATGTACAATCCGCAGCTTATGACACAGAGTACGAGAACATCTTCTGTCAGCTGGAGCACACAATTCTCAAGCATTGGTTTGTCGTTGAGCACAACTGCAAACCTGGCACAGAACATGCGCGACTCAACCATTTCCATGACCTTGCCCGATCTGAACATAAGTGTGAGCCGTTTCTATCCATTCAGGAAAAAACGTCAGGCTGGAACTCCGAAATGGTATGAGAACATCTCCATGAGCTATACAGGTCAGTTGTCTAACTCCATAACAGCAAAGGAAGACCATATCATGAAGGCAAATCTAATCAAGGAATGGCGTAACGGTATGCAGCATAACATACCGATACAGGCCAATTTTACGCTGTTCGACTATATAAACGTTACTCCTTCGTTCAATTTCACCGACCGCATGTACGCACAGAAGGTTAAGCGTTCATGGGATGAAACAGCCCAGAAAGAAGTGGCAGACACGACATATGGATTCCATAATATATACAACTGGAACCTCAGCGTTTCGGCAACCACTAAACTTTATGGCTTCTGGGTTCCGAACAAGAAGATATTCGGTGAAAAGATACAGGCCATACGACATGTCCTCACACCTTCTGTCTCTTTCAGCTATGCACCAGACTTTGGTGCCCGCAGCTATGGTTACTATGATAGCTATCAGTACACTGATGAACAGGGAAATGTCAAGTTGGTGGAATACTCACCATACCAGAATGGACTTTATGGCGTACCGGGGAAAGGAAAGTCGGAGAACATATCCTTCTCTCTCTCTAACAATATAGAGATGAAAGTGAAAAGTGACAAGGATTCAACGGGTTACAAGAAACTGAGCATCATTGACGAACTGGGAGCTTCAATGTCATACAATGCTGCCGCTTCATTTCATAGATGGAGTGACCTCAGCATGTCATTAAGACTTAAATGGTGGAAGAACTATACGTTCAACATGAATGCCTCCTTTGCCACTTACGCTTACGAACTTGACGAAAAAGGAAAACCTTATGTAGGCAACCATACCGAATGGGGCAAGGGAAGGTTTCCAAGGTTTCAGGGCTTCTCGCAGAACATCAGCTTCACTGTCAACCCAGAGAAACTTAAAAAGTTGTTTGGGGGAGGAGACGATGAAGAGGAAGATGAGGACATAGACAGCGACGAGGGTACAGACACTGACATAGAAACGAATGTGGATGATGACATGGAGCGAGGAAAGCATAGTGCAAGGAAGAAAGGCTCAAACATGGCAGAGACAGACGATGATGGATATATGAAGTTCAACATGCCATGGTCGCTAACATTTGGATATGGTATCACCATGAGAGAGAATACCTCTGGCAAGTTCAATACCAAATCAATGCGCTATCCCTACAAGTTTACACAGACGCTTAATGTCAGTGGAAACATACGCATCAGTGACGGATGGAATATAAATTTCTCATCAGGATATGATTTCGAGGAAAAGGATATCTCCATGACAACAGCTTCGTTGTCGCGCGACCTCCATTGTTTCAACATGAGCTGTTCTGTTGTGCTTGCACCATATACAAGTTATAATTTTACCTTCCGTTGCAATGCGGCAACGCTTACCGATGCTCTCAAATATGACAAGAGAAGCGGCTTCAGCAATGCCGTGCAGTGGTATTGAGAATACCATACTAATTTGGACTTGTTGCATACAACCAAAACGGGCTGCATCCATATAGGATACAGCCCTTGTAAACACTCAAACGCTAAAACTATGTTGCTTTTCTTCTTTTTGTTGACTTAAGAATATTCTTTCAAGTCTTTTCGCTATGCTCAAGGAACCCCTGACAGTATGCCGGAGACATGCGAAAATTAAATTATTCATATATCAAGTAGTCGAACAAATAGTAACAGTCGTCTGTTCCGTCAAAGCAGACGATAGATTTGATATGCTGTTTGTCGTCAAAGGTATATGATACAGTGTAAGTGTCATACTCGTCATAGGCAGGGTCACCGTCCTCGGCCGGTCCCCAATTGCGTTCTACGAATTTTGTTGGGAGCAACTTGCTTCCATTACCTAAATAACCAGTCATGGCGAAGATGTATGTAATATAGCTTTCTCCTGTTGACAATCCTGCTGCTATTGGAGGTATGAGTTTGTTGAATTTGTTTACAAGCGAATGGTCTTTGTATTCAAATGACATGCTCATGCCATACCCTCCGTCTTTAACCTCAGCCTTTGTAAGGTTTCCGTCTGAATATGTGAAGTTCTTTGTAGCTTTGATGTTGTCATTCTCGCCGTCAGAGTCGCTGTATTTGCCTTCCCAGTATGTACTCTTGAGTGTACCGTCAGAGTTATAGCTGAATGTATATTTTGATGTTACCTTCTCCCATTCGTCGCTGCCGTATGATTCTTTCGTGTTTTCTGTGAATGAGAGCAGGAAGCCTGTATTGCTATCAAACTTGAATCCTGTAGCCTCATATGTTGAATAATCATCTCCATCAGTCAGGATTATTTTCAAAAGGTCACGTCCATTGGTAGCGGAGGCATCAACTTTCTGTGGAGCTTTTGCAGTTGTACTTCCCTCGTAAACGAACTGGAAAGTCATGTTTCCAAGTGTAGCGGTATTTATGGTTCCGTCTGTGTTGTATGTCATGTTGAGATTATTGCCTCCACTCACATTTGAGACCTGAACACCATCAACAATGGACGACGGAATAGTCATGGTCGCTTCACCTGAGGTGGAACCACCTCCGTCGTCCTCATCGTCGTCGTCACTACATGATGCAAGGAATGGCATGCAAAGAACTGCGCTTAACATCATAATGAATTTGAATCTGTTTCTTAATTCCATAGTTTTTCTTTTTTTTTGTGTGTGAATTAATGTTTGGTTGAGTTTTATGTTTGAATGAAATGAATACGTTTTTTATCACGATTGTTTAAAAACAACCATGTCAGTAAATGATATGTGTTTGTGCTTTCTTTTAATTTTATTGCAAATGTAACAATAAAAAACTAATAAATGAAGATTTTTCCTGTTTTTTTTCTTTTATTCTTCCCAATGTATCGTGAATTTAAGATAATGGCTTGATTTAAGTCGGTTATAAACAATAATGGAATGCCATATTATGATTCATTTGCTTATATCATACTCCTTCCTATTCTTTTTCGCTAATGAAGTTAATCAGTTCTTCATCGTTTTCCATTTCCTGTGGCGCACCGCATCTTATCTGTGAATGGCTGTCAATCATCCATATCCTATCTGCCATTCTCATTGCCAGTTCAATGTCATGTGTGGAAATGATTACAACCTTTTCCTTTTTATGTGCAAGCTCTCGGGAGAGACGCATCAAAGCCAGCCTGCCTGGATAGTCGAGAAATGCCGTTGGCTCATCCATTATGATGACTGGCGTTTCTTGTGTCAGGACTTTAGCGGTCATTACCCTTTGTCTTTCTCCATCGCTCAGCTCATCAATAAACCTGTCTTTCAGTTTCTCTGCCCCTGTAGCCTTTAAGGCATCGTCAATGGCTCTCTTGTCTTCATCGCCCAGTGTATGCCAAAGTCCGGTATATGGCATCCTTCCTGTGGCAACGGTGTCATATACAGATAGGTTGCCATAGAGGCTTTGGTTTCCAGGTGAGAGCACAACACCTATGGTGCGAGCCATGACTTTTCTGTTCAGTCCATGGCATTCGCTGTCCCCGATTTTTATGCTACCACCTAAAGGAGGGATGAAACCAGCTATTGTTTTCAACAATGTCGATTTGCCTGTTCCGTTTGCTCCTATAAGGCATGTCAGTTCACCGGAATTTGCCATGGCGTTGAGGTTTGTTGCCACCGTCTTTCTCTTGTATCCTATATGGAGACTGTCTATAGAGAGATTTTTCATGCTGTGGTTATACTTTGTTTCTTAAAAGAATAGTGCAAAGTTAATGATTTTTCATATAAGAATAATGAATAAAAATAAAAAAAGGAGTACCGCTGTACTCCAACCTTTGTTAACCTTAAATCTAATACTATGAAAAACACGTTGCAAAGTTATGGATATTCCTTATCATTTGCAAGAATTTTCCATTAAACTTAATCGTTTTGCTATTTCTTTTTGATTTATGTCAAAATTGGTAGTGCTAAATAATTTGAATTTTCATATTTCAGACTGTTATCGTAAACAGCGGGTATTGTCAGTGAGACATGAAAAAAGTACAGGGATGACAGCTCTGTTGCTGATGTCCCTGTACTTTGTAGCCGTAATATTAAGCAATGCTTAGTTTATCTGTTTCTATAGTTCTCAAGTCCCTTTTCTAGAAACTCCATATAACCAGGTATGTCTTCCTTATATACGAAAGAACCAGACAGAGGATTGCCCTCATTGTCAACCGTTACATAGAATGGCTGTGCCAAGAAACCGAATTTCGTCTCCTCAAGGTGACTCCATTTGTCGCCTACAGTTCTCAGTGTTCGTTTCGTTCCGTCAGGCTTAACCACTTCAACAGGTTCAGGCAATGGAGTCTTGTCGTCAACATACAGAGATATTAATACATAATCTTTTGTAAGTTTCTCGGCAACCTGTGGGTCTGTCCAGACGGCAGCTTCCATCTTACGACAATTGACACATCCGAAACCGGTAAAGTCAATAAGTACAGGTTTTCCCATCTTGGCGGCAGCTTCCATTCCTTCCTCGTATGATGTGAATGCCGGATGCACCTCCTGTGCCTTGTTAAGATTGAAGTCCTGAGTGTTCATAGGTGATGAGAATGCAGATACTGCCTTGCAAGGAGCTCCCCACAGTCCAGGTATCATATATATGGTGAAGGACAAGCTGGTCAGTCCAAGCAGGATGCAAGGCACTGGCATGGCTTTATGTGTATCGCCGTCGCTCTGGAAACGCAGTATGCCAAGCAGGTATAGTCCAAGTCCTCCGAAAATGGCAATCCACAATGACAGGAATACCTCCCTGTCCAGTAGGTGCCATCCGTAGGCAAGATCGGCTACAGAGAAGAATTTGCATGCGAAGGCAAGTTCTATGAATCCCAATACAATCTTTATGGTATTCATCCATGAACCTGATTTCGGAGCTTGTTTTAACCATGATGGGAACATTGCAAAGAGAGTGAATGGCAGAGCGAGAGCTATGGCGAATCCCAACATTCCCACAGCTGGTGCTACGATGTTTCCTGATGTGGCAAAGTCAACAAGCAGGAAGCCAATGATAGGACCTGTGCATGAGAATGATACGAGGGCGAGGGTGAATGCCATAAGGAATATGGAAATCAGTCCGCTCGTGTTGGATGCTTTTGCGTCAACCTTGTTTGCCCAGCTTGATGGAAGTGATATCTCAAACCATCCAAAGAAAGACAGTGCAAACACTATGAGCAACAGGCAGAACAGTATGTTGAAATATGCGTTTGTAGCAAGCGAGTTGAGTGAGTTCGCACCGAATATGGCTGTTATGGCAAGTCCGAGTCCAAGGTATATCACTACAATGGATATTCCATAAGTGACAGCATCCTTGATACCCTGGCTCTTTCCTTTTGCACGCTTCAGGAAGAAACTTACGGTCATAGGTATTATAGGCCATACACAAGGAGTGAATAATGCCACGAGTCCACCGAGGATACCCATTATGAAGATATACCATAGTGAGTTGTCTGTGTTGGTCGTTCCATCGTTAAGGGCATCAAGCTCTTTTATGACAGGCTTCCATAGATTTTCACCTGACGTAGGAGAAGCAATGGTGACACTTGCGGTCTTTGAACTGTCTGTCTTCATGCTGTCGGCTGTTGCCTTTGTCTCTGGCACCTCCTCTTTCACAGCCTCTTCTTCTTCTTTTGCCACAGGAGCATCCTCCGGACCTTTGCCTGAATAGTTGAATTCAACCTGAGTAGGTGGAAGGCACATCTCGTCATTGCAGGCACCATACTGCAAGTAACCTTTTATATTATATGTCTTGCCTGTAATTTTGAATTTTTGCACAAACCTCACACTGTTCTCAAAGAAACGCAGTTTCATGCCAAACATTTCATCGTAAGTGTTGACCTCGTGTCCCTGTGGAGTTAGTTTGCCGACAGGCTGTGCACCTTCCTTTTTCTCGATGGTGATAGTGGCTGGGACAGGACCATCGTCTGGCAGCCCTGTTGAATAGACATGCCATCCCTTGTCAATCTTTGCAGAGAATACTACATCCACCTCAGTTGGTGAAACCTGTTTCTGCTGTACGGAGAATCGAACAGGTGTTCCTTGTGCCACAGCCACAGTACTAATCAGTACGCTCATGGCAAGCACCAGTAGCCTTGTCTTCTTTAACAGCCACATGCTTCCTTGTAAAACGGCTTCTTTTCTGTTTGTCATATTATTTTAGTGTTATAAACCCTGCATGGATATTCTTTAATGCAGGATTTGTGTGAATTAATTGTTTTTCTTGAAATCCATGAAGTGTCAATTGCTTTTGCTTGTCATGATGTCAAGGACAAACCTGTCCGTGGCATCCATGCCCTTGCTGCCTATGGCGGTAAGGTTGCGAATGCTTTGGTCAACATCATCGTCGATTATTCCCTCGCATGAGGTCACGTACTTGTGTTGCATGGCAAGCATGGCACTCATCACAGCTGTACCAACTCCCGTTGTGAGTTTAAGGGCACAGCTTGGCTTGGCTCCGTCGCAAATCATGCCTGTCAGGTTGGCTATCATATTTTTTACAGAATAGCTCACCTGCTCGTAGTTGCCACCCATAAGATATGTTATTCCGCACGAACTGCCTGTCGATGCTACGACACATCCGCATAGAGCTGACAGGGTGCCAAGATTCTGCTTTATGTATATAGCTGTCAGATTGCTCATGATGAGTGCTCTTATAAGCTCCTCTTCTGTATTGTGGTTCTCCTCTGCGAAGACTACTACTGGCATCGTGGTGCATATTCCTTGGTTTCCACTTCCGCTGTTGCTCATCACCGGTATCATGGCACCTGCCATTCTTGCATCACATGCACAGCTTGTCCTTGAGAGAATTTCGGCAAAGATGGAGTCTCCCATTATGCCTTTTCCAAGTGGGGAGCACAATGTCTTTCCCAGCTGGTGACCGTAATTGTCCTGAAGACCTTTCTCGGCAGCAGACTCATTCAGCTTCCTCGCTTCAAGGATAAACCTTAACTCCTCAATGTCGGTAGTCGTGGCAAACTCATATACTTTGGCAAGTGTAAGGCTGACGCAATGTCCATCGTCTGTTCCTTTCTCCTTGGCTTCACACGAAATCATCACTTCATGGTCTCTCCTCAGATATACAAAATGTGTATGCTCTCCCTTTATTCTCGCTTCTGCCTCGTGCCCGTCTGCCTTGCAAATGACATTGATGAACAATTTGTCCTCGTCGTCAGTTTCAAGTGAAATAGTTATCCTGTCTTCTGCAATGAATTTCTTGCCTTGCTCCACAGAATTCTTGTCGCAAGACCGTAGTACCTCGAGCCCTGCCTCTGGCTCACCGATGATGGCTCCAAGAGCTACGGCAATGGGAAGTCCAATCAATCCAGTTCCTGGTATTCCAACGCCCATGGCGTTCTTCAGAATATTTGCGCTGAGTCTTATGTCTATGGAGTCAGGCATACACCCAAGTGCCTTACGGGCTTTTGCCACACACAAAGCAACAGCCATTGGCTCTGTGCAGCCAATAGCCGGTACGACTTGCTTCTTTATCAATGAGATAATATCTTTCCTGTCTTTTTCAGAGAGCATAATTGAATGAGATGCATTAGAGACCTAAATATTTTGCAAAATTATTAAATTAATTCGCAATATGCAACTTTTTCCATCCCAAAAGTTTGGAGATTGGAAAATTATTGCTACCTTTGTACCCGACAATATGCTTACATGGCATAGATGCAACGCATTAATTGGTATGCCATAGCGATGCATATCATATATTAAGAATTCAAGTTTCGCAAGTAAAAAACTTGCTCTAAGTTAACAAGTTGACAAGTCAACAAGTTGCTACTCTTCTTGTTTGAGTTTGGCAAAATTAGAAAAACTAACAACTTGTCAACTCGTCATCTGACAGCATGTCGGAGACATGCGGAACTTAAGTTAAGAATGATAAATACAACAGGAAGCGTTGAATTCCAACAGGAAGCGTTGGAATTCATCTCTTTTTTGTATAGTATAAACGAAAAACAAAATAATAAATTAATCATTATTATCATGGCTTATATGTCACAAGAAGGCTACGACAATCTCGTGGCTGAACTAAAACGTTTGGAATCCGTAGAACGTCCGAAAGCATCGGCAGCTATTGCTGAGGCCCGTGACAAGGGTGACCTTAGCGAGAACTCTGAATATGATGCAGCCAAGGAGGCACAGGCTCATCTTGAAGCTAAAATCAACAAGCTGAAGCTGACAATAGCAGAGGCTAAGATTGTGGATATGTCAAGACTTGGAACTGACGCTGTTCAGATAATGTCAAAGGTTGAAATGACCAATATGGCAACAAATGCCAAGATGAACTATACCATAGTCAGTGAGAGCGAGGCTAACCTAAGGGAAGGAAAAATCTCCATAAAGACACCTATAGCTCAGGGACTGCTTAACAAGAAGGTAGGAGATGTCGTTGAGATAAAGATACCAAGAGGTACCGTGAAACTCCGTATCGACAACATATCAATCTGATGGTTTAACTTTAATGACTGATGTCATGGATATATTCAGCAAAATAGCCGCAGGGGAGATACCAAGTTATAAATGTGCCGAGGATGACAGGTTCTATGCCTTCCTTGATATAAATCCCGTGGCAAAGGGACATACTCTCGTAATACCAAGGCGAGAGGTAGATTATATATTTGACATGGACGACGAAGAGCTCGCTTCCTTCCAGATTTTTGCAAAGAAGGTGGCAACAGCTCTGCGCAATGCCTTTCCGTGCAAGAAAGTGGCACAGATAGTCCTTGGACTGGAAGTTCCTCATGCGCACATACATCTGCTCCCAATGAACAGCGAGTCAGATGCTGATTTCCGCAAGCCAAAGTTGAAACTTGCAGACGACGAGTTCAAGGCTATTGCAGAACGCATCCTTGAGGAATTCAGAAAATTGTAGAGTCGCTTTTTTTATCATCACTAAACTCAAGTTTCGCAAGCAGTAAATAGGAGGCCTTCTTTTTACTACTTGCGAAACTTGAGTTAGTTACTATAGTTGGCAAATACGAGACTGTAGTATATAATCTTTAGCTCTTTCGGATTTTGCTGTTCCTTTGCACCTTCTATACCCATCACCATTCTAATGGTAACACCAGGGTATGCCTTTCCATTACTTACCGTAAACTTCTTCTCCTTGGAATGAGACCATCGCCGTGTTACCACAGGCCTTTCGCAACACAACTACATGGCATGTGGCGGTGAATGCTTGCATGGCAGGTTGCAAGCCTGAATATATGCCTATCCTCATTGCCATCACCAAGGCTTTGGGAGGTGGTGATTTTCGTCGCACCCTGGGCAGCACCCATGCTTGGATTCCCTATGCTTGGCTTAATGGTCCTGTGGCTCGGCAGTTAGGAATCAGTTGCGACCAGGGGGAAATCAACTCGCAGGCCAACATGTCATTGAGCCGATTCTTGTCACTTGCCTTGATGAACCTTGCAGGCTATTATGTTGGACAGAACCGCATGGGTACATTCGGGTATCTGCAGCCGTGGTGCTTGGTAGAGGATGAGGAAGCCTGCCGTCGCATAGGATGGCAGTCGTGGCAGGAACAAAGAGGCTACAACATCAATGATAATACTGTTACATTGACTTCTGCCTTATTGTGGGGTAATAATATGGCACCCTCTACAATTGACCCGGTACGTGTGATGCAGCTCATGGCATGGGATATATCTGAACGGTGCCAGTTTGCATTGGGTAGTGGTAAACAATTCACCAACCGTGTTGTAATGATGACCGAACCGGTAGCGAATATCCTTAAGGACGGATATCCTTCGATTGACCAATTGGAGAATGCACTGATAGACAATTCCCGACGCCCAGCCTACGAGCGGGCTTTTGCCAACTATTATGCTAATGCCGGAGGAAGAAAAGATGGCGGAGAACATTCTTTCAGACAGTACCTGAGCCACATCATAAGAAGTGAGAATGGAGCAGAAACCTCTACACCTGCGTGGTATGATACAAATAGTGAAACCATGACCACTGTTCCAACCATGCAGAAGGGCACCACAGCCTTTCTCATTACTGGCGACTCCTCACGCAACAAGGTACAGACGATGCCAGGCGGCGGATTCTCTACGGTCAGGATAGAACTGCCTGCCAACTGGGACTCGCTGATGGCTGCAAAAGGCTACCATGTACTGAAGGATTTGTATCTTTCGCATGCAGACCTATAGTGCTTGCTTCATAAATGATTTGCTTTCAAGTTCCAACATATACACTTTTTTATCCAATCCTCCCGCATAGCCTGTCAGTGAATGGTTGCTACCAATGACACGATGGCAGGGGATAAGTATGTCTATGCCGTTGGCACCAATGGCTTGTGCCACGGCTCTTACCCCCTTTGGGTTGCCGATATTCCTGGCAATATCCATATAGCTTCTTGTTTCTCCGTATGGGATGTCGAGCAATGATTTCCATACCTGAAGTTGGAAATCAGTTCCGAAAGGACACAGCGGAATGTTGAACACTTTGCGCTTGCCGGCAAAATAGTCGTCAAGCTGCGTCTTTGTCTTTTCGATGACAGAGGAAGACCCTGTTCTGAATTCTACATTCACGTATTTACTGATTCTGCGCTTGTTCCGCTCGGCACACGACATTCCGTTCCAGTCACACAGGCACAGCTCATTACCCATAGATGCCAAGATGAGCTCCCCACATGGTGAGGTGTAATATTGAATGTAAATTTCTCTCATGCGATATTTTGTTTCAACCTTTATTTCTACAACTCATCTCACGAAGCAGATGTCCGATGGCTGCAAGGGGATAATAGAGTATCATCCTGGGGCCTGCCCAACGCATTACTCTCCTGACACGCTCTTTCATCTCTGGCCGATAGCAGTGGATGGGGCATTTCTTGCATGTAGGCTTCTGTCCGCCGTAACGGCATCTGTCAAGTCGGCTGTGGGCATAGTCTAACAGCTCTCTGCATCTTGGACACAGTTCGACGTTTCCTTCGTGCTTCCGACAATACAGGCGTATCATCTGTTCCACAACAGTCTTCTCTTCCTCTATGCGAGTGTTGGTCATTCTATTACTCATTTATACCAAACATTGTTTCAAGCATTTTTGTGCCGCTTCCTGTGCGGAAGATGTTCTTGCGAACAGCACGTATGGCATGAGGGGATTCGTTGTCCTCATACAGATTGACTATGAAATCGGCCTCGATGAGTATCTGATAGTCCAAATCCTCGCATACATGGTAAGTGTGGTGATGGCCTACAAGCCAACAGATTCGTTCAATCTGCCGTTCCGAATAACCTCCAAGACGTGTTAGCATCTCACGTGCTACAGCAGGCCCTTCTTGCTCTTGTAGTTTACCGTTCTGATGTCCATATTTCTGCTCGCTCGCCCTTATTCCAATGTCATGAACAAGGGCAGCACTCTCAAGGATAAACAGCGTCTCCTCATCTAATCCTTCACTTCTGCCTATCATCGATGCGTAAGCATGGACTTTGGTCGTGTGCTGTATGCGTTTCGGGTCGCCATTGTTGTAGTCAATCATGGCGAGTGCAAGTGTTTGTGTCGGTGTCATTGTATATTGTCTCTGATTTTCATTTAGTGAATAAGGCATCCATTGTTCTGTTTCATCGGCAAAGTTAATACTTTTTTCCTTAAACTCTCTCCGTGAAGTCAGAATTTTATCGCCTTAGCGGTATTAGCGGTATTAGCGGTACAGGGGACAGGTCAGTGTCCTGCAGAAAAGCCTCGTCTCGCTCGTAGCCTGAGAAAAATGGGTAGGACACTGACCTGTGTCCCGTCTTGCTCTCGTATAGGGAACAAGACTTATGAGGACTATCCGTTGAGTGGTTGACTCCTTCAGCTTTACCGTATAATATGCAGGTATAAACAAAAATTATTCATTTTTTTTGCCTAAATAATAGTGAAAATAAACATTAAAAGGAATTATGAAACAATAATTCATGTTTATGTTACAAAACAAATGTGCGTTTGGAAAATTTTTCTCTAACTTTGCACCACATTTATTGAGTATATAAAACGAAACTCACATTAATTACAAAACACAATAATTATGAACCGATTATTTGTATTCGCTTTGACTATGCTGGTGGCTTTTACATGTCACGCCCAAGACCCTAATTTTCATATCTATCTCTGCTTCGGACAGTCGAACATGGAGGGGAACGCACGCTACGAGCAGCAAGACCTGGAAGGTGTGGACAAAAGATTTTTGTCGATGGCGTCGATGGACGACGAGAAATTAGGATGGAAAAAAGGACAATGGCACCGCGCTGTGCCGCCTCTATGCCGACCATATACGGGACTCACCCCTGCCGACTATTTCGGACGCTCGATGGTGGCACGGACTCCCGAAAATATTCGGATAGGAGTGATAAATGTGGCTATCGGAGGATGTGGCATCGAACTGTTTGACAAGGTGAATTATGCCTCGTATCTCGAAAAGCAGCCTCAATGGATGAAAAACATGACTAAGGACTATGACGACAACCCTTATGCCCGACTAGTGGAACTGGCCAAGATTGCTCAACGAGACGGAGTGATAAAGGGAATTCTCATGTTGCAGGGAGAAACCAATACCGGACAGCAGGACTGGCCAGAGAAGGTGAAAAAGGTGTATGAAAACCTGCTCGCCGACCTTAACCTCAAGGCTGCTGACGTGCCACTCGTGGCAGGAGAAGTGGTGGGAAAGGAAGTAGGAGGACAATGTGCCGCACACAATCCTATTATCAACAAGTTGCCGGAGGTGATTCCTACGGCTCATGTCGTGTCGTCGAAAGACTGCCCTTGTGCAAAAGACTTCCTGCATTACACTGCCGAAGGCTACCGCATCATTGGACGACGGTTTGCCGAGAAGGTAATGGAGATAGAAAACGGATTTCAAAACCCGATGATGTGGGCAGACGTGCCCGATCCCGACGTGATTCGCGTTGGCGATGACTACTGGCTCGTGTCGACCACAATGCACCTTATGCCCGGTGCTCCTGTGATGCACTCAAAGGACCTGGTGAACTGGCGCGTGGCAAGCTACGTGTTCCCCTCGCTTCACGACAGTCCCAAATACGACCTAAAGGAGGGAACTGTGTATGGTCGCGGACAGTGGGCAACATCCATCCGCTATAAGGACGGACTCTACTATCTCTATTTCTCGCCAAACGAGGCCCCCTGGCAGGGATATGTTTACACTACAAAAGATCCTCGTGAAGGCTGGACTCTCGCCCACCGCACACCTCACTTCCACGATGCCTCCCTCTTCTTCGACGACGATGGTAGGGCATACGTGTTCTACGGCACAGGCGAGATGAAGGAACTTAACCCAGACCTCAGCGGAGTGAAGGAGGGTGGACTGGCCGGAAAAGTGTTTGAACGGGATTCTACGGAAACTGGACTGCTCGAAGGCAGCCGATTCATAAAGCACAACGGAAAGTATTATCTCATCATGATTTCATGGCCCAGTGGAGGCGCAAGGCGACAGGTGTGCTACCGTGCAGACAATATAATGGGACCTTACGAGAAAAAGGTGATTCTGCTTTCGAAATTCGGTGGTTTCCCGTATGCCGGACAAGGCACTATAGTGGACGACGGAAAGGGCAACTGGTATGGAGTGATATTCCAGGACCGTGGTGGTTGTGGACGCGTGCTCACCCTTATGCCCTGCACATGGAAAGACGGATGGCCTATGCTGGGTGACGAGAACGGACTGATTCCTACTACTATGGGAAAGCCTATGGCGGGATATACGGGAGGAGAGATAGTGTCGAGCGACGAATTTGACTCATCCATGCTGAACATCAACTGGCAATGGAACCATAACCCTGTGGCTGAAGGATGGTCGCTGACAAAACGCCCAGGCTACATGCGCCTTAAGACCACACGAGTGGTGGAAAATCTTTATCTCGCACCTAACACCATGACACAACGCATGGAAGGACCATGCTGTACAGCAAGCGTGAAGATTGACATAGAGAAGATGAAAGACGGCGATGTGTGCGGATTCTCTGCTTTCAACGGCGACGCCGGTGTGGTGAAGGTGCTGAAAGAGGGGAAAAAGTGGGTCGTAGTGGCTGACGAGGAGAACGTAGAACTGACCGATAAGGACAAGCGTGTGTCGAATGTGAGAACGAAGGAAGTGTTCCGCAAAGAGATTAACAAGCCTAAGAGCGTATATTTCCGTATCGATGCAGACTTCCGCCCCGGAAAAGACCTCGCCACATTATATTATAGTATGGATGGCAACAACTGGACACCACTGCTGAAGGACTATAAAATGATTTTCGACTACAGACGCTTCTTTATGGGTTCGAAATTCGCCATCTTCAACTATTCCACAAAGAAGACCGGCGGATATGTGGATGTCGACTGGTTCAGATATGGAAGATTGAAAGTTGAAGATTGAAAATTGAAGATTGACGAAGAAAAAATTGAAATACTAAAAATATTATGATTAAAAAACTTATGACCGCCGCATTCGCACTGATGGCGACAGCGGCTACAGCCCAAAACCCTTATCTGCCGTTGTGGGAACATCTTCCCGACGGCGAGCCTCGTGTGTTTGAAGATCCGGACAATCCGGGAAAGATGAGAGCATACATCATTGGCTCACATGACCTTACCTACACCGCCTACTGCGGTCCAGACATCCGTATGTGGTCGGCTCCGGTAGAAGACCTTACTCAGTGGCGCGACGAGGGCCCTATCTTCTCTTATTTCATCAACGGACAGTGGGACACAATGTTTGCTCCTGACCTCGTGGAGACTGTAGACAAGACCACGGGCAAGAAGACTTATTGGCTCTACCCGCATTCTCGCGGATGGCGCCGAGTGCCAATGGTGTGCAAGGGCGACCGTCCAGACGGACCATTTACTCCAGTAAACCTCAATGCGGACGGAACGGCATGTGTAGAAGGGTCGCTCATAGATTTTGACCCATCGGTATTTGTTGAAAAAATTACAAACAAAAAGGACCCCGACTATGCCAAGGGTTACAGGGCTTACGTGTTCTATGGCTTCCGCCATTCCACTGCCTACGAGCTCGACCAAGACAACATGTACGGTGTACGTCCGGGAACGGAGATACGCGACTATTTCCTGCCTGCATCGGAGCGTTACGGCGTGATACGTGACCCCGAGGGTACACAATATCCGGCTCTATACAAGGGGCAGAACCCTGGCGACTTCAACTTCTTCGAGGCATCGAGCATTCGCCAAGTGGGAAACAAGTATGTGATGGTGTTCTCGGGATATAGCGGACCGGAATACGGACAGGGCTCTACCAACTCAGCACTGCGTTATGCTTTCGGCGACTCTCCTCTCGGCCCATGGCGCTCAGGCGGTGTTCTCGTCGACTCCCGTGGTATTGTGCCTAACGAAGATGGCTCGCATCTCGTGGGCATGAACGCCGCCCATAACACACACGGCTCGATACAGGAAATCAACGGCCAGTGGTATGTGTTCTATCATCGTCCGCCACGCGGCTTCGGATTTGCACGCCAAGCCATGGTGGCTCCTATAAAGATAGAGTGGGATAAGAAGCCTGTGGCAAAGGGTGGAATGGTGCGCATCACTGCCTACGACCCTTATTCTAAGAACAACGAGTGGACAGCCGAGGCTTCAGACGGAATGAAATACACTGGAGCTGAGGTGACGAGCGAGGGATTCCATATCTTCGGTCTTCCCCCCTACGCTTATTATTCTGCCGGTTACGCTTGCTATATGAGCGACCAACGCTGGCTGCAAGACAACTTCGACGTGTGGAACAACGGCATGACTCTCGCCGACGTGCCTAACGGCGGTGTAGTAGGATTCAAATACTTCGGCTTCGGCGGCCTCGCCCAGGACACCAAGGGCATTAAGGCCTTCGCTGGCACACAGAAGGGCGACAACACGCAGCTCAGCATTGGCATTGCCTCAAAAGGCAAGGGAGCGGCTAAAATACGTATAATGCTCGACGGACCATATACTAACAGTACATGGAATGGTAAGGAGATTGCCGTGGTGAATGTGCCTGCCAACGCCTCGAAGGATGTGTACTACTACAATGTGCCTGTGCCTGCAGTGGAAGGTCTCACAGGCAAGCATGCCATCTATCTCAAAGTGGAAGGCAAGGGCAACGAAGGCCTCGTGGATATTTACGGATTGGGATTTGTGAAGAATGACATGCCAGTGTCGGCCATCGTTCCGTCACCTGTTCCGGAAGTTAGGATTATGGTGGATGGTAAGGAGATAGCTATTCCTAAGCAACCAGTGTTCTCTACCAACCAGAATGGCTATACAGACCTAGGCCACTATCAGACCTATGCGCCGCTCAGCGAAAAATCGGTGATAAAGGTAAGCGCAAATGGTCCTGTAAAGTATGAGGTGAGCAAGATTGTTGCAGGACGTGCCACCGTGAAGTGCACTTACAATGGTAAGGATAAGATATATTTGATAAATTAATCGCTCAATTATATGACCCCATAATAAAGTGTTACTTTGTTACTTGTTACCCAAGTACAAGTACAAGAGTAAAGTAAGAGAAAGTACAAGAGAAAGTACAGGTGGACAGGTCACTGTCCCGCAGGAATATTCAAAAATATAATCTCAAATGTTATAAAAAATTGAGGAGGCAGGGCACGGACCTGTCCGTATGCCACGAGGCGCACATCTATATATAAAGGGTTGGCTACCTTCCATATAAGATGTAGCCGTAACTGCCAATGAGATGAGAGAAGGTCTCTCGGACAGTTCTGGCGACAAGCAATGCAATAACCTGTCTATGGCATTGTGGCGTGCGGCATAGAGGTGGCAGGACAGTAATACAGGCTCGTTGGTGGAACGTGGGAAG
>CAMCLD010000018.1 GCA_945875635.1 uncultured Prevotella sp.
ACGCAAAGTTCTGTTTCAAACTCCAGCTGGAGGATTGGATTATCGACCTAAACGTGGCAATTAAGACATCTGGGCCTGAGTACAAAAAGGCCATGCAGGCCGTGAGAAACAGAATCCCATAAAAACGTCAAATGGCGAACAGAAACAAACGATGACTAAAACATCTTTCGACCGCTCATGGTTAATAACCTTATCGCCATTTCAAACATATTCGAATCTTCCTTTAAAACCTTTCTGTCTTCCTTTAAAAACCTTTTATCACTTCCTATAATAAAGTTAAATACTCAAGTTTCACATGTCTTCGACATGCTGTCTGTTAACGAGTTGACAAGTCAACAAGTTGCTACTCTTCTTGTTTGAATTTGTCAATGACCAGAGCAACAAATAACTTGTTGACTTGTCAACTTGTTAACTCTGAGCAAGTTTTAACTTGCGAAACTTGAATTAAATATAAAAAACTAAGGCTTTTATTTTGTTCTTCACTCGATTTGCGCTAACTTTGCACTTAAATTTATAAAAATCAATAAAGATGTTACTTGAGAAAATAGAGAAACTACTTCAGGAAGTCAATGCCCTTACAGCTTCAAACGCTGAGGAGATAGAACAGCTAAGACTGAGATATCTTAGCAAGAAGGGTGAGATAAACACACTGATGAGTGATTTCCGCAATGTTGCCCCAGAACAGAAAAAAGCTGTAGGCATAAAGATTAACGAGCTGAAGCAGACCGCCATTAGCAAGATTAACGAGTTAAAAGAGAATTGCAGCACAACAGTTGATGAAAATTGCGACGAAGATCTTACAAGAACTCCCTACCCTATTGAATTAGGAAGCAGACATCCTCTTACAATAGTAAAGAACAGGATTATTGACATATTCTCACACATGGGATTTGTCCTCGCAGACGGACCAGAGATAGATGATGACCTTCATGTGTTCACAAAACTGAATTTCGCCCCAGATCATCCAGCACGTGACATGCAGGACACATTCTTCATTGAACAGCATCCAAACGATGTCACAAAGAACATATTATTAAGGAGCCACACCTCAGGCGATCAGGCTCACTACATGGAAACACATGAACCTCCTATAAGGATTCTTTGTCCTGGACGTGTTTACCGCAATGAGGCTATAAGCGCAAGAGCCCATTGTTTCTTCCATCAGGTAGAAGGTCTGTATGTTGACCGTAATGTCAGTTTCACAGACCTTAAACAGGTGCTGCTCACATTCGCACGTGAAATGTTCGGCAGCGAGACGAAGATAAGGCTGCGCCCAAGCTATTTCCCGTTCACGGAACCAAGTGCTGAAATGGATATATCATGCCATATTTGTGGAGGCAAAGGATGTGGATTCTGCAAACATACAGGATGGGTTGAGATTCTTGGATGCGGAATGGTTGACCCAAATGTACTTGACGCTTGTGGCATAGACAGCAAGGTTTATAGCGGATACGCTTTCGGAATGGGAGTGGAACGAATAACAAACCTGAAATACCAGGTTGCTGATTTGCGTATGTTCTCCGAGAACGACGTGAGATTCCTGCGTGAGTTCGAAGCTGCAGAGTAGTATATATTTTCAAGGAACGCAACAACATACAATAAACATGAAAGAACTGTCATTAAAGTACGGATGTAATCCTAATCAGAAGCCCTCACGTATATATATGAATGAGGGAGAATTGCCTATCGAGGTCCTTAATGGACGTCCGGGATATATAAATTTCCTTGACGCATTAAACAGCTGGCAACTTGTCAAGGAGCTAAAGGTTGCCACTGGTATGCCTGCTGCTGCAAGCTTCAAGCATGTATCACCAGCTGGAGCTGCCGTGGGACTGCCTTTAGACGATACGCTTAGAAGAATTTATTTTGTAGATGATGTTAAGATAGAGCTCTCACCTATAGCATGTGCATACGCAAGGGCAAGAGGAGCGGACAGGATGAGCAGTTACGGAGATTTCGTTGCTCTCAGCGATACTTGCGATATGGCAACTGCAACACTCATAAAGCGTGAAGTAAGCGACGGAGTAATCGCTCCAGGCTACACACCAGAAGCTCTCGAGATTCTTAAAGAGAAGAGAAAAGGTACTTACAATGTTATCAAGATTGACCCTAATTATGTTCCGGCACATATAGAACACAAAGAAGTGTTTGGCGTAACATTTGAACAAGGGCGCAATGAGGTTGACCTTAACAATCCAGAACTCTTCGATGACATTCCCACAAAGAACAAGAATTTCACCGAAGAGGCAAAACGCGACCTCATGATAGCTCTTATAACCCTCAAATACACACAAAGCAATTCCGTTTGCTATGTGAAAGACGGTCAAGCCATAGGTATTGGAGCCGGACAGCAGAGTCGCATTCATTGCACAAGGCTTGCAGGCAACAAGGCTGACATCTGGTGGTTGCGTCAGCATCCAAAGGTAATGAATCTACCTTTTATTGACAAAATAAGAAGGGCAGACCGTGACAACACCATCGATGTATATATTAGCGACGACTATGATGATGTCCTGAGGGACGGAACATGGCAATTGTTCTTCAAAGAGAAGCCAGAAGTCCTTACAAGGGAGGAGAAAAAAGAATGGATTGCAAAGAATTCAAATGTTGCACTCGGAAGCGATGCATTCTTCCCATTCGGTGACAACATAGAGAGGGCACACAAGAGTGGTGTGGAATTTATAGCACAGGCAGGTGGTTCTGTTCGTGATGACAATGTTATTGATACCTGCGACAAATATGGTATAGCAATGGCATTCACAGGAATACGATTGTTCCATCATTGATATAATTCAAGTTTCTCATGTCTTCGACATGCTGTCTGTTAACGAGTTGACAAGTCAACAAGTTGCTACTCTTCTTGTTTGAATTTGTCAATGACCAGAACAACAAATTAATTGTTGACTTGTCAACTTGTTTTTTCGCTTCGCTCAAGGAAACTCCTTTGAGCAAGTTTTAACTTGCGAAACTTGAATTATTTATATTTCTCTATGAAGGAGGCAGCCTGTTCGTTGCCAAGTTCCTGAGCCTTGCGCATATTTTCCAATCCCTCAGTCTTCTTACCTGTCTCAGCAAGGCTTACTCCCAGTATAAGATATGCTTCAGAAACTTTATCGTCAAGTCTCAAACATTCCTGCGAGGAAATTATTGCCTCGTTGAACTTTTTGACTTTCAAATTGGCAGATGCCAGTTCCGCCCAGTACATGGTGTTCTTTGGATCAAGTGCCACGGCATGGGCGAGGTCATTGAGTGCCTGCTGATATAGCTTGCCCCTCATCTCACTCTCACCTCTATAGAAATAGAACTCATGTCCTACATTACCGTTCATCAGTATCTCATACCTGTAGAAATCAAGCATAGCCTTTCTATAGTTCTGCATCTTGTCATACTGCAATGCTCTTGCAAGGAAATACGGAGCGGCTATACTTGTATATGGAGTGTCACATTTCTCAATAGCTTTTTCAATCAATTCCATCAACACCTCATCGGCAGCTCCCATCTGAGCCTTGGCCTGCATAGCCTGATAATATAGGTCTGCATTGTCAAAATCTGTATTGGTAAGTGCCATGTATTCATTGTACGACTCCTCATACTTGCCACTTGCATAGAATATCTGAGCTTTCAGCTGTTTGTATATAGGCTGTGGAGATATGGAGTATGCCACATCCGTCTCTTCCAACGCTTTGTCAAGAGTCCATCCCTGTGGCAGGGACGCTGGGTCGTCAGTACCACTTAACGCAGCAAGAATTATTCTCGCCATATTATAATGAGCCTCATCTTTAGCCTCGGTCTTCTCTTCTGCCAATTTCATAAGCCTGTCGGCATCAGAATAATTTCCACCTGAGACATAATGGACAGCACCTGCATAATAGCCATCATTGAGTTTGGGGAATTTTGCAATGAACTCATTGAACGTAGCCTCGTACTTATGGGCATCCTTCATGTCTGAAGAGAGCATTAGAGCCAACAGTGCATCCTTCTCTTCCGAAGGTAAGGCAATTCTGATGTCAGTCTGTCTTAAGGTGATATCCGTCATGGACATTGCATTGACACTGAAGTCAAACGGATAAGCAATATCAGTGACACTTGGTGCTGAACCGGAAATATTCACTATGCCAAGCAACCTGCCAGAATCATCAGTAACTGGACATCCATTCATTATCTCGTCAACCTCAGCATCAATAATATAATAAGCGTATTTGTCCATAAATGTCTCAACCGCTTTCACATAAACATTTTTCGGCGTATTACTACGTTTATCAGGCACTATCCATGCTCTGTTTCCTGCACCAGCTTTTGACTGAGCTGCCAGAATGGAGGCAGGAACCTTATCCTTCACCCTGAACTTTGCGACATCATAGATAGCATTGGCACCTATGACGGCATCAACGTCATGCTTACCTCCCTTTGAATCAGTCACAACAGCTTTTGATGCTCCTACGAAAGGAAGCCATGGACTTACTGCCATTCCGTCAGCAGTGACAAACACGCCGTTTGCTGTTGCAAGAATGGAACCATCTGCCTTGAATGTAGTAAGGCTGAACACTGCATCGGCAGCTTTCTTAACCTGACTACTCTGTGCGAAAGTATTATTAAGAAATAATACTATAAGGAATAACAATAAAAATATACGTTTCATTTTAACAATTCTTTAGCGTTATTAATAGCTGCTTCGGTAATATTGTCACCAGAAAGCATATTTGCAATTTCTTTCACTCTGTCGTCATCGTTGAGTTTTACAAGGTGAGTAGTGGTAATGTTATCCTTCTCTTCCTTATAGACTTTGTAATGAACAGCTCCCATAGCGGCAATTTGGGGCAGATGCGTTATGGATATCACCTGCCTATCGTGATTGCCCATGTCTCTCATCATTGCTGCCATGCTGCTTGCTATCTTACCACTCACTCCCGTGTCTATTTCATCAAAGATTATCGTAGGTTGGCTGACAGCCTTGCTAATCATTGCTTTTAGCGAGAGCATGACTCTGGCTACCTCACCGCCTGAAGCCACATTAGCAATATGTGAAAGTGGAGAGCTACTGTTAGCACTGAATAGATATTGAACCTTATCAATCCCATTGTCCGCCAGTTCCTTTGACTTAAATTCTATATTGAATCGAGCATGTGGAATACCAAGAGGGACAAGGCTTTGCAGTATCTGCCTCTCTATTTCGACAGATGCCTTGCGTCTTCTTTCAGACAATTTGTGAGCTAACACCATGCATGCCTTCTCAGAATCCTCAACTTCCTTAACGAGGATGGCTATGTCCTCATCACTATTATCCATAGCCTGAAGCCTTTCCTCTAAACTGTCTTTGACTGAGATTAGTTCCTTGACATCATTGACCTTGAATTTTGAGAGAAGAGTATATAATGTATCAAGACGAGCGGTAATCGTTTCAAGTCTGCGTGGGTCATACTCTATGTCTTCTGTCATGGAACAGACTTCAAGAGCAAGGTCTTTAAGTTCTATATAAACACTCTCAAGCCTGTCTGCCATAGTAGTCACAGAAGGATAAACATTCTCTATTTGCCTCAAAATGCTAACAGCCCTTTTAGCTTGAGGGACGATGCCACATTCGTCATTATTAAGAAACTTATCAGTATCACAAAGAGCCGACTTGATGTCTTCCGCATGCTCAAGTGTGTTCTGTTCTCTTTCCAGTTCCTCCTGCTCGCCATCACACAAATGAGCGTCTGCCAACTCCTGATATCTGAAACGGATAAAATCCTCTTCATTACGGTTCTGTTCTATGAGTGCTCTCTTTTCATCAAGCATATTGCGCTTTGACAAGAGCTGTTCATACTGGTTTCTGTATTCAGATATCAACTCCCCATTGTCTGCCATGACATCAACAACCATGAGTTGAAAGTCCTCTTTCTGCAACAGGAGGTTCTGATGTTGTGAATGTATATCAACCAACTTCTCGCTTACATATTTCATTACTGAAAGCGGAACAGGGATGTCGTTTATAAATGCCCTTGATTTCCCACTGGCAGTAAGTTCTCTTCTGAGAATACATTCCTTTGAGTCATAATCTATATCGTGCTCCTTGAAAAAGTGTTCAAGACCAGAATTGTCAAGTGTAAACCACGCTTCAATAATACATTTATCATCTGTATTCTTTATAATACGCTGTTCTGCCCTTTGACCGAGTATCAGGCTGATAGCACCAAGAATGATACTTTTTCCAGCTCCTGTCTCACCAGTGATGACAGAGAAACCTTTCTGAAAGTCCATCTCAAGAAGGTCTATAAGAGCATAATTCTTTATATACAAGTGGGTCAGCATAGTCTTATTGCTATTGTTTTATCTTTTCCCATGAAGAGTTTTGCGAGGCATTGATACTGAAAAGTATCTCATATACTGTTTCTTTTTCTTTTTGTGTGCCTTTACCTTTGTAAATATTCGAAAGCTCATCTTTCTTATAATCAGTCCATATTTGTGGCAGTGAGCTTAATGGCTTGTCCTCATGACATTTCTTCAAATCATTTTCAATGGCAGTAGTTATATTTGTCCTGCCTCTATCAGCATTATTTGCCATCTCGTCAAGACCTGTGCGATAATAATCATACTGCAATTGTCTGAATGGACGCATGCCACCGTCAAGGTAGTCATTGATAATGGCAAATCTGTTTCTACTGTTGTCAAAAGCTTTCCAACCCGAGTAATTTAGATTTTGAGCATTATTTGTAAGATTCATGCACAACTGCAAAATATCCTCACCTCCCATGGGAGAAAAACTGTCAAGGTCAAGTCCTATGATAAGATATGCATAATATGCTATCAATGCCGTCAGCTGATTGTCTATTATCTCATCATTATACTCAAGCTGGTCAAACTGGGCAAATTCAAAATTAAAGTCATTGTCCTTGTTGTTATAAAGCGTTGATGTATATGCTGAATTATATACAGGTCTGTTTGCCTGTATAAGAGCATTGCACGTGAAAACATTTGACGATGGATCGTATTTGGTCACTGTAATGTTGAAATTACATACAATACGCTCATTCTTTTGGAATTGCAAGTTTGTCCATTGACGGTCATTAATAAACTGTTCCAAAGTCTGCTGAAGATTCTCGAATACAGAAACATCTGTACCTTGAATCTGGTTGTGGTTTATGGTAACTTTAGCAAATAGCTCCTGAGCGACAGCCTGTAAGGTAATGCCTGACATCAGGATTAGTGTAAGTATTAATAAAAGGAAACGTCTCATAAGCATTAAGGTTGATGATTCATTCTTGCTGCAAGTTCATCTACAATATCATTTGCGACTTCTGTCTTTGGCTTTTTGGGATAGACTTTCTTCCCTGGTTCAGAAATAATTACTATTCTATTATCATCACTCCTGAATGTAGTGCCAGGATTCCTTGTAGAATTAAGAACTATGAAATCGGCATTTTTGCGCCTCATCTTTGATATAGCATTCTGTTCCTCGTTGTCTGTCTCAAGTGCAAATGCAACAAGAATCTGTCCATCCTTTTTCTTTTCACCCAATGCAGCAGCTATGTCAGTTGTAGGTACAAGTTCTAAACATAGTTTATCTTTCTCTCTCTTTATCTTTTTATTGGAAACAAAGTCGGGACGGAAATCTGCAACGGCAGCACATAGGATTGCAGCATCACATGAAGGGAATTCATTTATAGTTGTCTCGTACATTTGCTGGCAACTCTCAACATTTATCCTTCTGATGCCATCTGAACAAGTGAGGGATACTGGACCAGCAACAAGGACCACCTCTGCTCCTCTTGCCGCACACGATTCTGCAATGGCAAAACCCATCTTTCCACTTGAATAGTTGCCTATATATCTTACAGGATCTATCTTTTCGTATGTCGGACCAGCTGTAACAAGAATTTTCTTGCCCTTCAACTCGCTATTAGTGTGACAGAGAAAATAATCCTCAATACTCCGGATTATTTCCACTGGTTCTTGCATCCTGCCTTTTCCCTCCAAACCACTTGCCAAGAAGCCTGACTCTGGCTCTATAATAATGTTACCAAATGTTTTTAACTTATCAAGGTTTTCCTTTGTCGTTGGATGACAATACATGTCAAGATCCATTGCCGGAGCCACAAAGACAGGAGCTTTCATGGAAAGATACGTCGTAACAAGCATATTGTCTGCTATGCCTTTTGCCATCTTTCCAAGGGTGGACGCTGTACATGGCGCAATCAGCATGAGGTCTGCCCACAATCCAAGTGACACATGTGAGTGCCATGTTCCATCTCTCTGCGAGAAGAAATCGCTTATAACAGGATTCTGACTAAGTGCCGAGAGTGTTATTGGCGTTATAAACTCCTTGCCTGCTGGAGTTATAACGACCTGTACCTCAGCTCCTCTCTTTTTCAATTCCCTTATTATAAGACAAGACTTGTAAGCTGCTATACTGCCAGTAATACCAAGAACTATTCTTTTACCTTTTAGTATTGACATTATTTATAATATTATAAAGACACGTTATCATACGAAAGCCTGCCCGAAAAACATGGCAGGCTATAAATATTCCAGAGATTATAAAAGCTCACACGGAGTGACAGTTAAAAAGGAAACCCTTCAGACTCAGTCAACTATCTGAATCCATGCCTATCAGTTCTTAACTGTGAATTTTTCCCTCATTCTTATACGTGTAAGCACCTGTTTCGTATTATATGGAAAATCTCCTGCCATCATCCAGCTTATAAAACCTGGGTCACGTCTGAGCACATCAGAAACAAATTCGCCTTTATGTTTACCAAAATTAAATGCCTCGCGCATTCTTGGGTTGCCATCCTCATCATACAACAGATTGCCTTTATAGTCAACATCCTGCTTCCAAACAATACGTCCGGCAAAATCCACATTGTTGTTGTTCTTTGAAAAAGCAGCAAGCTCATCCATATCATTATGCAGTACGCGGTCTGGCTCCTCTTGCATTCCAGGGGCATATCTGTCGAGTTGACCTTGCAGGACAAGATATGTGGCTTCCGTATCCTGATCTGCAAGATGTGCCTTGAAATCATCTTCCATCTTTCTTCCTGTATAGAATTTGTATGCAGCTGAAAGATTGCGACGCTCCATCTTGTGGAATATTGTCTGAACATCTATAAGGCGGCAATTGTTGAAATTGAAATCTATACCAGCCCTTAGAAATTCCTCTGCCAGCATCGGTATGTCGAAATGGTTGGAATTGAATCCGGCAAAATCACAATTCTCAAAACAATCCCTCAATGAGGGTGCAAGTTCCTTGAATGTTGGAGAATCTGCGACATCCTCATCTGAAATGCTTGTCAGTTCTGTAATTTCCTTTGCTATATGTACGCCAGGATTGACAAGATGGTTTCCCCTGCTCTCTGACCCGTCTGGCATTACCTTGATATACGATATCTGTATAATCCTGTCTTTAACGACATCAAGACCTGTTGTCTCCAAGTCAAATACCACGAGAGGTTTATTAAGATTTAGTTTCATATGCTATAGACAAATTAACGTAATCAGTCATTAAGCAACATAGGCATAAGGAGCATCAAAACATTCTGATTTTCTGGTTGCTCTGCCGGAAGAACGAGTCCTGCTCTCGAAGGGTCTGCAAGTTCCAATACGACATCGTCACCAGATATGTTATTAAGGATGTCAACAAGGCTTGAACCTTTGAAACCAATATTCATCGGCATCCCAATATATGAGCATGTGATATTCTCGACAGCATTGGTAGCAAAATCTATATCCTCTGCCGACAGCTCAAGCCTACCATCCTCAATATGTAATTTTATAAGCTCGCTGCTCTCGCTGGCGAATGGCAACACGCGACGGAGACCACCCAGCAAGGATTTCCTATCAACGGTAAGCTGGTTCGGATTGTTCTGAGGAATCACACTGCCATAATTTGGATACCTTCCTTCTATAAGCCTGCATGAGAGACAGCCGTCAGAATATCTAATCTCTGCCATCCTTTCGTCAAACTTGATTTCCATGTCACCACCATCTTTGCCAAGAACATTCTTTAGAAGGTTTGCCGGTTTCTTTGGAAGGATAAAAGCAGAGGGTGTCTCACTCTTAATAGACAGGAGCATATTGCGCACCAATTTGTGGCCATCGCTTGCCACAATGGCAAGAGCGTCTGGGGTGAAATCAAAATATACGCCATTCATGACTGGTCGCAACTCATCTGAGGCTGTAGCGAAAAGCGACCTTGTGATACACTCATTAACCATTGAGGAATCAATATTCACAACTGTCACATTGCCTGTAAAGCCCTGCATGCGCGGATATTCCTCCGCACCTTGTATAGGGAAATTGTATTTGCCATTCTGATATGAGATGTAAATCTTGCTCTCATCCATATTTACTTCAATATTCAAAGGCTGTTCTGGCAACTCTTTCACTGCATCAATGACTGTATGAGCGCTGACTGTGAAATCGCCTTCACCTTCACAATTCTCAAGTGGCAATACAGTATTCATTGTATTCTCACTGTCAGACGCAGTAATCACAATTTGTCCATTATGAACCTCAAAAAGAAAACTGTCAAGAATGGCCATTGTATTCTTGGCGTTTATGACTTTTGATAAAGAAATAAGACGGCTGCTTAAAGCCGAACTTGAAACATTAAACCTCATTAGTACAGAATTTATTTATTATATTTGTTTCAGATAAATAATGGTGGATTAAAACAAGATACATAATATAGCCTGACTCCACCTATTTCAACGTACAAAAATACAAAATACATTCTGTATGGCAAAAAAAATGTAGCAAAAGTTTTTGAATTCTCTACATTTTTCGTAATTTCGCAAACGAATTGAAAAATCATGAAGACTCTACATATTTAATTATATAAAGATTATGGAATTACAAGGAAAGATTATAGCAGTTCTGCCTGAGCGTAGCGGTGTCTCGGCACGTGGTGAATGGAAAACTCAAGATTACGTCTTGGAGACACATGACCAATATCCAAGAAAAATTGTGTTCAACGTATTCGGTGGCGACCGCATCGCACAATTCAACATAAAGGCAGGCGATGAGATAACCGTTTCATTCGATATTGACGCTCATGAGTATCAGGGAAGATGGTATAATAGCATCAGAGCCTGGAATGTACAGCATATTGACGTTGCAGCTGCTCAGGCAGCAGCACCAGTTCAGGCAGCAGCACCATCGCAACCGGAACAGGCACCATTCCCGCCTGCTCAGGAAGAAAACAGCGTTGACGATTTACCATTCTAAATAACAATAGCAAACAGCAATATGGGCAGATAGAACATTGCATACCGCAATTCCTCTATCTGCCCATATTTTTATTTACCAAAGTTCGCAAAATCATTTCCTTGCGAAAACCGTTTTATTTGTTAAGTGGAATTCTCCACTTACCATCCTTATTCTTGACGAGGCTCATAGTTTCCTCTTTTTCCTCTCCATTGCCATAGATAATTTTGACTTTGACGGTCGCTTTATCTCCATCTATCGTCTCGTCATTTATCTCATAGTCTTTAATTCCCTGTTTCCTGTCATATTCCTTCTTGCCTTTATCTTCCAAAAGGAGTGCAAGCTGTTCTTTACTCTTTTCTTTCTCTTCACTTGTCATATTCTCATTGTCATTAAGATTGGTTAGGTCGATATAACCCTTATAATCTTGTGACTGAATGCATTTCACGGCTTGCTCAGCCACCGCCTTTGGCGTGCTGCCTCCTCCACAAGAGAACATGAAGAATGCCATAAAACTAAAAACGGAAATTGAAAGTAGTTTTTTCATGATAATAATAATTTAACAGGTTAAAATAAAGTTATTGTTCTCAGGTATTTACTTCTTTGCAAATCTGAAGGAAATGAACAATTTGTTGTAATATTCAAAACCTTCATAGTATGTTTGTTTACATCATCAAGCGGATGACCTGTTGAAGCATAAACGAACTTTATCAATTCAGTGCAACACAGTCTTGAGGTGTCTTCATCGTCATAATCATTATCAAACAATGTTCCCCTTTCATATACTTCAAGAGCCTTTCTTGCTGCCATCGAGGCTGCAATAGAGTCACCATGCCTCATTATCTCACCCCGTGATGCATATGATTCTGAGTAGAACCTATCAAGACTGTCCAGTTTAACGCGGTCAACATCTCCATCAAAGTCATGCTCGTCTGGTACAGCATGCACGACCATTAAAGCATTTCCTTTTCTGACGACAATGCCAACATGTGAATATACTCCATCATTATCGGCAGTCGTAACAACCCTGCTTGCCATTCCTGTTCCCTTGCGAAATATGACATCACCCTCTTGAAGTGTCACATTGATTGGAAGAATAGATTTCATGGTTCTATAATCTCCATTGCCACATCCACAATAAAGGGCGGCAATGAAAAGGATGGCAACAGTCTTTAAGTCCATTAGATTACCTTACTCAAAGTGATTTCCCAAATGACTCTGATTATATGCCTAAAAAGCTCCCCCTCCCATTAAAGGGAGTGGGAGCAGATGAGATTCTAATCCTCTTCGGACAACTCAGCCTCGTGTTCAGCAATCAGTTTGTTTTGAATGTCGTTAGGAACAAGTTCATAACTTGCAAACTTGGTAGTGAAGGAAGCCCTGCCACCAGTAAGAGAACTTAGAGATATTGAGTAGTTGCTCAACTCCTTCAATGGTATTTTGGCACTTAGTTTCTGATAGCCAGCCTCAGAATCCATACCCATAATCATTGCCCTGCGACCCTGCAAATCACTCATTACATCGCCCATATAGTCTGCTGGCACATAAACCTCCAAGTCATAGATAGGCTCAAGTATCTTAGGTCCTGCAACCTTGAAGGCATCAGCAAAGGCATGGCGGGCAGCAAGCATGAACGACAATTCGTTTGAGTCAACAGGGTGCATCTTGCCGTCATAAACAATAACGCGAACATCACGGGCATAGCTTCCTGTAAGTGGACCACTTTCCATCCTTTCCATTATTCCCTTGAGGATTGCTGGCATGAAACGAGTGTCAATGGCTCCACCAACAACAGAGTTGATGAAAACAAGCTTTCCACCCCATTCGAGATCTACTTCCTCGCGTCCTTTGATATTCATCTTGAACTCTTGACCATTGAACTTGTATGAAACTGGATCTGGCATTCCTTCTGCGTATGGCTCCACTATGAGATGAACCTCTCCGAACTGTCCGGCTCCACCAGACTGTTTCTTGTGCCTATAATCAGCCCTTGCAGTCTTGGTGATGGTCTCTCTGTATGGTATCTTTGGTTCCTCAAATTTCACCATTATCTTCTCATTGTTCTCAAGACGCCATTTCAATGTTCTAAGGTGGAACTCACCTTGTCCGTGGATTATTGTCTGATGCAGTTCCTTGCTCTGTTCAACAACCCATGTTGGGTCTTCCTGCCTCATCTTTATAAGAGAAGCCATAAGTTTTTCTGTCTCACCCTCATTGACTGCCTTGATGGCACGAGAGTATTTTGAGTTTGGATATTTTATAAAGTCAAACTTCTGGTCAACAGTCTTGTCATTGAGGGTATTTCCTGTCTTTACATCTTTAAGTTTAACTGTACATCCGATATCGCCTGCATTAAGCTGGTCAACTGGAATTCGGTTAGAGCCAGCACATGCGTATATCTGGCTTATCCTCTCTTTGCTTCCTCTGTCTGCATTTGAAAGGTCATCTCCTGGTTTGATACATCCACTCATAACCTTAAAATATGACACTTCTCCAATATGCGGTTCCATTCCGGTCTTGAAGAAATATACGGACTCCGAACCATTCTGGTCTGGCTCTACCTCTTCTCCTCGAGTATTGTGAATCTTAGGCATCTCGCTTACGAATGGTACTACATTGCCCAAGAATTCCATAAGTCTCCTTACACCCATATCCTTTCCTGCGCATACACAGAATACGGGGAATATGGAACGTGTTACAAGTCCCTTTCTGATACCTTCCCTGAGTTCATCCTCTGAAAGAGACTCTTCCTCGAAGAATTTCTCCATCAATGTTTCATCATTCTCAGCTGCTGCTTCTACAAGAATCTTGTGAAGCTCCATGGCTTTTTCCTTCTCTTCTTCTGGAATTTCTTCTATGATAGGTGCGCCTCCTTCTGGTTTCCATGAATATTTCTTCATAAGAAGCACATCAATCAAAGAATTAAATCCAGGACCAGTCTGGATAGGATATTGAATCTGAACACATTTGCTTCCATATATTTCCTTCATATTTGTGATAAGTGTATCGAAATCACACTTGTCACTGTCAAGTTGGTTGACAAGGAATATTACAGGTTTATGCAATTTTTCCGTATATCTGAAATTGTTCTGTGTTCCGACTTCAGGACCATACTGACCATTGATGAGAATAACAGCCTGATCAGTGACATTGAGAGCCGTTATTGCGCCACCAACAAAGTCGTCAGAACCAGGACAGTCAATAACGTTTAATTTCTTTCCGTTCCATTCTACATGGAATACTGTTGAGAAGACAGAATAGCCATATTCCTGCTCTACTGGGAAATAATCGCTTACGGTATTCTTTGCCTCAATAGACCCCCGACGTTTGATAACACCAGCTTCAAAAAGCATACTTTCGGCAAGAGTTGTCTTGCCTGAACCCGCACTGCCAAGCAATGCAATGTTTTTAATTTCGTTTGTCTGATATACCCTCATAATAGAATATAGATTTAAAGTGTTAATAAATTGTTTTCGTAGGTTTAAGTTCTGCTAATATAGAAATGCGAGGCTAAAGTTAATTATTTTAATTGTATTTCCCAAACAAATATAAAAAAAAAGTTGATTTTTAAAACATATTAGTATTTCAGAAACAATACAATAACAGCAGCTACGATCTCTATTGGGGACACGCAGCTGCTGAAAAGTGAATGTCTGATTATGAGATGATAAAAATAATCATGACAATTGTCAATTATCTACATACCTTTCTTCCAGAGTCCATGAAGATTGCAATACTCTCTTGCACATAACGCTTTCTCATTTGTCATGAAAACTGCCGTTGGTTCATCACCAGCATTGAGATGCTTTCTCATAATTGTCGTTGGTGTAACCAATTCTATCCATTGAATGTAATGGTTCTCCACCATTGGATGTTCAATACTGCCTACAGTTACGACATATCCACCATCAATTTTTTCTACAACCGGAATATGCTTCTCTGTAGCTGCATCTTCTGTGTTTCCCTCGAGGTGTACCATAGGTTTGCCACAGCAAACGAGTGTGCCAAATCCTTCATTAACGACTTCAACTATGTTGCCACAAGCAGAACAACGATAGATTTGCTTTTTCTCTGTCATAATAATCTCCTTTCTTTTATAATGTTTACTATAATGCGATATTAATTAAATATAAGTATTTAATCAATCGCAATTTATGACATAAGCAAAGTTAGGCAAAAATATCCAATAATACAATGCATGACCTTCTTAATTAATCTTTTTTGGGCATACGAAATGCATTTATAAGACATTTTCACATAAGTTTTGCATGTCTTCGACATGCTATCAGTCAACGAGTTGACAAATTAACCGGTTGTCAGTATATTGGTACTACTACAAGAGAGTCTGCTGAGACGCGTTCCTTCAACCACGTGCTAAGTCTTTCCACCTCCTCAACTGACAATCTTCTATTGTTTTCTGTATGTACAATAGCTGATACATATCGTTTAGTTGCAACGGTGTCACGCATATTTTCAACTACTGGAGACAAAGCAATTGATTTTACTTTCGGAAACAGGATAGAAACTTCACCTCTGACATCAGCTCCTATCCGCTCATAGCGAGTGTAATGCTCAAGTTGGGTTTTTAATGATGTGACCTGACTTGAGAACTCAATCAGTTTCTGGTCGTTATCTCCTTGTGAGATGTCCTTTCTGGATTTCCTGCTGAATTCTTGCATGACACTGTCTGACATTTCACCCTGAATAACATTCAGCTTATAATCAGCGAGTCCGTAAAATCCAAGCCTCGAACCAGCCTCTTTCTGTTTGCTCTTGCTTATTTCCTTGCCAACAGCTACAATGCTAAGCGTGTTCGTTGCCTCATCGACAGAATTGGACAATATTTGTGTTCCACTCTGAGCCAGTTCTGCCTTTATGAATTTTGACAGGTTGGTTTCAAATATGCTTTTCCTAACAATACTGACAGTCATAAGAACGGCTGGAATACAAGTCAGGACGACTATTGAAAGCATCACTCTCTTTGATGTCTTTTCTGTCTCTACGGATATGAATTCCTTTCTTTGGAATTTCATCAATCTCACACCTACGAATGTTGCGAAACTGATGAATACCGTATTTATGAAAAAGAGATATATGGCACCAAGGAAGTAAAGTGGATGACCTGTTGCAATTCCATATCCAGCCGTGCACAATGGAGGCATAAGAGCAGTGGCTATTGCAACACCTGGGATGACATTGCCTTTTCCCTTAGTGCAAAGGGCTATGATACCCGCAGCACCTCCGCATGTGGCTATAAAGACGTCATAGATGGTTGGCGATGTCCTCGCCAACAGTTCTGACTGTGCCTCACTCAATGGTGTAAGAAGGAAATAGGCAGTAGCCGTCAATATACTAATCAATGTTGCCACTCCAAAATTTCTCGCAGCTCTTTTAAGTAGTTCCAAGTCGTTGATTCCGATGGCAAGTCCCATTCCTATGATTGGTCCCATAAGCGGAGAAATGAGCATCGCACCAATTATTACAGCCGTTGAATTGACATTAAGTCCCAACGAGGCTATGAAGATTGCGAAAATCAACACCCAAAGGTTGGCTCCCTTGAAATTTACTCCTTTTGTTATCTGGCTAACAATCTCCTGCTCATTTTCCTTATCAGGCATTATGTCGAAATACCTTCTCGCTATTGATATAAAATCCATCTTCTCCATATTATATATATATTATTTTTCTATCAACCTCTATAATAAGGTCACACAGGCGTGATATTTCTTCAAAATTGTGTGACACCATCACTACCGCACATGTCTTATTTATTTCCTTTATAAGCGAAGGCATCATTGCCTTGAAGTCAGGGGCCATATACGTATCAGGTTCGTCAAGTATCAAGAGTTCCGGATTAGACACCATAGCTCTTGCAAACAAGGCTCTTTGCATCTGCCCACCACTCAAGGCACCTATGTGGATGTCTGCCACATTGTCAAGCTCCAGAACACTTAACAGTCTGTCAACATCCTGCCCTTTTTCAATGCGACTACCAATAAAGGAGGGTGACAAAGTAGTCAATCCGGAGACTACGAGTTCCTTGACAGATATAGGGAACTGCCTGTCTATTATATTCTGTTGGGGCAGATATCCAATATCAAGCGATTTCACCTTTTCACCGCCACGGAAATATTCCACATCTCCTTTCAAAGGTTTGTTTATACCCAGCATAATACTGAGCAACGTTGTCTTGCCTCCACCGTTTGGTCCTACAACACCAAGACACGACCTATCTGAAATCTCAAGATTTATATCCTTGAAAATAACCTTATCACCATATCCAGCAGTGATGTTATTCAGTCTTAATATTGTATGCATATTCATAATATCTTACTTAAGTATCGCAAATATCCGATATCCTGTCACGAGTTGTCGGCTTTTCTGCTTAAGATGCTTAAGCCACATATTAGCTGCCAACTTCTAATCTCTCAGTATCAATCGTTCACTTTCATCAATCAAGCGTCAGTCATTCAAGTGCCTTCGCCGTATTTGCCATTTCACCCATCCAGTCGTATGATAATGGATTAATAACACCTGTGCTTATTCCAAGTGTCTTAACCATTGGCTCTATATTACTGTTTGAAAACTCTTTCTGAATGAGCATTTTTCTAACCCCCAACTTGCGAGCATAATCAATCACCCTTGCTATCTGCCTTGCACCGGGTTCCCTACCCTCTTCCTCCATAGGAATCTGTTTCAGGTGGAATTCTTCGGCAAAATATGTCAATGATGGATGATAGATAATGAAAGCTCCTTTACCCACAATTTTTGTCGATAAAGATTTCTTCAGCATTATAATCTGCTTCTTTATACTATCCGCTCTTGACATATAATACCGACAATTGGAAGTGTCTGTTTCGCATACAGCCTTGCATATATTGTCTATCATTTTCATGGCATTTCCACATCCCATCCATACATGCGGGTCTGGAATGCCATTGGCACTGTTCAACATATATATACCACTTGATGAGTTGACAACCTTCATATCCGGATTCAATTTCCGGAATCTGTCAAGCCAAGTATTCTCAAAGCCAAGATTTCCAACTGATATATAGATTGTAGAGGAAGCCAGTCCTGCCATTTGCTCGGGGGAAGGCTCGTAAGTCTCCGGACTGTTACCATTTGGAACCATGCTTACGACCTTGAACTTATCTCCCACAACGGATTCCGTAAAATAGCGCAAAGGCTCGATGGAGACAGTTATTATCCTATCTTCCTCGTTCTTGACGTTCGTTGAGCATGAAACCACAGACAGAGAGGAAACATAGATGATAAACAGGTATAATATATTGGTTAATCTCATTTTCGAAGGAATGATAATTTGAAAATTATAATATATATCATTGAAAGAAGCTCTATGCTATGAGAAGGTTAGCTCCATATATCAAGATTACATAACGAAGGAACTTACCAAGTGTTACGCTTATCAGTGACAAAGGAATATTGGCACGTGTCAGTCCAAGTACAATAGTTATTGCCGACCCCAATATAGGAAGGAAAGCGAAAAAGCCCATCAATGCTCCGTGCCCGCCCATGAACTTCTCTGCTTTATCCAGATTTTTCTGGCTCACATGGAGATATTTCTCTATCCATACCATCTTGCCCATCCTACCGATAACATAATTGAAGGCACCTCCCAGGACATTGCCGATTGTACCGAAAACTATCAATTTCCATGAGTTTAGACCTGCTGCCGATAGAGCCACCATGACAACCTCACTGCTGAAAGGGAAGAAACTGCCTGCAAGAAACGCAGACATAAGCATTCCCCAATAACCATATCCTATAAGAATGTTTATTAAATTATCCATGCGCTGAAAATTGTAATAACAACGGAAAGCAGTATTATTATAATCGTCATTATATTTGACCAACGTGTATGTGTCAATGCTATGAAATGCGCTATGAGGGGCGACGTGTTTATTACTATTATGCCATATAGCGGATTAAAGAGTCGAGGCTGGATGGCAAGTATTGTAAACGAGAACACATCAACTATTATGAACATTTCATAAAGCATCCGTGTCCTGATTTTGTCGCTGGAACTGTTTCGGAGGAAATGGATAGCTCCAATTATTGCCAACACAAACACAAATGCCACACATACGGTTTGTGACAATGAAAGGAGAGTGAAATCCCCCACTTCGCAGAACTGAACGAGAGGTGCAAAATGGTGTGTCAGGAAATGCAACTTGCCGAATGCAACACAATATGCTGTCAAAAACCAATATGGGCAAATCAGTCCCAATAATGCCGCACATAGAATCCTGAAACTGAATGCCAGCAAATTGGTGCGCTGTACAATCAGAAACAATGGAAGCATATACAAAATATTCACATTGAAAATGCTGGCAATACCAAGACATAGATATGCATAGAAGATACACCCAACAGCATTCTTATCCTGATAGCTGCGGAAAGACGCAAGATAGTGACCGATACAGCACATGGAAACAATGGCGATGCCATAGTCCTGAAGATTGAACGTTGACATTGTCATCAGCACAAGGAATGTACACGATACCATGCGGCTGTATATTCTTATCAGTACATTTGCATTGTTAAACTCAACCATCAGCAAAGTAGCGATTGCCACTGCTGCATAAGAAATTCTCATTGAATAGTTATCCCATCCAATGAGTCCCCAAAGCAAAGTGCATAGCAATGCTGCTACTGGAAAAGAGGAGCGGCTTTCAGCTATTCTATTCTGAAAACGTTTTACCATTATACAAGTTCCAAATGCAGTTAACGAATAAGCGAGTCATTTACGCCATAGAACAAACTACAGACCATAAAAAATGCTCAAACTCAACAACATGTTTGCCTAATGCATTCTTATATAAGGTCTCTGCCTATGTCTGAACGGAAATACTTGTCTGTGAAGTCAATCTTCTGTGCTTCGGCGAAAGATTTTGCAAGAGCTTCTTCCTTATCCTTGCCATATGAGGATACAGCAATAACCCTGCCTCCGTCTGTCACAACTTTTCCATCCTTTATCGTCGTACCGCTATGGAAGAGTATGGAATCCCTTACATTGTCAAGCCCATTAATTTCATAGCCTTTCTTGTATTCCTGAGGATAGCCACCACTTACCAACATCACGCAAACAGCTGCCCTGTCGTCGAACTCAATGTCACGCTTGTCAAGATTGCCTGAAGCTACTCCTTCAAAAAGGTCAACTATGTCACTCTTGAGCCTAAGCATAACACTTTCCGTTTCCGGATCACCCATACGACAGTTATATTCTATTACCATCGGGTCACCGTTTACATTTATTAGACCAAAGAAAATGAAACCCTTGTAATCAATTCCTTCTGCTGCAAGTCCCTCAACAGTGGGACGTATTATGCGGCTTTCAACCTTACCCATCCATTCTTTCGTAGCGAAAGGCACAGGCGTTACGCTACCCATACCGCCAGTGTTTAGACCAGTGTCGTGCTCGCCAATACGTTTATAATCTTTGGCTTCAGGAAGAATCTTATAGTTCTTGCCGTCTGTAAGTACAAAGACCGAGCACTCTATACCAGACAGGAACTCCTCCACAACCACCTGTGCAGAGGCATTACCGAACATGCCGCCAAGCATCTCCTCAAGTTCCTTTTTAGCCTCTTCTAAAGTTGGAAGTATCAGGACTCCTTTTCCCGCACACAGACCGTCAGCTTTCAGGACATACGGAGGACGTAAAGTCTCAAGGAACTCAAGTCCATCTTTAAGGGTATCTCCGCTAAATGTTCTGTATCCGGCAGTTGGAATATTATGCCTAACCATAAACGCCTTGGCAAAACCCTTGCTACCCTCAAGTACAGCACCAGCCTTTGAAGGACCTATAACAGGAATGGAGCATGTCCTTTTGTCAGACTTAAAATCATCATATATACCTTTTACAAGCGGTGCCTCTGGTCCGACAACAACCATATCGACACTGTTGTTATCACAAAAGTCTTTTAGCCTTTCAAAATCGTCTGCTTTTATATCTACATTTTCACCGACAAGAGAGGTACCAGCATTACCCGGAGCTATGAATAGTTTGTCACATTTGTCACTCTTGCTGATTTTCCAGGCAAGCGCATGCTCTCTGCCTCCATTGCCTAATAGTAAAATTTTCATTGTACTCTGATATTTCTATTAATATATACTCCACTTACTTCCATGTCTTATTTGACATGTTACTATTTTGCCACAAAATTACTTTATTTTGGTGACGTGACAAAAGAATTCGTGATGTAATTTTGGCATAAACGGATATTTGATTACATTTGCACTTGAAATAAAACACAACAACAACTTAAATAAACATGAGAAAGTTTTTTATCCAATTAGCCATGCTTTCTATAGCACTGTCGATAGATGCACAAGACGTTAGGAAAGAGATTTTGAGTAATTATTGCCTTTCTGCGAGCAACTATTTAGCTTATCCTGGTCCTTCGCAGAATAAGCTGACACCTGCCCCTAAAGGTTACAAGCCTTTTTATATCAGTCATTATGGTCGCCACGGCTCGAGATATTTAATAGGTGACAATGAGTATGACAAACCTCTACAAATTCTGTCAGAGGCAGACAAAAACGGGATAGCTTTTTCGTTCAGCCAAGGTTGAACGGTTGGAGATGTTAATTCCCATAGCACATAAAAACAATTGAAACTACCGTTCAGCCTTGGCTGAACGGTATAGACTTTAAACTATTTGGCTGGTTTCAAATAATCCTCAAAATACTGTGTTATCCTCTCGTGAAGATGCACACTCTGGTAGCCACGCATGTTATGCTGCTCTCCCGGATATACAAAAAAGTCTGGTTGAGTACCTTCCTTGATACACTCTGCAAGGAAAGACAAGCAATGTTGCGGCACAACCGTATTGTCGTTATAACCAGTTATGACCTGAAGTTTTCCTTTTAAATTCTTAGCCTGGTTTATAAGACTGGTCTTCTCATAGCCTTCTGGATTTGACTGTGGTGTATCCATGTATCTCTCTCCATACATGACCTCATACCATTTCCAGTCAATTACAGGACCTCCTGCCACTCCAACCTTGAAGACATCCGGATGATTTGTCATCATCGTGATTGTCATGAAACCTCCAAAGCTCCATCCATGCACGCCTATGCGTGTGGAGTCAACGTATGGCAACGACTTAAGATACTCTATGCCCATCATCTGGTCTTGCATTTCGATCTGTCCAAGTTGCCTGAATGTAGCCTGCTCAAAAGCCCTGCCCCTGTTCTCGCTACCCCTGTTGTCAAGAATGAACAGCAGATAGCCTTTCTGGGCCATATAAGTTTCCCATCCCCTGCTTGCATAATGCCATCTTGCATCAACGTTGTGGGCATGAGGACCTCCATATACATACACTATTGTAGGATATTTGACAGAAGGATTGAAACCGACGGGCATAACCATACGGTAATAAAGGTCTGTCGTTCCATCAGCAGCCTTGATACTTCCACACTTGAATTCAGGAGAATTATATTCTTTCCATGGGTTATCTGCCTTGAAGTAATTCTTTCCAGCTGCAGTCTTGGTATTTATAAAGTCTATGCCCCTTGGCAATTCCGGCTCAGAATAGTTATCATATAACTTCGTACCCTTGTCGCTAAGATAACAATAATGGTATCCACGTCCATTATCAAGTGGTTTCCTCTTCCCTGTCTCAACATTTACAGAATACACATTCCTCTGCATTGGAGAAGCCTCGTTGGACATGTATATAACCGATTTATCATCAGTGTTAAATCCAAGCATCTCCATGACGACCCAACTGCCTTTTGTAAGCTGCCGCAACTCCTTGCCATATATGTCCATCAGATAAAGATGGTTATATCCGTCCTTCTGGCTCTGCATGAGAAACTTTGTATTGTCCCATGGCAGAAAGACAATCGGGTTAAGGGGTTCCACATATTTTGAGTCAGTCTCATTATATATCTCAGACTTTCGCTTGCCATTAGCAGCATCATAAGACACAAGACGACAATCGTTCTGGTCTCTGTTTAGTTCAAACATATATATTGTTGATGCATCTGGACTCCAAGAGATGTTGGTGAAATATCTATCTGTTGGATCGCCTGCATCAAGATATATAGTCCGTTTAGTGTCAATATCATAAACACCAACCGTAACCTTATGAGACGTCTCACCTGCCATAGGATATTTATCAGGTGCATACTCTGCCTCACGTGCAAAGACGTCAACCTGTGGATAGTCAGCAACCATTGACTGGTCCATGCGATAAAAGGCAAGACGTTTGCCGTCTGGACTCCAGAATGTACCTTTCTCAATTCCAAACTCATTTCTATGAACAGCTTGACCGTAAACTATTGAGCGTGAGCCATCAGATGATATCTGCTCAACCTTCCCTTCTGCATCGCAGACGTACAAGTTGTCATTTTCTATATAAGCAACGGACCTTGAAGACTTATTCCAGTCACTTACCTGCATGTTGACATAACTCTGCCTCCACAATAGTGTGTGCCTCTTGAAATCTACAAGAAACCTCTCTTTATTGTTTGACACAAGCACAACTGGTTTGTCAGCATAGGGAAACTCTGCGTAATACAGACTCCTGACTTTCACGCTGTCATCAAGACCAATCCATTCGTTTATATCGTCCAGCGAAATCAGTAGTTTTTCTTTTCCGTTTGATTCATTGATGGCGTAGCATTCTTCCAAATCAAGTCTCACAGGCTTTTCCCCCCACCATGTTATATACCGTTGCTCTGGTATCATGTTGTGGTAGTTGGAACCCCCATAATTAAGATCATCGAGGGTAAACTCCTTCTGAGCCTGAGCCATCTGAATTAATGTCATAACGAAAAGGAAAAGCATCAATCCCCTAATAATATAGAGATTTGCTAATGGTTTATTCATTGTCATAATTTCTGTTCTTTTTCCTGGGATATGAGCTGCCACCGCGTTTGCCACCTTTCTCAAACCGTTTCTGCCGCATCTTGACATTGTCGTCTTTATTATAGTCTGATGCAAAACCCTTATCACGGCCCCTACGTTCTTTCCGGTCATTATCCCTGCGTTCTTTCTTACCGGAATATTTGCTGAAGAGTTTATCTTCAAAACTATGGAATCTGAATGTCCTTATATCATCATCCTGATTGCTTTCCATGTCATCAATTCTTCTCTTGAAATCCCTGTTCTGCTTGAAACGGTGTTTTGATGCCATCTCACGCTTCTCAGATTCAGTCTTGACTATACCTCCATCCTCACGGAACTCTTTCAGCTTTCCGTCAAACATGGTATATTTACGGAATTCACATTCAAGACTGCCATTATATAAAGGAATCTTTATTGAAGGCTTGAGACCTATACTTTCAAAACACTCTTCCTTATAACTCAGCACCCATGCCTCGTTTCCACCGAACTCATGCTTCAACCTCTCGCCAATCATCTTATATGTTCCAAGAAGATTAGGAGTGGAAATCCTCTCTCCATATGGTGGATTGGTTACAATGATGCTCTTGTTGGCAGGTTTCTTGAAATCTTTGAAATCAGCCTGTTTCACCTCAATAATCTGCGTAAGACCTGCTGCACGCACATTAAAGTTGGCAGTGTTGACAGCTTTCATGTCTATGTCGTAACCATATATCTTGTGGTTGAACTCCCTTTCCTGTGAATCGTCATTATATATATGGTCAAACAATTCTTGGTCAAAGTCCGGCCATTTCTCAAATGCGAACTCCTTTCTGAACACTCCAGGCGAGATGTTTCTTGCAATGAGGGCTGCCTCAACAAGCAACGTACCTGAGCCACACATAGGATCTATGAAATCAGTCTCTCCCTTCCATCCCGTCATCAATATCATTCCAGCGGCAAGGACCTCGTTTAAGGGAGCTTCCACACTCTCCTGCCTATACCCTCTTCTATGAAGCGATTCTCCACTGGAGTCAAGACAAAGTGTTGCATCATCTTCCGCAATGTGTATGCTGAGTTTGATGTCTGGATTTGCTACAGAGATATTTGGACGATTGCCTGTGCGCTCCCTGAATTGGTCAACTATGGCATCCTTTACCTTATAGGTTACAAAACGACTGTTTCTGAATTCATCGGAATACACGACAGAATCTACAGAAAAAGTCTTTCCCTCACCGATGTACTTCGACCAGTCCAATTTCTGCACTTCTTCGTAAACGTCTTCTGCCGAGTGCGCCTTGAAATGGCGTATAGGTTTAAGGATTCTAATCGCTGTATGCAACTGGAAATTTGCCCTATACATCAATTCCTTGTTTCCTGTGAAAGACACCATTCTACGTCCAATCTGTACATTGTTCGCCCCGATTTGCGTGAGCTCCTGTGCAAGAACATTCTCTAATCCCATGAATGTCTTGGCAATGAGTTCAAATTCCTGTTCCATTATTGTATTCTAAATCTAAATTATCTTGTTTATCCTTTTTATACTTTCTTGTCCTGGGCTTCATGCTTCTTGTCACCCATACGTTGGCACCCACTACACAGCCTTCGCCTATGGTCACCCTGCCAAGTATTGTCGCATTTGCATAAACTATTACATTGTCTTCAAGTATAGGATGGCGAGGTATGCCTTTAATGGGGTTGCCCTTGGCATCAAGTGGGAAACTTTTAGCACCAAGTGTCACTCCCTGATATAATTTCACATTATTGCCAATGATGCATGTTGCTCCAATGACGACACCCGTTCCATGGTCGATGGTGAAACACTCTCCTATTTTTGCAGCAGGATGTATATCGATACCTGTTTCGGAATGCGCCATCTCTGTAATCATTCTTGGAATAAGCGGAACTTCTTCTAAGAATATCTCATGTGCCAGACGATAATTCGTCAATGCCTTTATGACGGGATAGCATGATATAATCTCTCCATAGCTTACAGCAGCCGGGTCACCATTGTATGCAGCCTGAACATCAGTTGCAAGGACACGTCTCACTTCAGGCAGTTTCTCAATCACTCTCATTGTAATATCCTTTGCTCTCTTTTTAACAATGGTATTGACACTTTCAACGCTTTCGCATTCCTTTGGTTTCTGAATGCAGAGACCTGCGAGAATCTGCTGATACAGGAGCTTGTGCAACTTTTCCACATTGACACCTATGTGATAATTGAGTGTCTGCATGTTGACAGACGATTTTCCGTAAAATCCCGGAAAAAAGATTGAGCGGGCTATTTCTATTACTTCCTCAAGTGCTTTAGAGGATGGCAGAGGGTCATCATCAAGATGTTCATGAAACAGCCCTTTAAGAGAATGCTCCTCTGAAAGCTTGTCAACAGTCTTTTTCAGGATGTTTATTGTATGCCCGTTTCTTGTCATTATATATAATGTGTCAATATGATTTGCAAAGTTAATAAAAAATTATCTTATTCCTTGCTTTTTGTTTGTTTTTTCTTTTATTTTCATGCTCTTTTTGAGTTTGTCTTCTTCCGTCACAACTCAGCATAGTCAAACAACCTTTGCCTTTACCCGTAAAGTCATATTCTGGAACTTCTACCACTTTAACCTTTGCATCTTTCAGGTCAGGCATAACCGTTCATTATTCCATTATGTTTGCCGTTGCTTTGAATTTCAAAAAGTGTAACCAGATTGTAATATGTATTTAAGACTGTTGTAACAAATGGTAACTACTTTTGCCATCGGAATGTACAAGAAGCATCCGACTGATTATCAATAAACTTAATTTCAATAATAATTAAAATGAGTACTATTTATCTTTTTATTGTTGTCTTCTTGCTCAGCCTTGCAATATTCGACCTGTTCGTAGGTGTGAGCAATGACGCTGTCAATTTTCTACAGTCAGCCATAGGCGCAAGAGTAGCAAAATTCAAGACAGTTCTTGTCATCGCCTCAATTGGCGTAGGTATAGGAGCCGTTATGTCAACAGGCATGATGGATGTTGCACGCCATGGTATAATGAGTCCCGACCAGTTCAGTTTCGAGGAAGTGATGACTATATTCCTTGCCGTGATGGTTACAGACGTCATCGTACTCGACATGTTCAACACGTTGGGAATGCCAACATCAACAACAGTGTCGCTTGTCTTTGAATTACTTGGAGGTACCTTCATTCTTGCCACGCTGAAGATTGCGTCAGCCCCGTCTCTCACCTATGGAGATTTGCTCAATTCCGACAAGGCACTGAGCGTCATCATAGCCATATTCGTGTCTGTGGCTATAGCCTTTGTATTTGGATGCATCGTCATGTGGATATCAAGAAATGTATTCACGTTCAATTACAAGAATCATTCCAAGTATGGAATAGGCATTTTTGGCGGCATAGCGTTTACCGCACTCTCATATTTCATATTCCTAAAAGGCTTGGGCAAGTCACCATACATTCCTGATGGCACTAAAGAATGGATTAATGACAACACACAGTTGTTGCTACTCGCTACGTTTGTTGTGTCATCCATAGTGATGCAGCTGCTCCATTTGCTTAAAGTTAATGTGTTCAAGTTTGTGGTACTGATGGGAACATTTGCCTTGGCAATGGCATTTGCAGGCAACGACCTTGTCAATTTTATCGGTGTTCCCCTTGCTGGACTCGACTCCTATAATGACTATATCGCCAACAGCAACGGAGCAAATCCCACTGAGTTCATGATGTCTTCACTCATGGAGAGTGCCAAGACACCTCCTTTCTACCTCATGCTTGCTGGTGTTATAATGATTGTCGCAATGGCAACATCCAAAAAGGCACAGAATGTAATAAAGACATCCGTAGATCTAGCAAGACAGGATGAGGGTGACGAGATGTTCGGATCGTCAAAGGCGGCCCGCAGTATTGTTAGGGCATCACAGGATTGTGGTGGTTTCGTGGCAAGATACATACCCTCCTCTGTAGGAAAATGGATTGATGGAAGGTTCAACAAAGAGGAAGTAATCCTTCAGGACGACAAGGCAGCTTTTGATGTCGTGCGTGCAGCTGTAAATCTTGTGCTTGCTTCAATGCTCATTACAATAGGAACTAACTACAAGCTTCCATTGTCAACCACATACGTTACATTCATGGTGGCGATGGGTACTTCGCTTGCAGACAGGGCATGGAGCCGCGAGAGTGCAGTGTTCAGGGTTACAGGAGTACTTTCCGTTATTGGTGGATGGTTCATAACTGCCGGAGTAGCGTTCACGGGATGCGCCCTCGTATGTGTCATAATGTTCTACACAGGCATCATGGGAAAACTGGCATTCATTGCACTTGTGGTTTTCCTTCTTATACGGTCTAACAGACAATATAAGAAGAAATCCCTAGATACAAAAGACGAGGACATGTTCCGTCTCATGATGCGCACAAGAGACCCGGAACTTGTTTGGGACATGCTGCAAAAACATGTTACAAAGACACAGGCAAACATGACGGAATTCGCACTCCAGAGTTACAACGACATCATCAACGGACTTGAAACAGAGAACGTACGCTTGTTAAGACGTTGCGACAAGGCTTTGAGGAACGAGAGAGTAACTCTGAAAAAACTGAGAAGGCAGGAACTTCTGGCACTTAGACGCTGTCCGCTCGACCTTGCCATCGAGAGGAACACATGGTTTCACATAGGCGCAAACAGCAGTCAGCAATTCATATATAGCCTCAGACGTATGCTTGAGCCAATAAAGGAACATGTTGACAACAACTTCAATCCTGTTCCCGAGCTCTATTCAGAAGAGTTCACACCTGTGATAAGGAAAATCAACGAACTTATGGAGGCAAGCGTATCTGTTATGTCAACAAGAAGATTTGACGATTATCGTGATATCCTTACAGAAGCCGACACTGTAAAGGATGAACTTTCAGCACTGAGAAAGAAACATCTTGACAGGATGCAGAAAGGAAAAGAGGTCAATGGAGTAAATATCTCAATTGTATATCTCAACATCCTACAGGAGAGTCAGGAGTTCCTCAGCATTATGAGGCATCAGCTAAGGGCTTTGAAGAAATTCACTGAAGCTTAGCATACAAAAAAAGATTGGAAGATTGAAAATTGATCGTTCAATTTTCAATCTTCCAATCTTCAACTTTGACCTCGTCTTCCTCTTTTACGACTCGGGATAGCTCAAACAAGCTTGGCATCCCCGCTCGCTGCTCCTTCGCTTCAATATTCAACATTCATGTTCTTGAGTATCTCTGCCATCTTCTGTTTTGTCGTAATTCTTGTAGGTACAAGAGGCAGACGGAGATTGTTCTCTATCATTCCCATTTCTGACAATAGAGCCTTGACACCGGCAGGATTACCATCAACGAAAAGCAGGCTGTAAAGTTCTGTAAAACGGTGATGTATCTTGCGGGCTGGTTCGTACTCACCCCTGAACTCATAGCGTATCATGCGCGAGAACTCTTTAGGAAGGGCGTTTCCGATAACAGAAATGACGCCTACGGCTCCACAAGCTATCATTGGGAATGTAAGGGCATCGTCTCCACTGATGACATCAAAATGCGATGGTTTGCCTTTAATAATCTCGTCAACTTGCTCAAGACTGCCACTTGCTTCCTTAATGGCAACGATGTTCTTACAGTCATTGGCAAGCCTGATGGTTGTCTGAGCCTTGAGATTAATTCCTGTCCTTCCCGGCACGTTGTATAATACGACAGGCAGTGGACTTACCTGAGCTATAGCCTTAAAATGTTGGTATAGACCATCTTGGGATGGTTTGTTGTAAAACGGACAAACGCTTAGAATACCATCAATGCCGCTCCAGTCAGACTGGCGTATTTCATCCACGACAACAGCTGTGTTGTTGCCTCCACATCCCATCAGAATGGGAAGACGCCCATTCACAATCTTAACTACAAGATTCTTTATCTTTATTTTCTCATCCTGAGTAAGACAGGGTGTCTCTCCGGTAGTGGCAAGGATGCAGAAGAAATCTGCGCCCTGCTTAATCTGATAATTGACCAACCTTTCCAATGCCTCATAGTCAACACTTCCATCACTTTTGAAAGGGGTTATCAAGGCTATACCCAATCCTTTGAAAATATTCTGCGCCATGTCTAACTTTTTACAAATTTCTTGCAAAATTACTACAATCTTGCCACATTTCAAAACATATTTAAGTATTTTTGCTTATTATTCGCTTGAATTAGTGCTCTATTGTTCACCATGTTTTAAATCAGCACTTCACAACTGAAATATTTTCGAATGAAATCAATTATCATCTCACTACTATTATCTCTGCTGTCAAGCTCACTATACGCTCAGACAGCAGAGGAGGCGCAGGTCCTGCACGACAAAGGCAGGGAATGTTTCAATGCAGGCAAAGTGGCGGAGGGGCGTGAATAAAAGCTGGAGGTAGTACAAAGTACTCTTTTGCTTCGCGTGGTCGTCAGGAATTAGGCATTATAGCCGAACCAAGTGGCAGAGTATATGTACGCATCCATGTCACCAATAAAAGCGGACTTGATGCCCGCTATAATGATGACAAGAATGCAGTAAATGGCACTCGTCGCTACCGCAAAGCCTTCAACCTTCCAATGAACCAGCGCAACACTGTTGAACTGGAGGTTATCAACAAAGGCGGTAAAGACACAAGTTTTGTGGTGATAAGTAATTAACTTGAACTACCTTATCTAAGAAAGGAACAATATCATTCAATTACGACTGTTGTCCAATTGTGCTTATCCTCTATTGTTCCGTATTGTATTCCACGCAGAGTGTCATACAGCTTTCTTGATATTGGTCCTGGTTCCCCATCCTTACTGAATGTGTAGCGTTTGCCGTTGTCAAGGTCATCAATATATGAAATAGGTGATATGACAGCTGCTGTTCCACATGCTCCGGCTTCCTCGAATGTTGAGAGTTCTTCTTCTGGTATTGGTCTTCTTTCCACTTTCATGCCCAGGTCCTCAGCCACTTGCATAAGACTTTTGTTGGTAATGGAAGGAAGAATTGATGTTGACTTGGGAGTTACATAAGTGTTATCCTTGATGCCGAAGAAGTTTGCTGCTCCACATTCATCGATATATTTCTTTTCCTTGGCATCGAGATAGAATTCACACGCATACCCTTTCTCATGTGCCAGGTTATTGGCATAGAGTGAAGCTGCATAGTTGCCACCAACCTTATACTTGCCTGTTCCAAGCGGAGCCGACCTGTCATATTCACGTATTATGACATAAGGGTTTGTCGAGAAGCCACCTTTGAAATATGGTCCCACTGGTGTTACGAAGATAAGGAACATATACTCATTTGCAGGATGCACACCTACCTGTGCGCTTGTACCTATGAGCAATGGTCGGATATAGAGTGTTGCTCCACTTTCATAAGTAGGAATATACTCTTGATTGAGCCTTACTACCTTCTTTACCATTTCCGTAAAGAGTTCTGTTGGAACCTCTGGCATCATGATGCCACGGCATGTTGACTGAAGACGTGCCGCATTATCTTCTACCCTGAACACTCTGACCTTTCCATCTGGGCAACGGTATGCCTTTAGGCCTTCAAAAGCCTCCTGTCCATAGTGCAGACAGGTTGCAGCCATGTGGAGTTTCAGATACTCATCGGAGCAGACTTCTATCTCGCCCCATTTTCCATCACGATAATAGCAACGTACATTATAGTCGGTTGGCATATATCCAAACGACAGGTTAGCCCAATCGATATTCTTCATAATATGAATCTTTTAATATTTTACTCTTTACGCTATGCTCGTTGTGACATTCAGAAAGCATTCCCAAATGACAGCATGGAAATGTTGACAGCATGTCACAATAGCTTTCAACATGCAAAAGTACAAATATTATCTATTATCGGCAACATTTTGGAGGAGTTTGTTTATTTCCTCATCTGTTTTTACCAATTTTTCCCGGCAGAAGATTATAAGTTGCTGTGCTCTTGCAAGCCTTTCAGTCAGTTCGTCAATTGTATATTCACGCCTTTCCATTTTGTCGGCAATGTCTTCAATCTCTTTCATTGCCTTTTCGTATGTGATGTTATTATCCATATTTATACTCGTTTTATTGTCTGTTTTCCACTTCCTTCACGATAGACACTATTTTCCCATCATTGGTAAGTGTCTCTATTTCGTCGCCTTGCCCAAGTGCGCTGACATCCGTAACGGCATGTCCGTTGTGTAATGTTATGGAATAGCCGTAAGCAAGCAGTCTATGTGGATTGCACGAATTGATTCTCAACTCAAGTTTATCTATCCTATGCTTTTCATTGTCAAGATATTGAAGTGCTTTATCCGAAACATTTCCACACCTTTCTATTCTCAACATTCCGTCAGTAACAATCTTTGATGAAGCAGTAGCGAGCCGTTGTGACAATCGGCTTGTCATGTCGTAGTTTCTTTCTACGAAATAATTCACCTTTGAAGGCAGCGAAGCCACTATATGGAACAGCCTCTCTTTCTCCAATTCCCTTATTCCTCTGACACTGTTGAGTATTCTCTCTCTACATCTGTCAATGGCTGTTAGCGTGGCAGACAGCAAGGATATGAAAAACGAGGCAGCTGCTGTAGGAGTCTTTACCCTTGTATGCGACACCATGTCTATAATACTCTCATCCCTGTCATGTCCTATTCCTGTTATCACTGGCAACGGAAAGTTCGCCACATTTTCCGCAAGGAGCAAAGAGTCAAAGCCACTAAGGTCTGCCGTAGCACCTCCCCCTCTTATAATAACGACGGCATCAAACCTTTCAATTTGCTGATAAATCTTGTTCAGAGCTTCAATGACGGTACTTTCCACCATCTCTCCCTGCATTGTTGCAGGGAAGAGCTGTGTATGGAATGTCAGTCCATACTCATTCTCAGCAAGCTGATTGCAGAAGTCTCCATATCCTGCAGCCGTTGCAGTTGACACAACGGCTATTCTGTTGGCAAAGCCCGACAGTGACAGTTGTCTGTTAAGGTCGAACACGCCCTCCTCTTTCAACTGCCTTATTATCTCCAGCCTTTTGCGAGCCATGTCACCCATTGTAAACTCTGGGTTTATGTCGCTTACAATCCAAGAGAACCCGTATGCTTCATGAAATTGAGCATACACACGAAGCATAACCTTCATGCCAGCATGCAGATTCTGGGAAGTCACCCGTACAAAATTCCTGTTTATGACATGCCATTTGTCGCGCCAGCACTTTGCCGAAGCCTTTGCTATCGGAGTGTTGCCACCTTCCTCCTTTTCTATCAGTTCCATATAGCAATGCCCTCTTACTTCCCTTATCTCAGACAGTTCAGCTTCTACCCAATATTCATTGGGCATTACCTCGTCAATAACAGTCCTTACAAGGCTGTTTAGTTCATATAGCGTCAGACTTCTGTTTTCCATTGCTGTCTTGTGGCATTCGGTTATGATGGCATTAAAGTATGGGAAAACTGAATACTTTCAATTTTCCCATACCACCTTCCCCTCCTGTTTGTTTCCAAGAGGGAAAAGACACAATTCTATTGATGTTGCTCCCTTAGCAGGTCGTTCACCGTCTTTACAGGATTGAATGTTCCAAGCGGCACCTCAACAAATATAGTGTTCCAGTCGCTCATTGCTCCATTCCACAGTCCCGGCAGTTCAAGCGCCTTAAGGTCCTTGCCGTTCTTGCTCTTGCTGCTTATGAATCCCGTTGTCTTGTCAACATACTTGGTCAGGTCGAAACGGTTACCCTTATAGTCTTTCAATGCGCATACAAGATCAACGGGGTTGAAGTGGGTCCCTTCTTTAAACATTCTCATGTATTCCTCGTTACTCTTGTCAATCTGCGAAGACTCAAGAATCTGCGGGCTTATGGTTCCATCCTGGTTATATGTAAGGAATGGACCTCCACCTGGCTCTCCTACATTCTTCACTACTCCACACACCCTCATCGGTCTGTTGAGTTTCTGCTTAAGGTAAATAACGAGTTCCGCATCCTCGAGTTCCTTAAGGTCAGGCTTGCGGCAACACAGGGTTCTTTGTACAAAGCGTATTATTTCCTCCAAATCCTCATGTGAGTATTTACCTGTATCGAGTTTCCTCAGATAACTGAAAGCCTTCTCCTGAGTTTCCACAAGAATACCTGCTATGACATTCTTGTACTTCACGGTCTCATCCTTCAACCTGTCTGGAACGACATTGTCTATGTTCTTTATGAAGACCACATCGGCATCAATGTCGTTAAGGTTCTCAATAAGTGCTCCATGTCCTCCGGGTCGGAACAGCATACTACCGTCTGCATTCCTGAACAAGGTGTTGTCTGGATTGACTGCCACAGTGTCAGTGCTCGGTTTCTGCTCAGAGAACGAGATATTATATCTCACTCCAAACATTTTCTCATATTTATCCTGTTTCTCAGCCACTTTTTTCTTGAATAGTTCTATGTGATCGTGAGAGACTGTAAAGTGGACATTGGCCTCACCGTTAGAGGATGCATATAAAGCCGCCTCCACCAGATGCTCTTCCATCGGTGTCCTTGGTCCGTCCTCATAACTGTGGAACAGAAGGAGTCCCTTTGGCAACTGTCCGTAGTTTAGTCCTGTTTCCGTCAGGAGATTGCGAACTACGGTCTTGTACTGTCCGTCTGCTGCAAGTTCCTTCATGCACTTGCCGTCTGTGTCATGGCACACACCGCACAACTCTTTCCTGAACGCAAATTTCTTGAGATTGTCAAAGAATTCCCTCTCAAAATCTGTGGTCGGAACATCATAGTCAGCATCAAGGAATGCAAAAAGGTCCTTAAACATTCGGCTCGCTGCTCCCGATGCTGGCACAAACTTCACGATGGCATGCCCATCACTCTTGTAATCATTCCATGACGACACATATTTGCTGGTTTCTTCCTCATTTGGAGCAAAAATGCCATGGTCAATGGCAGCAGCTGAATCAAGTTTCAGAAATGGGAATCCAGTCTTGAATTCCTCTATCTGCTTGTTGAGTTTTTCTTCAGATATGCCTTTGGCGGCAATCTGGTTTAGATCCTGTTGTGTTAACATACAAATTATTAGTTTATGACATATTTATGGTATTTTCCCTACAAATTTATATACTTTTTCTTAAATCATAAAACTTTTGAGGAAAAAATTATAACTTTGCATCGTAATTTAACTGCATGGTAATATCTGCCACCTCATCTCAATGATGTTTCGTGGCATTATTAGGTACACAAACATATCCGCTTATGACAGACAGGCTATTCACCATAGACGAGCTTCGCCAAACTGCAACGCTCATCAACGACTTGAAAGACAAAGTAAACGACACTCTCCATGAGGGAGAGGCGGAAACAGTCACCTCGCTAATCAAGACATCCATCAAGGAGGGCAAGATTAGGCGAGACATCTTCGGTCTGAATCCTGTATTGAATTCTCTACAGACAGCACTCATAGCCACAGACGAGATAGGACTGCAAAGAGACAGTGTACTCGCCATACTGCTTTATCACCTCATGCTGTCCGACGTTATTGACGAAGAGGATATTGGCAAGAGATTTGGCAAAAGCGTAGAGACGATTGTAAACGGTCTGGCGAAAATACAGCACCTTTATGCCAAGAACCCCATCATTGAAAGCGATGATTTCAGAAACCTGCTGCTGTCCTTCGCTGAGGACATGAGGGTTATCCTGATAATGATAGCCGACAGGGTGAACATGATGAGACAAATCAGGGACACAGACAACCTTGAAGCACAACGCGAGGTGGCGGAAGAGGCAAGCTACCTCTATGCTCCTCTCGCCCATAAACTGGGACTATACAAACTGAAAAGCGAACTGGAAGACCTTTCGCTCAAATACCTTGAACACGATGCCTATTACCACATCAAGGACTGCCTTCAACAGACCAAAAGGTCAAGAGACCTGTATATCCAGCAGTTCATAGAGCCTATCGAAAGGAAACTGAAAGATGCAGGACTGGTGTTCCACATGAAGGGAAGGACCAAGTCCATCCACTCTATATGGCAGAAGATGAAGAAGCAACAATGTGGCTTCAACGGCATATACGACCTGTTCGCCATTAGGATTATACTCGACTCTCCATTAGACAAGGAGAAGATGCAATGCTGGCAGGCATACTCCATTGTGACCGACATGTACACTCCAAATCCCAAGAGACTTCGCGACTGGCTTTCCGTTCCTAAAAGCAATGGCTACGAAAGTCTGCACACTACAGTACTCGGACCGCAGAACAAATGGGTGGAAGTACAGATAAGAACGGAAAGGATGGACGAGGTTGCGGAACACGGTCTTGCAGCCCACTGGAGATACAAAGGCATCAAGAGTTCCACCGGCGGCATGGACGAATGGCTTGCCAACATAAGGGCTGCGCTTGAGGCAGGCGACAATTTTCAGGCTATGGACCAGTTTCAGCTTGGTCTCTACGACAGTGAGGTGTTCGTATTCTCACCCAACGGCGACCTGTTCAGGTTTCCCAAAGGTGCCACCGTCCTTGACTTCGCATATCACATACATTCAAAACTCGGCAACTCATGTGTTGGAGGCAAGGTAAATGGGAAAAGCGTTACTTTCAGATACCCTCTGCATAGCGGCGACACAGTGGAAGTAATGACATCCTCAACACAGAAGCCGAAAAGGGAATGGCTCGATGTAGTAAAGAGCCCAAGGGCAAGGGCAAAGATTAGGCTTGCGCTGAAAGAGTCGCAGATAAAGAATGCCAACTATGTCAAGGAAATGCTTGAACGGAGATTCAGAAACAGGAAAATAGAGATGGAAGAGGCTGTCATGGCTCGGCTCATCAAAAAACTTGGATTCAAGGAGACTACAGACTTCTACAAGCAGGTATATGATGAAAAGCTCGATGCCAATGATGTCATTGAGAAATACATTGAGCTTAGAGACTCCGAGGCAAACCAAAGTAGGAATGCCCAAAGTGCAGAGAGCTATGAGTATATAAGCCAGGACAACATTGCAGCGAAAGGAAAACCAGACGATGACGTGCTCATCATAGGAAAGGACCTAAAGGGACTTGACTTCAGTCTTGCCAAATGCTGCAATCCAATTTACGGCGACCCCGTCTTCGGCTTCGTAACCATAAACGGAGGCATCAAGATACACCGTGAGAACTGCCCCAATGCTCCCGAGATGAAGAAACGCTTTGGATACAGAATAGTGAAAGCTAAGTGGTCGGGGAAGGGAACATCCAAATACACCATAACCCTGCGTGTTATCGGCAATGACGACATCGGCATCGTGAACAACATCACCAATGTCATATCAAAGGACGAGAGAATAAGCATGAGGAACATAAACATCGATTCCTACGACGGTCTCTTTAAAGGAAACATCACGGTAACGGTTGACGACACAGGGAAAGTTGATGCCTTGATAAAAAAGCTCACCAACGTGAAAGGTGTCAAGCAAGTCACAAGACTATGATATGTGTCCTCGAAGACTATAAATATATGTCTTGCAAAAAAAAATCGCGTGAAAAATTTGCTGTTCTTATATAAAATAGCTACCTTTGCACCCGGTTTTGGTTCCGTAGCTCAGTTGGATTAGAGCAACAGCCTTCTAAGCTGTGGGTCCAGGGTTCGAATCCCTGCGGAATCACCAACAAGACAGGAAGCTTTTGGCTTCCTGTCTTGTTGGTTTATAAGGGGTTAATTGTTCAAACATCATTAGAATGATACTTTTGGGATTATCAAGATAGGCATAAAATATAAGTTTCGCAAGTCACAAACATGACAAGATTTAGTTTCTACCGTACCCAACTTCAACCTATTTATTGAATTCGATTTAAAACACGACAATAATATACCATACCGAGAGGGATTAGTCGTCAACCAAGGAACTATTATATCTCTTGGCTTCCTCCCATGCTCCTCCTTCCTGACTGAAGTCGAAGTCTTTTGCAGGATTTCCTTCTACAAAATCTCCAGGACCTGCATCTCCACCTCCGATTGTTGTGCGAGTATCAGCAAGGAGACTGTTTTCCATATCAAAGGAACGGCATAAAGGTTTCGTGTATAATTGTTTGTCTTTCAATGGCATTCTCATTTTCCATGCAGTTATTTTGATTGACAAAGTTACGATTATTCCTTGACATAACCACAGGAAAGAGGTGAAACATGCAGAATTTTAAACATGTTTAACGACAGAGCCTCTTGATGTGGCAATTCACCCAATATTTCATCTTTGTTCTATCTCATATCCTATTCTGCCGAAAGCCTTCACAAAATCCTCATATTTTGCCTTGTTCTTCTGATAAATGATAGTTACCTTCTGCTCCGGCACCGATGTCTGAATGCTCTTCACGCCCTTTACGAAGCGTATGTTTTCCTTTATCCTTTCCTCACATCCTGAGCAATGCATTTCCGGAATGGTTGTAACCAGTAGAGTATCTACCTGACTTGATTTCTGTGCTGATGCCGACAGCGATGTTGCGGCAATAACCATAGAGACGATATACTTTTTCATAAACAATTTATATTTAAAAAATCGTAAGAATTAAGTATTGCAGGAAAAAAGTTCTCTTTGTAATTTTGCAGCCAAGAAATAAGATGTTTCTTTAGTTGACGAGTAACAAGCAGACAAGTCAACAAGTTGTTAGATTTGTCTATTGATTAGTGACACTATAAAGAAGACTATTAACTTGTCAACTTATCAACTCGAAGTATTAATTATAGAAGTATTAATTATAAATGAAACCAAATGCGACTATTCTTTAGATTTACCCCCTTTGCCATGGCAATGCTATATGCTGTCATGGTGCTATCGTCATGTGCAAGTGACAACATCCATGAAGGAGACGATACTTCCACCACATCCACGACAGACTATATAGACGGCAGCCTTTCGTCATCTATTCCGGCATTCCCAAGCTTCCAGCCTGTTGTCTGTCAGGATTTTGCCATCATAGACATAAGTGACGCTAACAATGACGGAACCATGAATGCGAAAATAACGATAGGAGCTTTCGACATTTACGTAAACGTGATAAACCGCACATTCTCCATCGGCACCATGGTTATAGAAGACATGGAATGCACGCAGGATGCCGATGGCTTTTACTCTTTCCGCAAAAGCGACACGGAATGTCAGGCAGGTGACTATCTTGCCAAAATCAACAACATAGAAGGAACTTACAGAGACGGAGTCCTTGCTCTTGAGATGGAGTATAAATTAGGAACGATGCCGTTTTTCATCAAGTCGATCTTCAGCAACAATGTTGGCATGTAAGCATGATGGGACTTGGAAAGAAACCACGATGAAAGCAAAAATCAATAAATTCACAACGGACAAAAGACAATATTTCATGAATACAAGAAAAGGCATTGTACTATTAACTATTGCATTATCAGCAATGATGATGTCCTGCAATGGAATAGCAGACGGAATATATGAGGACGTGCCGTCTGACAACACGTTCCGCGAGGGATTCTCCGAGAGCGGAACGGCAAACAGATACACTTTAAAGATTGATGCCACAAACTATAACGAGTGGGTATTCGTCAGCCTGCACGATAGGACAATAACGAGAAGAGACATTCCGCTTGAACTTACAGGCGAATGGGATGGAAGGTCAGGCATAACCTACAACCATGTAGAGGGCAGCAAATTCACACCCGTCAGGGATATAAGAACCGACAAGCAGGAAGAACCTGACAATTGGGATATTGCTTTCCACCATTTCGACGTAAGGACAAATCATGGCAAGGCATTATCGACAGGCATTGGCAACATAGACAACCTTCCTGCGTCATCGGAAAGTTTCAGCAACATGGAATTCACTCCTGACAAATGGAGCACGACACAGGCGATAACAGACCTGAAGGAAATGATGAACTATGTGGTTGGATATCAGAATGGATATACAAATCCTGTCTTGTCGGCTTGGATGGACATGGACCTGACATCTCCCCCACCCGTCTTCACCAAGCAGAAAGACTCTTATGTCGTCCAACTCGCAGACGGCACTCACGCCGCAATGTCGCTTGACAGCTACATCAGTCCGGTCGGCAGCAAAGGCATGCTTACCATAAACATTATATACCCATACTGACTATCTGAAGACAAGAACAATGAAACAGTGGACATATATATTAACTGCGTTACTGCTGGGAATCTGCCCCTCTGTAAATGCAAGCAATCCTGTTGACAGCATAATGGCTTCCGGGACACTCGACGACATAGTGGTGACAGGAACAAGGACTCCCAAAAGGCTAAAGGACACCCCCATACAGACTGTCGTCATTTCAAAAGAAGACATAAGGCAGAGCGATGCAACAAACATAAAAGACTTGTTGCAACAGGAACTGCCAGGGGTGGAATTCACTTATGCCATGGGACAGCAACCCAACATGAACCTTGGTGGATTCGCTCGTCAGAACATCCTCATACTCATAGATGGCGAAAGGGTGGCAGGAGAGACTATGGAAAACATTGATTTCGAGCGTATCACCATGGGAAACGTCGAACGAATAGAGATTATAAAAGGTGCATCGTCGGCATTATATGGCTCGAATGCCGTGGGTGGAGTCATAAACATCATAACAGGCAAGGCTAAGAAGCCTTTCTCACTAAGCCTTGAGGCAAGGGCTGCCGACCATAACGACAGGAGATACAGAGCCACATTGGGACTCAAGGGAGGAAAGGCTGGAAACGTGCTTGAAGTGTCGCACACCTCATCAGATACTTATACCGTATGCCGTGACCTGAAAGACGACTGCAACTTCAGGAATGTCTTTGGAGGAAGCACTCTCAACATAAACGACAGGTTTGACTTCGACGTCAACGACGACATATCGCTTACAGCAAGAGCCGGCTACTTCTTCAGGGAGAGGCTGTATAACGCTGATGCGCCAGAACGATACAGAGCCTTCTCTGCCGGACTTGGAGGAACATGGAACATCAGCACAATTGACAACATTGCCCTCTCCTACTCTTTTGACCAATATGACAAGTCGGACATGATAAAGAACTATGGCTACGAGATAAAAGACTACAGTAATGTGAAACACTCGCTTAGAGCCATTTACAACCACACGTTCCACAACAAGGATGTCTTCACCATGGGAGGAGAATTCCTGAGAGATTATCTTGAAACATACCAGTTCAGCACGTCAGAAGGCAGGAAGCAATACTCTGGTGCCGTTTATGCACAATATGACTTGTTTGCCGGCGACAACATGGAGATAACAGGTGCAGGCAGATGGGACTATACCGACGACACCAATTCGTCGCAGCTCACAGGGAAACTATCCGCACGCTATACTCTCGGCGACTTCATTTTCAGGGCAGGATATTCAGGAGGATTCAGGTCGCCTTCCATGAAGGAAAGATTCATGGAATATGACATGTCGGGCATTTTCACCATCATGGGCAACAGCGAACTGAAGGCAGAGAAATCACACACGGTGAATGTGGCTGCCGAATATTCAAAAAGCGGCTATTATTTATCGGCATGTGGATACTACAGTTTCGTAAGCGACAAGATATCCACATCGACCATGATGTACTCCGACATGGGAGAACCTTACATAAGATATATAAACATTGGCAAGATGAACGTGGCTGGGGCTGAGATTACAGCACAGGGAAGATGGGGAAACGGTCTGGCTGCTCGCATTACATATTGCTATACCCACGAACAGGAAAAGGAAATATCAGCCACACCCTTCTGCCCTGCACGCCCCCACACCATAAATTTCAAAGGCACATGGGACAAAGAATGGACAGAGGGCTACTCGACGGAACTGTTGATTAGCGGGCGATTCCTTTCGGAAGTTGGATACACAAGCATGACGGCATACGAACCATTCACTTCGTTCAAGACAAAATCACCGGCATACACAATATGGAAGGCACAGCTGACACAAACCATAAAAAATAAAGTCAGAATAAACATTGCCATTGACAACATATTCAACTATGCTCCCAAGACTTACGAATACAACTCACCCGTGACACTGGGAGCAAACCTGATGGTGGGAATAGGATTGGAATTATGAAAAGAGCTGTCATCATAGGAGCATCGTCTGGAATAGGAAGGGCAATGGCACAGATGCTCATACAAGACGGATGGTATCTGGGAATAGCAGGAAGAAGAACAGAACTACTTGACGACCTATGCCGAATGGCACCGGAAAGAGTCATTGCAATGCAGATTGACGTCACAGCCAATGACTGCGAGGAAAGACTCAACACACTCATATCCAGGCTCGGCGGCATGTACCTGTACCTGCACGTTGCTGGCGTGGGATGGAAAAATCCTTCTCTTGACAGAGAGAAAGAGCAAGCCACCTTCATGACCAATGCTGTTGGGTTCGCACAAATGACAGGAGCTGCATTCAGATACTTTGCCGCACACACAGGCGGACACATAGCAATAGTAAGCAGCATTGCCGGAACGAAGGGTATAGGTGTAGCTGCCTCTTACTCTGCCACTAAAGCAATGCAAAACACATATCTGCAGGCATTGGAACAGCTTGCCACAGGAAAGAAGCTGAACATCACGTTTACAGACATAAGGCCGGGATTCGTAGATACCGGACTCCTCGACGAGGAAGGGAAAAGAAATGGTGCATATCCAATGTTGATGCCTGTAGGAAAAGTGGCACGGATAGCTGTAGATAGTATATACAAGAAGAAAAGGATAGTCGTGATTGACATAAAATGGAGAATTGTAACCTTTATATGGAGACTTATTCCAAGCTTCCTATGGCGCAGGATTAAGTTATAATTTTATGTTCACCACTGCGAAACGTACGTCCACCACTGCGAAACGTACGTCCACCACTGCGAAACGTACGTTTCGCAGTGGTGGACATAGATTTTAAACGTTTAAAAGAATTCTTTGAGCTTTGCGAAAAAACTTAAATTATATACTCAACTTTCGGAAGTAGATAAAGGAAGGCAAATGAAGGCAAATGAAGATAAAAGGAGATAAAAGACAAGACCTAAGACTGTTGTCTTTTAACTT
>CAMCLD010000019.1 GCA_945875635.1 uncultured Prevotella sp.
AGATTCTTTTCGCTTCTGTATCATATTAGGCGCGTAGTTGCGGATTTGAGGTTTAAATACACTCTCTGTTAAATAGATATAAAGACTAATCGTTAACTGCCATAAAACTTGTTTGAAAGCACTATAATTATTAATTTTGAACTGACAAAATCTATGTTCACCACTGCGAAACGTACGTTCGCCACTGCGGAACGTACATTCGCCACTGGCGAACGTACGTTCCGCAATGGCGAACATAAACTTAAAGCATAATCTAAACAAAGTGAAACGGCTATGGCAAAGTATTTATTACAGGAGATGAACGATGTCAGGAATACTGGAAAGCGAACGGTATATCCAAAATTGGCGGCAAAACAAACCCTTTCCACCAAAGAGTTCATAGAAGAGCTTTACAAGCATCTGCGTACAGTTGACAGGGGTGTACTGTCGGGAGTAATGTGCGGAATAGCAGACACAATGGCGTGTCTCATGTCAGAAGGCTACAATGTGACTCTCGACGACATAGGCACATTCTCCATGTCGCTGAAGTTTCTCGACGAGAAACCGACGGAGATTCAGGAGGAAGGCGACCGTATGCTCTACAGGAGTGTGGGAGTGAGGGATGTCAATTTCAAGACTTCACCACAACTGTTGGCTGAGTTGAGAAGGCGAGCGAAGTTTGAGCGCGTAATGTCGGGAGCAAGAACATTGAAAAAAAACCTTTACACACTGGAACAGAGAATAGAGAATGCCCTTGCCATCATAGACAGGAAAGGGTATATAAATCTCCGTGAGTATGCCGAAGTGAACAATCTCTCACGTACCATCGCTTCCAGTGAGCTTGCCCACATATCTTCTGACCCATCCATTCCCATATCATTCCAAGGACGACCGCCACACAAAGTGTGGATAAGAACGTCAAACGACAGTAATACAGCAGGCGAGGAGTAACTACAACAATTCTGACAAGCCTTATATCAAATTTGCCAACAGGCGATTATTCGCAAACATATAATCCTAAAAAAGGCTGCCCTCCGATATGGAGAGCAGCCTTAGTTATGCTGTAACGGAAAAGCGATTACTCACCTTTCTCCATCTTTGCCTTGAGGCTTGCGAGTACGTCTATGTCACCGAGAGAAGTACCTGCTGTAACATTGTTGATAACAGGAGCCTGCTCCTTCTTTGCCTTCTTGCGTGCTGCAGGCTTGGTTTCTTCCTTAACCTCCTCGAAAGTACGGCTGTGTGAAAGTATGATACGCTTTGTCTCCTTCACGAACTCAATTACCATGAATGGCAGTTCCTCACCGAGCTGTGCCTGTGAACCATCCTCCTTAACGAGATGCTTAGGAGTAGCGAATCCCTCACCGCCTTCGTTGAGAGTGATAACGGCACCCTTGTCCATAAGCTCAGCTATCTTACCTGTGTGAACAGAGCCTGGAGTATAGAGGGTAGCGTATGTATCCCAAGGATTGTCCTCAAGCTGCTTGTGACCGAGAGAGAGACGACGGTTCTCCTTGTCTATCTCAAGAACAACTACATCGATCTCGTCACCCTGGTGAGTGAACTCTGATGGATGCTTAACCTTCTTAGTCCATGAGAGGTCGCTGATGTGGATAAGGCCATCAACGCCTTCCTCAAGCTCAACGAAGATTCCGAAGTTGGTGAAGTTGCGAACTTTAGCGGTGTGCTTGCTTCCAACAGGATACTTAACCTCGATTGTCTCCCATGGGTCTTCCTTGAGCTGCTTGATGCCAAGTGACATCTTGCGTTCGTCACGGTCGAGTGTAAGTACAACAGCCTCTACGTCATCACCAACATGGAGGAACTCCTGTGCTGAACGTAGATGCTGACTCCATGACATCTCACTTACATGTATGAGACCTTCTACGCCTGGTGCTATCTCTACGAATGCGCCATAGTCTGCCATAACGACAACCTTTCCCTTTACATGGTCGCCAACCTTGAGTTCTGAATCAAGAGCGTCCCATGGATGTGGAGTGAGCTGCTTGAGACCAAGCGCAATGCGCTTCTTCTCATCGTCAAAGTCGAGTATTACGACATTTATCTTATCGTCGAGAGCAACAACCTCGTGTGGATCGCTTACGCGGCCCCATGAAAGGTCTGTGATATGGATGAGTCCGTCAACACCTCCAAGGTCAACGAATACACCATAGGATGTGATATTCTTGACAACACCCTCGAGTATCTGTCCTTTCTCGAGCTTGCTGATAATCTCTTTCTTCTGTGCCTCAAGCTCTGCCTCGATGAGAGCCTTGTGAGAAACAACGACATTGCGGAACTCCTGATTGATTTTCACAATCTTGAACTCCATTGTCTTGCCTACGAAGATGTCGTAGTCGCGGATAGGATGAACATCAATCTGGCTGCCTGGGAGGAATGCCTCGATTCCGAATACGTCAACAATCATACCACCCTTGGTGCGGCACTTGATGTAACCCTGGATAACCTCATCATTGTCAAGCGCTGCGTTGACACGCTCCCAGCTCTTGCTAAGACGGGCTTTCTTGTGTGAAAGAACAAGCTGACCTTTACCATCTTCCTGGCTCTCTACGTAAACCTCAACGATATCACCAGCTTTCAGCTCTGGGTTGTAACGGAACTCGGATGCAGGAATAATACCATCGCTCTTGTAACCGATGTTTACAACTACCTCTTTCTTGTCAACGGAAATAACCTTGCCGTCAACAACCTGGTGCTCTGACACCTTGTTAAGTGTTTCATCATAGGCCTTCTGAAGGTCCTCTTTGCTTGCGTTTGGTGTACCTCCATTCTCGAATTCTTCCCAATTGAAGTCTGCCAATGGCTGTACGTCTTTTAAGTTTGACATAAAAAAATTAATAAAAAAAAGAATTAATAAAGTTTGACTTTATATTGCGTCTGGGCACACTTCGCCCAAAGTGGGTGCAAAGTTAACAATATTTTTGCATTATATATGGCTTCTACTATTCAGCATTGGCACATTTAAGCATAATTAACTCATTTTACCACATTGGCGGGAGTTCCTGCCATGAAGGCTTCAACATTGTTGGTTGCGATGTCTATGAGTCGTTTGCGAGCCTCAACGGTAGCCCATGCTATATGTGGAGTGATGAAGGCATTGTCACATCTTAACAGGGGACATTCCGGCGAGGGTGGTTCCTCACTCATTACGTCTGTGCAATAAGCTGCAAGTTTACCAGTTGAAAGGGCTTCGGCAACGGCATCATCATCTATGAGAGGACCTCTGCCGGTATTTATTATTATGGAATGCGGACGCATCATCGCTATCGTGTCTGCATTTATGACGTGCTTGGTTTCCGGGGTAAGCGGACAATGTAGTGAGAGGACGTCACTAATGGCAAGCAGTCCTTCAAGAGTCGTCTTCTGTATTCCTTCAGGCAGTGATGCGCTTGGCTTGCTTGTAACAGCGAAGACATCCATACCGAAATTGCGGGCGATGGTTGCGACTTTCATTCCTATATTGCCAAGTCCTACAATTCCCATTGTCTTTCCCGAGAGTTCTGTGAGTGGTGTATCCCAGAAACAGAAATCTGACGAGGAACTCCATTTCCCCTCACGACAAAGTCTTGAGTAATGCTCCACCCTATTAGTCACGGCAAGAAGATGGGCAAACACCATCTGTGCCACGCTGTCTGTGCTGTATGCGGGTATGTTCGTAACTACTATGCCTTTCTCTCTCGCATAGGCTACATCAACTACATTGTATCCCGTGGCAAGCACTCCCACATATTTCAGGTCGGGAAGGCTGTCAATCTCTTTCCTTCCTATTACTACTTTGTTCACAAGTATGGCATCGGCACCTTTTGCCCTTTTTGCCACATCTTCCGGAAGAGTGCGGTCGTAAACTGTCACTTCCGCTATGTCTTCAAGCCTTTCCCATGACAAATCTCCAGGGTTGGCTGTATATCCATCTAAAATTACTATCTTCATATTTGTCAGCTTTGTCAGCAATTATTGAAAAGTGAAAATTGAATGTTGAGTGTTGAATATTGAATGTTATTTCTCACCCCAACATGTTTTCATCCATTGTTCAAGACGTTGTTCTGCAGGCGACTGTTGAGGTTTCCAGAATTTGTACCCATTGAGTGCGTCAGGCATATACTGCTGTGGAGTGAAATGCCCGGGATAGTCATGCGGATACTTATATCCATCACTATATCCAAGTTCCTCCATAAGCTGTGTCGGTGCGTTCCTCAGATGCAATGGTACAGGCATGTTTCCGGTTTTCCTAACTATTTCGAGGGCTTCGTTTATAGCAAGATATGCAGAATTGCTCTTTTGGCTTGTCGCGAGATACACCACACATTCTGCAAGCGGAATTCTTCCTTCAGGCCATCCTATTTTCTGTATGACATCAAAAGTGGCATTCGCAAGCAAGAGAGCATTAGGGTTTGCAAGTCCTATATCCTCGGCAGCACTTATGACAAGTCGCCTTGCAATGAACTTTGGGTCTTCCCCACCCTCTATCATTCGCGCCATCCAATAGAGTGCAGCATCAGGGTCGCTGCCACGTATGCTCTTTATGAAAGCAGAGATGATGTCATAGTGCATATCACCGTCCTTGTCATAGGCAAGTGGGTTTTGCTGTAGTCTATCCTCCACCACTTCATTGGTTATCAACACCTTTTCCGAGTCGTCTGCCTCTACAACCAATTCAAGAATGTTCAGCAGTTTTCTTGCATCTCCACCACTGAAACGCATCAGGGCATCAGTTTCTGCAAGCGTTATATTCCGTTTCGACAGCTCCACATCCTTAGCTACGGCTCTGTTGAGCAGTTCCATGAGGTCTTCCTTGTCAAGAGATTTAAGAACATAAAGCTGGCATCTGGAGAGAAGCGGTCGAATCACTTCAAACGACGGATTTTCCGTTGTAGCTCCAATCAGTGTCACGGTACCTTTCTCAACAGCTCCGAGGAGAGAGTCCTGCTGAGATTTAGAGAAACGGTGTATCTCGTCGATAAAAAGTATCGGTGAAGCCGATGAGAAGAACTTGTTGCTTTGTGCCCTTTGTATCACTTCCCTGACATCCTTCACTCCACTTGTCACGGCACTAAGGGTATAGAATGGGGTTTCCAATTTGTGGGCTATTATCTGGGCAAGTGTTGTCTTGCCTACTCCCGGAGGTCCCCATAGGATGAAAGACGACACACGTCCCGAATCAATCATGCGCCTCAGGATGGCATCCTTCCCAACAAGATGTTTCTGACCAATATAATCATCCAGTGAGCGCGGCCTCATTCTCTCGGCTAATGGTTCCATGTTTTCTGCTATTTCGACTTTACTAATTGACGCAAAATTATAAAAACTATATCACATGACAAAAAAATCTTATTGAAAAAGTTGTGAAATAGGAGTAAAGTATATACTTTTGCACCCGACCAAACGAACAGGAATGAGAATAACAGCATTACAGGCAAACACGGTATGGGCTTCTCCTGATGACAACATCTCTGAGATTGAGCAACTTATATCCAGAAACATAGGCAGCAGACTATATGTGCTGCCAGAAATGTGGTCAACGGGATTTGCTACAGTTCCTGCAGGAATAGCCGAAAGGGAGCCTGTTTCCGTAAACTGGATGATTAATGCTGCAAGGAAATACGATGCCGCCATATGCGGAAGCATTGCCATAGAGTATGATGGCAAATTCTACAACAGGCAATATTTCTGCAAGCCGGACGGGACGACGTTTGCCTACGACAAGCACCATCTTTTCGAATATGCTGGAGAAGACAGGTTTTACGAAAGAGGAAACGAGAAAGTAGTGGTTGAGCACGAAGGCATCAGATTCCGACTCGTAACTTGCTTTGACCTCAGGTTTCCAGAATGGTGCAGATGTCACGGCGACTACGATGTGCTGATATGTGTAGCCAACTGGCCCGAGCAAAGAAATACGGCATGGGAGACACTGCTAAGGGCAAGAGCCATTGAGAACGAGTGTCTTGTGGTTGGTGCCAACAGGACAGGCTGCGACGCTTTCTGCAAATACACAGGCAAAAGTGCCATCATCAACGCTTATGGAGAAACTCTCGCCAAGGCACCAGACAACGAACAGGCTGCCATAACAGCCAACTTCGACATTAAGGCACAGAACGAATACAGGAGGAAATTTCCTGTTCTTAACGAATTGGATAAACTGAATCAATAAAACAACAAAAGCAATATGAAGCAGACATCAAAAAAAGTCATGACCCTTAAGACCCTTAACAAGAGTAATGTGTGGGATGCACAAGAAAACGACATCTTCAGGATGTGGGAGGACGCAGAGAAAGACACGGATGTCCGAGACAATTCACGCCATTACATGGACATCATAAGAAATGCGTTCGATGTTGAGGAAATAAAGATTGACAGGCCTGAGGTAATAAAGAAGTATGAGGATAGAGGCTGCAAGGTGGGACAGATAAAATACGCTGACTGCAACACGAAATGGGCTATTAAGAAAAAGCCCATACTACGAGTAACAGACCTGTCGTACGAGAACATCAACCATATCACAGCAGCAAAGCTCATTGAGGTTCTCGAAAGGAACTTCGGCGGTGGATGGGAGTCTCTGTCACAAAGTATAAGGGATATCATAGAAAGTGGATTCGACATCAGCACAACCACACTTCCCGCCAACAGGCTAAAGAAGCCAGGTGGCATGTATGAGAAGAAAGTTGCTGACGGATTTGAGGTGCTTGAAATACCCAAAGGACTTTGGGTAGAAGCTATCTTCGCAAAGGAGAAACCGGAACAGGACAAGCCAAGAAGCGTATTCATGTCGAACGGAGAAGAAGATGATGTTGACACCAACGAGGAAGACGAGGAGATGGATATAGAGGACACATACTCATCTAATGACGATGATGACGACGATTTTGACGAAGACAAGCTGACAGAGGAGAGCTATAGGACTACTTTCGACACAGATCCAGAAGATCTTGAACTTGCAGATGAAGAGGTGTCAGAAGAGGAAATCTATTGATTAACTTTCGGAAGTAGTAAAAGGAAGATAAAGGGAGATAAAGGGAAGTTTATGAAGTAACTTCCTTAAGTTAACGAGTTGACAAGTCAACAAGTAACATCCATGAATTCAACAAAAAAGTGGGTTGGCAATATACATATTGCCAACCCTATATCATTATAGACAAGCATTTGTCAACAGCATATTCATAAGGAATGTATATCATGCAAGTTGTAGGTGTATGCTGTGCTCACGCGCCATGCGCCTGAGGTTCATAATGGCATAGCGCATTCTTCCGAGAGCCGTATTAATACTCACACCCGTTGCCTCAGCTATATCTTTGAAACTCAAATCCTGAAAAAAGCGCATGAACACCACCTCCCTCTGGGTAGGTGGAAGTTTGTCCATCATCTTTTTTACATCGGCAAGTATCTGCGCATTGACAAACTGGCTCTCTATACAACTGTCAAGATAATCCACCCCTCTTATATTCGAAAGGTCATTATCTTTCGGTGCCTCTACAATACGGTCAAGTCTCTGGTTCCTATACCAGTCCATAATTATGTTATGGGTGACACGCAACAACCATGCACCAAACTTTCCCGTCGGTACATATTTACCTTCCTGAAGCTTTACAATCACTTTGGCAAAGGTTTCCTGAAATATATCGTTGGCTGCATCCTGATCTCTTACTACAAATAGTATATATGAGAAAAATTTTGACTGGTTGCGTGCCAATAAGATATCAAAAGCCTTGTTGCTTCCGTTAACATATTCAGCCACCAGTTCTTCGTCTGTCAGCTCTTCAAGTCTGTTCATTCCTTAAATGCAATTTTGGTTTAAGTAAATGTTCCCTCTATAGGCTATAAGTTTAAATGTAAGACAATATTTGTATTATTCGATTGCAAAATTATAGTAAAAATAAATTATATGCAAATATTTAACACAAAAAAAGTAAAACGAGTGCTGTTCACACCTAATAGGACACTTGTAATGTGTCTTCGGGTAGCATTCATGACATAGGCATCATATCATTCCAACAGAGAATAGGACGATGCCCCCTTAATGCCCCATGTATATAGGTACTTCACCTTCTTGCCTCTGACTGCAAGTCGCCTGTATTGCAATTCCGGATGTACCGTGAGGTCAAGCTCGTTGCGCATCTTTGAACCAGACTTCAACTCAATGGTAATAACCCTGTCCAGACTTGTCTCATTCCTGTCGTCAGCAAGCAGAAGGGCTGTTGAATACTCGAAGGGAGCTTCAAAATCAGCATTCTTTATATTCTTGTAAGCAGTTCCAACGATATACCCAGCCACACCAAGATCTTCCTCTTCCGCAGCATCGAGAAACATGCCCACAGTCATATACGAATCATCTGAAGGATTGTCCTGCGTTCCATTGGAAGAGCCTGTATCTCCTCCAGTAGAATTGTCCGTATTGCCAGTGCTGCCGTTTCCATTGTCTGATACATTTTCTTTGTTGTCCTCCTGCTTCTCTCCCTCTGGCAGGAGGTCTTTCTCGCATGATGGAAGTATAAGCATCGTGGTCAACAACATGCACATAAAAAATATCTTATGTTGATGTCTCATATACTGTATTATATCAGGATGAATTAAAACATAACGTGCAAATTTATGAATAATAATTCAGTGCACCAAATATTATTGAAGGAAAGTGAATATTATGAGCTATCTACACATCCATGTCCTGCTTTATGTCCATTTCCTTTATCACTCCATGCCGGTATGCATACAAGAGTTCTTTTAGTCCCGCTATCTGATGTTTGATTTCCTGTCCCTTGTCTGTATCTGCAACCATCATCCTGCGCTGTGACATTTCAACAATCAATGTCGTACTCTTTATGTCCTTGCATCCCTTTATAGCATCCTCAGCACTGGTGAAAGGCTCATGCTGGACAAGCTGGAATCCACGACTGTGATAAACGAGTGTATAACCTGCGATGCCCGTCTCCTTGTGGAAAGGCTCAGAGAATCCGCCATCAATAACCATCAGTTTTCCATTCGCCTTTATCGGGTTCTCACCCTTAACCACATGCACGGGAACATGTCCGTTTATCACATGCCGGTTTTCACCCGTAATGCCAAAGGCATCGAGTATCATGTCCATTATCTCCTCATTGTTTCTCAACTTGAAATAATTACCCTTATCCTCGACATGGGTGGTTTTGTCTGTTATGAAATATCTTTCAAAAGTAGCCATCTTTGACTTGTCGAAGAGAGGGCTGTCCTTTCCACACCACAAATATAGGAAAAAGTCAGTGGAATATTGTCTGTCAGCGCAAGGGGCATCGTTTTGGAATGCAGTTCTAATTATCATTCCAATATGATGCATAAGGGCTTTGCCTGAATATTTTTCACCATGCCATAGTTCCACATCCTTCAGGGTACCGTCGCTGTTGAGCGGTATCGATGCATGGAAAAGCAGGTTGTTGTTATATACGGCATACATGCAACCGTGACGCAGCAGGGCTATCACGTGCTTTCTCAGTTTCTCGCTTACAAGGAAAGAATGGTGTAGCTGTTCCATGAGCGACCTTTCCTCTGGAGTCATTTCCGTAGGACATCCTGGATTTACCGTGGGGAAGCAGCATGATGTCATTTTATGTACAGCTCCGTCCACCTTGCATGTGCCTTTTGCAAAGTCAATGGTATTCATCAACATTCTGTCATCCATGTCCCATTGTGGATTGCGCGATATGAGCTGCGCTTCCGTCTTGAACTGTAATACTGTTATAGCCTTGTGCATCCTTGCTATCAGCAACCTGTTCTTGTCGCTTAGGTTATCCTCGCCCATGACTTTCGGCATGAATTCCTCGCATGGGTCTTCACCGTATGTTTCCATTGCGAATGTAGCCAGTCGCATGAGATTAATGCCGTAACCCTCCTCAAGAGTAACGAGGTTTGCATATCGAAGTGCTATTCTTATGACATTGCAGATACAGGCATCGTTGCCGGCACATGCTCCCATCCACAGTATATCATGATTGCCCCATTGTATGTCCCAGCTGTGATAGCCACACAACGTGTCCATTATTATATGTGCCCCAGGTCCCCTGTCATATACATCTCCAAGTATATGCAGCTGGTCAATCGTCAGACGCTGTATGACATTGGAGATAGCCACGATGAAGTCATCTGCCCTGCCTGTGGAAATTATAGATGATATTATTGCTCCCACATAGTCAGTCTTGTTCTTGTCCTCTGTCCTTTCATGCAACAACTCTTGTATTATATAGCTGAAATCGGAGGGTAGGTTCTTTCTTACTTTAGAGCGTGTATATTTGCTTGACACTTCACGGCAAACCATTACCAACTGGCTTATTGTGGTATGATACCAGTCGTCCATGTCATTCTCCTCTTGCCTGACGAGTTCAAGTTTCTGCTCTGGATAATATATCAATGTGCACAAGGCTTTCTTTTCGCTCTCCCTTATGGATGTACCAAATATCTCGTCAACCTTACGTCTTATGTTTCCTGAGGCATTCTTCAGTATATGCACGAAAGCTTCATGCTCTCCATGAATATCTGCAAGGAAATGCTCTGTACCTTTTGGCAGGTTAAGGATAGCCTGGAGGTTTATAATTTCCTTACTTGCCTCCGCTACATTAGGAAACGACAAAGACAGCAAGCGTAGGAACCGTGCATCATTGTCAAAATCATATTTGTTCATAATAAAGATATAATTATAGAAGGATAAATGGTTGTGACATTACCTGAAGCCTTACACAGCACGATTCTCCATAATCATCAGGTTTGCGTTCCCATTGTCATTGAGAGGAGCAACAGGCATAAAGCCTTCCGTGAGTCTCAAATACTTATTAAGTACAGACATCAGCCTGCGTGAGAATTTCATAAGTCTCAGTTTCCTGGCTATCTCACCAAAACGTTTCTCATCAAAATCTCCATACCTCAACGTCTCGTACATTTCAGCAAGATGGTTCATGCCCATCTCTCTCCTGCCTGCAAGATAGGAAATATTGCATAACATGGTCAGGACATTTCTCAATTCTACATCCTTGGCGTCTGTTTCCTCGCTTAAGATTCTTGTCCTGAAACCATTGCCTTCGAACAAGACATCACTTGACAGAGATTTCTGTATCTTATGTGCCGTCACGGGGAAGCGGTCTATTGAGTGTGTATCAATAGCGGGAACCGGTATCTGCATTACTCTGGTTGAGTAATCGATGATATTACTTATATGCTCGTCATCAGAGTAAAGAAGTATTCTCTTCCATTGTTCCGGATTGAGCATCCTGACATTTTTCACATCTTCATCGGAAAGCATGGTGCACCCTATGTCGCGTGACATGCCATAGTGAACCATCGAGCATATAGCCTCTTTCTCTCCTAAAGACATCCTGAGGAAATATCTGGTGTCAAGCACTTTCGTGTAGAGTCTCAACATGGACGCTGCCATATCGGAAGGAGCCACACTACTGTCGAATACTGCTGAAGGCTCTAACTGGAGACGGGTTGTCCATCCCATCTTCTCAATGTGGGAGAACTCGCTGGTGTTTGTCACGACAACGGCATCAGCGTTCTTTAGCATCCCTTTCTGATATGCCAGCAACTGCATCTTCTTCATCTTAGGTTGCTCATTGTCCACAACATACGAGTCAAGACTGCCATGTGGCGACAATACAACAGCTACATTGCCTTTGACAGCCTTCTCGACGACATATGCTGTTTTACGGCTCCAGCATGTATGTACGTGGAGGATGTCTGTATCCTTTATCGTCATAAGGGTTTCAACTTTGTCCTTATCAGTGACAAGCCTCACTTTATCGTTCTCAGAGTGGTGTTTAGACAGCATGTTGACATAGTCGGCAACAATGTCTGACTTCAGAATATCTGGTATATAATGGACAATTCTCATAGCTAAAGTGTTTTGCGGTGATTCAGGAATAGCGGATATAAGGGAGAATTACACTTTATGTGTCATAAATTCGTTCTTGTCTGTCTTATGGTATTTCACAAGACAAGCAAGTTTCTTCCACATTACTATATATTCGAAGAACAACAATTTCACTTTCCCAATCTCCACTTCGAACTCTTTCAAAGCCCTTGCCGAGAGCCATGGTCTTATTGATATCGTGAAGAGCAAAGCGACAGATGCCACTGCGACTATTATCCATTTCTGGGTAATTGCCCCATAGATAATTGCCGCCATTATCAACAACAGGTTTCCATGCAGCAGACATTGGTCGATATTATATGGCAATCGATGCGACAGAGAACGAAGCATGTGTTTCCTGTTCGCCATATAATGCAGATGTTTGTCGAGCCATGATTTGTCGGTAGGCTTAAGTTCTGTCATCCATGAATGAGGGTGTGTCTCTATTGCTACATTTCCAGCCTTTGAATATTTGTTTACGAGGAAGTCATACTCCCCCCTGGTAAATTTCAGGTTACCACGGTAACCGTCACCAGCAACAAACATACTCTTGCGGAACATCAGATTATTGCCGTTTGTTCGATAAGCCGTTCCCAGCAGTCCCTCTCTGAAGAGGTACATTTCGTCAAACATACGCTCAAAGCATCTGTACGCTGGCGTACTCTCCTCATAAGAGGTATGCCCGATGACCATGTCAATGTGTTCTGTACAATTTGCAGCCATGGTGGCAAGCCAAAGCTCACTGTTTGGGCAACATTCCGCATCTGTAAGAACCACCCATTCATTCTTAGCTGCCTTTACGCCAAGTGTAACGGCAAGTTTCTTACGACTCACATAACGGGACGAATTGGGAATGTATGTACTATAAAGGTTTGGATTGTCTGAATATCTTTTTATGACATCCTCTATTTCCGAATCTCCCTTGCTGGTCACCACAACGATCTGAAATCCCGGACTATATTTCTGCCCGAGGAACAAAGGGAGGCTTTTCTCAAGAGCTTCTGAATTCTCGTAAGGTGTCAATACTATACTCACAGGCGGCAATGTATCGTTTTCTACAGCATCCGCCACACACCCAGAATCCTCATTGTCATCAGTAGTTCTTTCCACTACAGGTCTCCTGAAAAATATATTGACAAAGGGAGCCACAGCAGCAACAACAAGCACCGCCACTCCAACAACAATCGTTATCTCATCAATCTCTATCATCATATAACCCATCAGCTTTAAAGACACACCATATATATATATATTACTCATGTTTCACATGTTTCCGACATGTTGTAAGTTAACTAGTTGACTTGTCAACTCGTTTTCTCGCAAAGCTCAATGAAACCCCTTTGAGCAAGTTTATAACTTGCGATACTATAATAATGATATCAGCGGTTGAAATCCTCTGTTATATATCCTTCTGGCAGACGACGGCAATTATACTGGCTTGCCATAATCTCTCCATAAGCACCAGCAGAACGCAATGCAAAGAGGTCTCCCCTGCTTACAGCGTTTAGGTCAACAGCCTTGGCAAAGACATCACTCGACTCACATATAGGACCCACAACGTCATAGGTATCGCATGGCTTGTCACTGCTTATATTCTCTATTTTGTGGTATGCCTGATACAAAGCAGGACGTATGAGGTCTGTCATTCCTGCGTCAACGATGGCGAATTTCTTTGCAGTTCCCTGCTTTACATATAATACCCTTGTTATCAACGAACCCATCTGCGCCACCACAGCTCTTCCAAGTTCGAAATGCAGTTTCTGCCCTTCCCTCAACTTAAGATGTCTTGCATACGTGTCAAAGAAAGACTTAAAATCTGGTATCGGCACACGGTTCGGGTTGTTATAGTCAATGCCCAGTCCACCACCTACATTAATGTTGTCAATCTTTATGTGCTTTTGCTCCATTGCATCCTGCAGCTCGTTGATACGGTTGCACAAGGCAACAAAGTCTGTCATGTCCAATATCTGTGAACCTATGTGGAAATGCAGTCCAAGGAAAGAGATGTGCGCCATTTTCTCTGCCCTGTCTATGGCATCGTACATGTCGCTCATAGCTATGCCAAACTTGTTCTCGGCAAGTCCCGTCGTAATCTTCGCATGGGTGTGTGCTCCGACATTAGGGTTTATTCTAAGACATACCCTTGCCGTCTTGTCCATAGCAGTTGCTATTTCGTTGATAACCTCAAGTTCGGCCACGCTTTCAACATTAAAACAGAAGATACCTTTCTCAAGTCCAAGCTTTATCTCCCAGTCGCTTTTACCCACACCGGCATATACAATGCTTTCTGCTGGGAATCCAGCTTTCAGAGATGCCTCTATCTCACCGCCACTGACACAGTCAGCTCCAAGTCCTGCCTGCGATATGATATTAAGAACCTTAGCATTCGCATTTGCCTTGACAGCATAATGCACTGTGAATCCCTCGTGCTTGCCTGCCTCTCTCTTTATCTCATTCAATGTTTCTCTCAGAAGCTTGCTGTCGTAATAATAGAACGGAGTGCGTAGCTTCTGGAAACTGTCTAAGGGAAAAATACCTTTCATTATATTTGCGTTTATGTTATTCAATCCATTTACCTAAATTGTAATCAGAACAAGACATTGCTAAGATTCTGCAGAGCCTGCTTCTTGTCGCTCTCCTTTATAAGGAAAGATATGTTATAGTTGCTTCCGCCGTAACTTATCATCCTGACTGGAATATTCTTCATGGCATCTGTTGCAAGTGTCTCAAATCCCACATTGCTCCAGTCAAGGTCTCCAACTACACAGACTATACACATGTTCGTATCTACGGTCACGGTACCATATTTCTTCAGCTCATCGACAATCTCATTGAGATGGTCATCATTGTCTATACTCATAGACACGCCAACCTCAGAAGTCGCAATCATGTCAATAGGAGTCTGATAACTCTCGAATATCTCAAACACCTTGCGCAGGAATCCCGTAGCAAGCAACATCCTGCTTGACTTTATCTTTATAGCTATGATATTGTCCTTGGCAGCAACAGCTTTTATCTTGCCACGAACAATCACGTTGTCTATAATTGTGCCCTCTGCATCAGGGTCCATAGTATTCTTGAGTCTCACTGGAATGCCTGCATACTTGGCAGGCTGCACACATGTGGGATGCAGTATCTTGGCACCGAAATATGCAAGCTCGGCAGCCTCCTCAAAGTTCAGTTGCCTTACAGCCTCTGTTTTTTCCACAACCCTTGGGTCGTTGTTGTGCATGCCATCGATATCTGTCCATATCTGTATCTCGTCAGCTCCGATAGCAGCACCTACGAGTGAAGCAGTATAGTCTGAGCCTCCTCTCTGGAGGTTGTCCACTTCGCCATAAGCGTTGCGGCATATAAATCCCTGTGTTATATACACCTGACGTCCTTTCTCTTCGGAAAGTATAGCGTTTAGTTTCTCTTTGATATAATGAGGGTCTGGCTCTGCATTCTTGTCTGTTCGCATAAAGTCAAGAGCTGACAGCAACGTGGCATTGGTTCCACACTCAGACATGTAGTTGACCATCATGTTTGTGCTTAACACCTCACCCTGTGCCACTATGCTTTTCTCCTCATAACTGGTGAAAAGGTCTTTCGTAAAAGAGCGCAGATAGTCAAACTCCTCTGATATGAACTGTAGTGTCTTCTGCTTATATTCCTCTGTCGAAAAAAGCTCTTCAACATGCTTTACATACTTTTTCTCCAAAGCATTTATCAGCTCGTTGGCACTCTCTGGATTCTTTCTGTAAAGATAATCGGATATCTCGACAAGCGAGTTTGTTGTACCGCTCATGGCTGACAGCACGACAAAAGTCTGTTCTCCACTCTTTGTAACAAGCGAGGCAACGTTCTTGATTCTCTCTGGCGAACCTACTGAAGTGCCTCCGAATTTCATTACTTTCATAGCTAAGTTATTTTGTTTTATTCTTCTTCTATTATTTTCTGATACTCGGCTGTAACATCGTCTAGTTTACCATCTTGGCATCTGTAAACGATTCCCGGATAACGGCTCAGAAGATTGACATTGTGCGTGGACATAACTACTGCTGTCCCAGTCTGGCAAATCTCTCTGAGAAGACATACGATGTAATTCGCTGTGTCAGGATCGAGATTGCCCGTAGGCTCATCGGCTATTATAATCTTTGGATAGTTGAGCAACGCTCTGGCTATTGCTATTCGTTGCTGTTCACCTCCAGACAGCTCATGTGGCATCTTGTCCTTTTTCTCTGTCATGCCTACCTGCTCCAACACCTCATCTATACGTTTGTCTATCTCTGACTTGTGTTTCCATCCTGTAGCCTTGAGCACAAAGAGAAGGTTCTTGGCTATACTGCGGTCATGCAGGAGTTGGAAATCCTGGAATATCACACCCATCTGCCTTCTAATTGCAGGAACCTTGCTTCTCTTTATATCTGGAATGCTGACACCGAGGACTTCAGCCTTCTCAGCATCATCCCTGTCAATGTCAAGCTCGCAATACATCGTCTTAAGCAGGGAACTCTTGCCTGACCCTACCTTTCCAATAAGATAGACAAACTCGCCCTCATCAACATGAAACATAACGTCAGAAAGCACACATTTGTCTTCCTGGTAAACATTCACTTTCCTATAATCAACTATCATACGTCATATATAAAGTTACTAACCAAAGTTTCGCTTGTCTCCGACATACTGTCAGTTAACAATCTGCTCTATTCTTAATATACCATTGATGGAACCTCAATGCTTTTTCCATCCAGGAGAATGGCGTTCAAGCAATTCACGTGCCACATCCTCAATTCTCAAGCCTTTTGCAGTCAGAAGAACTATCAGATGGTAGAACATATCTGATGCCTCATAGACAAGACGGTCGTCTGTTCCGTTTACTGCCTCAATAACAGCCTCAAGAGCCTCCTCCCCTACTTTCTGCGCCATTCTGTTAAGTCCGTCCTTGAATAGCGATGTCGTGTAAGAGCCTTCTGGCATCTCCTCATGACGTTTCTCTATGAAATCCTGCAATTCTGACAGGAAAAGCAATGGGTTGAAATTATTCTCCTCACTCCAGCAGGTATCAGTCCCTTTATGGCAGACAGGTCCCTCTGGGTGTACCTTGACAAGCAGGGTATCGTTGTCACAGTCAACAGAAATGCTTACAAGGTTAAGGTAATTGCCAGATGTCTCTCCCTTCGTCCACAATGTCTTGCGCGAACGACTCCAGAAAGTGACCTTGCCCGTAGCTACTGTCCTTTTGTATGCTTCCTCATTCATATACCCCAGCATCAGGACATTGTTTGTTGTCGCATCCTGAATAATGGCGGGAACCAATCCTCCTGATTTCTCAAAATCTATTGTCATGTAAAATTATGCTTTAGAATTATCACGTTTATCTAACTACTACTCCATTGTCTGCAAGATATCCCTTGAGTTCTGGAATACTTATCTCTCCGAAATGAAAGACGCTCGCAGCAAGTGCGGCATCAGCCTTGCCTTTCTGGAAGACGTCAAGGAAATGCGACATGCATCCTGCTCCTCCACTGGCAATCACAGGGACAGGCAAATCCTCCGAAAGACGGCACAATGCCTCATTTGCAAACCCATTCTTCACTCCATCGTGATTCATACTTGTAAACAGAATCTCTCCAGCTCCTCTGTCAACGACCTCTCGTGCCCATTCAAACAGCTCCCTTTCCGTCCTTTTGCGTCCTCCTTCCGTATAGCAATGCCATCCATCGTCATCCTTACGGGCATCAATGGCGCACACACACACCTGAGAACCGAAACGGCTGGTTATATCATCTATGAGCGAGGGATTGCGAAGTGCGGCAGAATTGACACTCACCTTGTCGGCACCAGCTCCTAAAAGCCTTTCAACGTCTGTTATTTCGTTAACGCCACCTCCGACTGTAAAGGGGATATTTATCCCAAGAGCCACTTTCTCCACCATCTCCGTAAAGGTCTTGCGTCCCTCATAGCTTGCTGTGATGTCCAAAAAGACAAGTTCATCTGCTCCTGTCTTGCTATATGCGCATGCTAATTCAACAGGGTCTCCTGCACTACGGAGATTAACGAAATTGACACCCTTCACCGTCTGGCCATCCTTAATGTCCAGACATGGGATTATTCGCTTTGCCAATCCTTTATTCATATCTTTCTCCTTCTTAAACTATAGAATGGCTGCTGTCTTTAATCTGTCAACATCTATCCTGCCCTCATAATAGGCTTTGCCGAAGACAACGGCTGGAACGCCCGCATGATGAAGAGCAATGATGTCGTCAGTGGAGGACACTCCGCCACTGGCTATGAGATGCAACTCAGGCATTTCTGCAAGGACTTGTCTATACAAGTCTATTGACGGTCCTGTCAGAGTTCCGTCTCTGCTGATGTCTGTACACAGTACTGTCCTGACACCCTTTGTTACATAATGCCTGAGAAATGGGATAAGCTCCTTGTCAGAATCCTCTTTCCATCCATTGACACTTATCTTTCCATCCCTCACATCAGCCCCAAGGATAATCCTGTCTGCACCATACCTGTCTAACCAGTCGAGGAAAAGGTGTTCGTCACTAACAGCCACACTTCCAATCGTTACAATACAAGCTCCTGCGTCGAATGCCTTGTCTATATCCTCAGAAGTCTTGATGCCACCACCGAAGTCAACTTTCAAATTCGTGGAACATGTTATCTCTCTAAGAACAGAATCATTTACGATATGCCTTGACTTCGCTCCGTCAAGGTCAACGACATGAAGTCTGCTGAAACCATTGTCTTCGAACTCCCTCGCCACATCAACGGGATTGTCGTTATATACTGTCTTGCAGCAATAATCGCCCTTTGTCAGTCTGACACACTTTCCCTCAATTATATCTATAGCCGGTATTATCTCCATAATTATATGTTCATTTCCAGGAAATTCCTGATGATTGTCTCTCCAACATCTCCACTCTTCTCTGGATGGAACTGTGTAGTGAAGAAATTATCCTTTCTCAAAGCAGCTGAATAAGGGTGGATATAGTCTGCCTTTGCTATGGTATTCTCACACAATGGCACGTAGTAGCTATGTATGAAATACACATGCTCCCCTTCATCAAGTCCTTTGAACAATCCATCATTCAAGTCGTAGAGTGAGTTCCATCCCATGACAGGAACCTTGTCCTCATGTCTGGTAGGCTTGAATTTTCTGACATCGGCATCGAATATTCCTATGCAGTCAACGTCCCCTTCCTCGGAATGCCTGCACAGCAATTGCTGACCAATGCATATTCCCAGCACAGGCTGCCTTAGGGATTTAATCACCTTGTCCAGTCCACGTTCTTTCAGATATGCCATAGCAGTACTTGCCTCGCCTTGTCCAGGAAACAGCACGCGGTCTGCAGCCTTCAACGTTGCGCTGTCATCCGTCAGCACAGGGTCAACGCCAAGCCTTCTCAATGAGTTTATCACCGAGAATATATTGCCGGCATTATATTTCAATATCGCTACATTCATATTTCCCATTGCAATGGCTACAGAGTTGCCATTTGCCTTAGTTTCAACTAAATATTACCGTCTTGTTGTGATACGTCAGAATCTTCCGCTCTATATGCTTTGTAACAGCACGGGACAGGACTATCTTCTCAAGGTCCTTGCCTTTCAGGACAAGGCTTTCGGGTGTGTCCTTATGGCTGATACGTGTAACATCTTGTTCAATGATAGGACCGGCGTCAAGCTCTGCCGTTACATAATGGCTTGTAGCCCCAACTATCTTTACACCTCTTTCCCAAGCTTGATGATAAGGCTTCGCACCTACGAAGGCAGGAAGGAAACTATGATGAATATTTATAATGTGGTGAGGATAGTGCTTTATCATCTCATCAGAAATAATCTGCATGTATCTTGCAAGGACTATAAAAGTGACCTTCTTTTCACGCAACAGCTGCATTTCTTCCTTCTCGACAGCTTCCTTGTTGGAATGGTCTTTGTTTACACTCCACACATAATATGGAATACCAAACTGCTCTGCTACAAACCTAAGATCCTCATGATTGCTTACGATGCAGGGTATCTCAACATTCCACTCCCCTGCCTTATACCGTGCCAGCAAATCATAAAGGCAATGGCTCATCTTGCTCACGAAAATAGCCATTCTCGGCTTTTCATCATTAAAATAGAGATTGAATGTCATTTCGTAACGCTGAGCATACAATGTCTGTATATACTCCATTATCCTTTCCCTCGGGATGACAAAGCCTTCCAATTCCCATTCTATCCTCATGAAGAACATCCCGTCCTCATGGTCCACATACTGGTCAAGATATACTATGTTACCTTTATTATCCGTGATGAATTTTGTAACTTCTGATATGATGCCCGTCTGGTCCTTGCAATGCAAGAGCAATATAGCAGTTGGTTTCATTTTGTTCCTATAATACGAAAGATATGTGCAAAGTTAATGAAATTCGGGGGAATATCAAAAAATTTCTTTCGTTTTTTGTCCTTACATGCAAGCCTACTAACTAAAAGCAAGAAACTAAGGTTGTTGTTATGGCTGTATCTTTAATTTTACGGCATTTCGATAGTTTCTCGGAGACAGTCCCGTGTGTTTTTTAAAGAATGTGCCATAAGAGGAGACATTGGGGAAGTTGAGTTCATTGGATATCTCGGATATCGTCAAACTGGTATTATTCATCAGGAAGATGCTCCTTCGGATAAGAGCCTTGAAAACAAGCTCCTGCACTGTATAGCCACACTGTGTCTTCACAAGGGAAGATAGGTATTTTGGAGAAAGACATAGTTTGTCTGCATAGAAAGTAACACTGCGCTCCTTGTTATAATATTCACTTACAAGTTGCAAGAGCCTTGAGAATATCTCTGTCTTCCGGTCGTTAGATTTGTCCGACTGCGCCAATCGCTTTGAAAAGAGAGAACATAGTCTGTATGTGAATGACGTGAGCAACAGTTTGCTCTCATCAGCGACGAAAGGCATGTTGCGTTCAGCCTCAGCTTTATGCAACAGGATTCCATACATCACAATCATGTCCTCCTCGCCTGTTTTCCAAATATGGCACGGAGTAGGATTCATGGTATTATACACCCGCATCACCATGACTGTATTGCCGAGTATATCCTTGATAGCAGATGGCAGGAACATAAGTATGTTGACCGTAACATCATCAGAACATGACACTACCGACATGGATGCATTGTCATTGACAAAAGCCGTCTCTCCTGCATTGACATTATAATCCTCTCCATCCACATTGATTTCAAAACATCCTTTGCCACAGACGATGATTTTGATATAATCGCTTTTCCAAGGAGTCATCATTATTTTCGGGAAAGCGGATATATACCCTCCCGAAGAACAGATGTCTCTGTCTTCCGCAATAGATGTCACGAGATGCGACAAAGTGCCAGTATAAGTGCAATTCATGTTAGTATTTTGCTATGTTTCTGTTTTTCATAGGCAAAAGTAATAAAAAAAATGGAATTGCCAGCTATCCTCCACCCATAACCTTTAGTTTACGCTTTGTCCATGGCACAGCCAGCACCATGCCAGCACAGACAAGGCAACCGTAGAATGTCCATCCCGCCATCTCCTTTATAGCAGTGAGTGTTGCCTGTACCTGCACTTTTCCCTTAAGTGACATGGCTGCCATGTTCTCAGCCTCCGTTACACTTTTACCCTGCATCTTCATGCCTGCCATTGTCTGCTGGTATGTAGTGGATATCTCAGGGGTTGTCATGTCATAGTCCTGTGCGAAGCGTGTGACATAATACTGCTGTCTTTCCTGAAACACATTAGAATAGAGTGCCGAGCCAATGCCTGGGGCTACAATCATGCGAACTGTAAGCATGATGCACACCCACGTGGAAAGATATTTGTACGGCATACGCTGGTTGGCATAGACCGCCGTAAGGGAATACAGGAGCATCATTCCTGTGGCCCTGATAACTATTGGGTATTTCATGCGTTCAAGGAGTCCATCATTCTGCACTTCAAAATACATGAACAAAGAGGACATGCCGATTAGGACAAATCCCAGTGAGAAAAGCCACTTGAGATGAATGCCTTTAGCTCCGCTGAACAATGCCATTACAAGTCCTGCGAAATATCCCGCCAGCACCCAGTTGCCGAGTGTGGCATTCTGCCAGTTGTCTATCTTCATGCCCACACCCACAAATATGTTCACAAACATCTGACTTGAGTTTAATATCATAAGTCCCAAGAACAGCAACACACCGCCTTGGATACTCTTAAGCTTAAAAGCATCGAGAAGGAAATAGGGCGAGCGTCTCGAATGTTCAAGATACAGGAACAACAGGGTGAAAACTACACAAACAACTGTAGCAATGCGGATATAAGGATGGCTATACCAATCAAGTACCTTGCCATATACCATTATAAATATGAACGAGCAACACATCATGCTGAAGACCACGACATTGCCGAACTTGGAGAAATTTATGGGGAACTTGCTCTGAGGATATCTATGGAAGGGCATGGTGAAGAAGATTATAACTATAGCCAGCGACATGGCTCCCATCATGAAATAATAGACATACTGCCATTCATAAGAATAGGCAAGCCACGCCGTCAGCCATGTTCCCATCTGTCCAAGAATCATGAAAAAGAAATAGATGATTGGCATGCTCGATGTCTTCTCCTTGTCGAGTTTATCCCAGCCCTCCTCTGTATTGGGTTCATTTCCCGGTGTCACATTATACGTCGCCTCAATGTGGAATGCATACTTAATAAGTGTGAACAGATTGACCATAAGCAGTGTCTGTCTCACGAATCCCATCAAAAGGCTGCATACGGCAAGAAGGAATATGCTGTCGGTCTTCGCACATACGTAACTGAGTGCAAATAGTATCGAGAACCCCACTATGCACATCATCTTCTCCCTGCGAAGACGTACAAGCTCATAGAAAAACGGAGAGAAGGCTGCCATTCCAACTGAAGTGACAAACCCTACAAATGAAATATGTTCCGACTGGATGCCAAGCCCCCCTATCATCTCACTGCTATTTGCTGTATAGACACCACTTACGGTCATTATTGGTATGAAAAGAATAAGCAGGAAAATGATACCAAGAGGCTTGGGTACCCAGTTGTAGAATGGAAAATTTCTTGGATTTGAAGGCATAGGCGAAAAGGACTATTTTTTCTCAGCTTTAACGACAACCATCATTCCGGCTGCAAGACGGTTGTTGTCCTCCTTGCTCAAGCCTTCAAAATCAATCCTTACAGGTACTCGCTGCTGTATTTTCACGAAATTGCCAGCAGAGTTGTCTGTCGGGACAAGAGAATACTTGGAGCCTGTGGCACCAGATATGGCTGTTACCTTTCCCTTGAATTCCTTGTCTCCAATAGCGTCAACCTTCATACGCACTGTCTGTCCTACGTGGAGGTCAGCAACCTGAGTCTCCTTATAGTTTGCTATAACCCATTTCTGAGTGTCTGGCATGATATATGTTATTGTCTGCCCGGCGTTTATTGACTGTCCCTCCTCAATAGACCTTCTGCCCAGCTGACCGTCACAAGGTGCAGTCACAACACAATATGAGAGATTAAGTTTCGCCATCTCAAGTGCAGCCTCTGCCCTTTCTATAGCCGCCGCACTGTTGGCTTTTCTGTTCTCCACCTCATTGACGCCAGACATGGCAGCTTTCTGCTGCCGTCTTGTAGCCTCAAGTTTCTTTAGTGTCGCTGCATACTCGGTCTCTATCTGTTCCAGTTGTATTGGAGTTGCAGCCTTGCGCTCTACAAGGTTCTGGTAACGTTGCCTGTCCTTATTTAGCTTGTCAAGTCTTACTTCAATCTCAGCTATGCTTGCCTCATAGACGGCAGCAGAATTCTGTGTAGTCTGCAAAGTGGCTCCAACGACATTGGCTCCGGCTCTGGCATCCTTTAGTGCAGCCTCTGCCTCCATTACTCTTATCCTGTACTCGCGGTCGTCAAGTATAAGAAGAGTATCACCTTTCTTTACCGTTTGATGCTCGGTAAAGCATATTTTCTTTATATATCCTGTCGCCCTGATGTTAACGGGGGATATATATTGTTCAATCTGAGCGTCGTTGCTTGTCTCCGTACTCTTATAGTCAATGAATATACCTATTATTTCAACAGCTCCCCATACAAGGACAGCTATTCCTATGAGGCTGACTACCATCTGACGGACACGCTGCTTGCGCAACTGCTTTCTTTGCTTAGGAAGAGTATTTTCTCCCTGTTCCTTCTTTGTATTTCCTTTAGACATATAGTGTTTCTTTATTTATGTTTCAACAATATTGATTAGTGTTCATCATAGAGAGACGGAACCAGTTTGTCAAGCTGGCGCGTCAACTTGAGAAGGTTCAGATTAGACAGCTGATAGTTATAATGTGCTGTCAAATAGTTGTTCTGTGCCTCTGTGATTCTCATCTCGTCTTGCAATACGTCTGTCATGGAGGCTATGCCTTCCTTATACCTTTCGTTTGTCATATTGCAGACATTCTGTGCAAGGCTCAGATTGTCCTTCTGTTTGCGATAGTTGCGCTCGCTGTTCTCCAAATCATTGGTAGCGTTCATGTACTGTGTCTGCATGTTCCGCATCTGGTTCTGGTACGACAGTTTAACATTGTCTATATCTACCTGCGCTTTTCTCATCTTAGAGCGTTTCTCGTATCCATCGAACAGGGGCATGCGCACAGAGACACCAAATCCCCATGAGCCATATATATGGTTGAAAGGAGTGTCATGAACCCAGTTCTTCAATTTGTCGGCATAGGCTGAATAAGTCCAGTTACCAGACAAGCTCACCGTTGGGAGATACCCATCCTTGACAATCTTTTTCTGTTGTTCAGCGAGTTTTTCCTTCTCCCTTAGCAAGAGCAGCTCATACTGGTCTGGTGAGAATCCTCCAGAGCCTGTCATAGGTTTCTCGTCGGCATTGGCATGTACTACAGCTATGACGCTCTCTGCAGGATAATCCATCACATATTTCAGAGTGTTATATTGTTGGGTGAGCATCGACTGGGCATTGTCGTACTGCACCTGAAGATTCTCAAGATTGAAATTAACCCTCTGCACATCAACCTCTACAGCCATTCCGTTGTCATAGAATGCCAATGTTATATCCCTTAGAGCTTCCAGCCTGCTTATGTTGCCTTTTATCAAACCAATCTGCTCAACAGTGTTCTGTGCCAGATAATACATTTTGCTGACCTGCATGATTAGGTCTTCCTTGGCTTTCTCGTATGTCAGCCTGTTGAGTTGATTCATTGTCCTTGCAATCTCAATGGAAGTAGCGGCGGTCTGGTTGTATATGGGCATTTGCACCTGAAGTCCTGCGGATGCATTATACTGCAAGGTCTTGGTTACATTGATGTCCTTGCCGTATGCCGAGCCGTCAGTAACGGATACAGGAGGGTCAAAATTATCGTTGAATGCAGCGACGGCATTAACCTGAGGCATAAGGCGTGCCCTGTTCTCATCAATGTTATGCAGACCTTTCACTATTTCGTTGCGAGTACCTTTAAGAGATAGGTTGTTTTCAATAGTCATGCGCAGACAGTCCTCAAGTGTGAGCACTTCCTGTGCCTCTGCAATCCTCAATAAAAACATAAAGGCAAATATGAACAATATAAGTCTTCTCATTATCTAAAAATTAATAATCTAATTTAAGTTTCTCATGTCTCTGACATGCTTACTGTTTACAAGTTAAAGACCCACCTCCAGCCCATCCCTGGGGAGGGGAGGAAGTTTCCTTAAGAGGTAACTTGTTGACTTGTCAACTAAAGTAGCAACTTGTTGATTTGTCAACTTGTTAGCTTTGAGCAAGCGTTTAATTTGCTAAACTGGAATAATTAATCAATTCAATTTGCAAAGGTAAATGATATTATCTAAATTGTATTATTCATATATATACTCAAAGTGTTCATATTTTCCTTTTGATTTCACTTTAGGCTATATAATTACCGATACAACGATAATTTCCCAGACATTTTCTTGAATTAAATGAGAATTTAGTAATTATGCATCACATTCCAACACCTCTCAACCATTACATTAGAGACTCTCATGGAAACTGCCAACGTATGAACCATAGTCATATCGTTTGCAGGAGCCAACGCAAAGCATTGCAGGAGTCAGCGCAAAGCATTGCAGGAGTCAACGCAAAGCATTGCATAAAGATTCAAGTAAGATGCATGAAACAAAAAAATGGAACTAAGGGCATGCCATTACTATTTGAGGTTTCAGGTCTTAAGGCTTTAGGTTTCAGGTGAGATTGTCTTTTGAGGTTTCAGGTTAAATCACCTCGCACCTTAAAACCTCACAACCTTAAAACCTCACAACCTTAAAACCTCACAACCTTAAAACCTTAAAACCTTACATGCCATTTGGCTTAACTCCATAAAATTACTGACTCCAGCAGTTGGATAACTAAGACTTTCTAATTACTCGAAATATGCTGGAGAGTCAGTATTTGTATGATTAACAGAAGAACTATTCACTTTTAATCTGCTGCAATGCTTTACACAACTGGTCGGGACAACTTGTTGGCTTACTGCCACACTTTATTCCGCTAAGTCGCTCTATGACGGAATCGGGTGTCATTCCTCTTACAAGGGATGATATGCCCTGCAGATTACCATTACATCCGCCCAGAAATCTGACATCATATATTGTACCGTCTGCTGCGAGCGAAATGGTTATCAACTGGCTGCATGTGCCTTGTGTCCTATAAGTGAATGTCTTATTCTCCATCCTCTGGCTTCATGTTGGTATATACAGTCTGAACATCATCAAACTCCTCAAGACGCTCTACCATCTTGTCTATTGTCTCGCGTTGCTCAGGTGTAACACTCTTCAAGTCGTTTGGAATGCGGGTAAATTCAGCACCCGTAACTTCAAAGCCTTCGCTCTCGAGATGTTTCTGTATCTCGCCAAAACTTGTAGGGGCTCCATAGATTGTAATCTCGCCAGCCTCATCGTCAAGGTCAAACTCATCCTCAACACCATAGTCTATAAGGTCGAGTATCATCTCGTCCATGTCAAGTCCTTCTTTCTTCTTGAAAGTAAAAACTGCCTTATGGTCGAAAAGGAAAGACAGAGAGCCCTGAGTGCCAAGGTTGCCATTGAATTTGTTAAACACCGAGCGTACATCACCTACGGTACGTGTGGTGTTGTCAGTAAGGGTCTCTACGAACACAGCAACTCCATGAGGACCATATCCTTCGTAAGTCACCTCCTTGTATTCGCTCTGGTCCTTGCCCATAGCATTCTTTATGGCACGCTCGATATTGTCTTTAGGCATGTTCTCACGCTTGGCATTAGCTATAATGGCACGCAATGCCGGGTTATTCTCAGGTTCTGGACCTCCAGCCTTGACAGCAATAGCTATCTGCTTGCCAATTTTTGTAAAGGTACGGGCCATATGACCCCATCTCTTAAGCTTAGCAGCTTTACGATATTCAAAAGCTCTTCCCATTTTATTATATTTATTATTCGTTTGTATCCTATATATCTCAGTTAAGTCTCCTGAAAGCATGAAGCCTTATATCCAGACATGCTATCGCAGCTCTGCACCAAGCTGTTTCTTGAGATTAGCAATGAGCTTTGACATTATTGCATCTATTTTCTTGTCATTAAGCGTTGCCTGCTCGTCCTGAAGGACAAAGTTGACAGCATAGCTCTTCTTGCCAACAGGAAGTTTGTCTCCCTGATACACATCAAACAGCTCAACTTTCTTCAACAGCTTTTTCTCCGACTGGAAAGCGACACGCTCTACTTGCTCGAACTCTATCTCATTGTCAAGGAGCAGGGCAAGATCCCTGCTTACAGATGGATACTTGCTTATTTCCTTAAAACTTACGACAGACTTGCGCACAGCTTTAACAATGTTGTCCCAATGAAGGTCAGCATAAAACACCGGAACGTCAATGTTATTCTGTTTCAACAATGCTGTGCTCACTATTCCCATCTCTACAAAAGACTTGCCTCCTCTGTTCTTCAACACGATACCATTAGAGAAAACATTATTGTCCGTCTTCTCCATCACAAGCATGCCCTGAGGCATTCCTACACGGCGCAGGATATTCTGGACATAGGCTCTGAGCTCGTAAAAAGATGTTGACTCGTCAGGATGAATCCAAGAACCAGATACTCTCTTGCCTGTCAGCCATAAAGCAAGATGAGTCTCCTCTGCATAAGCATTTATAGGACAATCCTCATCTTTCTTGTCTGGATTATAATGATAGCAGTTTCCAAACTCGAAGAACCTCAGGTTTGGACTCTTGCGATTTACATTTCTCATTATACTCTCAAGACCACCGAAAAGCAATGTCTGGCGCATCACGCCAAGGTCGGCACTTAGTGGGTTTACCACTTTCACAGTGGTCTCCTCTGTATATACGTTCAAGCCTTTGTAGTATGATGTCTTAGACATGGAGTTGTTTAGAATCTCGTTGAATCCGCAGCCGACAAGCTGTTCTCCTACGATATTCTCCAACTGATGCTTCCTGTCCTCATTCTCTGGCAGGACAAGTGAGCTTCTCAATTGAGTTGGAATCTCAACATTATTATATCCATAAATCCTGAGAATATCCTCAACGACGTCACATGGTCTCTGTACATCAACGCGATATGCCGGAACGAGAATATCTATCTTGTCTTCCGTCTCTGAAACTATTCTCATTTCAAGACTCTCGACAATGCTCTTGATGGTTTCCTTGCCTATTTCCTTTCCTATGAGATTGTTGACATAGTCATAAAACAGTGTAACGGGGAAGTCTTCCATTCTGGTAGGATACTCATCGCATATTTCCATAGACACCTTACCGCCAGCCAAACGCTTGCACAATATTGCTGCCTGCTTTAGGGCATAGATAGTGCCATTGGGGTCAACTCCTCGCTCAAAACGGAACGACGCATCAGTGCTCAGACCATGACGACGGGCACTTTTCCTTATCCATGTAGGATGGAACCATGCACTCTCCAACACAACATTGGTCGTTGTCGTGTATGTTCCGCTACCTTTTCCTCCAAACACACCGGCAATACACATTGGCTCATTCTCGTTGCAGATAGCAAGGTCGTGTGCCCCAAGAGTATGTTCCTCTCCGTCAAGAGTCACGAACTTACGTCCCTCGTTGCCGTCCTTTACTATAATGTGATGACCATCAATCATGTCTGCATCAAAGCAATGTAGTGGTTGCCCGTAAGCGAGCATCACATAATTTGTAATGTCAACGATATTGTTTACTGGGCGCAAGCCAACAACGGTCAGTTTGTTCTTCAGCCATTCAGGAGATTCTGCAACCTTACAACCAGTCATGCTCACACATGCATAACGTCGGCAAGCATCAGTATTTAGGAGTGTCACCTTGATAGGCATATCGTTATTGTCAACAGCAAACTCATCGCATGACGGGCGATGCAATGATGTAGTGTAGCCGTTCTGTCGCAACCATGCATATAAATCGCGCGCTACACCATAGTGTGAAAGAGCATCAGCTCTGTTGGCAGTTATGTCAACCTCTATAATCCAATCGCTTTCCAGATGATAATACTCTGCAGCTGGCATACCAACAGGAGCATCTTCTGGAAGCACTATGATACCAGCATGGTCTGTTCCGATACCTATTTCATCTTCTGCACAAATCATTCCATGGGAATCTACTCCGCGCAGCCTTGACTTCTTTATGACAAATTCCTTGTCTCCATCGTAAAGGACGCAACCAATGTCAGCCACGATAACTTTCTGTCCCGCCTTGACATTTGGAGCACCACAGACAATCTGGGATGGCTCCGCCTTGCCAATGTCAACTGTCGTCACATGAAGGTGGTCGCTGTCTGGATGGCTGTCACATGTCAACACCTTGCCAACATATAGTCCTTTCAATCCGCCTTTTATTGTCTGGACCTCCTCAAGTGCGCCCACTTCAAGTCCACTTGACGTTAGCGCATCTGCAACCTCCTGTGGTGTGAGGTCAAAATCCACATATTCTTTAAGCCACTTGTATGATATATTCATCGATTTGATTATTTAGCGAGCGCAAAATTACTATTTTTTAGCCATTTACACAAACCTTTAGGCTATAATTTATGAAAAAGGGATTCTATTTGCGAAATAGGTTTCATGAAAATGCCGTGACTGGAAACCATAGGTACAGAAACGGGGCTGTGTCAACAAATCAGACACAGCCCCATTAGTATAATGTAGAATCAATTAGTTCTTGAAGAAATCCTTGACAGCCTCGTTAGGCACCATACGCTCGTCGAACATATATGCACCAGTCTTCGGGCTCTTAACCATTTTAATAACTTTTGTGTATGCGCGACCATCCGTAGAACCTTCATGGAGGGTAGCGACCGCTTTCTTTGCCATATTCGGTTAATATTATATATGAAACACCAATTGCAGGCGCAAAAACCTACGTTATTACTTAATCTCCTTGTGTACGGTCATTCTCTTAAGAATAGGGTTGTATTTCTTAAGTTCGAGACGCTCCGATGTATTCTTGCGATTCTTTGTTGTAATGTAGCGGCTTGTTCCTGGAAGTCCGCTGTTCTTCATTTCTGTACACTCAAGAATCACCTGTACCCTATTACCTTTCGCTTTCTTAGATGCCATTGGTATTATTCTCCTATCACTTTAATGTCATTCCACTTTACATAGCCCTTGCTTACAGCCTGTTTCAAAGCTGCGTCAAGACCCATCTTATTAATAAGGCGAAGACCAGAAGCACTAATCTTGAGGCTTATCCAACATGCCTCCTCTACGTAGTAGAACTTCTTTCTGAACAGGTTAACGTTAAAGCGCCTCTTTGTACGATGCTTTGAGTGTGAGACATTGTTTCCCACCTGCGCCTTCTTGCCTGTAATCTGACAAATTTTCGACATTTCTATCTAACTTTTTAGTATTCGTAAATGATACTTATTCCAAACAGGTTGCAAAATTACAACTTTTTTCCGAAACAACAAAAAAAATCTTGAACAACCCTTCTGATTTAAGGATTTTTTTCATTATCCATCATCTCAACACCCACTTTGTTCTCATTTAGGAAATCAAGGAACAAGCGAAGAGCCTTGTTGGTGGCTATGGCAATATTTATATCCCTGCCAAAATCTTCCGTCAGTTTAAGCGTCACTATATTATCTTTACTGCCGCAGGCTATCCATATAGTACCAACTGGGGTTTGAGGTGTTCCACCTCCGGGACCTGCCACTCCTGTAGATGAGACTGCAAAATCTGTTTTCATAGTATTGATAGCTCCCAAGACCATCTGCCTTGCCACTTCCTCGCAAACAGCTGTCTTCTCATTCAGAGTATCTGCACTAACTTGCAAGAGTCTTTCCTTTATCTCGTTGGTGTAGCTTATGATGCCTCCCTTGAAATAGTTGGAGGCGCCAGGTGTCGCCATTATGTTTTCACCTATCCTGCCACCTGTACAGCTCTCAGCCGTCGAAACAGTAAGTCCTGTTGCATAGAGTATGTCGCCTATCTCACGACTGATAATTTTGTTTTCAAATACCATATTTCTATTTTTATTTAAGTTTCGCATGTGCTCAATCTTGGGAGTTATAAGGAGTTGTCGCCCCCTATGGTCGCTAAGGCATTTTACTCCCCTCTCTCATGGAGATAGGTTGGGGACGATGCTATTTCCTTCCTCACAACGTTGTCTTGCAGAAAGCCGGTGCGTCAATGGAACAGAAATCCTTGTCCAAGAACTTGCGATATCCTGCTATTCCTATCATAGCCGCATTGTCTGTAGTATAGCTGAACTTTGGTATATATATCGTCCATTTGTATTTTCTCTCACATTCATAGAAGGCATTTCGCAATCCATTGTTTGCGGAAACTCCTCCTGCCACTGCCACATGTGTTATACCAGTCTGCTTTACCGCCTTTTTCATTTTTTTCATTAATATATCCACGATGGTAAACTCCAGACTTGCTGCTATGTCGGCTTTATTCTTCTCAATGAAATTAGCATCGTCAGCCACCCATTTCCTTAGATTATAGAGGAATGATGTCTTAAGTCCGGAGAAACTATAGTCCAGTCCTGGTATGTTTGGTTCTGCAAAAGAGTAAGCCTTTGGATTGCCTTGCCTTGCAAGCCTGTCGATAATTGGTCCTCCAGGATATCCAAGCCCCATGACTTTAGAACATTTATCTATAGCCTCACCTGCCGCATCGTCTATTGTCTGTCCCAATATCTTCATGTCGTTGTAAGCATCAACCTTGACAATCTGTGAATTGCCACCGCTAACGAGCAGGCATAGGAACGGGAATGGCGGTATCTTGCTGTCGTTTCCTTGCTCCTTTATGAAATGTGCCATTATGTGACCTTGCAGATGATTGACATCTACAAGTGGTATCCCAAGCGACCTTGCAAAACCTTTTGCGAAGCTCACTCCTACAAGAAGCGATCCCATAAGACCCGGTCCACGCGTGAATGCCACTACCGACAACTGGTCTCTTGATATTCCCGCACGCTTTAATGCTTGGTCAACGACTGGCACTATATTCTGCTGGTGTGCTCTTGATGCCAGTTCCGGCACAACGCCACCGTATGCCTCATGCACAGCCTGCGAAGCTGTGACATTGCTCAGCAATACGTCATTGCACAGGACAGCAGCCGAGGTATCATCGCAACTGCTCTCTATTGCCAAAATATATACATCCGACATTGCCATATCTAAATCATTAGATTTTTATGTTGTTTCTTTAGTCAACCTTCAATAAGAGAGTATCTCTACACCGTGCTCTGTCATAAGAAACGTGTGCTCCCATTGTGCAGACGGTTTCTCGTCGCCCGTTATGACCTCCCAGCCATATTTGTCGTCAGCATCAATATAGACCTTCCATGTTCCCATGTTCACCATCGGCTCTATCGTAAACACCATTCCCGGTACAAGGAGCATCCCCGTACCTCTGTGGCCATAATGGTTGACGTCAGGCTTCTCGTGGAACTTAAGCCCCACTCCATGTCCGCACAAGTCGCGTACAATCCCATAATGATATTTGTCGGCATGTTTCTGGATGGCATGTCCTATGTCGCCAACGAATGAATATGGTTTTGCTGCTTCTGCCCCAATCTCAAGACATTCCCTCGCCACTCTCACAAGCTGTTCCTTCTCCGGTGTTGTCTTTTCTATTATGAACATTCTTGAAGCATCGGCATAATAACCGTCAAGGATTGTGGTGAAGTCAACATTCACGATGTCACCTTCCTGAAGTATGTCCTCTTCCTTTGGGATGCCGTGACACACTACCTCGTTGATACTCGTGCAGACACTCTTTGGAAATCCTTCATATCCAAGACATGCAGGAGTACCACCATGGGAGACACAATAGTCGTAACAAATCTTGTCTATCTCGAGTGTTGACATTCCGGCATGTATATGCTTTGCCACCTCGTCAAGAACCCCTGTGTTGACGACACCACTTCTTCTGATGCCCTCAATCTGTTCTGGGGTCTTTAGAAGTTCTCTGGACGGAACAAGTTTGCCTTTGTTCTCCCAATACATCACCTGCTTATCCATTTCTGTGGGTTCCTGTCCTGACAGGCAATGCCATACTCTTTTTCTCTTAAAAGCCATAAATGTATATTCCTAAACGCTCTGCAAAATTAGCATTATTCCATGAGAGAAGCAAAATATTTAATTGTTTTTTCTACAAACTTCATCTACCAATGAGTATTTGCAAGAAGTTTTACCCACTTTGGAAGATGTTGGGAACATGTTGTCGTAATGGAAATCAGGATGATTTTTGCAATTTTTCTTTGTCGTTTCATGTATTTTAATTACTTTTGCCGCTAAAAAAAACGTTACAATAGCCTAATGTTGACAACCATAGACCACATTGTTTCTTTACTTTCATCAACGGCAATCGGGACTGCTGTTGTTTTGCTTGCTTGTTTGCGTATTCCGCATAAGACACGCTGGGCACAAATGTCTCAGGCAAGATGGATTCTTGTTGCCTCCTTTTCTGTCCTGATGATATCGGGATTTTTCAAAATAGATGCGAAAGACTCCTATTTGCTCTCCACTATAACATTATGCGTGGCATCCTATCAGGCGTTGCTCTTCTCCTACACAGCATCTGTCATGCTTACCCGGAGCATATCCTCACACAACATAATTTGGGCACTTGTGCTCATCACCTTGTTTACATGTCTGTTGTTCGTTTCCAAGCTTGCCATGCCTGAATTGCATACTTATGTGTGGTACTTGGCCGCATCAGCTTATTGTGCCCAACTCATCATACACACCGTCGTCTTCAGGAAAAGAATAGGAGAAACAGCTATTGAACTTGAAAACTATTATGATGAGAATGTCGATTACCACTTGAGTCCTATTAAGAAATTATTCTTCAGTGCCCTATTTATAGGCATACTGGCTGCCCTCGCAGCGATGTTGCCCTTTTACCGTTGGGGCTACAACACTTTCGTACTTATCTACACCGTATATTATATATATGTAGCCATGGCTGTAACAAACTACTGCTTTGACGGCGAATTCTTCCTTGTCCCTGCCGAAGGCATAGCAGCAGGTGATTCAAAAGATGCATCCCACAGCACTGCTTCCGACGCCTCTATTGAAGAAGAAACTCCTGACACCTCAAATCCAACATTTGAGGCATTGGAGAAAGAACTCAACGCATGGGTGACGAGAAAGGAATTCACCAAGGTAGATGTCAGCACCGATGAGGTGGCAGCACAATTGCGTGTCACTCGCCAACAATTCGCTGCCTATTTCACAATCGTCCACAATACGACTTTCCGCTCATGGCGTCAACAATTACGACTTGAATACGCACGGACTCTCATAAACGAAAATCCCAACTTGCCATTGGCTCATCTTCATGAACAAGTTGGCTTTAACGACCGCAGCAACTTCCATAGTGCGTTCCGTAAATACACTGGAATAACCCCACAAGAATACAAAGACAGTTTGCTCTGATTTCATCTGAGAAAGATGGAGAATATCCAAACCATATCATCATTCAATGGGGTAATCTGCTTGAAACAAAATGTCTGATGTTTTGTTTCAAATTCATTGTTATTTGTTTGTAATTCGTTGTTTTTTATGCTTAAAACGAAAAAACAACATAAAAAACAACACCGTCCAAAGGTTAAATAGGTACTTTTGCATGGAAAAATAAGAAACAGCATTCTTGTTTCTTTACAAGTACATATTTTAAACCTTTTTATTAAATAAACATTTAACGACAATGAATTATCAAATTCTACCAAAGGAACGTCCGTTAAAAAAGACGGATGCGTCCAGTCCGCCGACACGATTACGGCAGCGGGCTGCAACTTCTACGGCACTGAAGTTCATGCTGGCATTATTGCTGGCACTGGTGCCATACCTGTCGTGGGCAGGTTCCTATTTTGGGGACCCAAGCATTCACAGTATTGCATGGCAGCCTACCGTTGAAAGTCCGTACATGCAGATTAACCTCTGCATGTACGATGCCACCAGCGGCAGTAACTCTTTCTTCCTGCACGACGCCGCAGAAGAGGGGTATGCAGGACCTGCAGTTTATGTTGACGGGAAATACATCGGTTCACCCAACTGGGAACTTTCATGGCCCGGACACAGCAATACCGGTGACGATGATGCCCTGGAAGCCCAAAGAAAATACAATGGCTGGTGGGGAAGCACCTACACCAAAACCATCGATGGAGTGACTTACACCATCAGATTTTGGGACCCCGGTAAAAACGGCAACAAATATTACGTTACTATGTTTGTGTTTATTGACAACTTCAGAGTTGACGAGGAACACACCGTAAAGATTAGGGGTAAATGGAAGATCAACAACAACGGCTCAACGTGGCAGGAATGCTCATGGACCTCTACCCCTATTCCCAATCCTTTCAAAGAGGAAACATTGAGCACCGCATATACAGACTACAGCCATGGTGTCCTCAATGGAGATCTGAACGAGTCACATGACACTTATGTGTCTGTATCTGGCGAGTATCCCGGCAGTTATGTTGACGGCAAGACGCAATACGTCGATCCCGAGAACTTCGGAGGATACAAGTTGTTTGAAAAGGGCACCACGACAACTGGTGACCTGTCCTATACTTTAGACTGTTCCTACCCTGGCTACGGACCTCATAAAGTATATGTACAGCACCACGTACCTGTCGCCGCGGCTGACGGTCGCCCTGCGTGCAATGTTTGGAGCGGCACAGAAATAGAAATTCCTGATTATATCCGCGCTGAGAAAATCACTTATTCGCCGGATATGTGGAAGAAACAGTTGACTCTCAACTGGGAAACCGCCAGTTTGGCTAATGAGAACACTTTGGGAACGTGGTCAATATATCGCTACCCAAAGGAAGAGCCTAATGCCAAGGTTCTTGTTGCAGATAAGTTACTCAGCAGCACTCGCAAATATGTTGATGATGTGCCGGAATATGAAAGCAAATATGTATATGAGGTGGAATTCCGCCCCAAGAATATTCCTGACGCCGACCGTATTGACCGATTAGTGAGAACAGATACCTGTTCTGTGGACCGCAAATTCACGTACTCAAAATTTGAGGTGAATGGAGGTAAAGACTTTATATCTGTAAATTGGATAGCACAGGCATTCAAAGGCAACGAAAGTTATACCTTCAAGGTATATCGCACCGAAAACTACGATCCTGAAAAAAAAGAGTATAGCGATTGGGAGGAGATAGGCTCGGTAGTGGTGAGCGACAAAAACGCCACGCAGTACACATATACTGACAGAAAAGACTTGGAAGCCTGCCCTGTATATTACTATAAGGTGGCAGTCACCATGCTTGAAAACATGACCTTTGAACTTCCTGTGAAATTGATTAATGGAGCCGGGCTTACCGGTAAGACTTCGGTTACATCGTTAGACGTCACCAAAGGAGAGTCGAAATACGTGAAAGTCTCGTGGGACGTTGACCAGGTTGGAGCCGACGCCACCCGCTTCGAGTTGATGCGTACGGTGAAGGGCAAGGAAAAATGGGTTACGCTCTATAAGACCACTGGCACCTACGCCAATTATTTCTACGAGGACAACACCGCATTGCCCGGACAATACTACGATTATAAACTGGCTTGGATCACCTCTTGTGGCAGTAAGGAAACACGTCTGGAGAAAACAGACGATGGTTTCTGCAGTGCTACGGGTACCGTTTCGGGCCGCATCTCCTATGGCACGGGTACCGCAGTGGGCGACGCACGCGTCACCTTGGTGCGCACCAACGACGATGACAGCGGCACCAGCCAATTCTATTCATTGCGTACTCAGGGCGCTGGCGACGGTGTGTCGTTGTATCTTGACAGCTTAACCCTCACCAACAAGTTTGTCAACAGTGCTTACTCAGTGCAGATGTTAGTGCGCCCTGATGACAAACAGGACGGAGCATCGCCAACAATCTTTGACCTTGGTGGCAAGATGCAGTTGCAACTTGGTGCATACGATGAAGCCAAAGGTTATCCATTAATACTGAATAAGGGAAGCGAGACTGAGAATACAGATCTTTATATTCCGGCACTTGCTTTCACATCGGTTACTCTCTCGGTTGACGCCAACAGCAAGCCAACTGTGACTTGCGTCAGCGCAATTGACTCACTCACAAGTTTCACTTCGGCAAAGAATTATAGCGTAAGTTTCGCCGCAAGCGACAGCACTGGTATTTGCCTTGGTGGTAGTTTCGCTTCATCATCGGCTAACGCATTTGAGGGATATATTGACGAGATGCGCGTTTACAGTGGCATTGCTCTCTCGCAAGCCGATATTTTGAAGAACTACAACCACTCGCTCGTGGGCACAGAAGATGGTTTATTCGCTTACTGGCCTGTTGATGAAGGCATCGAACGTCAGACAACAGCCTACGACTACTCTAAGACCAGTGGTGTTTCAAATGGCAACCACGGTCGTTTAGGTCCATCCACGACACCGACCAGTAAGGTGCTCCCAACAGAGCATCAATTCGGACTCTTTGGCTACACTGATGGACAAGGAAACTATGTGGTACGCGGTGTGCCGTTCTGCGGTGAAGGTACAAACTACATGGTAGTGCCAACCCTTGGCATACACGAGTTCTCACCTCAATATCTAACTCGCTACGTCAGCTCTTCATCACTTGTTCATAGTGGAGTTGACTTCACCGACGTATCGTCGTTCCCAGTTTCGGGATATGTGCTTTATGCCGGCACCGATTATCCTGTTGAGGGATGCTATTTCTATGTTGACGGCGACCTTTGCAGCAAGGACGGAGCTCCTGTCACCTCGGCATCCGATGGCTCTTACACTATCAGCGTGCCTATTGGCGACCACCATATCCAAGTGAAGAAAGATGGTCACACCTTTGCATCCGAAGGACGCTATCCGGCTGACCCCAATGGTTTGGACACGAAGCTGACTTTCGACCGCAAGGTTCAAAACTTAGAGTTTGTTGACAATACACTTGTCAACTTTACAGGTAAGGTTGTTGGTGGCGACATTGAGGGCAACAAGACTGTCGGCTTTGGCTTGAGCAAGAACAACATCGGTATCACCGAACTTGTGCTTACTCCGCTCGTTGACCGTTATCGTCTGAATGTCGTTAAGGAACTGTCAGGTACAACCTACAGTTACGAGACGAACACTGAGACTGTGAATATGGCATCTGCCACCACCAATATCAACAGCCGCTCATGGCGTGGAGCTGGTGAACAGAGCAAGAAGTTATTCATTCGCACCGACTCAGTGACCGGTGAGTTCTCCGCTATGATACCACCATTGAATTATAAGGTGGAGAGCATGAAGGTAGTAGCTACTGGTTTGCAGGTAGCAGAGGTAACCTCCATTGATGCTACCAACCCGTTGATAGAAAACTCCGACTCAACGGAAGTGGACGGAGAGATGCAAACATACACATACAACTGCATCTTGAAAAAGACTTACCACAGCACCCCGTCGTTCACCGTTACACAGCGTGGCAAGGAAGATGGCGCATTTGGTTTGGAAGCCTACGAGATCGAGGATGCCAACGGCAAGTTGGAAATCAACGACATCTACTCAGTGGCAGAAGACGGTACGGTCACCTACAAATATGGCGGTGCCATCTTTGAAAGCGAGGAAAGTTATGTATTTGACATCTATGGTTACGAGGACTACGAGA
>CAMCLD010000020.1 GCA_945875635.1 uncultured Prevotella sp.
TATGAGTTTAAACATTGTTGTGCTTGCAAAGCAAGTACCAGACACACGCAACGTGGGCAAGGATGCCATGACAGCCGAAGGAACTGTCAATCGTGCTGCCTTGCCTGCCATCTTCAATCCTGAAGACTTGAACGCTCTTGAGCAGGCTCTTCGCCTGAAAGAGCAGAATCCCGGTTCCACTGTAGGCATTCTTACCATGGGACCTCCCCGTGCGGCAGAGATTATCCGTCAGGGACTCTATCGTGGTGCCGACACCGGATGGCTGCTGACAGACAGACTCTTTGCAGGAGCTGACACTCTCGCTACTTCCTATGCGCTGGCTACAGCCATCAAGAAGATTGGCAACGTGGACATCGTCATCGGTGGTCGCCAGGCTATCGACGGTGACACAGCACAGGTTGGACCGCAGGTAGCTCAGAAACTTGGCCTCAACCAGGTTACCTACGCAGAGGAAATCCTGAAGTGCGAGGACGGCAAGCTCACCATCCGTCGCCAGATAGACGGTGGCGTGGAGACCGTAGAGGCTCCAATGCCTGTGGTGGTGACAGTAAACGGCAGCGCAGCCCCATGCCGTCCGTGCAATGCTAAGCTTGTCATGCAGTACAAGCGTGCTACTGCTCCTATGGAGCGTACCGAGGACATGCCATACAAGGAGCTGTATGCCGAGCGCCCGTACCTCACACTCAACCAGTGGTCGGTGGCTGATGTCGATGGCGACCCACAGCAGTGTGGTCTCAGCGGCTCGCCAACTAAGGTGAAGGCAGTCAAGAACATCGTCTTCCAGGCTAAGGAGAGCAAGACTCTCACTGGCAGCGACGCTGATGTAGAGGGACTGATAAAGGAATTGTTGAACGAGAAGATTATTGGATAGCCTCACCCCCGGCCCCTCTCCAAGAGAGAGGGGAGATAAAAAGCCTCACCCCCTTGTCCCTCTCCATGAGAGAGTGGGAGATAATTACTTTTAAGGGATGATGTGTGAGGGATTACTTTTTAGGGTGATTTTGAGGACATTCTCAATTTTTTCTTTAATGTAACATAATGTAAATTTAATAATAATTGAAATATGAATGATAATCTTGGAGCAGCAGTAACTACTCCCCTCTCTCATGGAGAGGGGCAAGGGGGTGAGGCTGTCTTTGTATATTGCGAAATCGAGGGCACACAGGTGCAGGAGGTTTCTCAGGAGCTGTTGACAAAGGGACGCAAGCTGGCTAACGAGCTGGGTGCCGACCTCAACGCCGTCGTTGCCGGAACCGGCATCAAGGGTAAGGTAGAGGAGCAGATACTGCCTTACGGTGTGGACAAGCTCTTCGTCTTCGACGGCGAAGGACTGTTCCCATATACCTCTGCTCCCCATACAGACATTCTCGTAAACCTCTTCAAGGAGGAGAAACCACAGATATGCCTGATGGGAGCGACTGTTATTGGCCGTGACCTCGGTCCACGTGTGTCATCATCTCTCACCAGCGGACTCACCGCTGACTGTACAGAGCTTGAGATTGGCTCTTACGAGGACAAGAAGTCTGGCAAGACCTACGAGAATCTGCTCTATCAGATTCGTCCAGCCTTCGGTGGTAACATCGTTGCCACAATTGTCAATCCCGACCACCGTCCACAGATGGCTACCGTTCGTTCGGGCGTTATGCAGAAGGCCGTCTACGAGGGCAAGGCAAAGGGTGAGGTTGTTTATCCCGAGGTATCGAAGTATGTTTCTGCCGAGGCATACGTAGTAAAGGTACTCGACCACCACGTAGAGGCTGCCAAGCACAACCTCAAGGGTGCTCCCATCGTTGTAGCAGGCGGTTACGGAGTAGGCTCTAAGGAAGGTTTCGACCAGCTCTTCCAACTTGCCAAGGTTCTCCATGGTGAGGTTGGCGGTAGCCGTGCTGCCGTTGATGCCGGTTGGATAGACCATGACCGTCAGATTGGCCAGACGGGTGTCACCGTACATCCCAAGGTGTATATCGCCTGCGGTATCAGCGGACAGATACAGCACATCGCCGGTATGCAGGACTCTGGCATCATCATCTCAGTAAACAGCGACCCCGAGGCACCAATCAACAAGATTGCCGACTATGTGATAGTAGGCACGGTTGAGGAGGTGGTGCCGAAGCTGATAAAGTATTATAAGCAGAATAATAAGTAGCCTCACCCCCGGCCCCTCTCCAAGGGGAGAGGGGAGATGATATGTTTTTCAGCTTGAGTTTTGAGGGTGATGATTTGAAACTGAGTTGAGATTCATGATTTGAGACTGAGTTGAGATTCATGATTTGATATAACAGAATAAGGGATGGAGAAGAAACCGAAATTTGGTTTTATGATGGCTGCTCCTGACAGATATGCTATTCTTAAGGAGTTTGCACGAGAGAACCGAAGGAAGATGACTCTTAGTGAGACCATACTCTGGGAACAACTTCGCCAACTACCAAGCACATTTCATTTCAGAAGACAACATATCATAGGGGATTTTATTGTTGATTTCGTCTGTCTCGAACAGTCATTGATTATTGAAGTGGACGGAGGTTACCATTCCGAACCACAGCAAATTGAGGATGACCTATTCAGAACAGAGAAGCTTAACAAATATGGTTTTACTGTCCTAAGGTTCAAAAACGAGCAGATAACCGACAATATTGATGAGGTAATGAAAGAGATAAAAAACACTTTGTATAACGAATAAAACAAAATTCACACCCAGCCCCTCTCCTACACGAGAATTCAGGCAAAAGCAAACGCTCTCCATCCAACTGATGAAACCAAGCGTACAAAGCATATTATCTCCCCTCTCCCCTTGGAGAGGGGCCGGGGGTGAGGCTTTTTGATTATGGCAAACTATTATACCGACCATCCCGAGTTTGAGTTCTACCTCAACCATCCGGAGATGAAACGCATCGTTGAACTGAAAGAGCGCGGCTTTGCCGACAAGGCTCAGTATGCAGACGCTCCCGTTGACTTCGATGACGCAATAGAGAACTACAAGAAGTTGCTCGAGATTACTGGCGACATCGCCGCCAATATCCTTGAGCCTAACGCTGAGGACGTTGACCTTGAGGGTCCGCACCTCGTTGACGGACGCATGGTATATGCTTCCAAGACCTTCGACAACCTCGATGCCACACGCAAGGCTGGCCTTTGGGGTGTGTCCATGCCTCGCCGCTATGGTGGCCTGAACATGCCTATCACTCCCTACTCCATGGCTTCGGAGATTGTTGCTGCTGCCGATGCCGGCTTCCAGAACATCTGGAGCTTGCAGGACTGTATAGAGACCCTCTATGAGTTTGGCTCCGAGGAGCAGCGCCAGAAGTACATTCCACGTGTATGCGCCGGCGAGACCATGTCCATGGACCTTACCGAGCCTGATGCCGGTTCCGACCTTCAGCGCGTGATGCTCAAGGCAAGCTATGACGAGGAGAACAAGTGCTGGCGACTGAACGGTGTGAAGCGTTTCATCACCAATGGCGACTCCGACATCCACCTCGTGCTTGCACGCTCTGAGGAGGGCACACACGACGGACGCGGACTGTCGATGTTCATCTACGACAAGCGCGACGGCGGTGTGACAGTACGTCACATCGAGCATAAGCTTGGCATCCACGGCTCTCCTACCTGTGAGCTTGTATACAAGAATGCCAAGTGCGAGCTGTGCGGAAGCACACGTATGGGTCTTATCAAGTATGTGATGGCTCTTATGAATGGCGCCCGTCTCGGCATCGCCGCACAGTCAGTAGGTGTCAGCCAGGCTGCCTACAACGAGGGACTGGCCTATGCCAAGGAGCGCAAGCAGTTCGACACTGCCATCATCGACTTCCCAGCCGTATACGACATGCTCAGCCGCATGAAGGCAAAGCTCGATGCCGGTCGTGCCATCCTCTATCAGACAGCACGCTATGTGGACATCTACAAGGCTCTCGACGATATAGCACGCGAGCGCAAGCTCACTCCCGAGGAGCGTGCCGAGCAGAAGAAGTATACTCGTCTTGCCGACGCCTTCACACCGTTGGCAAAGGGTATGAACTCAGAGTATGCCAACCAGAACGCCTACGACGCCATACAGATACATGGTGGCTCAGGCTTCATCATGGAGTACAAGAGCCAGCGCCTCTATCGTGACGCACGTATCTTCTCCATCTACGAGGGTACAACACAGCTGCAGGTCGTTGCAGCCATCCGCTACATCACCAACGGCACCTATCTCTCGATAATGAAGGAGATGATGGAGCGTCCTATCTGTGAGTGCGCCGCTCCCATGCGTGAGCGTATCGGCAAGCTCATCGCCATCTACGAGGATGCCCTCAACTACGTCAAGGAGCAGGGCAACCAGGAGGTACAGGACTTCCTCGCACGCCGTCTCTACGAGATGACTGCCGACATCATCATGTCGCTGCTGTTGCTTGAGGATGCCACACGTGCTCCCGAGCTGTTCAAGAAGAGCATCAACGTCTTCCTTCGTCATGCCGAGGCTGAGTGTACTGCTCACCACGCATACATCAAGGCGTTCACGGCTGAGGACCTCGAAAACTTCAGGGCTACAGATAAGAAGAGCGTTGAATAAGATTTTTGACATTTGTCTAATTAGAGAATAAGAAGAAGGGGATGCATCATTTGGCGCATCCCCTTTGTGTACGCTCGGCAGGAGCATTGTCTAACGGATACAAATCATCAATTCGCTCCAAATGTTGGATGAACCTCACTTTTTCTATGATTATCCTGCAAATTAGGAATTTTTTTTTGCTGGAAATGTTATGTGTCCTGTTTTTTTCATAACTTTGCATGTAGAAATAACTAACCAACCAAACAAATCGTTTTATATATGAATCTACGTACCGCAACCCTTGTGCTCTGTATGGCAGCCACCGTACTGCCTTCCGCAGCGCAGACCCCTTCAAAGACATGGAATCCAAATCTGGGCAACGATAAATACCGCAACCCTGTTATCGACGCCGACTATTCTGACCCTGATGTCTGCCGTGTCGGTGACGACTATTACATGACATCTTCGAGCTTCGCCTGCTTCCCCGGTCTGCAGATTCTGCACAGCACCGACCTCGTAAACTGGGAGCTTGTCGGTGCCGCGCTGCTCAACGACTATCCCGTCCTGCCCGAGAATCAGGGCGGCGACCTCGACTGGCGCAAGCGCATCCAGCACGGCAACTACGTCTGGGCGCCGTCAATCCGCTATCACGATGGATGGTTCTACATATATTGCGGCGACCCTGACCAGGGACTTTTCATGACGAAGACACAAGACCCTCGAGGTCAGTGGAGCCCACTGACATGGGTGCTGAAAGGCAAGGGCATGATTGACTGCTGCCCGTTGTGGGACGACGATGGCAAGGCATACCTATCGTTCGGCTGCGCCGGCTCTCGCGCCGGTGTGAAATCTGTGCTCTTTGTCGCTCCGCTATCGCCCGACGGCACCGCCGTGACCGGTCCCGCCCGCATCGTCTATGACGGGCACGAAGACCAGCCCACCATCGAAGGCACGAAATTCTACAAGCGCAACGGATACTACTATATCATGTCGCCTGCCGGAGGCGTGAAATACGGATGGCAGGTGGAGCTGCGTTCAAAGTCGCCCTATGGTCCCTACGAGGAATATGTCGGACTGGCGCAGGGCAAGTCAAAGGTGAACGGCCCTCACCAGGGCGCATGGGTGGATACGCAGAACGGCGAAGACTGGTTCCTGCATTTCCAGGACAAGCACGCCTACGGACGCGTGGTGCATCTGCAACCCGCTCGTTGGGTTGATGACTGGCTTGTCATAGGCGACGATAAGGATGGCGACGGATGCGGTGATGCCGTGGCGACATGGAAGAAGCCGAACCTGCCCTGCTCCGGCAATTTCCAGCCGGCAGAAGACGACGATTTCAACACCACCACGCTCGGCTGGCAGTGGCAGTTTGAAGGTCCGTATTCGCACTATTGGTATTTCTGCGATGCGAAGAAGTCGCGTCTGCGCCTCTACGGCGTACAGCAGCCCGAGGGCTTTCGCAACCTCTCCGACTTGCAGAATGTCCTCTTGCAGAAATTTCCTACTGAGAACTTCACTGTGACAGCGAAGATACGTTTCATACCGAACCCCAACTACAAACCTAAGGGCGAAGAGGCGGGCTTCATCATCAAGGGCATTGACTATGCTGCTCTGAAATTCGTTACCACAGCCGACGGTTGCCGTCTCAGATATGTCACATGCACCAATGCCATGAAAGGCGCAGAAGAGAAGCTCATCGCCGATACACCAATCTCACTCGTTCCCATGGACAAACCCTATACACAGAAATATGCAGTTGATGACATCCCTCAGCCACGCAGTGCCACACCTTATATATATGTGCGCATGAAGGTGAACAGCAAGGGTATTGGCAACAATATCAAGGCTTATGCACAAATGAGCTACAGTCTCGACGGAAAGAAATTCCAGACCGTAGGTGACACTTTCACCGTGAAGGAGGGCAAATGGATAGGCGCAAAGCTCGGGTTCTACAACTCAAGACCCTCTGTCAGCAACGACGGTGCTTTCCTTGACATAGACTGGATAAAGTTCACTAAATGAGTACCGAGAATGCTGATTCTTTAAAGTTGACAAGTTATTAGTTTTTCTGATTATTGCATTTTTAAGCAGTAAAAGTAGCTATAAGAAGGGGACGCGCCATTTGGCGCATCCCCTAACGTTTTTCGTACTAATGTTTGGTTGTGTTTCGTTCCTTTCCATCATGCCTGTATGTAAACAAACAGTCTGGAATAAGAATAACCTTTCCTTCTAATTCACACTTTGGTAGTTCGGTTATTTCTTCATGTTGATTTTTCTACTTACCAGTACAGCATTGGTTACGGTTGCTGCAACAATCAAAATAAATGCTAATGTTACCATAATCTTTTTACCTTTAGTTAATTACAATAATTTTTGTTCATGCCAAAATATTTGTTTGGCTTAAAGTATATTTTGTTATCCGGGTGCAAAGTTAGCGAGTAATTAGCATATCGTACAAACAATAGGGTGAAAATATATAAATATGGAGAGTTTTATTGATTTTAGACAATAATCCCAAACCAGCTATTAGACAATAATCCCAAACCAGCTATCAAACCAGTTTGGGATTATTTTAAGCAAAAAGCTGTAAGCCATTCATGAAGGGTCTCAACAAAGGTTCTTGCTATTCTGCGGTATCATCAACTCTGTCGTCAATGTTGTCACCTTCTGTCGGTTTCAAGCTCTTTTCGAAGTCTGTTATTCCCGCCTTTACCAGGAGGTTATACCATTGCAGGAGCTTCTTGATGTCACTTGCATGAACTCTATCCCTGTCATACTCTGGTAATACCTCAGCAAAATAGTCGTTTAGTTCTGGAGTTGATGCCTTGCGCCAGTTCAAAGGGCATTCTTTGTTGTCCTCTTTGGCTCCCACTTTGGCAAGAACCTTATACAAAGGAATGTCCTCTGTCTCTGTGAACATGGCTATGTCAGCGAGACTTGTAACCCTGTCGTTCGAGAATACTGGCATTCTCTTCTTTTTCTCGTCGAGGGTTTCCACTATAAGTCCCATTTTTCCTCTGCTGATTAACTTGTATAATCCAGGTTTGCCGGATATAGAAAGAATTGTCTGTAACATTGTTTTGTTGTCTTAATTTTATTTGTAAATAATATCAATAATTTTCTCTATTTGCTCGTTTATGTCAGATTTTCCATCATTATGGATTATGAAATCGCTTTTCCTCATTACCTCTTCTGAAGGCAGTTGAGTGTTAATCCATTCCATTGCTTTCTCAACGGTGATATTGTCACGTTTCACTATTCTCTGTATTCTTATTTCCAATGGAGCCGTCACGCATATGACATAGTCAACATTTACTCGCTTGTTGAATCCACTGTCAAAGAATATGGCTGATTCAATCCAGTCAAGTCCTGACTCTTTGAAATCTTCTGCAACGGCAGGATGTACGATGTTGTCAACGGCGTTGGCGTTTCCCTCACTTTTCAGAATGAAGGTTGCAAGAACACTCTTGCACAGTCCGTGTTCGTCGTACGCATCCTCACCCACAAGGGCAGTAAGGGCTTTCTTAATCTGTGCTGAATTTGCCATAAGTCTCTTGGCTGCCTTGTCGCAGTCATAGACTGTTATGCCATGTTTTTCAAGAATGCAGCATACGTATGATTTGCCGGTTCCGATACCTCCTGTAATGGCTATTTTCATTTCTGTTCTATAAGATAGTCGATTTCGGACAACTCCATTCTGGCGTTTCTTGTTCCAGCTGGAACTGACCTAAGATAAATCCTACATTTCTCAGAATTACCTTTGATGCTGTTATAGTCAACTACAATCCTGAAGCCATTGGGTTTCAGAGTATTCGTGTCTTTATTCTTTGGCATTCGCCTCAGGATGCTTGCTCCTATTGCAAAATGCACCCTTACCTTTGACGGAAAGGTGCGCAAGGTCTTGTCTTCCGGCATGTTGATGGCTTCTACAGGAACATCTACCACCTCTTCTATAAGAACGTCAGGGAACAGTTTCATGCTCACTTCCTCTGGAACCAGCTTTACTCCCTTAATCTTTCCCAGTTTAACCTTGAGAGTCATTGTGTCGCTGACATTGCTTATAGACTGTTTTTCCGTGAATATGTTTTTAATGCTGTCCAGCTTTTCCTTGTCGCCAAATACAGCTACACTGTCTGGTGTGAAAACCACCCGCGACAGGTAATAGTTGCCTGCAGCTTTTACTTTGCCGTTTAGTCTGACACCTATTCTCTTGTTTTGACCAAAGTTGTAGCTAAACCTTATGATGTCGTTCTTTACTGATACAATTTTAGTTGACTTGTATAGCTGTGAATAAAGAATCTTGGTCAAGTTTGCCGCAGAGACATTTCCCCTTCCATTGTTGTCGGAATAGGTCTTGAAATCAACACCCATGTCGTGTAGCTTGTTGACATACATATAAACGGCTATCATATAGCCTTTGTCCCTTAGGGTGACCTTAACAGATGGTGGAACGTCATCGATTATTATGGCATTGTCGGGAATGTTAACAATTCTTAGTCCAACTGAGAATTCCTTCTCACATGTCTCGTTTAAAGCCATGAGCAACCAGAAGATCCCACTCAATGCAAGGAAGAACAGAAATACCAAGAACTGCTTGTTCACTATTGAGAACAGGCAGTTCTTAAAACTTTTTGTAAATTCCGGCAAGCTAAAGCCCATGGATGTAATGTCTGTAGGAGTTATTTTGCCTGTGCTGCCTGCATCTGCGATGCAGCTGCGTCAGCAAAGACATAGCTTTTGTCAACTCGTATAACCACACCCTTGGCAATCTCCACGTCTATGATGCTTGTGGCAAGGTCAACCTTCTTGACCGTTCCATATATTCCACCTCCTGTGACAACCTTTGAACCCTCTTGCAGTGAATTCTGGAATGCCCTGATTTCTTTCTGTTTCTTCTGTTGAGGCCTAATCATGAAAAACCACATCACAACGAATATCAAACCCATCATGATGAGCATAGGCATCATGCTACCCTGTCCATTTGCCTGTTGTGCGGCAAGAAAAAAAACTGTATTCATGTCTTATTTAAATTAGTTATTCATGTTTACTTTTCCCTTCGGTCAGTGACCGTTGGTTCGCAAGTTAAAACCTTGCTCAAAGTTAACAAGTCAACAAGTTCTTAGTTGTTCTGGTCATTGACAAATTCAAGCAAGAAGAGTAGCAACTTGTTTCTTGTCAACTCGTTAACAGACAGCATGTCGAAGACATGCGAAACGTGAGTTAGTTATTTATTCATCTGTATCTTCAACCTTGTCCTCATTGTCGTTTTCCTTTACACCTCTTTTGAGCAGTTTACCCGTATCTATGAGATGGCGTGCTATGGTGTCGAGCATTCCGTTTATGTACGCCCCGCTCTTAGGTGTGCTGTAAAGTTTTGCGAGGTCAACATATTCATTGATGGTTACAGCCACAGGAATGTTTGGGAAAGACATCATCTCTGCTATGGCTATCTGCATTATGACCACATCCATGTATGCCAGTCTCGAAAAATTCCAGTTGCGTGAGGCTTCGCTCATATATCTCTGGTAAGTGTCAGCATTAAGGATTGATGCCCTGAACAGTTTCCGTGCGAAATCCCTGTCCTCCATATCTTTGTATTCTGGCAACAGTTCCTGATGAGACTTGTTTTCCGGGTCAAATCTCTTTATGGTCTTAAGGACGAAGGTGTCAACAATCTCCTTGTCATCATTCCAGTACAGACTCTTTTCCTCGAAAATGTCGTCAAGGTCAGGATTATCCTGTATCAGGGTTCTGTATATTTTCCTCCATACTTCCCTGTCTGTTTCGTAGGAGTCGTCCTCGTTGACCATGTATTCCTTATATATAAGGCTCTGCTCAATCTGGTCGCATAGCTTCCTTACCACCTCTATGTTGTCTTTCCATCCAAGTTTCTGGTTGCCGATGAATTCAACCAATTGTCTATTTTCCTCAAGTTGTGTGGCAAATTTGTTGAAGGCAAACCTTGGTGACGGTTCTTCTTTCTCCTCCCTTTTCGCCCTTGTCAATCCAATCTCGTATCTGTGTCTTTCTTCCTGAGTAACAGCGACTATCAGAGCCAGGAGCCAATTATACATATCGTATGCCTTCGATAGGCTGAAGACAAGTTCCTTCTCTGCGGATTCAATGTCTCTGCCTCCATTCTGATAGTATGCGTAAGTCAACTGGACAATCTTGGTGCGGATTAATTCCCTGTTTATCATATCGGTATTGCTGTTTTTCTGTGATTTATAATGCAAAATTAGGTAAAAAACAAATTATATGCAAGTATTTTATCCTATTTTTATGAGTTTTTTGTTCCACCTCTTGTAAGTCTCGTCAAAAAGATGTACCTTTGCACCGCTTTTATGAGCACTAATCGCGGCTTACCGTGTGATGGCGAATTAAGCAAATGAATATTAACTTAATTTAGAGTAACACAAAAGATTATGAAAGAATTTGATTTGAAAGGACAGAAGCGTGAGACTGTTGGCAAGAAGGCTACAAAGCAGCTCCGCAAGGAAGGTCTCGTACCATGTAATCTCTATGGAGAGAAAATCGGTGAGGATGGAAAGCCAGAGGCATTGGCATTTACAATCCCTGCAACAGATCTACGCAAGGTTGTTTATACACCCCACATCTATGTCCTGAACATAGACATAGACGGTGTGAAGCATACAGCCATAATGAAAGAGCTTCAGTTCCACCCGGTAACTGACGCACTCCTTCACATAGACTTCTATGAGGTTAACGATGCAAAACCAATAACAATCGGCATTCCTGTAAGACTCAATGGTTTGGCTCAGGGTGTGCGTGATGGTGGTCGTATCAATCTCTCAATAAGAAAGATAAATGTCACAGCTCCTTACAAGGTTATACCTGAGCATCTTGACATAGATGTAACAAACCTGCAGCTTGGCAAGAGCATCAAGGTTGGAGACCTACAATTCGAGGGTCTTACACTTGCAACACCAGCAGAGGTTGTCGTTTGCTCTGTAAAGGCTACACGTGCTTCAAGGTCTGCCGCTGCCGCTGCCGCTGCCGAGGCATAATACAACTATTTTATTTGATATTGATGGACAAATATCTAATTTGCGGGTTGGGCAATCCAGGAGCTGAATACTCCGGAACAAGGCACAACGCAGGATACATGGTATTGGACGCTTTTGCAAAGGCGTCCAATATTTGTTTTGAGGACAAACGCTATGGATATGTAGCACAGACAACGCTCAAGGGCAGGAAGATAATACTGCTTAAGCCTACCACATACATGAATCTCAGTGGTAATGCGGTGCGCTATTGGCTCGACAAGGAAAACATAGACCAGTCACGACTGCTCGTTATAAGCGACGATGTGGCATTGCCTACAGGAGTGTTGAGACTGAAAGGCAGAGGAAGCAATGGCGGTCATAATGGTCTTGGACATATACAGCAGCTGATAGGGCAGGATTATGCCCGTCTCAGGATGGGTATAGGCAATGACTATCCACGTGGAGGACAGATAGACTGGGTGCTTGGCAGATTCACGGAAGATGACATGTCATTAATGATGCCAGCCATAGAACAGGCGGTCGAGATTGTGAAAAGTTTCGTCTTGGCTGGAATAAACGTTACAATGAACCAATTCAACAGCAAGAAACCAAAATGCCGGGAACAACAGCAAGAATAGACAAATGGCTTTGGGCTGCGAGGATATACAAGACCCGCTCCATAGCAGCCGATGCATGTAAGAACGGGAGGATAACTATCAATGGCACTAATGTGAAGCCCTCGCATGTCATAAAAGAAGGAGAGGTCGTTAGCGTCAGGAAACCTCCTGTAACTTATTCTTTCCGTGTACTCAAGACAATAGAACAGAGAGTGGGAGCGAAACTTCTTCCAGAGATATACGAGAACGTAACAGACCCCAAGCAACTTGAATTGTTGGAGATGAGCAGAATAAGTGGCTTTGTCGATAGGGCGCGGGGAACAGGTCGCCCTACGAAGAAAGAGCGTAGGCAGATAGATGCATTTGTAGAACCCATGACATTCGGCTTTGACGACGAAGATTGGGACGATTGACGATACTCCTTACAGCTATGGTAAATATTGCAATATTTGTGTCCGGAAAGGGCACCAACTGCGAGAATCTAATAAGATATTTCTCAAATGGCGATAAAGTTAAAGTGTCGTTGGTACTTACGACGACCCCAGGTGCTGAAGCCATAGGAAAAGCAAAGGCACTCGGAGTGACCACTTCATGTCTGAGCCATGGCGACTTCAATAATGATGGTTTAGTGATGGCGATAATGAAGGATAATAAGATAGACTTCATTATCCTTGCAGGCTTTATACAATTGATACCGTCTTTCCTCGTCAGGGCTTATGAAGGTAGGATGATAAACATACATCCGGCTTTGCTGCCTAAGTATGGTGGCAAGGGAATGTATGGCAGGCATGTGCACGAAGCCGTCAAGGCAGCAGGAGAGAGACAAACGGGAATGACAGTCCATTGGGTCAGCGACAAATATGATGAAGGTACTGTCATAGCACAATACAAAGTCGCTATATCAGAAGAAGATACCGTTGAGGATATCATACAGAAGGAACACGAGCTGGAGATGCGTTATTTTCCTGTAGTGGTGGAAAAAGTTCTGGAAAGTATTGTTTAGAACTTTTTGCCGAATACGATGCTTAAGAATGTGTTGACAAGTATTTTAGCGTCAAACCACCATGAACGGTGCTCAAGGTAGTAAAGGTCAAGCTCAAGCCTCCTAAGCATCTTCTCCATAGTGTCTGTGTAGCCGTTATATAGGGTAGCATATGATGTCACGCCTGGTCTTATCTGATAAAGACACTCGTAGCGAGGGTCATGCTCCATAATCTGTTTGATGTAGAACTCACGTTCCGGACGTGGACCTATGAATGCCATGTCACCCTTTACGACATTCCACAATTGTGGAAGCTCGTCCAGATGATGGTCTCTTAGGAATTTTCCCACCTTTGTAAGTCTCGGGTCTTCCCCCTGCTGATATAAAGCTGGTCCATCCTTCTCGGCATCAGTACGCATGCTGCGGAATTTGTATATGTAGAATGGCTTTCCGAATCTTCCAATCCTCTCCTGGCTATATATCGCAGGACCTTTGTCCTCCCGTTTTACGGCTATATAGCATATAAGGAACAAAGGGGAAAAAACAATAAGGGATAATATAGCGATAAAGAAATCAGCAATCCTCTTGATATTTCTCTCCAGTTCATTCATTCCGTCGAAAATATAACCTTCGGTCTTGTTGATGTCTTTACCCATGATTATTCCATTGTCAGCTGGAGAAGCTCCCTGTTCCAGCTTATTTATATTGTTAGATACGTTAATACCAGTCATTTCAATACTTTTCCGTCATGTGTTTATATTTAAACGTATGATTACGGTTTTTATTATGAAAGAATAAAAAAAATGTTTAAAGAGATGACAAGAAAGGTAAACAGACAGGAAATTGTGGAAATAATGTATTTATATTATTGGTTTGTTGAATAATTTCATTAACTTTGCAAACCATCGGAAAAGAAATCGCCAATACGCATGTCTGTTTAGCGTTGGTGGATAATGATATAAGGGCTTGAACAATGGATATTAAGATAGAAGACAAGACGATACTTGTCACAGGAGCAGCAGGTTTCATTGGTGGCGCTTTGTGCCGGAAACTAATAGAAACGTTTAACAATATACTCGTGGTGGGCATCGACTCGATGAACGACTACTATGATGTAAGGTTGAAAGAGGAGCGACTGAGAATGCTTGAAGGAAGAAGCTCCTTTGTTTTCAAAAGGGGCAATATAGCTGACAAGTCATTTGTAGATAGCACTTTTGCTGAATACAAGCCAGACATAGTGGTCAACCTTGCTGCCCAGGCAGGGGTAAGATATTCCATTACCAATCCCGACTCATATATAGAAAGCAATATCATAGGCTTTTATAATATTCTCGAAGCATGCCGACATACGCCGGGATTGGAGCATCTTGTCTTTGCTTCGTCTTCAAGTGTCTATGGAAGCAACAGAAAGATACCATACAGTACAGACGACAAGGTTGACAATCCTGTGAGTCTCTATGCAGCAACCAAGAAAAGTAACGAGCTGATGGCTCACGCATACGCAAAACTATATGACATTCCGTCAACAGGACTGAGATTCTTTACGGTGTATGGACCTTTGGGAAGACCAGACATGGCGTATTTCGGCTTTACTGACAAGTTGCGGGCAGGAAAGACAATACAGATTTTCAACTATGGCAATTGCAGACGCGATTTTACGTATGTTGACGATGTCGTGGAGTGCGTAGTGAGGATTATCCGTAAGGCACCAGACAAGAAAACAGGTGAGGACGGTTTGCCTATACCACCATATTATATATATAACGTAGGTAACAATTCATCGGAAAACCTCCTCGACTTTGTCACTATCTTGCAGGAAGAACTCGTAAGGGCAGGAGTCCTTCCTTTGGATTATGATTTTGAATCCCACAAACAGCTTATGCCAATGCAGCCGGGAGACGTGCCAGTTACATATGCTGACGTTGAGCCGTTGATGCGTGATTTCGGATTCAAGCCCTCCACGTCTTTAAGGGATGGAATACGGGCGTTCGCAGAATGGTATGCCAAGTTCTATTCCATATAATAAAACTTGAATTGATTTTGTTTTGATATTCCATTCATTTACACTACCTTTGCAATAAATTTGAAAAGTGTGCGTTATCTATATGGTCGTGTATTCATGTACACAAGCCATGGCAACATAGCGCATGGCTTTTATAACGTACATACAGTAAAACAGAACATTATACAGTTAAGATGAGAAAATACATCCTAATTCTTTTCGCACTATTATGCGTGACGTCACTCTATGCTCAGACATCAATGACCGACTCACAGGTTATGGATTTCGTAGTCAAGGAACACAAGAAAGGAACATCACAGCAGCAGATTGTTACGAAACTCATGCAGAATGGAGTGGACATAAGCCAGATAAGGCGAGTCAGGACTATGTATGAGCGTATGCAGAATGGCTCCGGACTTGGCAATACCAACACAGAGGCAACTTCCACAGACAGGTCAAGGAAGAACAACAGCCAGTATGACACCAACAAGACAGGCAAGGATATAGCCGACGAGACAAGGCAATACTATGCCGACGAGCGTGCCATGGCTGACAAATACACAAACTACAGGACCAAACGACAAAGAACAGATGATGAGAGTACATACGACGAGTATGACGAAGACTATCTTGAGCTGCAGGAAGAGATGGACGACTGGCTTCCTGGCGACACAGCAGCCATGTACAAACAGCTTGTAAAGAAGCTGAAGAAGGAGAAGAAAAGGAAGAAAGTCTTCGGAAGGGATATCTTCAACAACGAAGACCTTTCGTTTGAGCCGAACATGAACATAGCCACACCAAGGAATTATGTCCTTGGACCGGGCGATGCGGTATATGTTGACATATACGGAGCCTCACAAAGGTCGTTCGAGACAACAGTCTCGCCAGATGGATATGTCAACCTTGAAGGATTCGGACCGATACAGGTGAGTGGGCTCACTGTGGAACAGGCAAATGCAAGGGTGAAGAAGCAACTTGGAGCCAGATACAGCAGCAGTAGCATAAAGCTTACTGTGGGACAGACACGCACAATGCTTGTCAATGTAATGGGAGAAGTAAAGAATCCTGGAACATACACACTCTCAGCCTTTGCCACTGTGTTCCACGCTCTATACATGGCTGGAGGTATCAACGACCTTGGTACGCTACGAAACATAAAGGTATATAGAAGCGGAAGACTGATAAGCGTGGTTGATATATATGACTATATCCTTAGTGGAAAGATGACGGGTAACGTAAAACTCACAGATGGTGATGTCATAGTAGTAGGTGCTTACGACTGCCTCGTGAATATCACAGGAAAGGTCAAACGACCTATGTATTACGAGATGAAGAAGAACGAAAGCCTCGGTACATTGATAAAATACTCAGGAGGCTTCGCAGGCGATGCATATACAAAGTCTGTAAGAGTGTTGAGGAAAAACGGAAGGCAGTATTCCATATATAATGTCAACGAGTTTGACATGAGCTCATTCCTTATGGCAGACGACGACTCGGTAAGCGTTGACTCTGTCATTCCACGCTTTGAGAACATGGTGGAGGTTAAGGGAGCCGTGTTCCGTCCTGGCATGTATCAGCTTGGCGACGACATAAACAGCGTGCGCACTTTGATAGAGGCTGCCGAGGGAGCTACAGAGTTCGCATTCACTCCACATGCCGTGATGCACAGAATGAAGGCAGACAGACATCTTGAAGTCATTTCCGTTGACCTGCAAGGCATTCTTACAGGAAAGGTGGCAGACATACCATTGCAGAACGAGGACGTACTCTTCGTTCCTACAAAGCAGGATGTGCAGGAAGAACAGACCATTGAGATATATGGTGAGGTGCAATATCCCGGAGTTTATAAGTATGCTGAGAATGAGACACTCGAAGACTTCATCCTCCAGGCAGGAGGACTCAAGGATGCCGCATCAACGATAAAGGTTGACGTGGCAAGAAGAAGGACAAACCCCGAAGCGACAAATAATGATGCTATCCTTGCAGACACATACTCCTTCTCACTGAAAGACGGCTTTGTAATAGATGGAGAACAGGCTTTCGCCCTCCAACCATTCGACCAGGTTTATGTAAGGCAGAGCCCAGGAACCAAAAAGCAGCAAAATGTAAGTATCTCCGGTGAGGTACTCTTTGGTGGAACATATACCATTACAAAGGAAAATTACCGCCTAAGCGATTTGCTACGTGCAGCAGGAGGTGCTAACGAATATGCTTATGTAAAGGGAGCGCGACTTATAAGGAAAACTAACGAAATAGAAAGAATCCGCATGGAGGAAGTGGCCAAGATAGCAGAAGAGCAACAGCAGAAGAACGTAATGCAGATGGCTATAACATCCAACTCTTCTGTACTCGGACAAGTTGCCCAGAAGAACGAGAAGACAAACAGGGACAAATTCCGCGTGGCAGACACATATCAGGTTGGTATTTATCTTGACAGGGCACTTGCCAATCCAGGGGGCGACGATGACATCATTCTCAGAGAGGGAGACCAAGTGTATGTGCCGAAATACAATGGAACAGTCAAAATTAACGGAGCAGTCATGCACGCCAACGCTGTGGGATACATCGAGGGAAAGAAAGTCAAGTATTATATAGACCAGGCTGGTGGCTTCAGCCGAGACGCAAGGAAGCGCGACACATATATCCTGTATATGAATGGCACAGGTTCCAGGGTTAGCAGCAGCACCAAGGTGATGCCAGGATGTGAAATCTTCGTGCCAGAGAAGCCACAGACCAAGATGACTGTAGCCGAGAGAATAGCAATGGGAAGCGGTATCACAAGTATAGCTACCATGATTGCAACTCTTGCTAATGTAATCAAGAATTATTAAACAATCCCATTCTGAAGAAAGAAACAAACATTATACAGATGGAAGACAACAAGGAACTTAAGGTAATCGACTTAGGACTTATCATTAAAAGAATATGGGCGAGGAAGAAACTATTCCTAATCGTCATACCTATTGTGTTTCTGCTCTCGTGCGCATATATACTGTGCATCCCAAGATACTACACATCCTCCCTTAGCCTCGCACCAGAGATGGCAGGCTCAGGCTCAGGAATGGGCGGGACACTCGGCTCTTTGGCTTCATCGTTTGGTATCGACCTCGGAAATATGGAGACGACAGATGCCATCAATCCTCTTCTATATCCTGACCTCATGGATGACAACGGATTTGTAATGGGATTGTCAAAGGTAAGGGTCAAGAGCATGGACGGAGCCATCGACTGTAGCTACTATGAATACATAGACAAGAAACAGGAAATGCCTTGGTGGGGAGAGACTGTTGCCAAGATAAAAGGATGGCTTGCACCAAAAGCGGAACCACGCAAAGGAGCCGATGGCGAGTCAAACCCCTATTTCCTTACAAAGAAACAGGATGATGTCATAAGCTCCATAAAGAACAACATTGCCATTGCCGTTGACAAGAAGACAGGAGTGATATCCATTTCCGTTGAGGCACAGGACCCGCTCATCTGCAAAAGTGTTGCAGACTCCGTGAAGGAACGTCTTCAGATATTCATTACCAACTATCGTACCAACAAGGCACGCATAGATGCGGAATACTATAAGAAACTTGCAGACAATGCAAAGAAAGACTATGAGAAGTCACGCCGCAAATATGGAAGCTATGCCGATGCCAATACCGACGTAGTGCTCGAAAGTCTAAAGGCAGAACAGAACGACCTTGAGAACGACATGCAGCTGAAGTATAACACCTATACCAGCCTTACCACACAGTATCAGGCTGCTGCTGCAAAGATACAGGAACGCACACCGGCTTTCACCCTTATCAAAGGAGCTTCCGTTCCTGTCAAACCAGCAGGACCAAAGAGAATGGTTTTTGTTCTGGGTATGTGCTTCCTCGCGATAATTGTTCTTAGCCTCTATTCTTTAAAAGACATCCTCATCAAAGATTAAGTGACAATGAAGGCTATCTGAGACAAATAACGTTATGGGATACGGTAACGAACATAAGACAAAGACAATAGCGAAAAACACCATCGTGCTTTTTATGAGAATGTTGGTGTTAACAATAGTCAACCTTTATTCGGTTAAGTTAGTTCTCAATGGTTTGGGAATTGTGGACTATGGACTGTATAATGCTATAGCTGCTCTGGTTACTTCAAGTACATGTATCAGTAGCACTCTCGCCTTGTCAACTCAACGCTACTACTCCTTTGCTATTGGAAAAGGTGACCATAGGAAGTTTCAACAGACATTCTCTGCAAGTTTGTTGTTAACAGTATTGCTTGCATTAACCATTATGATTCTTTTTAGTATCATAGGTCCATGGTTTATCTACAACTACATGACGATACCAGCATCACGTCTGACATCTGCTATTAACGTGTTTTTCTTATCCTTGGCTTCTTTTATGATAGTATTGATACAAATTCCATATTTGGCAGCCATCTTTGCTAATGAAGATATGGGCGTATATGCACTCGTCTCCACCATAGACAGTCTGCTCAAGTTGATGCTTGCTTATAGTATTAGTCATGCAACAGCAGATCGTCTTGTTTTTTATGGTATAGGACTTGTGATAATAGCCTTGCTGACACTCACCTGTTATGTTTTCTTTGCAACAAGGAATTATCAGGGCTGTAGATGTTGCAAAATTGAGAATAGAAGCCTGATGAAAGAGCTTGCCTTGTTTTCTGGATGGACTTTCTATGGAACGTTAGCTAGTGTTGTCACTACACATGGCAGTGCATTGACTTTGAATGTCTTTTTCGGTCCTGTATCCAATGCTGCATTCAGCATTGGAAATCAGGTGTACAATGCCATGAATTCATTGTCTGGCAGTACAGTAGTTGCTTTTCGTCCCGCAATGATAAAGTCATTTGCCCGTAATGATTATAATTATCTTGGCAGGTTGTTCGTGTCGGGTAACAAGTTGATATATTATTTGCTCCTGTTGCTTGCTATTCCACTATTAGCTGACACCGACAACGTACTTGCTGTATGGCTTGGAAAAAATAATGTTAATGTGGAAATGACATCATTCACACGGCTGTACATAATCTACACTATACTGCTATCACTGCACAATCCAATAACCACCATTGTTCAGGCGACTGCCAAAATACGCAATTATACACTTGTTGTTGATAGTGTGATGCTTGCAGGGCTCCCTCTTGCTATATTATTGTTTCTTGATGGCAAACCTTCATTTTGGATTATGTTGTCACTTATTATAGCATGTTTCATAGCCCATATTTGCAGGTTGTTTTTTCTGTGTCGCTTGTACAAAGAGTTTAGACTTGGTGGATATATCAACAAATTCGTAATTCCAGCAATTGCAACAACGGCGATAAGTTGCATTATTACGATATATATATCAAAAGTGCTTCCAATCACAAACCATCTGATGCACCTTGTAGTTGTAACATTTATTGCTACGGTTGCTACATTATTCTGTATTTTCACCTTTGTACTGACTAAAGGCGAAAAGCAAAAGGCTTTTTCTTTCTTTGTAAATCGTATAATGAGGAAATAGTATGGGATATATAGTTTTGGCAATATATTTTGTTACGATTCTATTGGCTCTGCTAAAAGATTTCGTTTACCGATACCGCTTTTATATATATATCGGACTGACAACAGCTCTTGTCCTGACAGCTGGGTTAAGACCAGTGGGCATTGATCCGGACTCAGATAATTATTATAGTTCATTTGTTCATTACGACAGTCCTGATATTCTTGAAAGTGTAGAGATAACATATCTTTTTATATCACGCATAGTACATTTGTTTTCAAATGATGTGCATTGGTTGTTTATAATATATGCCTTTTTAGGCGTAGGATTGAAACTTTATGCAGTACGTCGTCTCAGCTCGTTTTTCTTTCTACCAATAGCAATATATCTGAGCTATTATTTTGTACAACACGAATGTATGCAGATTCGCACAGGCGTGTTGTCGGGACTTATGCTCCTAATGCTTTTATATATTGGAAATAAAGAAAGGAAGAAGGCTTTTCTGTTACTTATTATTGGAACACTGTTCCATTATTCCGCTCTGTTACTTATCCCTTTGTTTTTTCTTAAAAATAATAAGATTAAAAATAGAGACATTGTTGTTTGGTCAAGCATTATCCCTTTTGCTTATGTCTTATATTTCGCAGGTGTGACTCTGTTTCTTGATAACCTTTCTGAATTGCCGTTCGTAGGAACAAAACTCGCAAGCTATCAGACATCGACGATAAAAGGTACGAGCGAATCAGGAATCAATGTCTTTAGTCCACTCCAAATACTCTCTACGTTTATATACTTTTACCTGTTGTTTTTCCACAAGACATTAGAGACAAATGACAGATATTTCCCAATCTTAATAAAAACTTATGGATTAGGACTATTTTGTTATGTTGCTATTTCTTTTTTTCCTGTAGTAGGTGAACGAATAGCTCTGTTATATAAAGTTGCCAGCATATTGTTATTTGCCGACATATATTATACGATTAGACCTAGGTGGGCTTCAATTCTTATAGTTGCCTGCATAGGAACTCTATACATGAACTATTGCCTTAATAATGTGGGATTAATATTATTTTGGGAAGTATAAAAATAGAAAAGAAAGGAATACAGAATGAAACAACAAGAAGGAAAATCAATAAAACCAACCAACATGGAGATATCAATAATACCAACAGGAGGGCTTTGTAATCGCATGAGAGCTATATCTACAGGAATAGATATAGCCAGACAATATAAATCAAAAGCAAAAATTTATTGGAATAATTGTAAAGGACTTAAAACTGATTTCACAGATCTTTTCAAACCAATAGACATAGAGGAAGTAGAATTTATAGAAAATAAAAAATGGCTCTTTGATATTAGGGATACAAAAACCTATTTTTTAAGACTTCCAATTCTTTATACAAAATATGATATGTTGTCCTTTAATTATGCTCCTTTCTTAGTCAAAGATCCGAAGAGAGAGATACATACATTAATCAATACTCGTAAGCCAAAGAAGCTATTGATTGCTTCTTGCTATCAGTTAGGTGATCTTAATGATATGGACAAAATCTTTGTCCCAATTGATGAAATACAGGAAAAAATCAATGAGATTACAAATAAATTCTCTAAACATACAATTGGTGTTCATATCAGACGTACAGACAATACAGCTTCTATGGAAAACTCTCCACTTTATGCATTTGAACAACGTATGAAAGAAGAAATAGGTAAAGACAGTAGTACTATGTTCTATCTTGCAAGTGATGATGAGGAAGTTAAACGACATTTTACGAATTTGTATCCTGGTCATGTCATAACATTCTTTGACGATATAAGTAGAAATACTATTGAAGGTATGCGTTTTGCTGTGGTTGACCTTTTTTGTTTAAGCAAGACAAATAATATCATAGGCAGCTGCTATTCATCATATTCTCAAGTTGCAAGTGTATTAGGAAACATTCCGATAGAGTATGCTGGAAAAATGGTTTAACAAATAATTTTCTTATATAATGAAAGCAAGAGTTATAGCATTATATTTGCCGCAATACCACCCCATACCTGAGAATGACGAGTGGTGGGGAAAAGGTTTTACAGAATGGACCAATGTTGCTAAAGCAAGACCTTTGTTTAAAGGGCATTATCAGCCAAGAATACCCGCAGATTTGGGGTTCTATGACTTGAGGCTGCCTGAAGTGAGAGAACAACAGGCACAACTGGCATGTGAAGCAGGGATAGAAGGTTTCTGCTATTACCACTATTGGTTTGGCAATGGTAAACAATTGCTCGAACGTCCGTTCAATGAAGTCCTTGTCAGCGGAAAACCTGACTTCCCATTCTGTTTATGTTGGGCAAACCACGACTGGACTAACAAGACATGGCAGAAGGGGAAGGTGATTCAAAAAGACTCTATGATAATGCAGATGCATTATTCCCATGAAGACCACATTAAACATTTCTTGGAATTGTTGCCTGCTTTCCGAGACAAAAGATATATAAAAGTTGATGGTAAGCCTTTGTTTGCTGTTTGGGCTCCACGTGACATTCCAGAAGAAACTAACTTTATAAGCACATGGCAGAGTCTGGCAATAGAAAACGGATTGCCTGGAATTCATTTTGTTGGATATACAACAAATGCTACGGGACGGGATGTCAAGACAGGTAAATTATCGTTGTGGAATACAAACAGAGTGGCTGAACACTATAACGACATACTCGAACGCGGGTATGATGCTGTAATGTCATCAGGACTTAACCGGGCAAAGGCAATGTGCAAGTCTAAGATAGACATGCTCATCTATCATATTGGTACTAAACTACATTTACCAGTCCATAGTCGTACAGATTATGAAAAAGTGATGCGTTGCTATTATACGGATGAAGACGCATGGGATAACGTATATCCGACTCTACTTCCACAATGGGACAGGACACCTCGTGCAGGAGTCGTTACAGACCCACTGCTTGACAGTACGCCTGAAAAGTTCCAACGCTCTGTAAGGGAAGCTGTAAGTATTGTAAAAGATAAAGTTCCAGAACACCGCATCCTGTTCCTTAAGGCATGGAACGAATGGGGGGAAGGTAATTATGTGGAGCCTGACTTGAAGTTCGGGCATGGGTACATTAAGGCAATAAAAGCGGAAATAGACGACTGACATGAAAAGTAATATTCTAATTGCTCCATGTGGAGGGGGACGCATTCCACGAAACGGTGCCTCTGCCAAAAACTATCATTTGGCGTTGTATCTAAAATCAAAACAAATACCATTGACAGTTGTTGATACAGAAGCATGGCGCAAGAAACCATGGATTCTGTTGCGCCTGCTATGGATGATTCTCACAAATGCCAAGGCTACTTATATTGTCGGTACAGATAGTATGAGCGCATATCGGCTCATACGCTTCTTTAACTTATTGCCACATAAGCGCAATGTGATTTATTGGACTATAGGGGGAGCCGTTGCGCAATGGATGAAGATGGGAAAGGTAAAAAGCAAGCCATATCAGATTGTAAGGTATTTCCTTGTCGAAGGTGAAGCTATGAAACAAACCTTCTTCGAATGTGGATATGAGAATGTAATAGTAGTGCCGAACTTTAAGAACATCAACTACATTCCCAAACGTGACAAATGCCACAACAAGGACAATGATACTGTGCAATTCGTCTTTCTGTCACGCATCATTCCTCAAAAAGGTTGTGACCTTATCTTCGATGCCATGCAACAATTGAATGAGAAGGGAGTATTTAACTTCCATACAGTTTTCTACGGTCCGATAGAACCATCATACGAAAAGGAATTTCAGAAGAAATTGCAGATGACGGCAAATTCTAAGTTCGGTGGTTTCCTTAATCTTCATGATACAAGTGGATATGACATACTGGCTGATTATGACGTAATGTTATTTCCTACTTTTTGGTCTGGTGAAGGATTCCCTGGAATCATAATTGACGCTTATATTTCAGGACTTCCTGTAATAGCAAGCAATTGGAATCTGAACAAAGACATTGTTGTTGACGGTGAAACAGGTTACATAATTCCTCCTCACAATGCTGCTGCATTGGCACATGTAATGAAACAAATCATTGAAAACAAGCAAATCCTAAAGGAAATGTCGGCAAATTGTCAGAAGAAAGCCATGGCATATAATACTAAAAATGTCATTTCAGACGCATTGTTGACTACAATAGGATTGATTTCCTGATAATCTGACAAAGAGTTTATTGCCTATTCTGAAAATTCATTTCGTTGCATTGTTCCAACATTTTTATAAAAAATCAATAGCGTTTGGTCATGTCTACAGCTTTTCCCATCTCCTCCAAGTATTCCTGCGTGTAGTAGTTCATCATGCCGCCAAGCGAAGTGAATGTCAGCTCTCCGAAATATACTTTATTACCATATTGGTAAAGGTCAACGCGCACTTCTGGAAATGTTGCAGATAGTTTGTGAGCAATCTCCAGCATGTGGTCAAGTTGCGATGGTTTCGGTATTGGATTGCGCTGTATGGAGTGATGGCGTGTAGAATGCATGTTTTCAGGATGGAAGTGCCAGTTGACATCGTAGCAACCTAACTGTACGTGTCCATTCTCTTCCCTGTCCGAGCAACATAATATGGAAAAGGGTTTACCATTGAAGCACCATATCTTATAGTCTATGAGTGATGCTTCACCAAAAATAGGTTCGAGGTATTTTTCTGCTATAATACGTGGTGGGATACCTTTATATTGTGGTTCAGCCGAAAGCGCACCGATGTTTTTAGTATCAAGCCAACTCTGTAAAGTGTTTTTTATCCTTTCCTGCTCGTTTGCATAGAACTTTGACTTGCAGAATATAAGATTGGTACCCTTCCCGTCTCCATTGTTAGCTTTTAACATGCATTTCTCAGGCAATTTGCTAAAATCTATATCAGAAACATTGTCCCAAACTCCAATCAGAGGAATAAGGATATCTGCATAGCCACAATCTTCTACATATTTCCTTACTAAATATTTATCTGCTAATTTTGTCCAAAGTGAAGTGTTACTATATAATTTTAAGTATAGAATTTTTTCATTGAGGTTATATGGATTCTTAAGGTTTGGAAATTTTCCAAATCTTAAGAAATATCTTGTCTTCGCCACTTCTACAGGGAACCTTACTGCAATCTTAGCAAGTAGCTCTTTTATTCTTCTTGTCATCATCGCTTCTGATATACTCTAATCCAATCAAAACGTGTCTCATATGTCTTTGTAATATCCTGCTTCATATCATGTGCCCCGTCTCCGACACTTTGGTTCAGGAGAATATAGTAATAGTCATCAAATGTCCATTGGTGCCTTGCAAGTAGCCTCTTGTCATGCGACTTGTAATATACTCCTATACGTTGACCATCAACAAACCACGATACATAATCTGGTGTCCACTCTATTGCATATACATGCCATTTCGTAATATCTACTTTATGGGTAAAGCTATTACGTTGCCCATGTCCCTTTTCTGTAATTGTCAACTCGGTATGTATGTTATGGAAAGATTCTTTTTTCTTTCCGAACATTTCTACAATGTCAATTTCTCCATAAGGAACTTGAGATTTTCCTTTTCGTAAACGTCCCAACCAAACTGCAGGAAAATTTCCATCAATAAGATTAGTCTTCATCCTGACTTCAACTATGCCATATCGGAAAGCATATCGGTCTTTCGACCAAATGGCTCCTGTAAGCATAGGTGCGGTATCGTTAGGTTCGATAGTATTTGGGATTGCCTTGCACACCAGATTTCCTTTGTCTATATAAACTACATCATGTGCATTGCTTATCCACCGATTCCAAAGTCCGTTATATCTTATGCTTCTCGTCCATTTTGAGGAGTCAGGCTGTGAATCATTTGGAAGATTGAACTCGTCACTGAAAACAAGTTGATAATTGTCCTTGTCGGGAATTTTTCCTTTCTTTTGAGGAGATTTCGCAAAAGACAATATTATCAACAGCACTATTGTAAAAACTACTATTACATTTATCCTTTTCATATTATACAAAGATATCTATTTTCTATTGACCACACAACTCTTTACGTTCTTTTAACATTATTATGTGCTTATTTTGAGTGTTTTTTTTCAAAAAGACCATTTAATGCAATATCATTTGGGATTTAAGCATATTATTATTATCTTTGCACACTGAAACGGAATTCAAAATGACGGAAGGTCTCGTATCGGTAATTATGCCAACGTACAATTCGAGCTGTTTCTTAGCCGATAGTATTGAAAGCATATTAAACCAAACATATAAAAAAATCGAATTGCTAATCACGGACGATTGCTCTTCGGATAAAAACACAATCAATCTCTTAAGAAAATATGAAAAAGAGGATGATCGTGTAAAAATAGTCTTCCTTCATGAGAACATGGGTCCTGGATATGCAAGAAATAATTCCATCGAAAGAGCAGAAGGACAATATATTGCTTTCTGTGACAGTGATGATAGGTGGAGAGAGGACAAGTTGGAATGCCAAATTGAGTTTATGAAAAGAAACAACATTTCACTTTGCTGTTCTTCATATATTATTTGCGATGGAGATAATAAAGAGAAAGGAATTAATGTCGCTCCAAAAGTAATTAGCTTTAGCATGATGAAACGCGACAACAAAGTTGGTTGCCTGACAGCTGTTTATGACATTAAATTGTTGGGAAAGAAATATTTTATGCCTACTATACGCAAAAGGCAAGACTGGGCATTATTCCTCAGTATTATAAAAGATTGCAAAAAGGCCTATGGTATTCAAGAACCACTTGCATATTATAGACTTAGAGGAAATTCAGTTTCCAGTAATAAATTCTCTCTTATTAAGTATAATTTGATGGTCTATCGTCAAATATTAGGATTTAATGGTGTTAAATCCGCTTTGTATTTTACGATTTTGTTTCTTCCAACTTATTATATAAAGATTTGTAAAAGATATTTTGACAGCATCAATTATCTAAGGAAACGTTATCAAACAAAAATCGCTCATTGAATGCCAAAGGTCGCTTGCTCTGATGGTTTTGTCTGTTTTTTCCGTTATTTTGCCTCTTAGCGTACCATCTTGCTTACCCTCTTCGTCTTGACAGTCTCGCTATGCCTTAGACAAGCGGTTGCAATCCACATACATCTATACGAATTTGAAAGGAAATCGAATTAGTGTATAGTGAAATCAGGAAAAGGCACAAAAGAATCCTTTTAAGCGTTTGAAATCTATGTTCACCACTGGTGGATGTACGTTTCGCACTGGTGGACGTACGTTTCACACTGGTGGACGTACGTTTCGCACTGGTGGACGTACGTTTCGCACTGGTGAACATAGAATGAATTGCACTAACTTTAGATAAGTTAGGCTTCATCTCGGAATAAAAAATAAAAAAGTGAGTTTTTTATTTTGTTCTTCACTCGATTTGCACTAACTTTGGATAAGTTAGGCTTCATCTCGGAATAAAAAATAAAAAAACGAGTTTTTTATTTTGTTCTTCACTCGATTTGCACTAACTTTGCAAATGGAATGTGTTTCAGTTGCTTGAAATGCATACAGAAATCTCCATGACATTGGGGCTGTTTGGATTTGACAGCGGGATGGAATGGTACGTAAGCACGCGGAGACTCGTCGGCTATCTCCATAATCATAGCGGGCAAAAATTTAATTGGCAACAATAGGTATGCTCTCGCTGCCTAATCGAAGTATAGTAGATTACTGGCTTTATCGCGTCACAAGGTGATGCGACGAGACACTGCTCCAAGGGTGTTGTCCCGAATCTGAGGATTAAGCGGTGCAGGAAAATCGGGAATAGGGTGCGTACGCCTCTGTGCGTATCTGAAAACTATTGAGGCTAAGGTTTCAGTTGGTGGTCCAGGTCTTGCTGAAACATGAAAACCGAAGGCTGGAATAAGCGTGTAGAAAGCGTATGGTTTCCCTGTTTGGACGCGGGTTCGACTCCCGCCAGCTCCACTTTAAGAGTTGGATAGTATTTAGTACTATGGCTCTGCTACGCAAGTAGATATCTTTGTTTTTAATTCATGACAGACAATCCTTTAATCCGTGTCTTTTGCAGATTGTTAAGGTCTCCACGCACTATGGGGTTTGGAGTGCAGTCGCCGTGGGCATATCGTTTCGTCAGATATGTCGTGGCGGAACGACTTCCATATTATGCCTATGAAGTGTTGTCAAACAGGTTTCGTCATGATGACAAGTGTGAAGAGAGGCTTTTCCGCTTCTATTTCCGTCTGGCGAATTATTGCCAGCCTAATGCCATCGTTGATTTGTGTCATGAATCCAGAATGTTCGAGGAGTATGTAAAGGCTGGTTGCCGAAAAGTAAGGTTCGTGGGTAATGATGATTTGAAAGGGCGTTTGGCAAAAGGGGTGTTTGAAAGTATGCAGCATGTCATGCTTCGCTGCGATGCCTCAAGTGCTGACATATGTGGCAAGGACGCTCTTCTTGGAATGATGTCGGAGTCGTCTGTCTTGATAATGGAAGGTATCCATAAGTGCGGGAAGGCGTATGGATGCTGGCAGGAAATGGTGAACGACAATAGGGTAGGGGTTTCCTTTGACCTGTACAGCTGTGGTGTCTTGTTTTTCGATACTCAAAGACACAAGCAGACGTTCAAGGTAAATATAATATGATTCAAGTTTACTTTTCCCTTCGGTCAGTGACCGTTGGTTCGCAAGTTACAAACTTGCTCAAAGGAGTTTCCTTGAGCTTTGCAAGAAAACAAGTTGACAAGTCAACAAATTGTTACACTTCTTGCTTGAGATTGGAAATGACCGGAAAAACTAATAACTATTTGACTTGTAAACTTGTCAACTGACAGCATGTCGGAGACATGAGAAACTTTAGAAATTTGAAAAACATGAAAATATCAACATGCAAGGGTGATGCCGGTATGACAAGCACAGCATCGGGCGAGAGGGTTCGTAAGGATTCTCTTCAGATAGAAGTGTGTGGAGAGTTGGACGAGTTGTGTGCCTGCATTGGCTATCTTGTATCCATATCCAACGATAGTAGTGGTGTTGCAGATTCTCTCAGGGCCGTTCAGCGTAGGTTGCTTTCTATATGTGGTCTTATAAGCAGTGGCATGGATGGTTCAGACCCTGTGTGTGCCCAAGATTTGAAATGGCTTGAGGAATTCTCTGACAATTGTTTGTCAGGACAGACTCCTTTCGGTGGATTTGTCTTGCCCGGCGGCAGCGTGTCTGCTTCCTGGTGTCATGTGTGCCGTACTGTATGCCGTCGTGTGGAACGCCGCCTTGTGGAATACTCGTCTGTGCGGTTCCTTGCTCCTGACATACTGGCATATATCAACCGTCTGTCAGATTTCCTCTTCCTTCTTGCACGCCATCTTGACAAGCAATGAGAAGACCATAAAAGCAATATGGTAAAATCCATCGTGACAGACTGTTTCTTCATCTACTTTTGGAAGATTTAATACCGCAAATGGCGGTAGTTGAAAAAGTTTTTATAACTTTGCATTGCCATATTGCCTTAATAGGCTCTTTTGACAGACATATTGAAGAAAGCGCATTTCGCTTATTCCTACTGCGTAAATTGGACACTTACGAAAGTAATATAGGGGTTAGAAGAAGGACGCTCTTCTTGGTACGTATTCGTTTTAATACGAAATACAGCCAAGCGGAGTTACCCATTCTACTTATCTGTATTACAAGGAGTCCAACCTTACGCAGCGGATGAGAAGATGAGAATATGAGAAGATGAGGTTTTCACCTTTTATAATAGATTTATTACGAGAGAAGTTGGGTCATGAGATCCGACTCTCTTGTGATTGTGATTTGCTGACGCTCGACATAGAGTCTATGACGGGTGAGCATATTGGTGTCAACACCATGAAGCGACTTTTAGGGTTCATTGCTGACGAACGTACTCCTCGCATCTCAACACTGAATATCATCGCCCGCTATCTTGGATATGCCGACTGGGAGTCATTACGATTGGAAGATGCAGCACACAGCAATTCTGTTTTCGACAATCGTGACGAACTGTTGGCTTGTTCTATGGCGAGAGGTCAGAAACTTCTGATAACCTATTCTCCCAATCGCAAGTTGGTGATAGAGTATGTTGGTGATAACCATTTCCAGGTGATAGAGAGCCAGAATAGTAAATTATGCCAAGACGACCTGCTGACGCTCACACATATCGTCCGCCACTATCCGTTGCTCGTCTCTGAAGTGATTAGAGAGGGCAAGAGTCTTGGTGCTTTCACGGCAGGCAAAGCACAGGGTATAGACTTCAAACCGTTATAGCATACACATGGATAGCACTTCGTCGTTTTCCGAAAGTCTGCAGATGTTTCCACATGCCGAACGGCTGCAAGTAGGCGGCACCACCTGCGAGTGCTTCCTTGTTAAGATGTATGGCAAGTTGCACTTCTTGAAACGGCTTAAGCCTGAACTGCGTACCAATCCCCACTATGTTGCTGCCCTGCAAAAGGAGTTTGAGACAGGCTATCGCCTCGACCATCCCCACCTGGTACACTATGCAGCCAAGACCGACGATGGCATCTTGATGGACTATGTCGATGGTGAGACGCTCAGCCGGTTTGTAAAACATCATCCCGACTACTTCCGCAATCGCAAGAATGCCGACCGCTTCCTCCGTCAGCTGCTCAGCGTGGTGGGCTATCTGCACGAACACCAGGTAGTACACTTAGACCTGAAACCAGACAATATCCTGATAACCCGCATAGACCATGATGTCGTGCTCGTTGACTTAGGCTATTGCTATACCGACAGCTATATCGACACGAAAGGTCGAACGGACAAATATGCCGCACCCGAACAGATAGGCGGTTCGGCAAAGCCTGATGCCCGGACGGACATCTATGCCATTGGCCGCATACTTCAGACGCTACCCTGTGCCGATATATATAATAAGGTGATACGTAGGTGTACGGCAACCAATCCCTCTATGCGCTATCAGCGGGTTGCCGATATTGATGTGGCAATCAGCAGAAGGCATCCTTACTGGTTGGTCGTTGCCATCATTATGGTGTGCATAGTGTTGTCAATCGTTTTCTTATGGCGAAATCCTTTCCAAAAGGCACTGGCTCCATCACATCAGCATAATGCCGATAAAGACTCCGTGAATACAGTCTTTCCGATACAATCGTCAGACAATGAGGATTCTTCGTTCCATACGACCAAACTACCCATACCTCAAATGACCAGTAGCCAACGGTCAGTGAGTCCTCAGCCTCAACCAGAAGCCCATTCCTCAAAGCCAGAGCCTTCTGTTCCTAAACCCCATTCACCAAAGGCGGATCTTCCAGCTGCTGATACACCTTCCTCTTCCATTAGCTATACAGCAGTCGATGTTGCTCAGGTGCATCGTTTATTGGACGACGCCATTCGTCCCATTTACGAACAATACATGGGCTCATATCGTAATGCCGATTATTACGCTATGAATCAGTCTGAGATGAAAGCATACGGTCTCCAGCATGTCGCATTCGGAGAAGCCTGTATGCGAAAATTTCAAGAATTATGGCAGAAGAACCAGCAAAGGTTCGACAAAGAACTCTTCTCCAATGAGTTCGAGAAGGTTCGCGAGTACTACGACAGTCAGACATTCCTGCAGTCTCGTAAGAAGCAGTAAGGGCTCCGTCATTCCGAGTGGACGAAATGGATGATTGCCTTTCGTAGCAAATATACTATTTTTGTTGCCGTTATTAAGTTTAATGATTAAAAAAGCAACAAAATGAAAAAACAATTCAAGACTTTATCCTTCTGCGTGAGTGTTTCGCTCCTATGTGCAAGTTGTACCGTTGGTTACATCAACACCGACACGTTGAAGCAGAACTATGAGAAGAAAATCCATCACACGACGCTGCTCGGAAAAGTGCTTTTCAAGACCGACCAACGGAAGAAAGACACTTACGACCATGTGCAGGTGTTCCTGAATGAGAACGAGGTGAATCGCGACTTCGAGGTGACGGCTTACGGTTCCTATACACCATTGATTCTGCCTCTCATTCGTCCAGAGCGTCCGCGCCTTGAGAGATACCTGTTATGGAAAGCCGCCCGCAAAGCCCGCAAACTCAATGCCGACGGCGTCATCATTGACAATAAAAATGATTTCCGAGTGATTAAGTTTAAGTAGGAGACATTTTACATGAATAAAGAAAAAGTCGCTCATATATTTGCGTTTTTGAAAAATACTTTTTATATTTGCAGTGCCGCATATAATCTGCGGCAGACATAATTAGGAAGCGTTTAGCTATTCCGTATCTGTGAATCTCGACAACTCACTGAATTAATCGGACAAGCAAAAGACGCAACCTTAGGTTTGTATATATGTACCTATTTTACATATACAGCCCGAGGTGTGAGCGACTTTTCTTATTCATTAATTCGGGCAGTCGAGAGCCTACAGATAGAATACGTTAAGTAGGCTCACACTTTCTTTTTATGCCTTAACCTAATAACTTACAAGCACTGTTTGAGCCGAAGGTGCATAAACAGTATATTATGTCATCAAAGGAATTGGACCAATTAAGGCTTGAAATTGCAAAGTGTCACTACTTAAATAATCTTAACTCAACAGCATCAAATGAATATGAGAATCTTGCTCGAGAATCATTTGAACTTGCCGATACTTTTTTAAAAGTGTATAAGGAAACGACGAAGGGCACTACAATACCCACTTCGGCTTATATGAAAGGATGTGAACTATGAAGGCTCAAGAAAAATGGGACACCAACGAGCAGGATGTAATGACTGAAAAAGAGTTACGCCGTTTCGGACTTGCCGCAAGGCTGCTCAGCATGATAGTCGAAACCCCTGACATAATTGAGATAGCGCAGGAAAGGGAAGAATTAGCAGGGGCAATTAAAGAGTTGTTTAAAGACCATACTGACATTTATGGGCTATATCAAGCATCTTGCCATGCAAATTGTCTTGACGATAGCATTTTCTGTGATACTGAAGAATTGAAAGGATACTATTATCAAGACTTTAAGAAAGAACGTAATAAGAAAGTGCCATTTTCTATAACGGACTTAGAAACGTTAGTTAAAGAATACAATGAGAAAGGCCGAAAATGTGGCATAATTCATATAACCATAGATACAGAAGCGAAACTTGCAAACCTTGAGTTTGGTTGGCAGCAAAAGGGTGCCCGCAACCTGTTGCATCTTCTCAGTTATGGCCCAATGGGTAAGCGTTTTGATATTATCTATGGCTTGTGTATGAAATACGGTTTTGAAATCAATTAGAATGGATTTAAATAGTAGTTTTTACCGTCCTAAATGGACGTGCGGTAGATATAGTGCCTATGGTAAAGTAGCCATAGTGTACAATCTGTTAGAAGGGATAAGCTATTTCTTTGAGGATTATTCAGCACTTGTCGTTTCTTACATGCTAAGTGTCCCAAGAGAACAAATAGTAGATATTTCTTTTATTGCCAATCACACGGGTATTTCACAAGAAAGCATATTATCTTTCTTTCACGAACTAACAAATATCGGCATAATATTAAATCATATTCCATCAGAAGAAGAGGAGACGGATTATCGAAGACAAATTAGTCTATTTAACCGCACTCAAGCTGCTGCAAAAGTAGAAACCACACAAGAAAAACTGCCAATGGACATAACCACTGCCGAAATGGATTATGCAGAAAAGGCAGGAGGGATAACATCGGTAATGTTTGAGCTTACCTATCGTTGCTCCGAACAATGCATACATTGTTATAACATAGGAGCGACAAGAAATGACAAAGAGGAAAGCGGTAGAGGCTTGTTGAAAGAGTTGTTGTTAGAGGATTACAAACGTATTATCGATGAATTGTATGAAGAGGGGCTAACAAAAGTATGTCTTTCAGGAGGCGACCCTTTCTCATGTTCATTTGTTTGGGATATTATAGATTATCTCTACCATAAAGATATCGCCTTTGACCTATACACCAATGGTCTACGCTTAGTTGGAAATGAGGAAAGATTAGCAGGATATTATCCTCGTTTGGTAGGTGTGTCTATCTATAGTGGCGAAGAGCAAATACACGATTCTATAACACGTATTAAAGGCTCATGGAAGAAATCGGTCAGTGTTATAGACAAACTATCAAGTCTTGGGACTACCTTAGTTGTGAAGTGTTGTATCATGAGGCAAAATGTTACTTCTTATCGAACGGTAAAAGCACTTTCCAAGAAATATGGAGCCATAGTACAATTTGAATTGAATGTTTCCGATTCCATCGAAGGTGATAAATGCGTAAGCAAATACCTACGACTACCCCCTGAACTTTTGGATATTGTATTACGTGATGACAATACTCCGATGTATGTCGGGCGAGAAGCACCCAACTTTGGAGGACAGAGCAAAGATATGAAACAAAATGCATGTGGAGCAGGATACAATACCTTTTGTATTACGCCAGACGGCGAGTTTATTCCATGTTGCGCCTTCCACATGAGTTTTGGAAACCTCAAAGATAAAAGTGTAAATGAAATTTTCAAATGCAGCGAACGATTAAAATGGTGGCAAAAACAAACTTTACAGCATTATGAAGAGTGCGGTCTGCACCCTTACTGTGATTATTGTAATCTCTGTGCAGGGAACAACTTTTCACAAAACGGGACACCACTAAAAGCAGCAGAAAACAATTGTTACATGGCGAAATGCCGGTATGATTTGGCCCAAAGAATGAAAAACGGGACAGACCCATTGAATGACAAGACAATAGAACAATGTTTAAAGGAAATACATATTGATATTCCACCGTTAACTTCCCTTAGACGAGAACTTGAGAATATTGATGGTAAGCGGGTAAATGGAGTTCCCCCAAGAAACACTCCTATAACCATTTAATTCATATTGCTATGAAGGAAGAATTGCACATTAGCAAAGCATCGAAGATCGTATGCTTTCACTGTCCGAGAGGAACTCAGTCAATGTGTGGTATTGCTTACCGCAGCTCCTAAAGTTATTTCAAATTAATTAAGGTCACGCTCCTTATAAGAAGAGGCGTGACCTCTTAAATCTAAAAGTATGCAAGAGTTTTACGCCAAAGAAGTTCCATACACCATCATTAAGTCAAATGATGTTTCTGTTCCCCCATTCCCTTATTTGAGAGATAGTTCAGGGAATAGGACTATGATATGTGTTTCTCCGCATCACGGTCGTAGTTATATTGTATCCAAGAAAGATGGACGATACATTGTGAGTAAAGGGAATGGGTTGAGTTACACACAATACAGCCATGTGCATTCAGGAGAATTCGATGATTACACGTGGGGAATTTTGTTGAAAGATGAAGCTGAAAGAGATTTTGAAATCGGAATTGAAGTTCATGATTTGGGAATTAAGACTAATATCATGCAATATGTCATCAAGCTTGAAAACGAAATACTGTTGACAAATGGGCATGTTCTGACTCCAATCTTGTTACAATATTCCGTTGAGTGTCCTTACCGAATATGTGATGCAGCCTATATGTCTAAGGAGGAAATCTTGAGACAAGCGGTTCAGTGGGAGAAATACAATAAGAGAGGGTACACACAATCTTATTTGGTTGCTGCAGAAGTGCTTGTGAACAATCTAAAGATACTTCATTCTAACAAAATCCTACATAATGCCATACACCCTCAAAACTACACTTGGGCTTTAGAGTTGTTAGACTTTGAAATTACCTGTAGTCCTAAGCATCCGTATAGCACAAAAGAAGAATCTCATATTGTAAAAGACTTGTTTCCACGTGAAATAATGCAGACGTACGATGTAATAAACCATATTGCATCATGTCTGAATGAAACCATTAACCATGCCGAACTTGAAGAATTGTTTTTGAAGTATGGATTTGATATAAAGAATTGTAATAGCATATATGATAAAAAATAGTGACACCATGCCCTGCCTGAGCATTTCAATTCTGAATTCAGTATTTTTTCAATGAAATAAAGGACAATGTCAAGCGGAAGATTTCACCATTAAATAACGCAGAAATATGATAGCAGACTACAACACCATGCCAAGAATGTTCCGTGAATGTAACAGGATGTATTTCAACGGTACACTTCCCACACCCAAATATGGACTTATGAACAAGCTGAATACTTTGGCTCGATTTGAGTTCAATAAGAACAAGAAGGGGAAACATCCTATCAAATGGCAGGAGATCAAATTCTCTGATTGCTATGACTTTCCTGAGGATGTGTTTCGCAACTTGATGGTACATGAACTTATACATTATTATATAGCATGGAACGGCATAAGGGATAACAAAAGCCACGGAAAGGAATTTATGAAGATTGCCAATGAGTTAAATGAGAAGTACGGATTGAACATTGCAAAAAAGTATGATGCCACATCCTTACCAAGAACAGAAAAAGCACCTCAGCACAAAGGCTTGATGAAATTTCTGTTTGGTTGAGTTTGCGAACTTTCATTAATGAATAGACGACAATTGTCATTTCCTGTTAACATCTTTTAGGGGCGATATTTTGGTATTATCAAGTATTTTTCCTAATTTTGTTTTCACTTTTCGGAAGAAAGCCTCGTTCTTTGTCATGTTTCCATTCATGATGTGCATCAA
>CAMCLD010000021.1 GCA_945875635.1 uncultured Prevotella sp.
CTCGGTAGTGACCATCGAAAATGCGTTGTCGTCCGACCAGTCGGTATATATCGAAGGCAACTCTGCAGGCAAAGAGGCTGGTTCGGTTGCCAATCTGGAAAAGAATCAGTTGGAACTCGATAGCGTGGGTAAGGCTGTGTACAAATGGAAAGCCGGTTTGCCCAACATCACTCCTCCCTACTCGCGTACCATATCAATGAACTATACCATCGGCAATGACGACCGTTTGTATGATTGGTCGGGCAGCGGCATGAATGGTATCATATTGGGTTCGCTGCCCACGGGCAACAACTTCGTGACGTCAGGCCCCGATGTGGTAGATATGATACTTCGAGATCCCCCGGGCACTCGTTCTTCAGCCGAATGGACAAGTGGTAGCATCACCTCATCATTTACATCGGCAGCCGGCATAGTCCAAGCTGATGAGAGCCAGATGTGGACACAGAAATTAGGTGTTTCAGTTACAACGGTATCAGGTATCGGAGTCGGTGTATTCAATGATTTGAAGTCGGAAAACGACTTAGTGCTGGGTATACACGAGACACTTTATGCCGAAAGCGGTGCGACATGGCGTAGAACGACTACCGCCACACGCTCGATATCCACATCTTCCGATCCGGAATATGTAGGAGCCAATGGCGACGTGTTTGTCGGCTCGGCTACCAATATGATAATAGGCAAAGCGCGTGATATCAACTTCCGCCGCCAAGGCTTGACTAATGATGTTGCGCTTGGATTGAAAGACGTAGTGACTACCGGACTCAGTTTCACTACCGCCTTCAACTACTCTGCCAATTACATTGAAAATGTGCTGTTGCCCAACCTCCGTAGCATTCGCGATGGTTTGTTGCAAACAGTAGCCGACACATCGGGCTATAATAACACGTCAGATCAGCCTGTATATCTGACCACATTGTCGCCCGACGACCCGAAATTTGGTACAGACAACTACGACAAGACCGTATGGGGCGGCCAAGCCACTTCCGGTCCTAATCCCGTTGGCCCGTCGTACACTATGGTGGTGCCCAGCGGCAAGGATGAGAACTATGCCGACTCGGTAGCATGGTGTAATACTCAGATATCCAACTGGATAAAGTATCTCTCAATCAATGAGCAGGATAAAGTGCGCGCCTACGACGATCGCTCTAAGTATCTTTCGCAGAACCTTTCATTTGACTCAGGCGCTTCTGTGACAATAACAGAAGAAAGCGAGGCGACCAATGGTTACACGGTTGATACGAGCGTTACTGTGTCAGCATGCTTCTCCAACGCATTTGGTTTCAAGCACAACGATACAGGTGTGATATTTGAAGTAAGCTCGGAAGTTGGTGTCGGAACTCATGTAACCAATGAAGGCGAGAATACCGATTTTGCTTCATTTAGTTACACTTTGGCTGAGGAAGGCGATGACGATGCCTTGACGGTCGATGTATATAAATATGGTGGTTACTCACCGATATTCCGTACTCGCGGCGGTCAGACCTCCGGTCCGTATGAGGGTGAGGTGAAGACCAAGTACTATCGCCCCGGCACTACCATCATGGATGCTACCATGCAGATTGAAGTGCCTCACATTACTGTCGATGTGCCCACCGTCACCAACGTGCCTACCGGTGAAGCCGCCAACTACACCTTGCGTCTCACCAACGCATCTGAAATCGACGAGGACGTTTACTACAAGCTCCTTGTGATTGACGAAACCAATCCAAATGGTGCAAAGATTACCATCGATGGACAAGTGCTCACCGAAAACCGAATCATCAAGATTCCTGCCGGCGAGACCGTCACCAAGTCACTGCAATTGACGCAGACCAACCTCGGTATGCTGGATTATGACCGCATTGGCGTGGTACTTGCATCACAGTCGCAGTATGACCCGACAAGTACATGGGAACAGATTGCCGATACCGTATATATATCGGCTCAGTTCATCCCGTCGTCATCGGCTGTGGCTATGAAGCTCGACCATACTACACTCAACACAATGTTGGGATCTGACCCGGTTCTGAATGTATCATTCAACCAGTTTGACCGCAACTACAACAATCTCAAGGCGTTCCGCCTGCAATACTGCAAGCAGGGCGACCTCGACTGGACAACGTTCCACGAGTATGTGCTCAACGAGAAGGACAAGACCAATAACAACGAGTACTTGCCAGAAGAGGCAACCGTAAGTTACGCACTTTCGATGAAGGATTTCTCAGATGCGACTTACCTGTTCCGTGTTCTTTCTGTGAGCACCTATGGAAACGATGAGGTATATAACCAAAGTGAGGAGATTACCGTGATTAAGGATATGTCACGTCCTCAGCCGCTTGGCTTGCCACAACCAACCAATGGCATCCTTAACGCTGGCGATGAGATAAGCATCCAGTTCAACGAGAACATCCTCAAGGGACAACTCACCAACACGGCTAACTTCCGTGTGACAGGTGTGCTCAATGGCGCTACTGTTCAACACGATGTGGCACTCGACATGGCAACAGATGAAGTTTCGGCTACAACAGAAGCAGACATCTTGCTCAGCAACCACGACTTCAGCATCGATGCTTGGGTTAACATCGACAGCGAGGGCGCGATACTGGTGCATGGCGAAGGCTCAACGAGATATGTTATTGGAACCGACGCCCAGGGACATCTCACCGTGGGTATTGGCGAACAAACTTACACCTCGAATGAGGTTATGCCAAGAAACAAATGGATTTATCTTACTACAAGTTATAAGGCTGGTGCTGAACCGCTGCTCAATGCGGCATACGCTGAGGACAGCAAGACTGTAACCCTCTTCTATGACACTCCAGCAAACGCTTATGACGTGCAAGGAAAATTGACAGTTGGCGACAATGCCAAGGGTTCTATCCACGAGCTGACACTCTGGGACGAGGCTCATGACATCACAACAGCGCTGCTCAACAAGTCGAAGAGCAAGAAACCATCAACCCCACATCTTATCGGTTACTGGAAGATGAACGAGGGTGAAGGTACGCTCATCACAGACTACGCACGCAGCCGCCACATGAAGATGGCTGCCGAGACCTGGAAAATAGACAACGAGAACAAGGCTATCTCTATTGATGGTACTTCGCATGTCGATATCAATACAACCGCTGTTTCTCCATTGCCATCTGACAACTGCACTATTGAGTTGTGGGTACGTGCTGGAGAACAAGAAGGTGAGGCTGAAATCGCTCATATTGGCGAAGTTGAATTGTGGATGAACGCTGAAGGCAAACTTCAACTTTCTTCACTTGGCAACGACTATGCGGCAAGTCAGGCATCACTGCTCGACAACGCATGGCACCACATTGCCCTCAACATTCTGCGCACGGGTCACGCTTCGGTTTACGTAGATGGCAAACGTACACTCTCAACCAGTGCATCAAACGTTGGTCAGACCGCTACCGACCGCATGATTATTGGTGCCCGCCGTTCTAAGGGTACAACGACATCATATGATTACGACCGTTATTTCAAGGGTTCAATCGATGAAGTAAGACTTTGGAATGCGACACTCTCTGCCGACCTTCTCAAGAATCGCCAGAAGGTGCGCCTCACTGGTGAGGAAGATGGACTCGTTGCATACTATCCGTTTGAGACTAAACGCCTCGACGACAATAACCAGGTTGTGACCGTGGGAACGGCTAAAGACCTCAGAAGTGACAACATTGCCACTTACGAGTCGGCAACAGGATTCAAGTATACTGACGAGTCACCGGCATTGCGCGCTGCACGGACAGAAACCAACGTGGGATTCTCGTTCACCGCAAGCGACAACAAGGTGGTTATCAACATCACCGAAACTCCTGCCGACATCGAGGGCTCTACGCTCCACTTCACCGCAAAAGAGATTCTTGACCTCAACGGTAACCAGTCGCTTCCGGTAATGTGGACAGCCTACGTTAACTGCAACGAATTGGCATGGGACAACCCATCAATCACTATCAACAAGCAAGTTGGTGAAGCACATAGTTTTGAGGCTTCCTTCACAAATAATGGCGGAACACAACAAGTGTGGACACTCAGCGGACTTCCTTCATGGCTCACTGCCAGTGTTGAGGAAGGTGCAGCAGAGGCTCTCACCACTACTACTGTAAACTTCGACATCTCTGAAGGAATCGCCATTGGCAAATATGAGGAAACTGTTTATCTGACTGGTAACGACGATATCTCATCTGCGCTCACCATCCGACTGATTGTGACAGGCGAAATGCCTCAATGGAGCGTTAATCCTGCTGACTACGAGAATTCGATGAACCTCATCGGAACATTGTCAATACTCGGACAGCCGAGTGACGATACTGACGACTTGGTAGCCGTATTCATCGACGGCGAGTGCCGTGGTGTTGCACATCCGACATACAACGCACGCTATGACAACTACTTCGTACAGCTCGACATCTATGGCAATACCGAGGATGCCGGCAAGCCTGTAGTATTCTACGCTTACGACTACAGCACAGGTACGAAGTATCCGCAACTGAACACCTCACAGGAGGTTGTCTTCCGCGACAATCAGGTTTACGGTACGTTCGCCGCTCCTGTAGTGCTTAACGCTGACGACCTCATCGAGCAGAGCCGTGACCTTGTTCAGGGCTGGAACTGGGTATCGTTCTATGTTCATGCCGACGAAATGGGCGTGGAGAATATCTTCAGCCCAATAGCCGAAAGGACGGACATTGTAAAGAGCCAGACTGAGTTCGGAACGTTTGAGAACGGCCAGTTCTACGGAAAGGCGTTCGAGACCGACAACCGCTCAATGTACAGGGTTCACACCACTGCACCGCAGATGCTGAACGTCATCGGTAGGCGACTGACCACTGAGCAGCGCACCATCACACTGCAGCCCGACTGGAACTGGATTGCATACAACGCTATGCAGACAGCAAGTGTAGGCGATGCCCTCGCAGGCATTAACCCACAGGACGGTGACCTCATCAAGGGACAGAAGGGATTTGCACTGTATGACGGCTACGAGTGGAACGGCTCGCTGAAGGCTCTCACCCCGGGTCAGGGCTACATGCTCAGGAGCTCGACTACCGAGGAGCGCACCTTCGAGTACCCGACAATTGTTTCCACACAGAGCTACGCAGCTTCCAAGGCAATGAAGAATGTTTCAAGTGTATTCAGTCCGATAGACTACCACATGTTCCCAGGCAACATGTGTATCGTGGCTTCTATCAAATGGAATGGTGCACCAGCCGTTGGGTACGAGGTAGGAGTATTCGATGACAGCAATTGCAGATGTGTCGAGATTTCTGACGAGGAAGGATATGCATACTTCACCGTGCCTGGTAACGAGATGCAGACATTGCATTTCAAGATGGCAAACAATGGTGACGTATATGATTCAGATGTTACTGTCATGTATGTAGAGGATGCTCTCATAGGAACTCACAGTTCGCCCCTCATCCTATCATTCAACTCAACGAATAATATCCGTGGTATCAATGACGGTATAGAGAATGGCGAGACTCTGTGGTACACTATTAATGGAGCACTTATGCCAGGCAAACCTACAGCATCTGGAGTATATATCTGCCGTTCATACGACATGAAGACTCAGACCGTGAAGATTAACAAAGTAATCATCAAATAATTCAAGTTTACTTAAATTACTAATTATAGTAGAGATGCGATGCTTCGCGTCTCTACTATTTTTATATGGAGGATATGGCTGTTACACGAAATATGTTAAATAATCATTGAAAGTTTTGTATTGTCCCCTTTTTGATATAATTTTGCATTGTGCATGAACATTATACACAAAAATCATATTTAAGAAATGCCATTACGATTACCAGACAGGCTTCCCGCCATTGAACTTCTAAAAAAGGAGAACATATTCGTCATGGACAGCTCCAGGGCTGCTGCACAGGACATACGTCCGCTACGGATTGCCATCCTAAACCTCATGCCTCTCAAGATAACGACTGAGACAGACTTAATAAGACTGCTTTCAAACACACCTCTACAGATGGAGGTGAACTTCATGAAGCTAAAAAGTCACACTCCCAAGAATACTCCAATAGAGCACATGATGATGTTTTACAGGGACTTCGAGGACATGAAGAAGGAGAATTATGATGGAATGATTATCACTGGAGCTCCCGTCGAGACATTGGACTTCGAGGAAGTGGAATACTGGGACGAGATAACATCCATTTTTGAATGGGCGCACACACACGTAACCAGCACATTATATATATGCTGGGCTGCTCAGGCTGGACTATATCATTTCTACGATGTTCCAAAGCATCCTTTATCAAGAAAGATGTTCGGAATATTCAAGCAATATCCTACAGATTGTCATTTCCCCATATTCAGAGGCTTTGACGATGTGTTCCAGATGCCTCAGAGCAGACATACAGAAATCAGGCGCGAGGACATAGAGAATGTTAACAGTGCGAAATACGAGACAAGGAAGAGGGATGGGCTCAGAATAATATCAGACTCTCCCGAGAGTGGGGTCAGCATAGTCATGGCACGTAACGGCAGGGAATTCTTCATCACAGGACACCTTGAATATGCATCAGACACTCTCGACAAAGAATACAAGAGAGATTTTGGAAAGAGGGACGATGTGGAGATGCCTAAGAATTATTATCTCAACGACAATCCTGAGAACAGACCTCTCGTAACATGGAGGGCACATGCTAATCTGCTTTTCTCAAACTGGATAAACTATTATGTCTATCAGGAAACTCCTTACGACATAAGCAATATAAAATAGGGAAATAGTCTATGCGGGAAATTGAACTTCTGGCACCTGCCAAGAACCTTGAATGCGGCAAAGCTGCTATAGACCACGGCGCTGATGCTGTCTATATAGGTGCTTACCGCTTCGGTGCAAGGGCTAATGCCGGCAACAGCATAGATGACATCACCAATCTATGTAAATATGCCCATCAGTATAAGGCAAAGATATATGTCACTTTAAACACCATTGTCTATGAGGATGAAATCCCATACATGAGGAAGCTCATCAGAGAACTGTGCGATGCCGGTGTTGATGCCATCCTTGTGCAGGATATGGCGGTAGCACAGATGATTAAGGGATGCGGTGACAGGGGACCTGCCATCCATGCGAGTACACAGACAGACAACAGAAATGCGAAGAAAGTTCAATGGCTCAAGGAACAGGGATTCAGCAGGGTAGTTCTTGCAAGAGAGCTGTCTGTTAAGGAAATAGCCTCTATACATGAAGCTGTTCCAGATGTAGAGATAGAGTCTTTTGTACATGGTGCCTTGTGTGTCAGCTACTCTGGTCAATGCTATGCCTCCCAATATTGTTTTGGAAGAAGTGCCAACAGGGGCGAATGTGCACAGTTCTGCAGACTAAAATTCAATCTCCTCGATTCAGAAGGCAATACGATAATACATCAGAAGCATCTTCTTTCTCTCAAAGACCTGTGCTTATATGACCATATAGAGGAACTGCTTGAGGCTGGCGTGTCGTCGCTGAAGATTGAAGGAAGGCTGAAAGATGTATCTTATGTCAAGAATGTGGTTGCGGCATACAGCATGCGGCTTAACGACATAATATCACGCCATCCCAACAAATACAAAAGGGCATCGGAAGGGTTGGTTGACTATGACTTTACGCCTAATCTGAGAAAAACTTTCAACAGGGGATTTACCAATTATTTCCTTCATGGAAGGAATGGTTCCATAGCTTCGTTTGAGACTCCAAAAGCTATTGGAGAGCATGTGGGAAGAGTTAAAGAAGTGGGAAACGGATACATAATCGTGTCTGGAACTTCTCGGTTTTCAAATGGAGACGGTCTGTGTTTCATCAACAGCAAAAACGAACTTGAAGGCTTCAGGGTTAACAAGGCTGAAAATAACAGGCTACATGTACTGCACATTCCAAAAGGAATAAGGAAAGGAAGCGCACTATACAGAAACCTGGACCAGAGTTTTTCAAGGATTCTTTCCAACAAGTCTGCTACAAGAAAGATTCCTGTAACCATGGAATTTGGCACGACAGACAATGGTTTCAGACTGACGGCAAACAATGTGTCGGTGTCAGTTGACTGCGAGAAGGCTCCAGCTAAAACACATCAACGTGACAATATCGTAAAGCAACTTACAAAGCTCGGCACTACTTCTTTTATATGCAAAGACATAACTATCAAAGACAATGCAGACTCTTTCTTCATACCAAACAGTTTGTTGGCTGAACTCCGAAGGAAAACGGTAGCGGCACTGACCGAAAAAGGACAAAATGCAAGTTACGACAGCCATGCGGCAACAAGACTCCACCGGTTTGACAAGGACGGGACAACTACAGGGCAGGACATTTCCATTCAGGACACAACACCATCTGAATACAGTAAGTTTCCATACCTATACAACATCTCCAATAGCATGTCACGCCATTTCTACAAGGAAAATGGATTAGACTGCATGGGGGAATCCTTCGAGAAGGATATTTCTTCCAAAAAGGATGATGTTCTGATAATGCAATGCCGCTATTGCCTGAAGCACGAACTTGGATTCTGCATAAAGCACGGAGGAAGGAAACCTAATTGGAAAGAACCTCTGATACTTGAAATGAACGACAATAAACATTTCCGTCTGGAATTCAACTGCAAGAAATGTACTATGATGATATTTACTTCTTTTGTTAGGTAAGAGAAGTTATGATGAGAAGTTATGCAGAGCCATTACCTTTTCAGGTTTCAGGTTTTAAGGTAAAATCACCTCATAACCTAATGACCTCATAACCTTACATATCAACTCGTTTACTTGTCAACTCGTCAACTTGTCACCTTTAAAAAAGTAATTGATAATGAACAATAACAATATTGCAAAAGAATCCCTAACTTCCCCCACCGGGGGGCAGAGGAGCTGCCTATCAATGATGTTGCTTCCTTTAATACTCATTGTGTTATGTCTGGGAAACAGCTCCTGCTATCACAAGCGTTCACCCATTCATATTCCTATAATAGGTGATAGCATCAAGATAGCACAAGACTCTATTTCGAGAGTAAGATTGCAGGATTCGATAACTTTTGCACAGACACACCATTACAGCGAGAATTTCAATTTCGTGGTGAGAGAGGACTCGCTTGCCCTGCTACTTCAACAACCTGAAGAGAAGATTAACAACATGCAAACAGACTCCTTCACTGTTTTAAAGGGTACAAGAATGGTTGTGGCTGACATAAAAATCATATCCAAAGACACCTGTGACAGCGTATGGGTACAATTAGCTACGGAAAATGCAGAGTTTGGATGGATTCACGAATCGACTCTTCTAGACAAAGTAGATCCTGACGACCCAATATCTCAGTTTATATCTGCCTTCTCTGACTCTCATACCATACTGTTTCTAATGATAACAGTACTGATAATAGTGGCATATATTATAAAAATAATGAGAAAGAACAACGCCAAGATTGTCCACTTTAATGACATAGACTCACTCTATCCTACCATTCTTGTCCTGAACGTGGCTGTTTCCGCAACGTTTTATGCCAGCATACAATTGTTCTCGCCAGAGTCGTGGAGAGCTTTTTATTTCTCACCATCTTTGAATCCTTTCTCACAGCCGTTGATTATCGGCATCTTCCTCACGTCAGTATGGACAATGGTAATAATGGCTGTAGCTGTCGTTGACGATGTAAGGCACCATCTGAAAGTTGACGATGCCATACTATACCTTTGTGGATTGGCTGCCGTTGGAGCTGTGAACTACATAGTATTCAGCATTAGTACCCTGTATCTGATTGGCTATCCGCTACTGATTGCATATATATATTATTCATTGAGGACATATATACGGAAGTACAGAGTTACATACAACTGTGGAAAGTGCGGCAATTCCATGAAACGCAAAGGCAAATGCCCTGTATGTGGCACTATTAATGAATAGCCTGAAACCATAAGGAAGATTGAAAATTAAAAATAGAAGATTGAAAAATGAACATTCAACATTCAACTTTCAACATTCAACTTTCCAGAGATGGATTGACAGAAGCCGAAGTGCTCAAGAACCGCCTTGAACACGGATGTAATATTCTTACGCATCCCAGCACGACACCGCTATGGAAAAGGTATCTTGAGAAATTCAAAGACCCTCTCATCATAATACTTCTTGTGGCTGGTGCGCTATCGGCGTGCATCAGCCTATACGAATACTTACAACTAAGCGGCAAGACTGAAAGCTTTCTTGAGCCTATTGGAATATTTATTGCCATCATCCTTGCCACCGGACTATCTTTTCTATTCGAGTACAAGGCTGACAAGGAGTTCGCTCTTCTGAACGTCGTCAACGACCATGAACCGGTTAAAGTCATAAGAGAAGGAAAGGTTACAACAGTGGCGAAAAGTGATATTGTTATTGATGACATTGTGATAGTGGAAAATGGCGACGAGATACCCGCTGACGGTATTATTCTGGAATCCACATATATGAATGTCGATGAGTCATCGCTCACAGGAGAACCAATTTGCCACAAGAGTGCCAGACAGGATGATTTTGACAATGATGCCACATACCCGACAAATATGCTCATGAGAGGTTCCAAGGTTATGGAGGGAAACGGAATAATGAAGATTACCGCCGTGGGCGACATGACAGAAAACGGAAAAGTATTCAGTTCAGCACTTATAGACAACAGCGTACGCACTCCGCTCAACGAGCAGTTGGAAAGGCTCGGAGGTGTAATTACCAAAGTCTCCTATGCTCTTGCTGCAATGGTCATCATAGGGCGCATCCTCGTATTCCTTTTAACGGAACCATGGAACAACATCATTTTCTTGTCTTATCTTCTTCAATCGGTAATGATAGCTGTAACGCTTATTGTCGTAGCTGTACCAGAAGGACTACCTATGGCTGTGACCCTAAGTCTTGCATACAGCATGAGAAAAATGTTGAAATCGAATAATCTTGTACGAAAGATGCATGCATGCGAGACAATGGGTGCTGCTACTGTCATTTGCACCGACAAGACTGGCACATTAACCCAGAACAAGATGACAGTCAACAAGATGTTCGTATTCTCTGATAAGGAAAGACTCATAGAGAATATCTGCGTAAACTCCACGGCAAACCTTGACGGCAACAATGTGATAGGTAACCCCACAGAAGGAGCACTACTTCTTTGGGTAGAAGGAGAAGGCTTCCACTACAAGAAATTAAGGGAGAACTCAACTTTAAAGGATGTAATACCTTTTAGTACTGAGAGGAAATTCATGCAGACAAGCATAGAGGACAATAGCGGAAAGATAATAACATTCACAAAAGGTGCGCCTGAAATCATATGTGACATGTGCGACATGACTGCCGACGAACGGGACAATGTTGACAAGATTCTGGTGGAATGTCAGTCTAAAGCAATGAGAACAATAGCATTCTCATGCGACACCACCCTTCTTGGCATAGCCGCCATAAACGATCCTGTCAGGGACGAGGTTCCTGGTGCCATCAGAGAATGCATCAATGCTGGTATTGATGTTAAAATAATAACTGGCGACACTCCCATCACAGCAAAGGAAATAGGAAGGCAGATTGGCATCAGCGTCAATGGAGAGGAAGACATCGCCACTGGGGTTGACATCCAGAACATGACTGACAGTTTGCTTGCAGAAAGAATCAAAGGAATCAAAATCATAGCCAGAGCAAGACCCAACGACAAGAAAAGAATTGTCGAGGCTTTACAGCAAAAAGGGGAAGTAGTAGCTGTTACAGGAGATGGAACAAACGATGCACCTGCTCTTAAAGCGGCACATGTGGGGCTGTCAATGGGAGATGGCACAACGGTGGCAAAAGAAGCCTCTGACATCACTATCATAGACAATTCCTTCTGTTCCATTGCCAAAGCTGTAATGTGGGGACGTTCTCTATACAAGAACATACAGCGGTTCATCCTCTTTCAAATGACAGTGAACGTTGTAGCATGCCTAATAGTTCTAACAGGGGCATTCCTATACACGGACGCTCCCTTAACCGTAACACAGATGCTGTGGGTAAACATAATAATGGACTCATTCGCTGCGATGGCTCTCGCATCACTACCTACAGACAAGGGAGTCATGAATGACAAGCCGCGCAAAAGGAGTGACTTCATTGTAAGCCCATCTATGTGGAGACACATATTCATATATGGCATAACTTTCAGCGTCATTCTCATGGGCTTATTCTTGTTGTTTGAGAGATATGATGTAACTTCATTAGCTGCCATAATAAAGGGCGACGTGGAAACAGGCAACAAGGGATTGTCATTATATGAACATAGCCTTTTCTTCACTATATTCGTGATGATGCAGTTCTGGAACATGTTCAACGCTAAACGCCATGGCACATTCCACAATTCATTTCACGACATATGTCATTCAAAAGAATTCACCTTCATAATGGCTCTGATTGTCATGGGACAGATAGTGATAGTTGAGTTCGGTGGCAGAATGTTCGGCGTCACTCCACTTTGTTTAACCGACTGGATTATTACATTCTTTTTGACATCGCCAGTGCTTATAGTTGGCGAGATGTTATCCATGACTAGAAGGAAGAAGAAAACAATGACGACAATATAGATATCAACAATACATGAATTATGGACAAGATACAGAACGAAAAGAAAGAAACAAGAATACTGTTTGTATGCCTCGGCAACATATGCAGGTCACCTGCCGCCGAAGAAATATTGAGGGTGAAGGCACATGAATTACAACTGCAACGAGCTGTGGAAATAGATTCCGCTGGTATAGGGGCATGGCATATCGGTGAACTGCCAGACAAAAGGATGAGGACACATGCAGCGAGAAGAGGATATACGCTTAGCAGCAGAGCAAGACAATTCTCACATGAAGACTTTGCGCGATTCGACTATATTGTTGTTATGGACGAAAGTAATTACAATGACATAACAAACCAAGCGACCAGCGAAGATGAAGTATCCAAAGTAAAGCGAATGAGCGAATTCTTTATACGCTTCAAGGGACGGGGTTACGTACCTGACCCATATTATGGTACAGATGGTACATTTGAGACAGCCATTGACATGATAGAAGATGGATGCGATGGAATCATCAACAATTTGCTTAAATAATTGTTTTAAGTCATTATTTTTGGCACAAACGCCCTGTATTTTGCGACATAATGCAATTTTACAGAGCGTTTTTGATTATATATAGACAAAAATGCCTATCTTTGCAAATGAATAACAAATAAAGGTAACAAAGATGACATTGGATATTAACATGCTCAAAGGCTTTTATGCAGATTACTCCACTAAGGTGGAGAATGTCAGGAAATCACTCAACCGCCCATTGACTTATGCAGAAAAGGTGCTGTATGCCCATTTATATTCAGAAAAGGACGCAAGGGCATATACAAGAGGAGAGGATTATGCTGAATTCCGCCCTGACAGGGTTGCCATGCAGGATGCCACTGCTCAGATGGCACTCTTACAGTTCATGAATGCAGGAAAGAACAAAGTTGCCGTTCCTGCTTCAGTGCATTGCGACCACCTCATTAAAGCAGACATTGGTGTCGAGAAAGACCTGCCCAAAGCAATGGAAGAGAACAAGGAGGTTTACGACTTCCTCAGTTCTGTTTCTAAGAAATACCATATCGGTTTCTGGAAGCCTGGTGCCGGAATAATCCATCAGGTAGTATTGGAAAACTATGCCTTTCCTGGAGGTATGATGGTGGGAACAGACTCACACACTCCAAACGCAGGAGGACTGGGAATGATTGCAGTTGGCGTTGGAGGTGCTGATGCTGTTGATGTCCTCACAGGACAACCTTGGGAGCTTAAAATGCCAAAGCTGATTGGCGTAAAATTGTCTGGACATCTCTCAGGTTGGGCTTCACCAAAGGACGTTATTCTTAAAATACTCGGCATACTTACGGTAAAAGGTGGAACGAACTCTATTCTTGAGTATTTCGGAGATGGAGTTGCCACAATCTCCGCAACCGGAAGGTCCACTATATGCAATATGGGTGCGGAACTTGGTGCTACTTGTTCAATATTCCCATTCGACAAGAACACGGAAACATATCTTCGCAACACAGGACGTGACGATGTGGCGGACATGGCAATAAAAAACATTCCAGACCTAATGGCAGACGATGATATTTACACCGCTCCGGAGAAATATTATGACAGAGTAATAGAAATAAACCTCAATGAGATAGAGCCTATGCTCAACGGTCCTTTCACACCTGATGCGGCAACACCTGTGAGTGAGATGCCGGAAAAGGCGAGGGAAAACGATTTCCCAATGGCAGTAGAAGTGGGACTCATAGGCTCGTGTACAAACTCAAGCTATCAGGATTTGTGTAGAGCAGCATCCATAGCAAGGGAGGCTGCGGAAAAGAATATCGATGTTAAAGGACAGATTGTAATCAATCCAGGGTCGGAACAGATAAGATTCACAGCTGAAAGGGATGGCATCATTGATGACTTCAAGAGGATTGGAGCTGTCATAATGACCAATGCCTGCGGTCCATGTATTGGACAATGGAAACGCCATACTGATGACAACAACAGGAAAAACACTATCGTTACATCATTTAACAGAAATTTCAGGAGAAGGGCAGATGGCAATCCCAATACCTTCGCATTTATTGGCAGCCCGGAGCTGACCATAGCACTTGCCATAGCTGGAAGACTGGATTTTAATCCTGCAAAAGACACTCTTAAGGACAAGAGCGGGAACGACGTTATCTTAAATGAGCCTTATGGTGATGTTTTCCCAAAGAAAGGTTTTGCCGTTGAAGACAAAGGATTCATAGCTCCTTCTGACAGCAATGAGGACATAGAGGTTATTATCCGTCCAGAATCTGAAAGGCTCCAGATTCTTGAACCATTCGCACCGTGGGACGGGAATGACCTAACTGGAATGCCATTGTTAATAAAGACTCATGGCAAATGTACAACAGACCATATATCAATGGCGGGACCGTGGCTTAAATTCAGAGGTCATCTGCAAAACATCTCCAACAACCTCCTTATGGGTGCAGTGAACTATTTCAATGGTGAATCAGACAAGGTAAAGAACCAGATTACAGGCAACTATGGTTCTGTTTCAAGCGTTGCAAGTGATTACAAATCAAGAGGAATGACATCCATCGTTGTAGCCGAGGACAATTACGGCGAGGGGTCAAGCAGAGAACATGCTGCTATGGAACCAAGATTTCTCAATGTGCGGGTAGTTCTAGCAAAAAGCTTCGCTCGTATCCATGAGACTAATTTAAAGAAACAAGGTATGCTCGCCCTGACATTTGCGGATAAGTCTGATTATGACAAGATTCTCGAGGATGACAGACTCAGCGTGACTGGACTAAAAGACTTTGCCCCAGGCTCACCTTTGAAAATTGTTGTATCTCACTCCGATGGTTCCAAGGAAGAGATAGCAGCCACACACACCTACAACGAGACCCAGATAGAATGGTTCAAGGCAGGAAGTGCACTTAACTACAGTTCTCGCATTTCTGAATAGCCCCTTCCAATTCCCTTTAACTCCTTAAGTTGAGAACCACAGAAACTTGTATTTAAATATTTAAAGAAGAAACATCATGTCAAAGATTATAAAGAAAAATGGAAAACTGTCTGTACCTGATATTGTTACAATACCTTTCATCGAGGGAGATGGAGTAGGAACAGAGATTACACCAGTTTGTCAAAGCGTTGTAAACAAAGCTGTCACAATGGCTTACAATGGAACGAGACAAATTGAATGGATGGAGGTTCTCGCTGGAGGAAAGGCTTATAAAGAAACGGGAGAATGGCTGCCGCAATCGACTATTGATGCTTTCCAGAACTACCTTGTTGGCATCAAGGGACCATTGATGACTCCTGTAGGAGGCGGTATCAGATCCTTGAATGTTGCATTACGGCAGACTCTTGACCTTTATGTATGCCTGCGTCCTGTAAGATATTTCAATGGTGTCGTTTCACCTGTCAAGCATCCAGAATATGTTGACATGGTAATATTCAGGGAGAATACCGAGGACATATATGCCGGCATTGAATGGGAAGCAGGCTCTGACGAGGCATCCAGATTCTATAAATTTCTCCATGACGAAATGGGTGTGGAAAAGGTTAGGTTTCCCGAGACATCAGGCTTCGGTGTGAAACCTGTGTCTAAAGAAGGCTCAGAGCGTTTGATAAGGAGTGCCATTGAATATGCCCTGAGCCACAACCTGCCATCTGTGACACTTGTCCACAAAGGCAACATAATGAAATTCACTGAAGGAGGATTCAAGAAATGGGGATATGAGCTTGCCGAAAGGGAATACCCTGAAGAGCTAAAATCTGGGAAGCTCGTAATAAAAGACTGTATCTGCGATGCCTTTCTACAGAACGCTCTCCTTAAACCAAAAGAGTATAGTGTGATTGCCACAATGAACCTCAATGGCGACTATGTAAGTGACATGCTTGCTGCACAGGTTGGAGGAATAGGCATAGCACCAGGTGCAAACATAAACTATAACAGTGGCCATGCCATTTTCGAGGCTACTCATGGCATCGCTCCCGACATAGCCGGAGAGAACATAGTAAATCCGTGCTCAATTATTCTCTCTGCCGTAATGATGCTTGACTATATTGGGTGGGGAGAAGCTGCATCTCTGATAACATCTGCGATGGAGAAACTTTTCTCTGAAGGTTACGCCACATCAGACCTTGCAAGATTCATGGACAACGGAAAGCCGCTTGGCACTAATGAATTTGCAGAGAAGCTTGCCAATACCCTCTAATCAATCTTAAAACCAAATGCGTATGAAAAAAGAATATCTAATATACAAGTTGTCAGATGAGGTGAAGAACTCATGCAAGATAGAAAATGAACTGTTTTCAAAGTATGGTGTGAAGCGAGGACTTCGCAACGAGGATGGATCAGGTGTCCTTGTTGGACTTACAAACATCGGAAACGTCGTTGGTTATGAAAGAGACGAGAATGGGAAACTCACTCCGACACAAGGCAAGCTTTTCTACAGAGGATATGAACTTGACGACATAGTGACACCTCTCTTAAAGGAAGAAAGATTTGGTTTTGAGGAGGTGGCTTTCCTGCTGCTTTCCGGAAAGCTTCCAGACAAAGAGGAATTAGAGGCTTTCAGGGAACTGCTTAACGACAACATGCCTCTTGACCATCGTACCATAGTGCATATCATAGACCTGGAGGGCTCTGACATAATGAACATCCTTGCACGCTGTGTGCTTGAAATGTACACCTTTGACCCCAATCCCGATGATATATCAAGGGACAACCTCATGAGGCAGAGCATAGAGCTTATTGCCCGTTTCCCAACCATCATTGCCTACGCATACAATATATACAGACATTCCGTTCACGGAAGGAGTCTGCACATCAGGCATCCGAGAGAGAATCTCAGCATTGCAGAGAACTTTCTGTACATGCTAAAGCATGATGAGTACACACCTCTGGATGCACGCATGCTTGATTTGCTCCTCATAATACAGGCTGAGCATGGTGGTGGTAACAACTCTACCTTTACCGTCAGGGTGACAAGCTCAAGCCGCACAGACACGTATTCTTCCATTGCGGCTGGCATTGGCTCTCTAAAAGGTCCTCTCCATGGTGGTGCTAACATAAAAGTCATAAACATGTTCCACCATCTTAAGGAACAAATCAGCAACTGGAAGGACATAGACGAGATAGACACATACCTTAAACGCATGCTAAACAAAGAAGCATACGACAAGTCAGGTCTTATTTATGGCATAGGACACGCTGTCTATACCATGAGCGACCCTCGTGCAGTAGAACTAAAACGCCTTGCAGGTGAGCTTGCCAAGGAAAAAGGAAGAGAGGAAGAGTATGAATTCCTAAAGCTTATAGAGCAGGAGGGCATAAAGTGTGTCAGCAATCACAGACGGACAAAGAAACCAATATGTGCCAACCTTGACTTTTACAGTGGGTTCATCTATGAGATGATAGGCTTGCCACAGGAAATATACACACCGATATTCGCAATGGCAAGGATTGTTGGTTGGACAGCCCATCGCATTGAGGAGCTTAACTTCGAAGGACGACGCATCATCCGTCCTGCTTACAAGAACATTCTTGAGAACAAGAAATACACTCCACTAAGCGAGCGATAAACTGAGTTCTGGCTTAATGAACGATATAAAAATAGAGACACTTTACATGGTGTCTCTATTTTTATATATGCCAACATTCAGGTAAGCATTTGAATCAAATCCAATTCAATGAACCCTAATTGTTCTCAATCTCCTCTTGCATGTCAATAAACTGCTTGTCGGCATCATAAAACTCATATTGCATGAACGCAAGTTTCTGAGAAGGAATAATATGTATTCCGAAGCCATATTTCATCTGCCATTTTCTCTTTATTGAGAGAATACCTTTGTTGATATACGCAGCTACATAGGGATGGACATGCAGATACAACGTCTTTACACCTATTTTGTTAACGAGGCGATAAATTTTCCTCTCAAGCTGGTCGGTAAACAATATGCTGGATTTTATCTTGCCAGAGCCAAAGCACGTCGGACATGTTTCCTCCACTTTAACATCCATTACGGGACGCACCCTCTGTCTTGTTATTTGCATAAGACCGAATTTGCTAAGTGGCAGGATATTGTGCCTTGCCCTGTCCTTCTGCATGTTCTTGCACATGCGCTCATATAGCATCTGCCTGTCTTCTGCAAGATTCATATCAATAAAATCAACAACTATTATGCCTCCCATGTCACGGAGCCTGAGCTGACGCGCTAGCTCATCAGCAGCTCCAAGGTTTGTTTCCAAAGCGTTCTGCTCTTGTCCGTTCTCTTTCTTGGACCTGTTTCCACTGTTGACGTCAACGACATGCATTGCTTCCGTATGCTCAATGATGAGGTATGCACCATGCTTGTAATTGACAGTTTTTCCGAATCCAGACTTTAATTGCTTAGTAACATCAAAATTGTCAAATATGGGCAGCTTTCCATTGTACATCTTTACTATGCCCGCCTTTTCTGGGGCTATTTGTGAAACATAGTGTTCCACAGCAGTACATATATCCCTGTCATTGACATAGATGTTCTCGTATGTGGGATTGAACAAGTCTCTCAGCATTGCCACCGCTCTTCCTGTCTCTTCAAAAACCATCTGAGGAAGAGACTGGGCCTTCTGCACCTTTGTAATGGCATCATTCCATTTGCTGAGCAGCACCTTCATCTCTGCGTCGAGTTCCGCCACCCTTTTGCCTTCGGCAACAGTCCTTACTATGACTCCGAAGTTCTTCGGGCAGATACTCTGAATAAGTTGTTTAAGCCTGGCTCTCTCTGCACCACTCTTTATCTTAGAGGAAACAGAAACCTTGTCGTTGAAAGGTATAAGAACAAGATAACGACCGGCAAATGAGAGTTCAGCAGTAAGTCTCGGACCTTTTGTCGATATTGGTTCTTTAACAATCTGAACCATTACCTCCTGCCCTACCTTGAGAGTTGTCTGCACACTTCCGTCTTTTTTCAAATCAGGCAATCTTGTAGCCTTTGATATTGGATACAGACGTTTCCTGTCGCTTTGAACCTGTTTCAAATACTTTGCATAAGAGTCAAATTGTCCGCCCAAGTCGAGAAAATGCAAGAATGCATCACGCTCGAAACCTACGTCAACGAAACAGGCATTCAATCCCGGCATCAGCTTCTTTACCTTTGCCAGATAGATATTGCCCACAGAGAAAGAAGCCTCTCTTGGCTCCTTCTGGTATTCAACAAGTTTCTTGTCCTCCAGAAGAGCTATAGAGATGTCGTTTTTCTGTGCATCAATGATAAGTTCGCTTGTCATTTCTCAATTATTAATAGTATAAACCTGGGTGCTGGTGGCTTTACAAAAACATGCCACCATGTCTTGCTGTTGGCATTCATCTGTCGTTATCAAGAGATAGCAACATGAAGAAGCCAATTCCATCCTAAAAAAAACCACGGACTATTGGGAAGTTAACAGAGAGAAAAGGGGATTCTCGTTGTCCCTATCGTCCGTGGTTTCAAAAGAATGAGGCTTACTTGCTCTTGTGCCTATTCTTTCTCAGTCTCTTCTTACGCTTGTGCGTAGCCATCTTATGTCCCTTTTTCTTTCTTCCGTTTGGCATGATTATAAAAAATTAAATTGGTTATTGTATATTATGTTTTCACTATTTGCTTTCCCTATGCCGAAATTATTCAGCATCTGACGACTTCATCATCCTTATGAAACTCTTTGAAGGCTTGAATCCAGGGAAGTCATGCGCATCAATGATAAGAGTTGTATTCTTTGATATGTTGCGGGCTGTTTTAGAGGCTCTATGCTTAACTATAAAACTTCCAAAACCTCTGAGATACACATTTTCCCTACGCTCTACAAGACTTTTCCTGATAGAATCCATGAACGTCTCAACAACAGCCTGAGCTGCCTTTTTCTCAACACCTGTTGTCTCGACAATCTCGTTAATAATATCTGCTTTCGTCATTTTATTATTGTGATTTAATTACTTGTTAATATCGTTACTTTTTTAGCTAACGGACTGCAAAGGTAGTGGTTTTTAGCGTTATACGGAAATTTATTTGCTATTTTTTGAAAAAAAACATTGAAAGTAGGATTTAGAAACGAGTTTTTCCATGTCATTCCAGCATGTATGGCACATAATGCATCATAGAATGACACTTTCATTTGCAAACACGAATGCTTCCATGTCATTAACGTCAATCATGCATTTGGTTAACTATGTGGATAATTCCGTGGTTGATTTCATTGAAGGTATCAGGCAACTTGCTTTGTTATCTAATACCATGAAAGTTGACCATTGATTTATATGTACTTGCTGTTTGCTTTGGGAAAAAATCAAGAAAAATATTTTGCACTCACCGAGTTTTGATGTAACTTTGCATCTGTTTTTAAGTGATACCATCAATTTATGTTTATCAAGTCTAAGGTTGTCGGTAAAGGCGGACATTCCTGCTAAGACTGCCAATAGCGTTATTTAACATATAAAATTTAAGCGACATGTCCATAGTCATAGGAATAGATGTGGGGATAAGTACTACAAAAATAGTTGGAATACACGACGTCAGTGTAATATCTCCCCTCCGCATCAAGGCAACAGACCCCATTACCTCCTTATACGGTGCTTTTGGCAAGTTTCTCTACGACAACAAGATAGAACTTGGTGATGTGGAGAAGGTAATGCTTACAGGTGTTGGTGCAGCATACATAAACAAGCCAGTATATGGATTGCCTACAGAGAAGGCCGAGGAATTCACTGCCGATGGACTTGGAGCGATGTACGAATCAAGGCTTAAGGACATGATTGTAGTAAGCATGGGCACTGGAACATCTTTGGTAAAATGCGAGGGTGACAGCATTTCACATATTGGAGGCATAGGCATAGGCGGTGGTACCCTTCAAGGGCTGTCAAGACTTATGCTAAAGACCGACGACATCAATATCGTGTCTGAGCTTGCCACACATGGAGACATTTCAAACATCAACCTGCTCATAAGAGACATAAGTGCTCATCCGCTTCAAGGTCTCCCCATGGAAGCCACGGCAAGTCTCTTTGGCAATGCAAAAACCAACGCCACGAGAGAGGACATTGCCATAGGCATCATCTGCATGGTGCTTCAAGGAATCGGTTCCGCCACCATTCTCAGCTCGCTGAACAGCAAGATAAGGGATTTTGTCCTTATAGGCAACCTGACTCTTCTCCCTCAATGCAAGTATGTCTTCCCCATGATGGAAAAGCTATATGACGTTCATTTCATAATACCCAAACATTCTGAGTTCTGCACAGCTATTGGCGCAGCACTTTGCTATTTAAAGGAGAAGGAGAGGAAAGAATAAGGTTCAAGTTGTTATGTCCATGCACTGATATACGATTACGATATAGTTTATATGATTATGATGTAGCTGCCTCGGAATAGCTACTGATAGGCATCAATTATAGAAATGATTTCAAAAAGCAAAGCTAAGCTAATAAGGTTACTTGAGCACAAGAAGTACAGAGAGTCAGAAGGCCTTTTTGTTGCAGAGGGAGGTAAGATTGTAAACGACCTCATCTCCAGTGGCTGTGTGCCAAGAACTATCATCGGGACCGTAGAGGCTCTTGCCTCTCTTGTCCATACAGACTCTGACATCATAGAAGCATCGGCTGACGAAATAAAGAAAGTCAGCTTCCTTCAGCATCCACAGAACATCCTGGGAATCTTCGAGACCAATGTGGAAGATAAGGTACCGACATTCAGGGAAGGATGTCTTTGGCTTGCCCTTGACGGCATACAAGACCCTGGCAATCTCGGAACAATAGTCAGAATAGCCGACTGGTTTGGTATAGAGAGAATAATATGCTCTAAGGACACCGCAGACATATACAATCCTAAAGTGGTGCAGGCAACCATGGGGAGCATAGCAAGGGTTGGCGTGACTTATACAGACCTTGTGCCATTTTTGAAGGGGCTGCCAGCCTGCACACATATTTACGGGACAATGCTCGATGGGGATGACATCTATGGCTATCCCTTAAAGGAATGTGGTGTCATAGTAATGGGCAACGAGGGGAAAGGCATATCTCCTGAAGTAAGAGATACGCTTACAGACAGACTGCTGATACCCACATTCCACAGTGATGGCAATACAGCTGAAAGTCTAAATGTGTCAACAGCCACAGCCATCATCTGCTCCGAATTCAGAAGAAGGACAAGGTAAGAGATGGAAAGATGGAAAAATTGAAAGATGGAAAGATTATAGAGCATAGCAAAAGAACTTAGGTAATATATATAAATATGAATAGGCTATTATCACTATCAGCCATTATACTCTCGTCGATTGGCATATCTGCCATGGAGCCAGAGCACACTATGCTACCTGATGCAAGTGACGAGTCATACAACGACACTATATGGTTGGACCATTATGAAAACAAGGAAGTCCATCTGCAGAGGTTCAACGACACCGACACCCTTGTGGTGACAAAGCCTAAATGGGCGGCAGCCATATTGGAAGACCTTGGCATCAACGCTGGTATTCTCGCATTCGACAGATTTGTACAGAACCGCGATTATGCAAGAGTAACAGGAAAGACCATAAAGGACAACATCAACAAAGGATGGGTATGGGACAATGACAGTTTCTCCGGCAACCAGTTCTCCCATCCTTACCATGGTGCCATGTTCTACAACACTGCAAGGGAAAACGGCATAGGATATTATCCATCATTATTGTTTCCTTTAATTGGAAGCTTCACATGGGAGGTTTTCTGCGAGACAAACCGTCCTGCCATCAATGACCTTTTATCTACGGGTGTGGGCGGCTCTGCCATAGGAGAAGTGGCTCATAGGGTGTCCGACCTTATATACGATGACAGCAAGACAGGCGTAGAGCGCATAATAAGGGAGATTAGTGCTACTTTCCTCAATCCTGTCAGAGGTGCGAAACGCCTGTTTTCAGGAGAGATGTGGAGGAGGAGTGCATCAAGAGGCAAGACCATTGAGCCTCAGCCATACAGTCTGTCTATAGGATTAGGCGACAGGATACAATTCTCCTCAGTCCATCATGAAGGCGCACAAAACCTTCCATATATAGACTTTTCACTCGACTATGGTGAGCATTTTACAAACGGCAAGAAAGTTAAGCCATACGAGCTGTTCAGCCTATACGTCATGGCAAATCTCTCATCGGGAAGTCCTTCTATAGGTCTTCTCGACATTAAGGGACGTCTTGCCTCTTTGCAGTTAGAGACAAAGAAGGGATACAGGATTGACCTTGGATTCTATCAGATGCTTCGATACCTTGACAGCTATGGAAAAGACGAACAATACAGCCATGACTTCCCAGTCATAAGCGAGGCTGTAAGTTTTGGAGGAGGAGCATATTGCGAGAAAGACTTAGGCAGAAACAGGTTAAGCAACGACCTTATTGTCTGCACTGTTCCACTTGGTGGCGCAAACAATGAGAACTACCCTTACCGCAGATACAATTTCGGATATGGTTTCAGCATACGCAACAATGTAAAGATGGATATAATGAAGCGTCTCACAATAGGAAACGAGTTCTACATGCTCCGTCTTTTTGTCCCAAAGAAGAAGAGTCCGGAAGAGATAGCATACAACAGTGAAGTAGGGATGGAGATTGACGAATGGGGGTGTGCAGGAGAAACATCTGTCTTAAGCAACAGGTCGTACATTAGCGCACGTATCGCCAAGGGACTGAACCTAAACATGCAATACCAGATATTCTACCGCCACTCTGACTACAAGGGGTTTGACGAGGAACACGGAAGATGCCATGAGTGCAAGTTGGGTCTCTTCTATTATTTATAGAATATTCTTAAGTACTTAAGTTTCGCATGTCTCAGACATGCTCAAAGTTGACAAGTTGACGAGTTGACAACTTGTCAACTTCCTACAACATTCCTTTGGTTGATGGCAGTTCGTAATGGTAAATATCTCTTTTTACTGCCATTTTCAAACTCCGTGCGAAAGCCTTGAATATTCCCTCTATCTTGTGATGCTCGTTGTCGCCCTCAGCCTTTATGTTAAGATTCATACGTGCCGAGTCACTTATGCTCTTGAAGAAATGGAGGAACATCTCAGTAGGCATATCCCCTACTCTTTCTCTCGTGAACTTGGCATCCCATACAAGCCATGGCCTGCCTCCAAAGTCAAGTGCCACCTGACACAGACAGTCATCCATTGGCAGGCAATAGCCATATCTCTCTATTCCCCTTTTGTCTCCGAGAGCCTTCAGCAGACATTCTCCAAGGGCTAAGGCTGTATCTTCTATCGTATGGTGTTCATCAACTTCGAGGTCTCCGACAGTCTTGACCCGAAGGTCCATCATTCCATGCTTTGCTATCTGCTCGAGCATGTGATTGAAAAATCCCAGTCCAGTATCAATGTCACATCTGCCACTCCCGTCAAGATTAAGAGATACTTCGATATCTGTTTCCTTGGTGGTTCTCTTTACAGTAGCGTTACGCTCACCTGCGAAGAGGAGTTCCGCAACCTTGTCCCACGTCATTCCGTTCTCATCAAGGATGAGGGCTTTGCATCCAATGTTTTCTGCCAATTGTCTGTCTGTTTCCCTGTCACCTATCACGTAACTACCTTTGAGGTCGTATCTGTCGTTGCCAATATATTCACCAAGCATACCGATACCAGGTTTCCTGTCAGGATGGTTATCCTCAGGAAAATGGTTGTCAATCAACTGTTTCTCGAATTCAATACCCTCCCCTTTCAATGTGTCAATTATAAAGTTATGTACGGGATGGAACGTTTCCTCTGGAAAAGAATCTGTTCCAAGTCCGTCCTGGTTACTTACCATCACAAGTTTGAAGTCAAGTTTCTGGCAGATGAATGACAGGTTTCTGAACACACCTTTCTTAAACTTCAGTTTTTCAAAAGAATCGACCTGTTCATCGGCAGGCTCTTCCACCAATGTTCCATCTCTGTCGATAAATAGCAATTTTGTCTTTTCTACTGCTTCTTTCATTTATTATATATTGTCCTTTAAATTACGTATTCAATTTTTGCAAGCTACAGACTTGTTCAAAGGATCATCCTTGAGCTCCGCGAAACAAACGAGTTGACAAGTTGTTGCTTGTACAATCAATGTCAAGCTCAGGCAAACAGGAATTAACTTGTCTGTCGTGAGCATGTTCTATCGTGAGTTTCATCGTCCCCACCTTCTACGTATAGAGGCAACATAGCCAACCGTTTCCTTACCTCTCATGAATCCATGTCTAACAACGGGATCTTGATAATATTCCGGTTCGGAAAGCAACAGGACATATTCTGCAACCACATCCCATCTGTCAGACCTTCTTCCTTCTTTTTTGGCAAGTGCCATGGCATCCCTAATATGTCCTGGTCCTGCATTGTAGGCAGCAAGTGCGAAGTTTATACGCTCATCGTAGGAAGTTATGTCCGAAAAGGAAGACATCATGGAGCGCATAATTCTCACTCCTGTTGATATGTTTATCTCTGGATTGAAAAGATTTTCCTTAGCAACTCCATATCTCTTTGCCGTTGTAGGCATAATCTGCATCAATCCCATTGCCCCAGCCCACGAGACAGCCTGCGAATCGTAACAAGACTCCTGATAGCATTGTGCAGCAAGCAGTCTCCAGTCAAGCCCTGAAATGGGTGCATATTTTCTGAGGAGATTGTCATAACTGCTCATTATTCCCCTCTTGCTGTCGAGTACAGGAGAATAGACCCTGCGCCTTACACTTGCTACGGATAGGATGTAATTCTCACGGTCTTCAGTCTTGCTTTCCATGTCCTTCCTGTACCAAGAGTCTAAGGCTTTTGCCAGAGATGCGTTGCCTTTTGCCACAGCCCATTGAGCATTACCCCCTGCATTGACAGAACCACAATATCTCAAATCACGATATTTCTGCTTTGGTATTCTTACTGCCACCAAGTCTCCAATACCCTTGCGAAGCTTTGACACCATTTCCAGTGTGTCGCGACAAAGCTCTACCCTCACGCTTACACCCTTGCTCCTTGCAAAGTCCTCACACATCATATACTGAACTCCAAGCCCATGTCCGTGGTAGTCATAATATGTGTCGGGACCGGATATGGTAAGGACTATCATCTCTCCGTTAGAGACAATATCTTCCATGGAATACACGCCATCTTGCACAGAAGCTGTATCATCTACACTTCCTACTTCCGTTCCCCATGGTGTTGTCACAGGCTGAGGCTTATCCACACATGCCGTCAGCAATAGGTATATAAATGCAACAAATATGGGTCTTTTAATAACATAAAACATAAATCGGCTACAAAAGTATAATTTTTTTTGGAAAATAGAGAGAAAAGGATTACTTTTGCCAAACATTTTTAACGATTACATATTATGTTACGGATAGCAGTACAGTCTAAAGGCAGACTTTTCGATGACACGATGTACCTACTTGCAGAAGCTGACATTAAAGTGCCATCAAGCAAGCGAACCCTTCTTGTACAATCAACTAATTTCCCTCTTGAGGTATTATTTCTGAGAGATGACGACATCCCGCAAAGTGTTGCGAGCGGTGTAGCAGACATAGGAATAGTGGGAGCCAACGAATACGCAGAGCGTGGTGAGGACGTGCAGATTATCTCTCATCTCGGATTCAGCAAGTGTCGTCTATCACTTGCCATACCCAAAGCATGCAACTATCAAGGACTGGAATGGTTCAGCGGGAAAAAAATCGCGACATCATATCCAAACATCCTGCGTAAGTACATGAATAGCAAGGGTATAAAGACTGACATACATGTTATAAACGGTAGTGTGGAAATCAGTCCCGGCATAGGTCTTGCAGATGGAATATTCGACATCGTTAGTTCTGGCTCAACTCTTGTAAGCAATAACCTCAAAGAGGTAGAGGTTGTAATGAACAGCGAGGCTCTCCTTGTGGCAAATTGGCAGATGGACGAAGAGAAGCATAAGATTCTGAATGAAGTACTGTTTCGCTTTGACGCAGTAAAGCAGGCTGAGGACAAGAAATACGTAAGGATGAATGCTCCCAAAGACAGGATAGAAGACATAATAAATGTGTTGCCTGGACTTAAGAGTCCAACCATCATACCACTTGCCGACGAGAAATGGTGTTCAATCCATACTGTTCTTGACCAGAAACGATTCTGGGAAATCATAGGAAAGCTCAAGGAATTGGGAGCTCAGGGCATTCTTGTCACACCTATCGAGAAAATGATTCTGTAAGAGTCACCACAACCATTATATACATAAGACACTCCTGTTTATTTTTACGATATGAATATCATAAGATATCCCGAGAGAAGCGATTGGAAGAAGATTGCAGAAAGACCGCATACCGACACACAGAGCCTCACGGCTACAGTTTACAAAGTGTTGGAAGACATTAGGGTCAATGGTGACAAGGCAGTCACGGAATATGAGGCAATGTTCGACCATGCAAGACTGGAATCGCTTGCTGTGACAGAAGAAGAGATTGACAAAGCATGCAACGACATAGACAATGAACTTGCAGAAGCAATAAGCATAGCCCATGGCAACATACTCAAATTCCACGAATCACAACAGTACATCACGAAGAGGGTGGAGACATGTAACGGAGTTGAATGTTGGCAGAAAAGTGTGGCAATAGAAAAAGTAGGACTATACATACCTGGTGGAACGGCACCGCTTTTCTCTACGGTTCTGATGCTTGCCACACCAGCCAAGATTGCCGGATGCAAGGATATAATTCTTTGCACGCCGCCATCTCCTGATGGCAGCATTAATCCAGCTATCCTTGCAGCGGCAAGAACAGCAGGCGTAAGCAGAATATTCAAGATTGGCGGCATACAGGCTATTGGTGCCATGGCTTATGGAACAGAGAGCGTACCAAAGGTATTCAAGATTTTCGGACCAGGAAACAGATTCGTAATGACTGCCAAACAGCAAGTAAGCCTTAAGGATGTGGCAATAGACATGCCGGCAGGTCCTTCTGAGGTATGTATCATTGCTGACGACACATGCAACATTCAGTTTGTAGCTGCCGACCTCCTGAGTCAGGCTGAACATGGGAAGGACTCGCAAGTATTACTAATCACGACTTCTGAAACTGTGATGAAAAACGTGACGAAGGAACTGGAATGTCAGCTTGAACAACTGCCAAGGAAAGAAATTGCGGCAGAAGCCCTGAACAATTCTACAGTTGTATTGGTGAAAACGACAGAGGAGGCAATTGAAATAAGTAACATATATGCTCCGGAACATCTGATAATATCAACTTCTGACTACATGGAACTCGCTGACAAAGTTGTCAATGCCGGCTCTGTTTTCCTTGGAAAATACGCATGCGAAAGTGCTGGTGACTATGCCAGTGGCACCAACCATACACTACCGACACATGGATATGCCAAGGCTTACAGCGGTGTCAACCTTGACAGTTACTGCCGGAAAATTACATTCCAGCACATAACGGAGGAAGGAATCAGGAGTATAGGCAGGGCAGTGGAAACCATGGCAAGACATGAGCAACTTGAGGCACACCGCAATGCCATGACAGTAAGAATAAAAAGTATTGATAAATGAGAACACTTGAACAACTTGTACGTCCCAACGTGTGGAAACTTGAACCCTACAGCTGCGCCAGGAATGAGTTCAGCGGAGAAAAAGCACAGGTGTTTCTTGATGCCAACGAGAATCCATACAACAAACCATTGAATAGATATCCTGACCCTCTGCAACTGGAACTGAAGAAGAAGATTGCCAAGGTGAAGAATGTACCAGAAGGCAATATATTCCTTGGCAATGGTTCTGACGAGGCTATCGACCTTGTTTATAGAGTCTTTTGCCGTCCAGGCCTTGACAATGTTGTGGCTATAGAGCCAACATACGGCATGTACAAGGTGTGTGCAGACATCAATGATGTGGAATACAGGAAGGTATTGCTTAACAGCAATTTCGATGTTGATGCTGAAAAGATGCTGGCTTCTTGCGACAAGAATACAAAAGCAATATGGCTATGTTCACCCAACAACCCCACAGGAAACAACCTTGACTATAAAGCAGTGGAGACAATTCTCCACAAATTTGATGGAATAGTTGTTGTGGATGAGGCATACTCGGATTTCTCCTCAAAACCTTCATTCAGAGAAAGGCTGCCTGAATTCCAGAATATGATTGTCCTGAACACGTTCAGCAAAGCATGGGGATGTGCAGCCATAAGACTCGGCATGGCATTCGCAAACGAGCAGATTATAGAGTTATTCAATAAGGTTAAATATCCTTATAACATCAATACCCTCACACAGATGCAGGCGATGGGGGCTATCGAGGAAAGATATGACGTTGAAGGATGGGTAAGATTGTTGTTGCAGGAACGCTCACACATGATTGAGGCTTTCAACCTGCTTCCTTGCTGTGAGAAAGTATATCCTACCGATGCAAACTTCTTCCTTGCCCGTATGACAGATGCCCAGACAATATACAACTATCTGAAGGAAAAGGGCATTATAGTAAGAAACCGGACGAGAGTGACACTATGTGACAACTGTCTGAGAATAACGATAGGCACCAAGGGTGAGAACACTGAGCTGCTTGCCGCTCTCAGACAATACGAATGAAATGGCAAACTCATAGCTTTCTGGTTTTTCCTACATCAACAATCAGAAACATGTTGAGATAAATCAAAAAATAATCCAAATACATCCAACATCGGTAGATGAAAGGAATGAAGTCATCAATAGACTATCGTATTTTTCACTTTTCTCAACATTATTTACTAACTTTGCACCGTAAAAAAGAAACATAACTCAGGAAATATGGATTGGCTTATTAATTTATTTACGACACAGGATTCCGTAGCACATATTGTGTTGCTCTACTCAATCGTCATAGCGATTGGAGTGTATTTAGGGAAAATAAAGATTGGCGGTGTCTCGCTCGGTGTGACATTTGTACTTTTTGCAGGCATTGTAGCCGGTCATGTAGGATTCACTGGCCCCACATCCACACTCACGTTCCTTCAAGACTTCGGACTGATTCTGTTTGTGTTTATGATTGGTCTTCAAGTTGGACCAGGCTTCTTTGAAAGTTTTGGAAAAGCAGGAATAAAGTTGAACATGCTGTCAATAGTGGCAGTCCTTCTCAATGTGGGTGTGATGTTCGCATGCTACTACCTCTTTTTCGACACGACAAACCCAAACAATCTGCCTATGATGGTTGGTACCCTGTATGGTGCCGTAACCAACACTCCAGGACTTGGAGCTGCCAATGAGGCTTTGACTTCAGTATTTACGAACGGGAATGCCCCAACTATAGCGTCAGGTTATGCATGTGCCTATCCTCTCGGTGTTCTTGGAATAATAGGAGCAACACTCGCTATAAAATACATTTGCCATATCAGCTTCGAGGATGAGGAGGAAAAACTAAATGAGGCTGAGGCAGAGAACCCACATGCTAAACCACACTCCATGCATCTTAAGGTAGCTAACTCATATATTGCAGGACGCAACCTTAAACAGATTTCTGAATTCCTAAACAGAGACATCGTATGCACACGTATCAGACATAATGATGTGGTATCAATACCAAACAGGAACACAATACTCGAACTTAACGACGATGTTCTCATAGTTTGTGCAGAGGCTGATGCCGAGGCAATAAAGGCTTTTATTGGTCCGGAGATAGAAGCGGAGCTCAAGGAAGATGACCAGCAGCAAGTTCTTATATCAAGAAGAATCATAGTAACAAACTCATCCATGAACGGAAAAACACTTGGAAAGATGCACTTCTCAAGTGTCTATGGTGTCAATGTGACTAGAATAACCAGACAGGGAATGGATTTGTTTGCAAGCCGCAATCACCATTTTCATGTGGGAGACAAGATAATGGTTGTTGGTCCAGAGGAAAATGTCAATCGAGTTGCAGAACTCATGGGAAACTCTGTCAAGAGGCTTGATGCACCAAATATCGCCACCATCTTCGTGGGGATAATCGTCGGAATATTATTCGGAAGCCTGCCTCTCGCCATACCAGGCATGCCAGTGCCTCTAAAGCTTGGACTTGCAGGAGGACCGCTCATCATTGCCATCCTCATAGGACGATATGGATACAGGATGAAGCTTGTGACATATACCACAACGTCTGCCAACATGATGCTAAGGGAAATAGGACTCGTGCTATTCCTTGCGTCAGTAGGCATCAAGGCTGGAGCAGGATTCTGGGAAACGGTAGTACAAGGCGATGGACTTAAATATGTGGGCACAGGATTCCTTATAACCATAATACCTATACTCATAGTTGGCACGATAGCTCGTCTGAAGTTCAAATTCAACTACTTCACCATCATGGGAATGCTTGCCGGTACCTATACAGACCCACCAGCACTGGCTTACGCCAACTCCGTCTGCAACAAAGAGGCTCCTGCCATAGGATACTCCACCGTATATCCTCTCAGCATGTTTCTCAGAATATTTACAGCGCAGATTATTGTCCTGTTCTTCTGCTCTTCCATGTAGAACGCACGGACACTGTTATTAGGCTTAAGGATATATATATCCCCCCAATATTTCTTAGGTGTGCACTAAACATCCATGACAGGAGGTTTAATGCACACTTCTTTATTGTACAGTATCAAGGGACCTATATCCCAATTCTGCAATTATCGTCATGATGATTACCACTCATATTGTTGAGCAGATATTTGTTTCGTTTTAAGGGAGAATGTGGTACTATTGTAACCGAACAATGGTGTTACTTATGACAAAAAGGAGGCCTATTTGCGCTTAATAGTCTAATGACGACCAATTTGGGTTTAATAAAAAAACATAATAATGTAATATTCTCGATAATTATTCGTAACTTTACACCTGATTTCACTTTCGCATAATCTTTGGAAAAACAAAAAATCGACATACATGCATTTCAAATGGAATATAAACGAAGCTACACCAGAGGAGAGGCAAGCGGCTAAGGAACTGGGGGATAAGCTGTCAATCAGCCCAATACTCGCACGGCTTCTCATAAGGAGAGGTATAACAACAGAGTCTGCGGCAAAGAGGTTTTTTAGACCACAGTTATCTGACCTGATAAACCCTTTCCTCATGAAAGACATGGACCTTGCCGTTGACAGGCTTAATGATGCTATAGGAAGGAAAGAACGCATACTAATCTACGGAGACTACGATGTAGATGGCTGCACCGCCGTAGCTCTTGTATATAAGTTCCTACGCCAATACTACTCCAACATTGACTACTACATACCAGACAGATATGACGAAGGGTATGGTGTGAGCCATAAAGGAATACTGTATGCCAAGGAGACTGGCGTGGGATTAGTCATCATTCTTGACTGTGGAATAAAAGCTGTAGAGGAAATAGCAAAGGCAAAGGAAATTGGAATAGACTTCATAATTTGCGACCATCACATGCCTGACGAGACTTTACCTCCAGCAAAGGCAATACTAAATCCAAAACGTCCAGATGACACTTATCCTTTTAAAGACTTATGTGGATGCGGAGTAGGTTTCAAATTCATGCAGGCTTTTGCTAAAAACAATGGAATACCCTTCACCAGGCTTATACCTCTGCTCGACTTTTGTGCAGTAAGTATTGCTGCTGACCTTGTACCTGTCACTGACGAAAACAGAATCCTTGCGTATCATGGACTAAGACAGCTAAACCAGAACCCAAGCATAGGACTGAATGCCATAATAGAGATATGTGGGTTAAGGGGAAGGGAACTCTCCATGAGCGACATCGTGTTCAAGATTGGTCCACGCATAAATGCATCAGGCAGAATGGACAATGGGAAGGCATCTGTTGACCTACTCGTTGAAAGAGACTTGGCTACAGCACTAAACGAAGCGAAGCATATTAATGAATATAACGAACAAAGAAAAGATGTTGACAGGCACATGACCGAAGAGGCTAACCAGATTGTAGCACGTCTTGAGAGCCTAAAACACCAGTCAAGTATCGTACTGTATGATGAAAATTGGAAAAAGGGCGTTATTGGAATTGTAGCTTCACGACTGACAGAAATTTATTTCCGACCCACGGTTGTACTCACAAGGGATAACAATGTGGCGACTGGTTCGGCAAGGAGTGTAGCTGGATTTGACGTCTATGCTGCCGTAAAGAGTTGCAGAGACCTCTTATTGAACTTTGGCGGACACACATACGCTGCAGGACTCACTTTGAAATGGGACAATGTGAAAGAATTCCGCAAGAGATTCCAATCTTATGTTGAGGAGCATATAGAACCAGAACAGACAGAGGCTGTTCTTGAGATAGATGCAGTAATAGACTTCAAGGATATAAACAGGAAACTATATGGTGACCTGAAAAAATTCGCTCCTTTCGGACCAGGAAATCCTAAACCTGTATTCCGCACAGACATGGTATATGATTTTGGAACGAGCAAGGTTGTGGGACGCGAGCAAGAACACATCAAACTGGAATTGGTTGACTCCAAATCGAACAATGTGATGAACGGCATTGCTTTCGGACAGAGTGCAGCGGCAAGATACATAAAGTCAAGACGTAGTTTCGACATCGCATACACAATAGAAGACAATGTCTTTAAGCATGGGGCTGTACAATTGCAGATTGAGGACATTCTCCCTAACGAGAATGACGATTCCATTTAGGACTTCCCCATAATGTAATATGTCCTTTCCATAAACAAACGATTACTTAACGATGGCAGATTACAAGGAAATCCTTAGGCATTACTGGGGATACGACAGTTTCAGAGGAATACAGGAAAAAATCATATCAAGTATCGAGAGTGGAAAGGATACTCTTGGATTAATGCCTACAGGCGGAGGAAAGTCTATTACTTTTCAAGTACCCGCATTGGCACATAAAGGGACATGTCTTGTCATATCTCCACTTATAGCCCTCATGAAAGACCAGGTTGACGGTCTTAGAGACAGAGGAATTCAAGCATACGCCCTGTATTCCGGACAAAGTCATGGAGAGGTAATGAAGATTCTTGAGAACTGTATTCTCGGAGACATACGCTTGTTGTATGTTTCACCGGAACGTCTCAAGAGTGAATTGTTCTTATCCAAACTAAAAAGGATGAGTATCTCGTTCATAACAGTTGACGAGGCTCATTGTATCAGTCAATGGGGATATGACTTCCGACCTGACTATCTGAAAATTGCAGAAATACGCAAATTACTGCCTAACATTCCGGTTCTTGCCCTTACTGCCACTGCCACGCCTAAAGTTGTTGAAGACATTCAGGACAAATTGGAATTCAGGGAAAAGAATGTCTTCAGCATGAGTTTCATGCGTCAAAACCTGTCGTATATCGTAAGGAGGACTGACAACAAGAAGGAAGAGATGACTCATATCCTGAATAAAGTTGCTGGAAGTGCCATAGTATATGTCAGGAGCAGAGGCAGGGCAAAGGAACTTGCAGATTATCTTGTTGAAAATGCCATTAATGCTTCTTTCTACCATGCAGGGCTTGATACCGCTACCAGAGAGAAAAGACAGGAAGAATGGCAAAGCGGAGAGAAGAGGGTGATTGTTGCTACAAATGCTTTTGGAATGGGTATTGACAAAACAGACGTAAGGATGGTAATCCACTATGACAGTCCTTCAAATCTTGAGGCTTATTTCCAAGAGGCAGGCAGAGCTGGACGTGACGGAGAGAAGTCCTATGCAGTACTCTTGTTCAGCGGGGGAGATGACACCAGACTTAGAAAACGTATTGAAGACACTTATCCTCCCAAGGAGTTCATTAGGGATGTCTATGACCACCTTGCTTATTTCTTCGAGATTGGAATAAACAGTGGCAGAGGACATGTCTTCGAACTGAGTTTGGAAAAATTCTGCATGGTTTATAAATATTTCCCCATAAGGGTAGATGCAGCTCTTCATATTCTTAAAAATGCCGGATATATCGACTATGAGCCGATGCCTGACACAAGATCCAGACTGAAATTCATCCTATCGAGAGATGAGTTGTACTATCTGAAAGAGTCGAGCGAGGAGGAAAGCAGAGTCACTACTTCACTGCTCAGAAGATACAGCGGACTATTTTCTGACTATAGATATATCGACGAATCTGTAATAGCAAGTGACACATGTCTGACACGCGACCAGATATACATGACACTACGTTCACTCCACAAAAGAAGAATCGTTGATTTCCAACCACGTAAGAACATACCTTACATAAAGTATAACATCGACCGCATTGACGGTAAAGATATCGTGCTTTCAAAAGATATATACGACAACTTGAAGAGTGAGTTCTCTACAAGGATTGAGTCAATGATTCTTTATCTTAGGAACGACTATATTTGCAGAAGCCAACAGTTGTTGGGATATTTCGGGGAATATAACGCACATGAGTGCGGCATGTGCGATATATGCATATCCTCAGACAGCAACTTCTGCTCGGAAGACTTGTTGTATCCTGCCAAAGAGGCAATCCTCAATCTATTATCCGACAATGAGAAGCACAGCATTGTTGAACTTAAGACTCTCCTTTTTGATGAGGTTCTTGTGAAAGCAGCACTACAATATCTAATCTCTGAAGAATATATATATATTGATGGCATATACATCTTTAAGAACTGAACAACTTCACGCAATACTATTGCTATTGACAACGCAATACTATTGCAAGTGCCAACGCAAAGCTTTGCAAGTGTCATCGCAAAGCTTTGCA
>CAMCLD010000022.1 GCA_945875635.1 uncultured Prevotella sp.
CAAGCAATGGTTCCATAACTGTTACTGCTCCAACCAATCAAGGTCAGCTCCGTGTCCTTGTCAAAGACTGGACAGGCGGCAAGGTTGGTGAAGACGGCAAGTTCATCTATGAGACCACAGCAGTTGCTCATGGAGGTTCCGTGACCTTTGCAGACGAACCAGCTACGGAATTCTATACAGAGAATGACGCTGTGGGTCAGCCATCTTTAAACTTCTCTCCAGCCGGAGGATCTTTCAAGACAGAGACCCTCAAAGTGACAGTATCTCTCAATGATGCTGCCGTAAGCGGGTGGTATCAGATAGGCGAGACAGGCTCAAAAGTTGAGTTCAACAGCACCTCCACCTTCACCATAGGTGCAGACATGAGCTATGGACAGAGTGTGACGGTTTATTATGGTGCGAAAGATGCGAGCGACAACGAGTTTACAGGCAGTGTCACCTACAAGAAAGTTGACCCTAACGCTGCCATAACCATATACGTGAAGGCACCTTCAGCTCCTAATCTCTATGCATGGTCAACTGAGACTGGCACTTCAGTGAAACTAAACGGAGACTGGCCTGGAAAGACCATGACCGAGACGACTGTGGTGAATGGCGAAACATTCTATTGTCATACATTCTCAGACGTTGAGGTTCTCAATATCATTTTCAACAATAATGGAAGTAATAAGACAGCTGATATCGAGAATATCAAAGAGACAAGATTCTTCGAGTATGACGGCAATGGCAATTTCACCGACATCACATCCACCATACCTGTAGATCCTTCTGACGTGAGGGTGACAGCAGACAAGGAGAGCGGTACTTATATTCAGAGTGTTGACGTGACACTGAGAGCAAGCCGCGCCAATGCCACCATCGTATATACCCTTGATGGCAGCGAGCCAAATGCTACCAGTCAACAGGCTATAGGCAGCAAGAGATTCACGTTTACAGAGACCACCACTTTGAGAGCCGCAGCCCTTGTTGACGGCATCGTGAAGAATCCAGTATCTTACACATACACCATCAACAACGAATTAAAGAAATTCTATTGTTACATCGTGAATACAGCTAATTGGGACAAAGTATATTGTTATGCATGGAACGGAAGCAACAAGTATTGCGGAGATTGGCCGGGACAGCCATGTACCTTGGTTGAAACGAAACCAGACGGTACTACTTTATGGAAATGGGAGTATGATGGTACCGGTGGCTTCACGGAAGCTCCAGCCATGATTATCTTCCACAATAACAATGGTCCCCAAACCAGCGATAAGACATTCGTCAACGGAGCATATTATAATTCAGCTGGAGATATAGTCTCAGGCATCAATAATGTTACGACTCCGATGGCAAAGACCTATCGCGTATATACTCTTGACGGTCGTGTCATAAACAATGTCACATCGCTTAAGAATCTGAACAAAGGCATCTACCTCGTCAACGGCAAGAAGATGGTGATAAGATAAAACTGAAAGAGGGCATGTCTGAGACATGCCCTCTTGTTGTTTACACTCTAATTAATTTAACTACCAATTATTCTCATCGTCCAGGAACCGCCTTACTGCATTCCTAATGGAACGCAGTCCGAAAAGTTCGGTCTTTATATCTCCACGTGAGAGCCACATCAGCTCGGAAGCATCGTCATCCGCTTTCGACACGGCGACATTCTCGACCTCACACCTGAAGAACGAGTCCAAAGTAGGGATGTCAAAGTCGCTGTACCTGTACTTGTTTGGTTCACTGAACATATACTCACATGAAGTGACATGCATTGACGTTTCCTCTTCCACCTCCCGGACGATTGCCTGTTCCAGTCTTTCTCCTATATCGCAAAAGCCACCAGGAAGGTCAATCGTTCCCTTGCCTGGTTCCTTAGCTCTTATGACGACAAGCAGTTTCTTTTCGCTGTCCTGAATAAATGCCGCCACTGCGCTGCTGGGGTTGATGTAGTATTCAAACCCACAATTCTCACAGCGTTTACTCTTATTGTCGTTGTCCCTGAAATGCGAGCTGCCGCACACAGGACAGAATCTGAATTTCTCCAACGGATGCATAACACCTATCACTTGTCAGTCCTGAAAGGGAATAGTGGTAGCATGGCAGCATTCTTCATATTGCCAGGCTGGAAATTTCGGAAACAGTAGCGTACAGCCACAGGTTTCTCCACCTCCTTGGATGTCACGAATATAGTCTCATTGCGAGGGTCGTTGCCAGGCACCCAGAAATGGCCTGCCTCCGCCTTATGGAATACCATATCATCACCCGCCACTTCGAATCCTACAATATTGTTAAAGCGGCTGATAGCTCCATAGTCGCCTGTCAGTTTCACATAACATGTGTCACCCTGGATAAACATTTCCTTATAGCGTGGACTCTCATACCAAACGCCCTTCAGACCATAGTTTCTGTTGAGCGCAACATATCCGAGCCTTTCACCCACCTGTCTCTTCTGGCATGGATGAATCTGTGTTGTCTCATAGTCATATACAAGGTCATTTGTACATACTATCTGGCTGTTTGGAATGATATCCATTGCCCTGAGCTGCTGCTCCCTCAACAATGCACCGCTTATACCATCGGGATTGTCACCATCGTAAGCATAAGGGGCAATCTGCACGAAATAGAAAGGAATCTCGCCCAATGCAAACTGGCTGCGCCATTGCTCCACGAGAAGTTTCAAACGCTCCGAATACTGATTGCCTGGGTCTCCCACATTGGAACAACCCTGATAGTAAATAATTCCTTTCACCGTGAAATTGAGTATGGGATTAAAAGTGCCATTTCCCCATACCAAAGGACGGAGATAGTCCCACTCGAACTTGCCAACCATTTTTACAGAATCGAGAATCTCATCAGTATGCTTGCGAAGATTGTCCTCTGTAAGCCAGCTCTCCACGCGTGTACCCCCCTTGTTTGCCTCTATCAGACCAACAGGTATGTCAAGAGCCTTATGCAGAAGACGTCCAAAGAAATAGCCAGTGGCTGATGCGTCAGACACTGTGCCCATATCAATGCTCTTCCATTGACACTGTGCATCCTCCAACGGAGTCATAGACATGACACTTGGTATTTTTACATAATGCACACCATTATGGTTAGCGGCATCTATCACAACATCGTTATAACCTTCCACAGGACAGTTGCCAAATCCCTTGACAGGCATCTCCATGTTACTCTGTCCGGCACACACCCATACTTCACCGGATAGGACATTGCTTACCATTACTGCCCCCTCGCCATCGTCAAAACTAATGGTATATGGGGTATATCCCGCCTTTGGTGTTGCAACCTTCACCATCCATTTACCGTCACTTCCAACCTTGGTACGATAAACCTTGTCCGACCATGACGGAGAAATGCTTACCGTCTTTCCCTTGGCTGCCCATCCCCATAAACGCACATCCGAATTCTGCTGCAGAACCATATTGTCTGATATAAGATGCGGCAGTCTCACTTTTGCCTCAACATTTGCAATAGTTGTTAATGCAATAGCTGAAATAATTAAAAATCGTTTACACATAATTGCTTTGTTTGTTTCATGATGCAATATTACAAAAAAATGTTTATCTTTGCAACGAAAAAGACAAAAAAAACATAATCATGAAAACAAGAATATCAGCAACCATATTTTTCCTCACTCTCATAGTCGTTTGCGCCACAGCACAGAAGACATTCCAAATGAACCTCTACCAAGGCAAACCTCCTGTTAAAGGAGACGACAAGCAAGACACGGCAAAAGTCATTGTGTATCTTCCAAGCGAGAAAGAGGCAACGGGAAGAGCTGTGGTAATATGTCCAGGTGGAGGCTACGAGCATCTCGCCATGAAGAAAGAGGGTACAGACTGGGGCGAATTCTTCCAGAACATGGGTATTGCAGCTGTCGTGCTTAAATATAGGATGCCTCATGGCGACGCTGACGTCCCTGTGAGTGATGCAGAGAATGCCATACGCCTGCTTAGGATGAACTCACAGAGATGGAAAATAAGCAACAACGACATTGGCATTATGGGATTCTCTGCCGGAGGACATCTTGCCTCTACCGTTGCCACCCAGTCCAAGGGTGACGCAGCTCCTAACTTCCAGATATTATTCTATCCCGTCATCACAATGATGGAAGGCTACACTCACGAAGGCTCAAGGCTTAACCTCCTTGGCAAGAAGCCATCCAAGAAGGATGAAAGGAAATACAGCAGCGACATGCATGTCACAAGGAACACTCCCAAGGCTTTCATTGCCTTGAGTGACGACGACCGTTCCGTGCCTCCTGCCAACGGCGTGAATTATTACATGGAACTATACCGCAACGATGTAGAGGCGAGTCTGTTCGTTTATCCTACCGGTGGACACGGATGGGGTTCCAACATGGGCTTCAGGCATCATCTTGAAATGCAGCTCAACCTACAGTCGTGGCTTAAGAGTTTCTAAGATGAATACCAATGCCGTTGAGATAATAAGAATTTAATTCTATCGTTCTATCTCCTTCGTCAGGAAACCGTCTATGGTGCCTTTCTCTGACGAGGTTGTAAATCAAGCCCGTCTTACCAACATAGACCGTTCCACTCCCTTTGCTTATCTATACTTTTGCGCTTACAGTGCGTGCTGTTTACTATATTCGCTGAACAGTTACTAATTCAAGTGCGTTAAAAAAAATAAAAATATTCATATATAATAAGGAGTAAGCAAAAGTTTTTCTTACTTTTGCGCCCTTGAAACAGAGAATGTAGTGGTGCAAAGGGGTAAGTTCCTTAAAGGAGCTATTATGCCAATGCACATACTTCTCATAACTCCTTATAACTCCTAAAGTAGAGCAAATGCGAAACTTAAAGGAAGGCAAGAAAGAAGTTATGCTGGTGAGTTATGCTGGTGAGTTATGATAAGCCAATACCCGTCAATAATCAATAATCAGCAATTAACAATCAGTAATCAAATACCCTTTCAGGGGTGAAACATTTGGCTCCTTTTTAACTTCCTAAGCGACCAAAGGGAGCGATAACTCCTTATAACTCCTTTTAACTACAGAAGTTGAGCAAATGCGAAACTTGAATTAAAATGATATAACTTATATGCAAGACAACCTGGTGATTGTGGAGAGCCCTGCTAAGGCAAAGACTATAGAGAAATTTCTCGGAGATGACTTCAAGGTCATGTCCAGCTATGGACATATCAGAGACTTGAAGCGCAAAGGTCTGAGCATAGACACGTCATCTCTTATGCCGGACTACGAGATTCCCGACGACAAGAAAAAGATTGTAAGCGAACTGAAGAAGAATGCCAAGGCTGCAAAGAAAGTATGGCTCGCATCCGATGAGGACCGCGAGGGAGAAGCCATATCATGGCACCTTTGCGAAGTGTTGGGCCTTGACGAGAAAAGTACAAGCCGCATTGTATTCCACGAGATAACGAAACCGGCAATCCTGAAGGCTATTGAGAGTCCGAGACACATAGACATGAACCTTGTCAACGCACAGCAAGCAAGAAGAATCCTCGACAGGATAGTGGGTTTCAAATTGTCACCTGTGTTGTGGCGCAAGGTAAGGCCCTCTCTCTCTGCCGGAAGGGTACAGAGTGTTGCCGTAAGACTCATTGTAGAAAGGGAAAGGGAAATACAGAATTTCAAGTGTGAGCCATACTATAGAGTCTCCGCAACATTCATTCCACAGGGAGACGACAGCGGAAAAGCAGAGATAAAGGCAGACCTATCCATAAGATACAAGACACGCCAGGAAGCTCTCGATTTCCTTGAAAGATGCAAAGAAGCATGTTTCAAGGTGACAAGCATAGCAAAGAAGCCATTGCTTAGGACACCACCACCACCATTCACCACTTCAACACTGCAACAAGAAGCCGCAAGGAAGCTCGGTTTCTCCGTAAGCCAGACCATGCGTGTGGCACAGAGACTGTATGAGAACGGACTTATCACATACATGCGTACTGACAGCGTCAATCTCTCGTCGCTGTGCATCAATGCGAGCAGGCAGGAGATAGTGAACCTCTACGGTGATGAATACAGCAAGGCAAGGCAGTATCACACAAGCTCCAAAGGAGCGCAAGAAGCCCACGAGGCAATAAGGCCCACATACATGAGCAACCTCCACATAAAGGGAGAGAGACAGGACCAGAAACTCTACGACCTCATCTGGAAACGTACAGTGGCTTCGCAGATGGCTGACGCAAAGGTAGAGAAGACAACTATTACAATAGACATAGAGAACGCTGACGGCAGTTTGTTGGACACAGCCGAGAACATCACATTCATAGCGACGGGAGAAGTCATAAGGTTCGATGGCTTCATGAAAGCATACCATGAGTCAACAGACGAGGACACCGACAAAGAGAATGGAATGAACCACCTGCCGACCGTCAGAGATGGAGAAATGCTAAAGGCTCTCGACATATCGAGTACGGAGAGATTCTCACAGGGTCCGGCAAGATACACCGAGGCATCGCTCGTGCATAAGATGGAAGAGCTTGGAATAGGACGACCATCTACCTATGCTCCAACCATTTCCACCATCCAGCAGAGGGAATATGTAGTACGAGGCGACAAAAAAGGCGAAAACCGTGAATACACCATCGACACCTTGAAGGACAATGCCATCTCCACAAAGGTATTGTCTGAAGTCATAGGCTCAGACAGGGGAAAACTCATACCTACCGACACAGGCATCGTAGTGAACGATTTCCTGATGGAGAACTTCAAGGAGATTATGGACTATAACTTCACAGCCAACATAGAACAGGAGTTTGACAAGATTGCCGAGGGAAAGGAAGATTGGACCAAGGAGATGAAACGCTTCTACGACAAGTTTGACCCTGAGGTGGAGAAAGTAATCAACATGCGCAACGAACACAAGACAGGAGAGAGAATCCTCGGCGAGGAACCAGGCTCAGGCAAACCTGTACTTGCAAAAATAGGGCGTTTCGGCTCCATGATTCAGATTGGAGCTGCCGATGACAAGGAGAAACCGCGTTTCGCACAAATACCATCAGGAAAGAGCGTAGAGACGATAACCCTCGAAGAAGCACTCGAACTGTTCAAGCTACCACGAACAATAGGTGACTTCGAAGGCGACACCGTCACCATAGGAACAGGAAAGTTTGGTCCATACATCAAGCACGACGGCAAATACGTGTCTCTACCAAAGACTCTCGACCCTATGACGGTCACCCTTGAGGAGTCAATAGGCATTATCATTGACAAAAGGGAACAGGAGAAGAAACGCCACCTTAAAACATTCGAACAGGACAGCGACCTCGAAATAATGAACGGAAGGTATGGACCATACATCGAATACAAAGGCAAGAACTACCGTCTGCCAAAGGCAAGGCACGAGAAGGCTGCGGAAATGACCTACGAGGAATGCATGGAGATTGTAAACAGCCAGCCTGCCACAAAACCATCACGCCGTAAGAAATAAAGCCATGCCAAGAATAATACTCATAGGCTACATGGGAGCCGGCAAGACAACAGTAGGGAAAGCTCTGTCTAAAGAGACAGGCATTCCTTTCTACGACCTCGACTGGTATATAGAGAGCAGGATGAGAAAAACCGTCAAGCAAATATTCGACGAGAAAGGTGAGGACGGTTTCCGCAAAATAGAGCATAACATGCTGCACGAAGTGGCAGAGTTCGAGAATGTCATCATCAGCTGCGGTGGTGGCACTCCCTGCTTCTTTGACAACATGGAATATATCAACACACAGGGTGATTCCGTTTATCTCAAAGCCACTCCGGACGTGTTGTACAAACATCTGAAAATGGGCAAGTCTGTCAGACCACTACTCCTGAACAAGACACCCGAAGAGGTCAGCACATTCATAACGGCACAGCTTGCTGAAAGGGAAAAATTCTATTCCAAGGCAAGACATATCCTCGATGTAAGCCTTATGGACAACTACGAGAAGATAAACATTACCGTTGACAAGCTGAAAGCCATCTTAAACATCCCAGTTTCCACAAAATAACATAACCTACTAAAGTTGACAAGTTAACACCTTAAAAACCAATACAAGAATGAAGAAATGGACCATTGAGGACTCTAAGGAGCTATACAACATCACAGGATGGGGTACTTCCTACTTTGGAATCAACAACAAAGGAGATGTCTATGTCACACCTTGCAAGGACAACACAGAGATTGACCTGAGGGATGTCATGGACGAGCTTGCCCTTCGCGATGTGACACCTCCGGTGCTGCTCCGTTTCCCCGACATCCTCGACAACAGAATCGAAAAGACTGCCAGCTGCTTCCAGAAAGCATCTGAAGAGTACAACTACAAGGCTGAGAACTTTATCATCTATCCCATAAAGGTAAACCAGATGCAGCCTGTCGTGGAGGAAATCATCTCACACGGAAGGAAATTCAACCTTGGTCTTGAAGCTGGTTCCAAACCAGAACTACACGCTGTCATAGCCGTTCAGTGCCAGACCGACTCACTCATCATCTGCAATGGCTACAAGGACCAAAGCTACATAGAACTGGCTCTGCTCGCACAGAAGATGGGGAAGAGAATCTTCATCGTAATAGAAAAGCTCAACGAACTTGACATAATAGCCAAAGCAGCCAAGAAACTCAACGTGAAGCCCAACCTTGGCATAAGGATAAAGCTTGCGTCAAGCGGCTCCGGAAAATGGGAGGAGAGCGGAGGCGATGCCAGCAAGTTCGGACTCACCAGCGCAGAACTCTTGGAAGCTCTGACTATCCTCAACGAAAAGGGTATGCACGACTGCCTGAAACTGATACATTTCCATATTGGAAGCCAGATTACAAAAATCAGGCGCATACAGACTGCATTGCGCGAAGCGGCACAGTTCTACATCAACCTCCACAAGATGGGTTACAACATTGAGTTTGTCGATTGCGGAGGTGGACTCGGCGTGGATTATGACGGCACAAGGAGCCCCAGCAGCGAGAGTTCAGTCAACTATTCCCTACAGGAATACGTCAACGACTGTATCTATACTTTCGTGGATGCAGCCGACAAGAACTCCATACCTCATCCAAACCTTATCACAGAAAGCGGAAGGTCGCTCACTGCCCACCACTCCATCCTCGTTATCGACGTGTTGGAGACTGCTTCACTGCCAGAGATGCAGGAGGAGTTCGAACCAAAGGACAATGACCATCAGTTGGTAAAGGACTTGTATGAGATTTGGGACAACATAAATCCACGCACGATGCTTGAGGACTGGCATGATGCGGAGCAGATAAGGGAAGAGGCTCTTGAACTCTTCTCACATGGAATGGTGGACCTCAAGACACGTGCTGAGATAGAACGTATGTATTGGAGTGTGTGCCATGAGGTTAACAGCCTTACCAAGTCCCTGAAACATGTTCCGGAAGAATTGAAGGGTCTTGACAAACTGCTTGCCGATAAATATTTCTGCAATTTCTCCCTGTTCCAGTCGCTTCCAGACAGTTGGGCTATTGACCAGCTCTTCCCCATCGTGCCTATACAGAGACTTGGAGAGCGTCCCACCCGCAATGCCACATTGCAGGACATCACATGCGACAGCGATGGAAAGATAGCAAACTTTGTCACTAACAGGCACATTTCACATGTGCTGCCCATACACAACCTGAGACGAAACGAACCATACTATCTTGGTGTCTTTCTCATAGGAGCATATCAGGAAATTCTGGGCGACATGCACAATCTGTTTGGAGACACTAACGCTGTTCATATCTCAGTCAAGGACGGCAACTACCATATTGACCAGATATTCGACGGAGAGACAGTGGAGGAAGTCCTCGACTACGTACAGTATAACCCCAAGAAACTGGTACGCCAGCTTGAGATATGGGTAACGAAAAGCGTCAAGCAAGGAAAGATTTCACTCGAAGAAGGCAAGGAGTTCCTCAGCAACTACCGCTCAGGACTCTATGGATATACCTATTTAGAGTAAAATTCTAAAAAAGATTGAAGGTTGAAAATTGAATTTCAACCTTCAATCTTTTTAACCCCTTAAACCTTTAAACTCTTATAACCTCCCTTTTGGAGGAGGAGGGGTATTTAGGGCTCCTATCCCACTTGACTTCCCGGTTTAACCTTGTCCAGTGTGGTGGTAACGGCAAGCGACCCATCGCTGTTGACAGCCGACAGTATCATGCCCTGACTCTCTATGCCCATCATCTTGCGAGGTGGGAAGTTGGCAATGAAGAGCACATCCTTGCCTATGAGGTCTTGCGGTTCATAATACGCTGCTATGCCACTGAGAATGGTTCGGTCGGTACCACTGCCATCATCAATGGTAAACTGAAGCAGCTTCTTCGACTTTTTCACCTTCTGGCAGTCTTTGACATGTCCCACGCGGATATCCAGTTTCTCAAAATCATCAAAGCTCACGGCATCCTTCACAGGCTCAGCCTTGTATTGAGCCTCCTCATTTGCCTTCTTTGTAGCCTCCAGCTTGTCAAGTTGCCTTTGTATCAACTCGTCGTCGAGTTTCTCGAAAAGCAGTTCCGGCTCAGCCAACTGGTGTCCAGGCTTCAGCAAGTCGGTATTGCCAAGGTTGCCCCACTCGCATCCGTCCATCTTTATCAACTCTCTCAGCTTTCGTGACGAGAAAGGCAGGAATGGCTCAAAGGCTATGGCAAGGTTAGCCACAAGCTGGAGCGAGATATAAAGGATTGTCTCCACGCGTTTCGGGTCTGTCTTCCATACCTTCCATGGCTCACACTCCGCTATATACCTGTTGCCTATGCGTGCAAGGTTCATTGCCTCTTTCTGCGCATCGCGGAACTTGAATGCGTCAAGCAGTTCCTCAACTTTACTCTTTACATTCTTGAACTCCTCAAGAGTGGCACGGTCAACATCGAGCAGAGTGCCACACTCCGGCACTACTCCGTCCCAGTATTTCTTTGTAAGCTGCAATGCACGATTCACAAAGTTTCCATATACAGCCACCAGTTCGTTGTTGTTGCGGTCCTGGAAATCCTTCCATGTGAAATTATTGTCCTTTGTCTCTGGTGCATTGGCAGTGAGCACATACCTGAGCACATCCTGTTTTCCCGGCATATCTACAAGATACTCATGCAGCCACACTGCCCAGTTGCGCGATGTCGATATCTTGTCGTCCTCAAGGTTCAGGAACTCATTTGCCGGCACGTTGTCAGGCATAATGTAGTCTCCATGTGCCTTCATCATCACAGGGAAGATGATGCAGTGGAACACGATGTTGTCCTTTCCTATGAAATGTATGAGACGCGTGTCCTTGTCCTGCCACCACTTCTGCCATGTACCCCATTTCTCAGGTTCCTTGTCACATAGCTCCTTGGTATTTGAGACATAGCCAATGGGAGCGTCAAACCACACATAGAGCACCTTTCCTTCTGCTCCCTCCACGGGAACGGGAATGCCCCAGTCGAGGTCGCGGGTCATGGCTCTTGGCTGCAAGTCCATGTCAAGCCACGACTTGCACTGTCCATAAACGTTCACGCGCCACTCCTTGTGTTCCTCCAGTATCCATTTCTTCAGCCAGTCCTGATACTTTCCAAGTGGCAGATACCAGTTCTTCGTTGGTCTTTTAACAAGACCATGACCGGGATTGTTCTTGTTTGTTGGGTTTATAAGTTCATCAGGTGAAAGGGTGGCACCACATTTCTCACACTGGTCGCCATAGGCTCCCTCTGCGCCACAACGAGGACATGTGCCTACGATGTTGCGGTCGGTAAGGAACTCACCTGTCTCCTCGTCGCAGTATTGCTCCTCAACATGCTCCTCCAGTTCACCCTTGTCGTAAAGTGTGCGGAAGAAGTCGGATGCAAACTTATGGTGGATGTCAGATGTAGTACGACTATATATGTCGAAAGAGATGCCGAATTCCTTGAACGACTTCTTTATCATCTCATGATAGCGGTCAACGACCTCCTGCACCGTTATTCCCTCTTTCCTTGCACGTATGGTAACAGGCACACCATGCTCGTCGGAACCACCTATGAATATCACATCCTGCTTCTTCAGTCTCAGATATCTCACATATATGTCTGCCGGCACATATACTCCTGCCAGGTGTCCTATATGGATACCACCGTTAGCATACGGCAGGGCTGCCGTCACTGTAGTGCGTTTAAAATTCTTATTCTCCATTGTAATATTGAAATATTATAATATTTTACTTAAGTTTCGCATGTCTCCGATATGCTGTCAGGAGTTTCCTTGAGCGAAGCGAAAAAACAAGTTTACAAGTTAAAACCTAACTTCACATCTTTCCTCCAAAGCAGAGGTCACCGGCATCGCCAAATCCCGGCACTATATACTTATGTTCGTTCAATCCTGGGTCAATGGCACCACACCACACTGTGGTGTCGTCAGGGAACGACGCCTTAACCTTCTCCAATCCCTCAGGCGTGGCTATGACGCAGGCTATGTGAACACACTTGGGCATACCCTTGGAGAGCATTGCCTTGTAGCCGAGTTCCATGCTTCCACCCGTGGCAAGCATAGGGTCGGCTATAATCAGTGTCTTGCCGTCAAGGCACGGCGTTGCAAGATACTCAACGTGAATGCCCACCTCGCTATGGCTCTCGTCTGTGTATTCCCTGTAAGCAGATACGAAAGCGTTTCCAGCATGGTCAAAGACATTCAGGAACCCCTGATGGAAAGGCAAGCCAGCCCGGAATATGGTGGCAAGCACTATGTCGTCCTGCGGCACTCTCACCTTAGCCTCTCCGAGCGGTGTGGTGACAGTCTTCTCTGCATAGGTGAGTGTCTTCGATATCTCGAAAGCCTCATATTCACCAATGCGCATGATGTTGTTTCTGAAGAGGAGTCGGTTTTTCTGATAGTCGCTGTCTCTTATTTCAGCAAGGTACATATTGGCGACGCTGTCTGTGTCGCTAAGGTTCACAATCTTCATATTCCCGTTTTGCGTTATTTCTTTTCGGATGCAAAAATAACAAAAATATCGATACTACACAAAGAAATGTCATACGTTTTGATAATCTCCGTCCAAGTTATGCTTGTCTTCTACATGCTGTCGGTCAACAGCCAATTTTCAAACCATTTCAATACTCAATCATAATTGATGAAAGGATAAAGGAAAATGCTTTTAATCAATTGTGCAAATAATTGCTTTGCCAGTAAGATTAATAATCTATCAGCCGAAAGGTTATTAATCTATCAGTCGAAAGGTTAATAATCTTATCGGCAACGCAAACTATTGCGCCACACATATATAAAGCACGCTGACACTATATATGGTATTTCAATTCAAGTTTTTTCGCTATGCTCAAGGAAGTCCTTTTCCCTTCTGCCAGTGACCGTTGGTTCGCAAGTTAATACTTTCTCAAAGGAGTGACTTGAACTTGGTATTCTGACTTGTTTAAAGCAAATCAGTTTACTGATGAAATCTTGTAAATCAAATCAGTTCAACTAACAGAACTTGTAAAGTAAAACAAAGAACTGAATAAAAGTAGTAAACCTAATTAGTTAATCGCATCCAATTCTGTCAACTAATTTTAGGAATAGTCAAGGTTTGAATACAATGCCAACTTCGGTGTGGACGTGGTTGTGGGCAACGTGATGATAAGAATCCCCGATGAGGACATAACGAAGGAGGGACAAGACTTCGTTAACGCCATACCGTCGGATATGGATCCGGACATCGCACTCAAGGTCTCCTTCATCAAGCCGTCGGCAAAAATAAAGGACTTTGAGAAGATTTAGCATTTTGGATTGTCGCATTCAACCTAACAATAAAAACTATAATTGTCGCTCCCGCCCTTATGTCGGATTCCGATGCAAGAGCAGGAGCGATTATATTCAGGATGGCATCTTGAATTCAAACATTACTCCGGATTTCTTGCCACATACATAGGCCACAAGCGGTCGGTCGCCCTGTTTAAGGTTGTCTATATACAGCGGCTCACCCTCTATGATAAGACTGCATTGGAATGTATCGCCAATGTGCATGCGGGTGTTCTCTGATGCTATGACACGGAACGTCAGGTCGCCCAGATACTCTATATCACACACTCTGTCGGGTTGCCACGTCAGGCGGAGACAATCCCCACGTACCAAGGACGATGGGACACTCAGCCGCCTGTTCATTACAGGACTGCTCTGCTGCTCTTTTGCAAGCAAGGAATTCTGTTGATATTCCTCCCAATCATGATAGCCTAGAAACTGCGACAAGATATTAAGCGTGTTCAGGCGTGGCTGGACATCCTCGCCGATATATCCCCATAAACGCATCAATGTAGTACGGCTGACAAGAACGTGCAGTCGCGCATAAATGCGTTCCCTCAGGAACTCGAAGTCCTTGGGGGTCTGCATCCGCCGGTTGAGGGAAGTCTCAATTTCCTTGCATAATTGCTTTGTCATAAGTCTCTTTCATTTTATCATAACGTTCCCAGAACTCCTTTACCTTGTTTCCCTGGTATATAAGGAGCGTGTTGGTGATTTCCGCCATTTCGTTTTCTGTGAAATCCTTGCTAATTGTCTTAAGATATTGATTGCAGGTTTCATTATTTATTCTGCCGAAGACATCATTTCTGAAATAGGCGAAATTCTTCAACGTGTCAAGATGCTGCTTCACTCCGGCTGCGTGCAGGGTTTTGTCAATAATAATTCTGCCATTGGCAATGGCATCGTCTATCCTTTTGCGTTTTGCATTCTGGGCTTGCTGCTTTTCTTGCAGCTTTTGATTGGCTATGGTCACTTTTTCCAGACTGTCATTCAATGAAGACTCTGTGCCCTGGATTCTCGCCTGCATTCTTTCCTGCATTCCGACCTGGTCCTGTCGGTTGCTGTCCACTTGCCGCGACAACTCCCCAACTCTTACTGATTGGGCATATACCATGATTGCCAACACAAGAACCAGTAATATGATGAATGCCCATGCCAATACACTGTTCCGCTTCTCACGCTTCTTGATGGCATCCGTCAAGTCGGATACGTTCTGGTATCTACGTTCCAATGGCAGCTGGCACCGTTTTGTAATAGCGCCCCATTTCAGATTCATTTGGCTGAAGATGACTCCAAGACTATAGATGTCGTTACGCACATCAGCCACAGCCGTCTGCATCTGCTCCGGCGCCATGTATTTGAGCGTGCCTGCGGGCTGTTTCAGGATAGTATGGCTGTCTGTGTCTGCCAGCCCGAAGTCTATCAGTTTCACGTTGTCGCCATTACTGGTGATGATTATATTCTCCGGTTTCAGGTCGCGGTGAACGATGCCCTTTGAATGGATGTACCCAACAGCCTCCGCCATCTCCATCGCCACTCTTCTGCGTTCCTTGCGAGGATGGGCAGCCTGCAGCCACTCCTTCAAGGTCTTGCCTTCCACGTATTCCATGACGATGCAGTCGTCAATATTGTCAACATGCTCCAGTCCTGCGGCAGCAACCACAAAGGGATGCTGCAACTGCATCAGCAGTTCCAGTTCCTTTCTTAGCCGCTGCTGATATGCCACCTCATTGGCAACCTGTCTGTTCAGTCCCTTCAGCAGCCACCATCGTCCATACCGCTTGGCCCGCGCCACAACGTTTGTTTCCGATGTGTTCAGAATCTCCACATCGGTAAATACCTGGCTGATACCTTCAAAGGAGTCAACGATATAGCCTGAAGCAGAATTGTCATAATCACTTTGCATATTGCAAAAGTACTAACTTCTGTGCATAATTACAAAGAAATCCCCAAAAGAAATGAAATGGAACAATACGATTCGGCACAAAACCACTAATTTTGCGGAATAATATAAAAAGTCAGCTCAAAATGAATAATCCACCTTATATATAGATTTCACACAACGTATATAATCATAACCTGAGGGTGTGCCAAAACGCTGCACCCGCCAAATCGAGTAGGAGGTAAACACTAATCATAGGTGTTTATCTCCTATTTTCATGTTTACCGACCTCTCACACCACCGTACATGCGGTTCCGCATACGGCGGTTCCTATTTTGCGTTATTTCTTTTCGGATGCAAAAATAACAAAAATATCGATACTACACAAAGAAATGTCATACGTTTTGATAATCTCCGTCCAAGTTATGCTTGTCTTCGACATGCTGTCGGTCAACTGACTTGAACTAAGAAAACTTGACACATTTTGAGGTCTAAAAAGTAAGGCAATGAAAAGATCATCAAAACGGACAGATCGTGTCAAGTATGTTGACCCTGTTACAGGGCTTACAGAGTATCGGTATGTTGAAAAGGTGACATACCGCTATGAAGATGAAGAGAAAGTTCCCATCGTCATCGAGTTTTTAGCTGGCGAGACCAGTGCTGAGAAAATGGTAGATAAATACCACATTTGCTCGGTGCAAACGCTTTATGCATGGGTAGGAAGGTATGTATCTCAGGAAAGATTGCTATCTTTGCAGAACCAAAACCATGAAGAAATGGCAAATAGAAGCAAGGATGACCAGATTAGGGAGTTGAAAGCCGCCTTGAAGCAGGCACAGAAGGAGGCTGAACTGGAGAAGCTACGTACCAAGGCCTACGACAAGATGATTGATTTGGCAGAGGAACGTTTTCGTTAAGCCAGATGAGCAGAGCCAAACTTGTTTGAGCTCTACCATGGCGAGAAAAGGTGCATGAATATGAACTGTTTTTCGCAGATATTTGCTAACTTTGCACTGAGGACGAAGCCAAGAAGGCAGGTTTTACGCCAGAATAAAGGTTGTCAAGTAAGTCCGTTCACTGGGTATGAACAATCTTGGTATTTGTATATCATTTTATATCAGTTATTTACGTGTTAAACGATAGAAAAGTAATTACGTAGATTCTATAGATTGAGTAAAAAGCGAAGATTTAACACTTTTAACTTCTATTACGGGTAAACTCGGCTTTTAGAATAACAAGTCATTTACAAGCAAGCCCGTGTAATTATTTGTTCTTGTGATAGTGGAAATTTAAGCAAATAAATGTGTTCCTCCGACTTGAACAATAACAAAAATCAAAAAATTGTTCGGAGAAAATAGCAAAAAGTTCGGAGAAACGGCATTAAGTTCGGAGAAAAGTAATAATTTTGCAAACAAAAAATGTTGTCTATGCGAAAATATGTTTTAGTCCTCATATTGTTGCTTGTTGTGGTACCCATGTGGACAGCCAACAAACGGGCATTGCTGATAGGCATCTCGAATTATCCCGTCTATAAGAATATGGATGGTGCATCTTGGGGCAGCATTCATGGAGCCAATGATGTCTTGATGATAGGAAACACGTTGAAATTAAAAGGTTTTAGTGTTACTTCTTTGGTCAATTCAAATGCGACTGCTACCAACATTCGTAAGGCATTTCGGAAACTCCTTTTAGAAGTAAAGGCTGGCGATGTTGTCTATTTGCACTTCTCGTGTCATGGACAGCCCTTTGAGGATATGAATGGTGACGAAGAAGATGGATGGGATGAGGCCATCGTGCCGTATGATGCTATGATGACATATAAACGAGGTGTGTACGATGGATCCAACCACATTATTGACGATGAACTACACACCTATTTTAATAATCTTAGGAAGACTGTCGGCAAGAGTGGATTTGTCTGCGTGGTAATTGATGCCTGTCACGCTGGAAATTCGTACATGGGCAATGAGGAGGAAGAGGATGAAAACTTCTGTCGTGGAACAAAAAAGGGATTTAGCCCCAACGCGAAAGATTTCCATCCTAGAATAAATGCCAAGGGGCATTTCGTAATACCCAAGAAACAAGGCTTTGCTGATATTATTATCATGGAAGCCTGCCGTTCCTATCAGTCTAACTACGAAATAAAAAAGGAGAATACTTATTACGGTCCCTTGTCGTACTACACCAATAAAGTCCTATTAGTTCAACCTTTGAACCGGGGGTTAGGCTGGGTTAAGGATGTGGAAAAGTATATGGCAAGTAATCTTACCCGTCAAAATATGGTTTATGAATCAAGTCTTGAATAGAAATATATGGCTGTTATAGAATTACAACAAACCCAACAGAAACTCAACAAGTTTGCTGCTGAACAATGGGATAAAGCCCTTGCATATCTACAGGGGACGTTTTCCTTGTCACGCTCAGACTGTGAAGATATATTCCAGGAGGCATTTATCGTACTCTATAAGAAGATAACAGATGGGGAACTCGTATTAACATCTTCGTTATCAACTTATTTTATAGGTATATGTCGAAACAAGGCATACGAGAGGATGCGTGGCATGGGCAAGGAACTGAATACCATTGACGAGTATCCAAATAGTACAAAAGACGAATTTGAGGATGAAAGGATAGACAGACTACTTGCTCTGGAAGATGATACAGAAGACATTGAAGCGCGGAAAGAGGCCGTCGTCAGGGAAATCGTATCAAAGTTGCCATCCCCATGCGACAAATTACTATGGGGATTCTATCGTGACGGTTTTTCTATGAAAACACTTGCCAAGATGTTTAATTACAATAGTGAAAATTCTGTCAAAGTGACAAAACATCGATGCGGTGAAAAGTTTAGAGCCCGCTTTACGGAAATATCGAATTATTTATTTGACTAATATTTGGGGCATATGAAATTGGACATCAATAAAATAGATAATAGACTACTTGAAGAAGACGACCGCATTGCATCTTATCTGAAAGGGCAGATGTCGGGTGAAGAAGATCAGGCATTCTTGCGAGAACTGGAAGAAAAGCCTGAAATGAAAGAGCGAGCAATCATAATGGCTCGGCTCATTAAAGGTCTAAAGGAAGTAGGGACTGCGCAAGACAGGGAAACCATAGGCGCTATACTAGCTTCCAACAAGCAAAGCGTGGAAAATGCAACAAAAAACGCATTCCTTGAGGCAACTGTGGCGCAACCCGCTACAACGAAAGTCTTTTCTATGCGTAAGCCTGCTGCATGGCTTTCCATTGCTGCTTCACTGGTATTCATCGTGTGGTTGGGTATTGGCTATAGCGACTACCGAGACATCACGGGGCTTGGTGAGGAATATGGCAATTCTTCGTTCACCACAGAGATGGTTTCCCGTGGCTCTGCGACATCTTCTGATGCCGAGAAGAAACTGGAGATACTTTTCAAGAATGTGAAAGACAATACCGACCTTGGCAAAACGATACATGAACTATCGCTTTGTTGGGAACTCTCTACCATGGAATCCTACAATGACTACACCGACTATTCGGCAGAAATTGGTTGGAACCTTGCCATTGCATATCTGAAAGACAATAACAAGAAAGAAGCCTTGGCTATTCTGGCGAAGATGGCTACAATTTATGATGCCGACAATGTGATGGGCAAACAAGTTAGAGAATTACAGCAAAAGATAGAGGAATTATAAGACGATGGCATTACCTGTTAATATAGAAGACTTGCTGAATAAGCGTAAGGTCGAAGGAAACCGAATTGAATTCAAAAAGGGCTGGAATCCCATCAGCATCTACCACAGCATATGTGCCTTTGCCAACGACATAGACAATATCGGGGGCGGCTATATTCTTGTGGGTGTTGACGAAGTGGATGGCATTGCACAGCGGCCAGTGGAAGGTGTGCCACTTGAAAAACTCGACCACATCCAAAAGGACCTACAACGCTACAATCAATTATTCGAGCCATACTATGCCGCCAAGATTTTCGTGGAAGAGATAGATGGCAAACACGTCATTGTTCTGTGGGTGCCTTCTGGAAATCGTCGTCCGTATTCTATTCCTTCGGACGTGACAGCAAAAGTAAAGCGACCCGTCATTTACATTCGATATGGATCCACCTCTATAGAGGCAAAAGGCGAAGTTCTGGATGAACTGCGCATGATGGCAGTCAGAGAACCTTTCGACGAGCGAGGAAATCCCGATATCAAGTTGGAAGATATTTCGATGGTCTTGCTGCGTGACTATCTTGTCAAGGTTGGCAGCAAACTGTCTGATGAGCTTTGGACTCGCCCATTGCCAGAGGTTCTTGATCAAATGAATCTGTATGCTGGTCCTACGGAACAACGTTGGCTGAAGAATGTGTCAGCCATGATGTTTAGCGAATCGCCTGAGAAGTTCTTCCCTTACACACAAATTGATATCGTTGTATTCCCAGAAGGAAAGATGAAGAATCCGCATAACTTCACAGAGAAAACCTTCAAAGGCAGTGTGCCGCAGATGATTAAGCAAACGCTGGATTACCTCAGTACAAATATCGTGTACGAGGTCGTTCAAAAGGTCTCTGGCAAGCAGGAGGCCAAACGTTTCTGGAACTATCCCTACGATGCTCTGGAAGAAGCCGTCGTTAATAGCCTGTACCATAGAGCCTACGATCAACATGAACCCGTTGAGATAACGGTAGAACCCAGTGGCATTTCTATTCTCAACTGCCCTGGGCCTGACCGAAGCATTCCTATGTCGGATATTGAAAAGGGCGACCTTCTTAAAAGCCGACGCTATCGCAACCGCTACCTTGGTGATTTCCTAAAGGAGTTGGATCTTACAGAAGGTCGTTCAACAGGTGTACCCACCATACAAGAGAAACTTGCCGCCAACGGCTCTCCCCGTGCAACCTTTGAAACGACCGACGACCGCTTGACATTCCTTATTCACATCCCTGTTCATGCAGGGTGTGAGAACAACCTTCTTTCCTTAGCAAACAAGAGCCAATTAAACGGTTCGGAGAAAACCGGCACTAGTTCGGAAAAAGGTTCGGCGTCGAGTTCGGAGAAAGGCAGTGCTGGTTCGGACAAGCCTCAAGATGTAGTTCAAAGCATTCTCAGTGCCATTCGCCACAACCCTAAAGTGTCTGCTGCAGAAATAGCCATGAAGGTTGGCCTATCCTCACGTGCCATTGAAAAGCGAATCAAGACTATGCGTGAAAATGGTTTCATCCGCAGGGTTGGTCCAGACAGAGGCGGATATTGGGAGATAATTGAAAAATGACAATCCTATGCGTAAGTTCTATTTGATAGTCTTTTTGCTAATTTCAGCATTGTCGTTTGTACGACCCATAAAGGCCCAGAATGTTCCTTCTGTTATTGATGATGCGTATGCTTTGATAGAAGGCGGGAAATACAAAGAAAGCCTTGTACTTCTGCAAAATATAGATGAATCCCAAACCTATGAGCATGGTGATTCTTGTATAATGATGTACAATTACGAGATGGGATCATGCTTTTATTTTTTAGACAGATACGAGGAGGCTATTCCATACTTGAGCAAGGCTCTTCTGAAAATGGAAAAGCTGCCTCACGAAGATTGCAATTACCTTGAATTGATATACGGGATTGGTTCCTGCTACAACAAATTAGGACAATATCACAGTGCTGAAAAGTATCTTCGCAGGGTTATGATTCGTGGAAATGTTCTAGGATTCAAGTGTGGGATAACAACACAAGCACTAAGTGAATTAACGGAAGTTTATGACAAACTTGGTTATACCAAGTTAGCAAAAGAATGTGCAATTAAAATCAACTCAAAGGTAGAAGGTTTTCCATCTGATCGCTGGTCGAATAGAGTAAAAGGGTTGTTCGATTTAGCAGAATCCTATGACGCACAAAAAAGATATGATGAAGAAATAGAAACCTATCATAAGATTTTAGAATTAATTGAATCAAATATCGGAAAGACGAATGATGAATATCTTTTATATGCAGATTTATTGCGACTAAAGCTAAGGTTTCAAAATAGACAAGAGGAGATCATCGTACTTCTTGAAGACATGATTAACGTTGGACGGTCTTATCAAGTACATAGTGAATATGTTTGCCATGCTTATGAGGATTATCTTGAGATAATGGCAAAGCAAAACAAGGCTGAAGTTGTTGAAGGTTTACTTCCAGAGGCAGTTAAATACATTCAACATACCAAAGAATACGATTGGCACAATCATAATTTGTACGAATGGATTGGTAATGCGTTTGCTGAAGCTGGTAATTATTCTTATGGAACAATGTACTTGGAAATGTGTTGGGATGGCAAGCAACCAAACCATTTGCGTTCATTGGGGAATCTTGGAAGATGCTACTTTAAAACTAATCCAACTAAATCCCTTGAATATTATAAAAGAGCAGAATTCATGATAGATAACAATACAACCTCTTTAACTTTAAAATTATTATATTATGACATGTACTCTCTATGCTCGAAAATGCAAAAGTATGACGAGGCTATAAAATATGCAGAACTAACTGCACCATATTTGAAAGAAATCGATGGCAATGACGAATACGCCAAGCATCTTACCATGTGGGCTATAGATTGCAGTAATGCCCAACAATTCAATAAAGCCCAAATGCTATTTGAGGAAACAAAAGGCTTGTTCTCTGTCGTCTCTGATAGCACAAAGGTTGCATATTATTCCCAGTATGGCTTCTATTTGTTAAAAACAAATGATAGTTCCAAAGCTATAGATGTTTTAGAGGATGGAATTAAACTATGTCTTAAGAATATTGGGAATGAATTTGCTTTGCTAACTACAATGTATCATAATCTTGGTAGGGCATACATGCTTGAACAAGATTATGCAAGAGCTCTATTATACCTAAACAAGAGCAAAGACCTTCAAATAAAACTGAATGGTTATGCTATGCAGCGTACACTTGATAATATAAAAGAATGTGAGTCGAAATGAAAAGAGTTATCTGGTTTGTATTACTGCTATTATGTAGCATTTCTTCTTTTGCGCAAGAAACAGACAATCTTTTAGTAAAGAATGTCCAATTGATTAAAGCTCAGCAAGGAGATTCTATTGCAAGAGTCTATTTAGAATCCAAAAGGGATTCCTTGGAACAACAAGGTGAAACACCTTCATATATTCTGTTATGGGGACTGCTTACTTCAAATATGTGGAATGCCAATCCAACAGAATCTCTGAAGCGTGAATATAAAGAATACTTGGATGCTGTAATAGACGATGAAATAAAAGCCGATGATTATATGCCTGGATTTGAATTTCTTCCGTCTTTATGGCAACTGGCTCATGATTACTATAATATTCTATATCAAGAAGGTGATAAAGAAACCACATTGCAACTCCTTCTTTCTATACATAGATGGTTCAAGCCATATGCAGAAGCTAAAAAGACTATCGGTTACGCACAAAGTTTACTTGACTTGTGTCTTATCTTAGTACGCGATATGCACAAGTATAATGAAGGAGAAACTTTTTGTAGGGAATACGCCTATGTAGCTAAAGATGTTTATGGAGAGAACTCTGCTCAATATGCCGTGGCATTATACTACATCACAGTTCTTCCTCAGACTCAAGTAGATGAAAGTAAATTGTTGCTGAATCAAGCAATCAGTATATATGAAAAAGCCTGCGCTTCTGATCCTGCTATGATGCGACAAATGAGACAAGCATTAAAGATGCAAACCGCAATTACAATAGGAGTTACAGATGTTTCTGAAATAGAAAAGTCTGACATAATCTCTATTGAAGATTGTACAACTTTAGTCGTTTCAGGAAAAGGAGATGTTGCTCTACAATCATTACTCCAGTATAAAGACAAAATAAAAAATGAAGAGTATGCGGACACTATAAGATATGCTGCCATAGTAAACTTATTGGCAAATGTTTATATGCAGATGGGAGATTTCGCATCTGCTCAAAGGGAAATAGAGTCATTTAACCAAGAAATTGGAATAAGCATAGGGAACTTGCCAGCTGAATATGTGCAAACATTCTTTTCTAGTGCAGGATTAATAGCATATAGGCTGAAGGATTATCCAAAGGCACTTCGTTATTGCCATGCTGCTTGCAGTCTATTGGAAAAGGCTGGTAACTACGGAGTTGAATATTCGAAAAATCTTGCAAATATCGCTATGATATACGCAGAAGCTGGTGAATATCTAGATGCAAACTTCTATCTTGATTCAAAATGGTATATAGACGAAGCCCTCTCTGTTTTTGAAGAACGCATAGGCCCATTGAAAGATAATGGGAATGTCGGTATAACATTGTTAAGTACTGCAGCTTTAGTATATGAGGCCATAGGTGACATAGAAGAAGCCGTATCTACATTGGAAAGCATTGTGAAGGATTTTTGTGGCAACATGGATGTTCAAGATGCATGGGCTATGACGGCAAACAACCTTGCCGCTATGTATATGAAGCAAGGGAAATTGGCGGATGCAGAACAACTACTTGCGTCGTTAAATAGCCGCGACGTTAACAGCATGTACCTGTTCTCCCAAAACCTTGCCTTGTGTCGCATGTATTTAAATGACAAGAAGAAAACTGCCGAAGCCCTTGAAGAAATGAATAATTACGCAATAAATAATATTGCTGGAATTTTTTCGTTTTTTGCGGGAGTAGAAAGAAGCAATTATTGGACTCAAATCTCAAAAGAGCTAATTTTTACTAACAACCTTGTAGCATACCACACGAATGACAATCAAGCCCAATCTATAGCATACAACAATGCGTTGTTTTGCAAGAGCCTGTTGCAAAATTCTTCAAGAATATTAGATATATATATTGCCAATTTGACGGATGCACAGTTACAGACGGACTATAACATATATAAGAATCTTAAGACTCAGTTGGCCTTTAAAACAGAAGACGCTTTCAAGAAAGACTCTTTATCGCATGAGATAACAAAATATGAGAAGCGAATGCTGGAGGCTATAGGCAATTTAGGTGAGCTACTAAATAAAGAATCAAGAACTTGGCAAGACGTTAAGGCTTCGTTGAATGATGACGAAATTGCCATAGAGTTTTGTTATGCTCCCAGGATGGAACACTATCCTGATGTACAACCATACTATGGCGCTTTCGTTATGCGCAAGGATTTTGATCATCCTGTACTTGTGTCGTTGGAGAATGTAGATAGTGTGGAAGCCGTATTCGACAATATAGAGTCGGACGAATTGTTAATAAACAATCTATACGCATCTAATAAGTCTATTACGCTGCATAATATGTTATGGAATAAAATTCTACCATACATGAATGGCGTGCGGAAAGTTTATTATTCTCCAACAGGCTATCTGAATAACATAAACTTTGAAGTTCTTCGGGACGAAACTGGAGTGATGCTGAATGAGAAATATACCATGTGTCGTGTATCATCAACGGCAAACATCAGTGATGTTAAGGCTTCAGAAGGTGTGTCTTATCAGTCGTCAGCATTGTATGGTAACATTAAATATGACGAAAGCATGGATGCCATGGCAGAAGCAAGTTCCACTTATAATGAGTATAGCGGAACGGAGATAGGGTCAGAATTGGCTCTGCGTTCAGAAAATGAAAGAGGCAAGTGGGGACCAATACCTTCAACAAAGAGGGAAATTGAGAGTATATACAAATTGCTTAACGAAAAAGGCATATCAGTCTCTGTTTTTGACAGCATTGCAGCAAACGAAGAGTCTTTCAAGAGTCTTCATAGACGTTCTCCCGATATTCTGCATTTAGCAACCCATGGCTTCGTCATTGACACGCCCCAGAAGGCAGAAGGGAACAAATTCGTGGCTACAACTAACATCTACTCTCAAAAGGACTCTTACTTGATGTGGGCTGGGCTGATGTTGGCAGGTGGCAACAACATTTGGCAAGGTAGATTCAACCTTACGAATGTAGAGGACGGCATACTGACAGCAGACGAAATATCGAGGTTGGATTTATCTAACACAAAGTTGGTCGTTCTCTCTGCTTGTGAAACTGCCAGAGGAAAGGTTGACCCCGTAGATGGTGTTTATGGGTTGCAACGTGCATTCAAGTTGGCCGGAGTTCAGACGATTGTCATGTCATTATGGAAAGTTCAAGACGATGCAACAGCTATGCTGATGACTCAGTTCTACACATATCTAACGAACGGCATGGAAAAGCATCAGGCATTGTGGACTGCCATGATGGATGTCCGCAAAAAATACAAAGACCCATACTATTGGGCAGGGTTTGTTATGTTGGATTAATCTTAATGAGAAATATGTTTGTAGAAACACAAAATGGGGGTAGGTATTAGATATGTGGCAATTAGACTTATAGCCATTATGCGATCAAAACAATATTAGTGCGGAGAAACTTTTTTTCTTCGCACTTTTTTATGTCTCCTTGTTAACCTTTAGTTTTCCTTTTGCATAAAGGATAAAGAAATAAAATACTCACAATAAAAAAACGGTACAGATATGAAAAAGTTTTTTGGAATCATCTTCCTCGTTGTAGGCTTCGTTTGTTTGCCTAAGGCGTTCACTCCTAGCTTCCCCGAAACAGTCGGTGGTCTCATCGGTGTTTCTCTAGTGACCTTCTTACCCGCTTTTTTCTTGCTCCGCAACAAGAAGAATGATAGTAATAACGCCAAACAGGGTCTGCTGAAATAATCATTCAACAATAAAAGTAGTTCTATGAAAAAGGTATTAAAAATAACGGGCATCATATTTGTTTGCCTGATAGTACTGGGCAACATTGCCAGGATTATTACACGCCCCATGTATGAGAACTCGTTTGCAGCCCAGGTTGCTCGTGCCAATCGGAACTGTCCAATACCCGTAGCACTTGGCAATGGTGCTGTCACTGCAATACATTTGGAGAATGGGTTCTTGACCTATTATCTGTCATACGACAATCCATTTTACAATCTGATGAGTAGTGTAGATCCGGAAAAGGTGAAAGACGCTTTGTTGATGTGTTTCCTGTGTCTCAACGGACAGGGTGGAAATCAAGGAAATGTGCTTATGGACAAGCTTGTAGAAGAGAATTGCGGATTGAAGATTGTCATAAGCAATTCGGCCAAAGGAAAGTTCGAGTGTTATGCTACGGCAAATGAAATACAGTCGTTGAGAAAGCGCTTTGAACTTGATCCGCACGAAGCACTCTATTCGCTGTTGTCGATGAGCATGGAGGCAGAAAGGGCGAATCTACCTATGCAGATAGAAGAAGGCATAACGATGACAGACTTCAGTTTGGATGGAGAAAACATAGTCATCACAGCAGAAATGGACGAGAGCCTGTATTCTATTGATGAACTCAACAAGAATATAAATGCTGTGAAGAACTCCATGATAGAAAACGGTGTGAATGATGCTGACAGCAAAGCACTTTTTGATATGTGTAAAGTAAGCCATACAGGACTCGTTTACCGATATGTAGGAAATCATACTCATAAGCAATGTAACGTTGTTATCTGTAGTGATGAAATACGTAGGTTGGTACCGACACCATCAAACGTAAACATTCAATAAAGAACAAAATTTGTAATCTCATTGTTAACCTTTATCTCATTCCATGCATAAAGGTTAAAGAACAACATTAGTAACAATTAAAATATCACTCAAAATGAAAAAGTATTTTGCAACAGCCGCCATCTGCATTCTGGCATCAGTTTCTTGCTTCGCACAGTACACAACCACCTATCGCAACCAGTATGGTAGCACCATTGGATCTTCTTCAACAAGCCGGAATTATGGTGGAGGTTACTCAACCACTTACCGCAATCGGTACGGTAGTACAACTGGGTCAGCCACAACATCATCAAACTATGGAGGCAGAACCACAACAACTTACCGCAACCAGTACGGAAGCACAACAGGCACCGCTACAACATCTTCTAACTATGGTGGTGGTTATACAACAACCTATCGTGACCCATACGGAAGCACGACTGGGACAGCAACCACAACGTCAAACTACGGTGGTGGTACGACTACCACGTTTAGAGACCCTTACGGAAGTATCACTGGAACAGCTACAACAAATTCAAACTACAGTGGAGGTACAACCACAACCTATCGAGACCCATATGGTAGCATCTTAGGAACAAGTACAGGATGGTAAACTAATAAATAGTAGTAGGCTATGATTACTATCATACTTTTGGCAGGAATTATTTACTTCATATTGAAACTATTTGTAAAAGACAATGGAACAAAATAATAATGAGTCTAGACCTAAGAAAAGCTGGTTTGAAAGAAATCTGTGGATGATTGCCGTTGCTCTGGCGATATTCGCATTGAGGATGTGCCATACGCTTGGATGACAATCAAAGTCGTATCAGTAGAAAGAGGAGTTGGATGCAAATGTGTTCAACTCTTTTTTTTGTTTCTTAAAAAATTTGTTCCAAAATTGTCTTTGTGGGTGTTAACCTTTTATGCTTATCCAACATAAAGAGTAAAAGGACCAAATAAACAAAACTGATTATGAAGAAAATTTTTATTCTGGCTATTGCCACAGTTGTTTTTGCAAGTTGTAACAAGTATAACAACTCGTCAGACGAAGTGATCAGCAACAATTATCCTAATGTTGACCCACAATACAATAGTGCTACGTTTTATACAGGTTCTTGCAAGGTGTATGAAGATAGTGAAGTAGCCTATTATGATATTGAGGACGAAGATTATGTATATTCTTCGGAATACAATAGCTATACGATGAAAACCTGTGGAGAAACAGACTTTACTATCACTGATATGAATGGCCACTATTATCATGTGTCAATCGATGATTGTGGCAACGTTACAGCTTATGACCTTAACGGCAACTTTTACAGAGCTTCATCCGATGGTTATGGGAATACTAATGGTTTTGACAGCAATGGCAATTTCTACCATTCACATACGGACGATTCTGGAAATACTACTGCCTACGACTCTGATGGAAATTATTACTACTCTCATACTGATGGTTGCGGAAATACAACAGGTTTTGATTCCGATGGGAACTTCTATCACACTTATACCGATGATTTCGGTAATACAACAGGGTATGACAGTAATGGGAATTTCTATTCTGCCCATACGGACGACTTAGGTAATACAACTATCAGTATCTTTTAAATTTCAATGCACAGAATTATGAAAAGGGTAAATTTTGGGATATTTATATCGGTGACACTTGTTCTATCAGCATGTGGAAGCGATGTGCGAAACAATGAAATCAGTGGAATTGCTTCATTTCATTCATCAAATTCCGAAAGAGAAGTGTATATAACACCGTATGGGAAAAGATATCATCACGATTGGTGCAGAACTATTCAAGGACATTCTGTCAAAACAACAACCTTGGAAAAGGCAGAAAGAAAAGGGCGGACACCATGCCATGTGTGTTACTAATATCAAGATTTATGCGTAAGGCTAATATTAAAATTGTAAAAGAAAACATTTCTCTTTTGAAAGAACAAAAAAGGAAGTGTTTCGATATAGAAGCAGGGATAGTTGATTTCAAAGTGGTTCAAGAAACTAGTAGAGAAATGGACATTCTATTGTTACCTCTGTACTTTGTATGGGAACACATGTTCAAACGAAATCTCTGCGAAGTTCAGTTTGAATTACATCTAAAGAACTCCTATTTGAGATTTTCTCTTGCCCCCAAACGTATAACATTGAAAATATTATTGTTGCTTTTTCCTGCGATTTCTGAAAACTTTTCAGCTAACACAAGAAAAGAACTCCTATATATTTACTTGTCAATCGTAAATTCAGAAATCAATTGTTCATAGGGTAAAGTTACGCAAACAGGTCGTTTTCAGTTCTGTTTTCAGTGTTGTTCGTAAAATCAAATAAGTTGCAGATAAACAATAAATCAAAGAGCAGTTCCATTAGAGCAGCCCTTTGATTTGTTCATTGTGCAAAATACTGTGCTATCAGCACGGAGAGGCCCCCTGCCACCACGGAGAATCCGATGGTGAAGAAGAACCAGAAGAACCACTGGGCGTAATGTCCCAGATAACAGCCATCATATTCCTTGTATCGCTTCTGAACCCTCCTGCGTTCTTCGACAAACATGCCATTGATCTCACGGATATGTTCTGTTGATTTGTTGGGGATTATCTATAAGAAGGCATTAAAAATAAGCGGAGAGAATATGGCACCCCATACGCTCCCCGCTCTTTCTTAACTCAAAACCGCTTTAATGTTGACTGTCAATGTAATTGATGAGCCAACTGGCAATGCTCTTCACAGAGCCTTTACCATCCGCAATGGTTTGTTGATAATAATCGTTAGTTGAAACACTTTTCTTTTCCATTGCATACATCATTTTTAAATTAACTCAAACTATATAACGTAGAAACAATTACTCCAAACCATCATTATTGCCATCGTAATCATGGCAAACGGAATGACGGTTATGGCACAAGCCAACAACAGCCGACAATTGTCACGCGAAGAACTTGCAAAGCGTTAATTATGCACTTGTGTATGAACGCTTTGCTCCTTACTGTCGTCAATAATTATTATCGGTATTCTGTGTGATAAGAGCCCCTGCTACCATTACATACAGGACAAACACCAGAGTGTCCACATGAAGAGCAAGGCATGGAGCGATGGTTAAGCCCTGACCAGTACCAGTGGGTTCCTGTACCATCACATTGGTTACATCTGCCGCTGCCGTTACATCCAAGACAATTGTCAAAAACTTGAATAGGCTGGGGGGTATAGGAAGAATTGTTTGACTTGTTTGTGTTTGTCTTGTTTGTGTTTGTCTTGCTTTGTCCGCCACTTGTTGATATCCTGGTCAATACCCATTTTTGTGCATTGGTATTATTGAATTTCCAGATATGTATGTTATTGCCATCGAAGATCTGACTACTATTCAGATCGATAACATAATCCCGGTTGACAGCACTCCTGATGATGTAATAAGATCCGCTCTTCTCAAAATACCATTTCTGTGCATTAGAGTTGTTTCTGGTCCAAATGTGTATGTTGTTGCCATCGTTAATTTTACTGTTGTTCAGATCGATGACATGGTCCCTGTTGATGATGGATGCGATAGTATAGGTGCCGTCACCGTTAGGAAAGATCATCCATTTCTGTGCATCGGTATAGTTCTTAGTCCAGATATGTATGTTGTTGCCATCGTTAATTTGACTGCCGTTCAGGTCAATAACATGATTATTGTTGATTGAAGACAATATCATATATGTACCCGCTGATACCTGAGCATGTGATTCATTGTCCAAGGTAGCAAAAGAAAGAAGAAGCATTATTGTTTTTGCCCAAACAAAAAGATGATGGTTTTTCATAAGTAATACTTGAATGATGTTTTTATATTTCCTAAAATCCGCACCACAATAGTCTTTAATATTTTATAACGTCCTGAGCAACAAAAAGTTGCTCAGAATTTGGCCATGTCAAAAAAATCACTTAACTTAGTGGTGCAAAAACAAATTAGCAATTCATTAACACGGCATGGCAAAGGTACAAATAAAATCCGAGAAACTTACTCCATTCGGAGGAATTTTTCACGTTATGGAGCTTTTTGAGCACCATCTGTCGCAAATTATCGACGAAACCCTTGGAAAGAGGTCTGTCTCTATTGGGACTATTGTTTCCATGAGCCGATAGATTAATAATCTTATCGCCAACGCAAGCTATTGCGTTACACATATCAAGCAGCACGCACTGCAGGATGTGCTGCTTACAATAATTATTTAACATGTTGCGCTACACATATCAAGCAGCACGCTCTGTAGGGCGTGCTGCTTACAATAATTCTTGAACAGTTACTATACAGCTTTGAAAAAAAAGGAGCGGAGAGAATATGGCACCCCATACGCTCCCCGCTCTTTCTTAACTCAAAACCGCTTTAATGTTGACTGTCAATGTAATTGATGAGCCAACTGGCAATGCTCTTCACAGAGCCTTTACCATCCGCAATGGTTTGTTGATAATAATCGTTAGTTGAAATACTTTTCTTTTCCATTGCATACATCATTTTAAAATTAACTCAAACTATATAACAAAACTGCATGTAAAAAAGTCTCTTTCAGTCCTCCCATGGATTGTAATGATCCACAGGAATCTCTACATCCTTGTAGTTGTCAAGGTCACGGTCAAAGACATCACCCTTTGACAGTCCGTTGTCACATGGTCCATCTTCAGAGTCTGTTAACAGGAGTAATTCCTGATTAAAGTATAAGACCTCTGCATCTGGAGCTATATATATATTCTTTTCCATATCTTAATCTTAATTACTTTATAACTACTTTCTTGCCATTATGGATATATATACCCTTTAGTGGCTTCTCAACTCTAACTCCCTGCAAGGTATAATAATAGTTGTCAAACACTCTATTCTTATCCTTTATGGTAGTGATAGACGTTGGAACATCCTCAACCCAATCGCTGCCGTCAGAGAAGATAATTCTCATTCCATTCTTCAAACTTGCAACCTCTCCTGTTTTCTCATATTGGTCCATAACCTGTCCGAATGTCCGCCCATTCCATGCAAGAATATCTGTCGGGAGGCTGAGGTAAGCATGGTTGGCATAACACGTACTGCCGGACTTTATTCTGAAGAAGCCTAGGTAGTCGGTAGCGCCATCTGTGTAACATCCGGATTTGCTGAAATAGTTGAAGAAGAAGTTGCGGTGCGTCCTGACATTGTTTCCATCAAAGACAGAAGCGTTGACTTTTGTATCCTCGAGTGTACCTTTGAGATAGTTATAGTACTTGTCATCAGGAATGTTTATGTACTTTGTCTCGCCTGCTAAAGGGGTGTGAGATTCCATAACTGTTTCGATAGTTGCCTCGTCGATTGTGTTAGAGCTGTAGAGTATCACGCCCTCATTAGCAGGGATATAGTTCATCTCGTAGAGCTTTATGGTACCGCTCTTTGTAGCCTCTTTGCCATCAAAAGCGTATGCACCATATACCTTGATGTTTGAATCCGCTTTAGGTTTCTGTGCCACGCTTGAGCAATATGTGCGGAGAACAGACTTATAGCCGTTGATGGTGTATTTGAAGATATACTTATAATTATTTTCATCTATCTGTTGTGATGTGAAGTAGAAACGCACTCTCCATGTTCCAGGGTCTCGGTTGAAGATAATGTCATAATTTTCATCTCTGACTTGATCTTGTTTCAGGGATATGTACGACACCTCGTTAGGGTCTGCTGGCGTGGCAGCATGTCCAACGCCATCAACATTATACGGTATCCTTGCCTTGTCTGCTTCGGCTGTTCCGTTCTCCTGCCAGCTATTCTCCCATGTATTATTTGCCACGAAGCGGAATTTTGCTCCAGCTTTAGCAGACGTATTGATTGTAGCCTCCCAGCACTGTTCAGCCATGTTGTAGTTCATCACAACACCATTATTATAATCCCATGTATCGTCTCCGACAGCAGGTCCGACCATCCTCAGTTCCGTAATTGTCGGAACAGTAATGCTTGATCCATCTTCTGCATGCGTTGTCTTTTGTGAACGAAGCACCTCGCCAGTGATACCCTCAGCTATATAACTGCCGTGACCTCTTCTCGGATTATATTCAAGGTTCATGGCAACTATTTCTGTCGTTGAGAAGACGAATGGTTTTGCATCGGTATCAGTTCCGTTGTCCATTGTTATAGGATATACCTTTGTATATTTATCTTTCTCTGCGCCATCAGCATTTGTATCCGGGTTTCCTCCTGATCTGTTTCCTTGCAGATACAACTTTTTCTTTGTATCAGTTTTTGCGTTACTATCATAATTGCCCAGATAGTTTGACAAGACATAACATGCGACGCCAGCAGGCAGATACACACGTCCGAAGAACACATTATTGAATGCTTCTGTTTCTCCCGACCTTGAGTTAAGAGATTCTTTCACAGAAGCATTAGATGTATTAGGGAGATAGTACGCCACACGTGTCAGAGGATTGTGCGTGATGGTGTAGTTAGTGGGAACACCATTTGTTACAGTTACGGTTATGGTGTACAGTCCATCGTTTGCATCTGGAGTCTCCGTTGTTCTACCTGTTGTCCTGTCTTCAAACTTGAAATAGTTTGTTGGAGTATCTGTAGCCGCTACCAATGTGCCAGTCGTAGAGCCGCTTTCAGAAGGTGTTGTCTTATTTATTGTAACCTCTCCGTTTGGACCGTACAATGCGGTAGAACCTTTCTCATCTGTAGCAAGTATCTGGACATTCACTGCAAGCGTTGTGGGGATATTTATAGAATACTCCTCTACACCATCCCTTGCCGCTGTTGCTGCTGCTGTCTCTGATAGTTTGAAATAGCGGCAGTCGTAATTTATGCCATCATCTGTATTCAGGAAATCACCTACGAGATAGAAGTTATTGCCTAATATAGGTGTCGGAGTCGGTGTCGGATCCGGAGTTCTGGTATCCTTGAAGGTGGCGATGAGGGTGCCGGCTTTTGTTGCTGTCACTGTTGTTTTGGGAGATGATGGGTTAGTAACTTTGGCACCACCGGTTGCTGTCCAGTTGACAAACTTATAGCCGGAGTTTGGGGTGGCGGTGACTTCAACAGGTGTAGAGCCTATCTGCTTGTCTCCGGAAGGAGAGACAGAACCACCTTCGCCAGCGGAGATAGTGACGGTGTATTTTGCCTCAGTTTCCGAAGGGAAGTTACACTGGAGTGTATATTCCGTATCTTTTACATGATCAAATTTGAAGGTATATTCTCCTGCTCTTGGTGCTATCAATTTAACAACTCGGTCAAAAAAATTTTCGTTATACTGATATATAGTAGCAGAACCACCATCTGTATTTATTTCTTGATTCGTATGAAAATAGTTTTTCGCACCATCATTAACATAGAAATAATATTCTCCTGCTGCACCAATATTGTATGTTGCGGTGTATGGGAAATCCGTTCCTGTAAATGTGGCGACT
>CAMCLD010000023.1 GCA_945875635.1 uncultured Prevotella sp.
AGAAGAGGGGCTTACTTGCCCTTCCTCTTTGTTGTCTTAGCTTCTGGAGCTGGAGCTGGACTTCTTATCATAACTTCCCATTATAACTCCTCTCATAACTCCCCATTATAACTCCTCATAATAACTCCTCATTTTAACTCCCCATTATAACTCCCCATTATAACTCCTCATCATAACTCCCCATTATAACTCCTCATCATAACTTCCCATTTAACTCCTCATCATAACTTCCCATTTAACTCCTCATCATAACTTGTCTTGTTACTTTAAGCAGTCAATTTTGTTGTCTGGCAATGCAGAAAAAAGTGTCCCCCACACTGGTTTTTGCGTGACATCCTTGCTTGTCTTGCCACTATAGACGTGATTATGCATGGGAGAACCCACTATATCGCGCTTTGATAGCCGAACGATGTGCACCGAAGCCCCAGAACTTTGTCGATAACCGGACCAACAAAACGGGAAAAATGCTCCCTCACATGAAATATTCCTCCAAAAGGAGTGATTTTCTCAGATTTCATGCTTACCTTTGCCATGTCATTGATGATTTTTGCTTGTCTTGATTTGCAGCACTAAGGTAAGTGAAAAATCTGACATGGCAAAATCCTGAGCTGATCGGCTTTGCCGCTTGCCTAAGCAAGAACTTTTTGTTGCTCAGGCACTTATAAAAAAGTTAAACTAAAGTGCTGCGGAATTTAGGATGCATAAAAATGTAGCAAGACGCTTAAAGTTCATGCATAAAAGTGTATCGTGAAAACAAAAGTTCGTGCATAAAAATGTAGATGATGGAAAGAAAGGATTACAAACAATATGAAGACAGAATACGAGAAAATGATTGGTGGCGAGGTCTATAACGCTATGGACGAAGATATATTGAGAGAACTGAACTTATGCAAGGACCTCTGCTGGGAATACAACCAGATACGACCAACGCAGATAAAGGAACGTAACAGGAAACTGCACGAGATACTCGGCAAGTGCGATGGGGACACGTTCATCAACCAGCCATTTTACTGTGACTACGGCAAGCACATACGTGTAGGCAAACGCTTCTTCGCGAACTTCAACCTCACGGTTCTTGACGAAGCCATGGTGACCATTGGCGACAACTGCTTCATCGGTCCGAACGTCAACATATATACAGCCTGCCACTCTACAGACCCCATAGCAAGAAACACCCGGCAGGAATGGGCGCGCTCTGTCACCATCGGCGACAACTGCTGGATAGGCGGAAACGCCACCATCCTTCCAGGTGTGACAATCGGAGACAATGTAACCATAGGTGCAGGAAGTGTAGTTGTGAAAGACATACCTTCAAATAGCATCGCTGTGGGAAATCCGGCAAAGGTAATAAAGAAGATATGAAACAGCTGTTATTGATATTCATAGGTGGAGGCACGGGCAGTATGCTGAGATATTTGATAGGCAGATGGCTCAGTTCTGCGGCATTTCCTTGGGGGACATTCGCGGTAAACATCATCGGATGTTTCCTCATTGGTTTGTTTGGCTCATGGATTGCCCGTCACAGTCTGTCTCCAGACTTGAGACTTCTGCTGGTAGTTGGGTTGTGCGGCGGCTTCACCACCTTCTCCACATTCAGCAATGAGGCTCTGACCATGATGCGCAGCGGTCAATATGCCTTGTGCTTCACATATATTATAATAAGCGTTGCAGCAGGACTTGCAGCAACGCTCATAGGGAAAACAGTTGTAGAATAGACAAGTATATGAGTGCATAAGTATATTGTTTCTTGTTCTTCCGTTCCCTCTGCTGTTCGTCATTCACGATGCAGAGGAAGATACGTGAAAGAAATAATGGTGCAATTGATTGCATAGGCGATAAGGTCAATAACCTTATCGCCCACGAAACTATATTCTCAATGGAGATATAGCAATTTCATTTAATGTTTCAAATGCATTGAATTATTTATGGACTACCTTGCCTTTACCACGTGATATATATATACCCGCAGGTCCAGGCTGACTAACTTGCTGACCTGAGATATTGTAAAGGCGGTCGTCTCCTGTCATGTCCATTGTTCCATAAAGTATTCCTCTTAGGCTGGTTGGGATATCCTCTTCGTCGAATACGAAACGAATACCCTTGGTGCCAGATGAAAGACTAATGTTAATGTCACTTTCCACCATCTCGGCAGGCAGCCATGCACGGTACGGACTGAGCGTTGAACCAGTATATTTATAGAATCCCAGCCCGTATGTTTTGTTAGCAAGCACATAGCAGTTATGGTTGACAGACGAAATCGGTGAGCCAGTAGCATTACCCTCAAGTATTGTTGGCACATTATCATTGTGAGACGTTCCCTTGAAGACATACTCACCGGCAGGTCCATAGACTACATAGCCTTTCTCTTTGGTAAGGTAATCTACTGGGGTGAGCGTCATGTAGTAGTCGCTGATAAGTTCCGTATCTGTAGTCTTGTTGTGTGCGGTAGCTGCATAAACCTTCACATTCTCTGGAGTCTTGGCATTGTAAGGCAGGCAGATTGTACTCCATCCATAGGGGACTCCATCCACTGTGAGATTGCCAAGTTGCTTGATGGTAAGCGTATAACGCTTCATCTCCTGATATGTAATAGGTTTTGTAGGTGCACCGAGACCACCATACTGGTTTGCAGCACGTACACAATACGTACCGGAGCCGAGAGAGAGTTGGTCAAGACTAATGCTCGTCTCCGTCAGATTTGCCTTATAGCACCATTCATCGTTCTCCATCTTGAAGACGAAATAGCAGAGTGCATTGGGATGAGCCTGCCACTGCAGACGGTCGTCATCAGTTTCTATCTGGTCGTCCCATTCTTTACTGTTAGATTTATCATAGGCTTCCTTTCCACCCGACTTAGCATCAATCTGCATGGTGCGCTCTTTCGGGGTGAAGGAGTCAGAGCCGCCGAGCACGTTCTCTATGGTATATTTGCTTGCCTCTGTGTCGTTCATCACGCAGTCATCAGAGCCAGCTGCCGGTGCACAGGCAGCCAATGAGCGGGCACCGAGCGAGAGCACCGTGCCGCCACCGTCCATAGTATGATTCTCATGGAAGCGGAGTATTGCTCCTGAACCCATTGAACCCCATCCCTGGTCTTTAGGCAGCACGCTCATCTTTGTATTGATGAAAGTGCAGGCTGGTGACTTCGTGGGACTGTTTGCCCAAGGACGTGCCAGTGTCCACGTCTTGTCTTTCAGTTTCTCCATCTGCGAGAGCGGGAACTCAGGCACGATGTTACAATCCATGAAGACATATCCCCATTGCTGTTCAGCTTCCTGAGAAGGTGCGGCAAGGTTGTTGCCCGAACGGTCGCGTACTACGATGTCACATTTCTCCAACCAGATGTTGCCGTCACCGCAAAGCCAATCGACGACACCGCCGATGGCACAGTTCTCGAAGTAGCCACGGTAGTCTGATGTGGCATTGCTGGAGTAGTAGGTATCCTGCCAACTCATCATGGAGACATTCTTCATAACGGTGCGCTGTCCCTGATCCCACAATACTACTGCTCTTCCAGCACCGCTTCCGCCGTTCATCGTTGACCAGTAGTTGAAGCGGTTCTCCAGCGTGATGTCCTCAGCATAGAAGTCCGTGGCTTCTCTGCCTACATGTATGGTGGCGGTATAGCTGATGCCTTCGACAACAGGATGGTTGAAAATCTTCACGCCCTCACGGCTCTGTCCGATGATAGACACCTTTGGTCTTGTCACCTGTGTCATGCCGTTCTCGTAGTTATACTTGCTCGCCATATCATCGTTAGTGACAGGATTTCCATTCCCATCGCAGGGCCATGCACCATCGGAAGTGATGTTATACCTACCTTCCAACGACTCGTTTCCCGTCAGCTGATACTCACCGTCAGGGATGAAGATCAGGTAGCGGTCTGTTCCCATATCGGCATTAGCTGCCTTGATGGCATCGTCCAGGGAGCCGTCTTCTCCCACGATGAAGTCGAAGGTCTTGTGTACGATTTCCTTCGTGGTTCCTCGAGTCTTGAAATGCTTCTCGAAATTACCGGCAAACTCCTTGCCATAGATGTCCTTGAACATTGAGCCAGGAAGCTCGTAGTTAAGCTCTTTATTAGTGAGGTTCCAGTAGTAGAAGATAAGTTCCTTTCCCGGCTCAGCTGTAAACGTCTCGTTCAGGTTGTTATCCTTGTCGGTGAAACGCAGAGTAACAGATTGCATGGTACGGTCGAAGACAACCTTTATATATCCGCTGGCAGGCATGTTCTCTACTGTCACGTTAGTATCATCATACTTCACGCCGTTAATCTCCGTATATTTGAACTGCGGAGTCAGTTGTGCACCTTCAACGTCAGACGTCGGTGCTTTTAATGTAAAGTTAACGATATAAGTATTAAGCAATATATTACCTGCGGAAAGCAAACGTATGACAGCTGTCGGTGTGTTGATTGTAGGCTGTACAACCTCCACATGACCGCTACCGCTGGCTGTAGCTTCCACCTTACCTATTTTTTCTGAAACCAACACACCTTTCTCGTCAAGCGTTATAGGACAAGTCTCAAGCGTTATTGTCTCATCGTTCTTTAGAGTATCCAATTGTTCTTCCGTTAACAGATTACCGCCGAAGCTCACACTTTGCAATGCCGGCTTGGCTATTGTCTGCGGCTTATAGGTAACGGCAAAATAAGTGTAATAGCGTCCGTCACTCTGGAAGTTTACGTCTTGCGTACCTTCGGAACCGTCCCACGTTGTTGTCACAACATTGCCGGCTGTATATCCGCCGTTACCGGAAGTCTTGCCGGCTATGCTTGTCGTACTTATAGTGCTGACAGCTTCAAGTGCAATTCCGCATCCCTTAGTTACAGGGAAGGACAAAATGGAATACATATTTATCTGACAGCGGTCATCGTCACTCATATTGTTGAATTTACCTTTTATAGTATTTCCTCCCTCATCCTTTCTGTCGCTTGCATTGAGATCAATTTTCAAGTCAATAAAATCGGAGTTTACATCATCAGGATCTTTCTTCAACTGTGTAACGAGGATACCCGAAGAACGCTCATAAGCGATATCAGGTGCTCCTGCATTGTGAGTGAAGTTCCACGTAGCCGTAGATTCTTTGGTAAGGTCTTCATCAAGTAGAGAGAATGTGTTCTTCTCAAACACGGGGAAGAGGCGCAAGTTATTACCCGGCGCTTTATATGTATTTCCAATCTCAAAGGTTTGGGTACCGTCTTCACTCTTCCAACGATGTAAAGTATAACCGGAATAGTAGAGAGTAGTGTTCTTTGGTATTACATACTCGTCACCTTCTTCTACCCACTTGGCTGTAGGTGCTATACCGGAAGCATACATTCCGGGATTGAAAGTGATATAATATGTAGGCTTCTCCTTGAAGTAGAACTGGAGGTTACGGTGCTTGGTAATCTCAAACTCCACCTCATACCTTGTGCGCTGTCCTTTGCGTTTCTCCTCGTCTGTAGGCTCCATCACACGTAGGATGAACACCTTGTCCTTGCTACCCCATGTTCCGTCTTCATTCTTGGCAACTTCTACAGCTTCCCTTGCATCATCAGGCTTCACCATGCTGACATTTCCGTTATCAAGCATCTTAAGAACGGTGAATGGTTCGCCATCTACAATCTTATCGGGATCGACAATCTTATCAAAGACATACGCAAATTTGCGCTCAAAAGAAATCTTTACACGCGTACCTTGAATGAGAGAATAGCCACCTTCTTCAAGTTTCGTGATATATTCCTTTTCATCGGCTTCTTCTCCTACAACAACCTCTGTCTTTGTTATCTCGCCCTGTTCAGCGTTTTCAACAGTAGCAATCAACTGCACGCGGTTTGAAGCAAGCATTTTTGACCTTATCCATTTATAATAAGAGTAGTCATCACCTATTACAACAGGTATTCGGGATGCAGGATTTTGTGTTGTATAACGATATATATACTCATGCTCTCCCACTTTCTCGTATTCTGTCGGTACCACTCCGTCTATTGTTGTGGTAGAAATAGGTGCATAAGTAAGTATTTCTATCGTTGCACCGGCGCAAGAAGATATTGAAAGAGTTGTTCCTTGTCCAATGGCTGTCCACTCATTGAAATCAGTATTGCGCACAAAACCTTTCTTTCCTGTACTTATCAACAATGTCGCATCACGTGTATAACTGTATTTGCTTCCATTGTCCAGCACTTCTATACTGACAGGGGCGCACAAGTAAGTGTCCGTTTCTTTAGGGATATCAAGTTTCTGGGCACGAATACCGATACCGGTACCAAACTCAAAGGTAATGACAGGTTCATTGATACGATTGTCAATGCCGGTCTTATTCTCTACGAATACAGGGCGTAGTTTTACTTCCTGTCCTTCTGTTGCGAAAGAATAGTTCTTGCCTATCTCATATTTGTTGTTGCTCTCATCTATCCACCATAACAACGTCCAGCCCTTTTCATTCTTTTCAGCGTCATAAGACTTGAACAGTCCGTGATATCTTGGAATATAGAATGAGCGGCAATCAATCTGGTCTGCGGGCCATGTGCTGTTTTTGTCTATTGTAAATTCAGTATAAGTTGCGCCATTGTCGGTTGTCAACCATGCGTTATTTGTTTCATCAAAAATCACGGTTCCCATCTTTCCCGGCGTAAAGTAAGCCTGATAAGTTACGCTTTTACCTTCTGCCGGTACTTCAACAGAAAGAGTCGGAGATGTATTCACCTCAGCACTATTAACATTTACCCATTTCTCAAGAACGTAATCATCAGAAGCGTCTGAAGTTCCCTCAATGTTATCTCCTGCTACAAAATAACTCTCGACATAGTCTTCACCTTTCTCATAGAAGTTTTCATAGATATGATTTGGAGTAAAATCCACAAGTCCGAGTTTTTTGTCAACTGTCTCAAGGCGCACCTTTGCCATTGGTAAATGGGCATATTCCACAGTAATGTTTCCGGATGTCGCCTTTACGGTATAATTAGCCGTTACTTTCGTTGGCTTTTCGCTATCCGCAGCCGTTTCTACCTTAGTAATCGTAAGTGACGTATCGCCCTCTTTCAATCCCTTAATATAGTAACCATATCCGGCAGTAACAGTAATGGTAACATTATCGCCTTCCTTATATCTCTTACCGGTATTGCCGTTCTTGTCCGGCTGTGTCATTTCCGTTGCTCCGGCATTCTCCACTTTCTCCCATGTCGTAATCAAGTCGGACGTGATAGAGTTTGTTACCTTTACCTCCGGCAGTTGCGGATATTCAACTTCAAGATATTCAAAGAATCCGTATGAACGTTTCGCTGCTGAACCAGCATAATCTACCTTTACATATATTTCACTTGCATCGCCTTGATAAGTGTATTGAAGCAAATAATCATTAAGTATCTCTTTTTTTCCAACAGCATTAGATTGTGTTCCTTCTGCGTTGTCATAGAAAGAAAGTTCTGTATTATTTGTAGCATTCTGGAATTTTGTCACACTGGGTGTTGTGGGGTCGCTCTCATAGTCTGCTTTGCCAGATGCTTTAACCTTAACAACCATGCCATAAACGGCAGGAATCTTGAGAGTAAGGTTTTGGTTCAACTGTCCACCTAGTGCTTCTTTGCCGTCTGTGTCTTTCAAGAAGTTTACACGTGCATCGTTGTTGTCTGCCTTAGCTCCTGTCATAACCATAGGCAAGTCAACCTTCGAGCCGTTGACTGTGATGCACTTGGTATAGGTGAACACCGTTGTCTTAGTTGTCCAAGAGATAACCGGTGCTCCATTCTTCTGGTCGAAATACCACGTGGCGGTGACAGGGACATCAGTATCTGTAAGTGCCTTGTCGCATTTTGACATCACCGGTTTCAAAGTTATATCGGAAGTGAAGGTATAAGTTTGACCAACAAGATATTCTTTTGTTCCGTCAGTCCATGCAGTCAAGGCATAACCTTCTTTATACAATGTGTTGTTTTCAGGTATCGTTAATGTACCATCGGCATTGACATAAATTGCTGAAGGCACTACTCCATTGAGATCTGTGACATTATTCTCAAAGCTTATCAACGGCAACTTCTCAAATACAGCCTCATAACTGACATCGTTGTTAAGAGATTCTATATATGCCTCAAGCTCTGTACTGACATCTTCATTCTTGTCATAGTCTCTCCATTTAACGAACTTATAACCCGTATTTGGCGATGCTTTAAATGTGACATGCTTGCCTGCTTGTACTTTCAATGCTGCAGGAGAATGAGTAACCACACCACCCTCTGCCGGTTCTGCCGAAGCAGAGATATTGAAGAACACACCGTCATATTCAACGCCTGTAAACATACCTGATATAACAATATCAGAGAAGCCCCATTGTTTTGCTTTTGTCAGCGTGTAGATATAGGTTTTCAATGACCATTCTTCAGCTGCGGCAGGAATGGTAGAGATATCCGTCATTCCGGCAATAGCCTTGAACACATCATTATCGAACAACTCTTTATTGTCACGCAGTACATATTTGTTCATAACAAGAGGATAGGAATTGTTCTCTGATTTGAGATATACATCCATCAAACCGCTACTCGTCAGACTGGCAGCTTTGAAACTGACATTTGTCGGCTTGAAATAAACACCTGCAACAGGGATTATATTAAACGAAATGGTAGATTCTTCATCTGGCTCGCTAACAGCTATACCATCCGTTGGTTGTACCGCAACCGCCTTGACTGGTTCTTTATCATAGAAACTTTGCGTCAGTTTCTTGCCGATAACAGCTTTTGTATTCTCATCGACAATATCTTCGACATTTCCTGTAATGATAGGTTTGGTCTGCAACGTACCCGATGTATTCCAATTCCATGTAAACGTACCTTCAACATTAACGTAAGCAGTAACGATGTCGGAAGGGGATTTGTCGTTGCTGTCATCAATGGCAATTACCTTGATGACCTTACCGTTTGTTAGCGTAGATGCTATCGTGCCATCAGTCACCTTAGTGCTGGATGCTGTTGGCTCGTTTCCGTCATTAGTATAATAGAATGATATTCCAGACTCCTCGATATTGCCCACATTGACAGAGACAGAACCGTCTTTGTTTATGGTCAATGCAGGCTTGCTCACCTGTCCTTGATTGGAGATGACCTTCACCGTAAAATTCAGGTCGGCGGCAGCAAGGGTCGTGGTTTTGTCGTGATGAACAGTAACCACAGCCTGACCGTATTTGTTTCCTGCGGTAATCTTTCCGTTTGCATCGACAGCCACAATTTCCTGATTGCTGGAAGTATAAGTATAGTTGTTGTCGGGATATTTATCAGTAAAATCCACATCTTTCTGCAAAGAATATGTTCCGCCGACGTTCACTATTACTGTTTCCTTGCCAATCGCGAACCTCATATCAGGATCTTCAAGAGGAAGATTCTCTACCTTTACGTTGTGGATGTAGGCAGTATTCTGCATTACAATCTTTAGTGTTTTAGCCGCTCCATTATACTCATACGTGATGTCTTGGTCACCTTTTCCATTTTCATGACTTACAGTCTTTAAGACATTTCCAGCGCCATCGGTGATTGAGATAGTCTGTGACTTAGAGTATGTACATAGCGTAAAAGAGATTATGGCTTTGCCTGCAACTGGGACAGACAATGAATTATTCACTTGCCATCCGTGCTGAGAGCCATTGTATTTTCCACCGTCAATATCTATACACTCATGATCTTCTGGATAGAACAACTGGTCAGTGAGGTTATAATTGAATGTCTTTCCATGGTCACATACTTCTATCTCTGTAGCCACGGCATAAAGATTAAGGTCTGCATTTACGGCAGTTCCCTCAGCAATCTTCTTTCCTCCCGAAGCCTTGTCGAACCATCCACGGAACTTATATCCTTCAGATACCGTGACATTTTCCGCTCCATAGGCAAAGGTCAAAGCCGAACCGCCATTGACAACCTCTGAGCCAACGACAGTAGTGCCATCAGTATTGTAATAGGTTACAGTCGCCTGGGGGATGTAGTCGCAGACTTCGGCAAAGAAATATGGAAGATAACCATTCAAAACGAATGTAAGTACATTAGCCTCTTCCTTGTTGTATCTCCATTCCACGTACTTGTTATAGTTAGCGGTTTCCACACTAATCGCACTATTATCACAACTACCACTATTCTTGATTGTCGCTAAAGAATTACCATCTTTATCTGTAACTGTAATTGATTTACCAAATTGACATGTTCCCAATGTAAATTTCACAGGTCCATCAACTGGCACTTTAATTGTTACGCTTTTGGCACCATGCTGATTACCATGTATTGCGACATTAGATATTTCAACACCTGTAGGGAGTGTATTATCATTAGGAAGTATAACAGAATAATAAGGCTCGCTTGATTTACTGGTTCGGAAATCTATCTTGAAATCCTTGAACGTGCGGGAAGCCGTTTCCAACTCTTGTATCTCAAAATATGGGTAATAGACATTGGTTGGATTATCTTCATTGATAATTTTTAGAGTACAATCCTCCGTAACAGAAACTGTTTGAGACACAACATTTTGAGGATTAGACGCATATTTGTTACCATTGTTGTTTATAGTTGCAATATCAGAAGTAGAAGAAGCAGTGACCATCTTCACCTTGATATCGCCTCCAAAGTCGCTCGTTCCCAGTGTAATAGTATATTTTCCTTTCTTGACGGGAACTTCGAAATAGGCTTTATGATATAAGCCATACGTTTCATTCTTATAATATCCCACAAACTTCATGTACTGGCTGTTCTGGTCATAAGAAGATAAAGTTGGGACTCCTTCATCATCCGTCGAAGTAACATCATACTTGCTTGCATTGCCACCTGTACTGATTTTGTTTTTCGCCCATTCCTTTGTAAAGTCAAGCTTATAATGCAGTAGCTGTGGCACGTCCGTTGTTTCTGCACTGAACACTCTTCTTTCCGTATCCGGAGCAGTTCCTATGCTGGAAGCCCACTTTTCCGAATGAGGAGTTACGTTATAGGTGGTATTATTAAATGAGACTCTCGGAGTGCGGTCTGTGCCATTACCGGCATACCAAGCACGTGCAAGGTGATAATCTGAGACATTGGATATGGTAGTTGCCGGATGATCCGTACATCCCACTTCATAATCGTCAGGTACTTTATCTATCGTACAATCATTAAACACAAAGCCCGCAGTCTCACTGGTGTATGTGGCAGGAGCTGCTATTATTGGAGCACTTCCACCATGTGATACTGCTAGCTGTAAGTTGCAGTTGTTGAAAGTAATATTACCAGAACCACAGATAAAATCTACAGTACCACGGATGATACAGTCTGTAAAGGTACAGGTCATGCCTGCAGCACCATTACTGTAATACGTATCCTGAAGACCGTCAAGGCAGATGTTCTCATAGGTGTTGTTGGTACCTTTATCCCAAAGGCAGACGCCACGCTCCGCACTTCCGCTCCATGGCGCACGGCATTTGAGAGTAAGGTTCTTGATACTCACGTTGGAGCCGGTCTGCAAAGTAGCCGTCTTGTCTAATCCCTCTACCGCAGGACTATTCTTGATAATTACGCCATCACGACTCTCACCAATCAGATGCGTATAGTCCTTGACCTGAGTATTAATCTCTGTGCCAAGGTCGTATACTCCATTCTTGATGAATATCTCATAAGGAGAAGATGCCGTTCCCGAAGCGTTAGTAAGGGCTGTCTTGAGTTCATCGACAGTGGTAGCTGTGAAATCATAAGCCCAAGCACTTAGCTGAAAGCCTGCCAGCAAGAGCAACAGCACATTAGTACGGATGAATTGCTTGAAATGACTATTTGTCTTGATATTCATATCTTTGTTGTTTTTTTGTTTTCTTGTATGTTGGCTTCGCCCGGTTATTTATTGTTCTTCGACCAGCGATGGTGTTCTTCAACAAGGTCGAAGAATACAAGGGGGCAGCGGCAAGAGTGCCGCTACATGACGCGCACCTTTACCTTACCCACGATATAGAGCCCCGACTGGAAACCGCTGTATGTTGCGTTACCAGGACGTACATCGAGAATGCGGTAGAGTTGTCCTGAGACAGTATAGACACTGACCGTTGTAGAGTAAGTGCTCTCTATTCGTATGCAGTTCTTGCCAGCTGGCGATACAATGAGATAATCGCCATCAACACCCTCTTCACCTTCCCGTTCTGAACCATCAGGAGAGATGTGTTCTATACCGTTTGCCTGGTCGATATATATGACAGAGACGTATGGTGTCTGATGCTTTGCTGCAGAGGCGGTCTTCTTCATATATGTACGGAACGGCAGAATCAAGGATGACTGGTCGGAGAAGCCTGTACCGTCGTCATTAATACCGTAAATGCTTCCTACTACTGCATCAGTGGCAATGAAGGTGCCAGTATGTGCATGAGAAGAGGTAGCGGTATTCATAGCTTCTGTCACCGGAATGGTGATAGTTCCCTTATAGCCATAGGCATTGAAGGTTACTGTCTGTGCCGGCTGCGGAGTGTTGGTACGGTTATAGAACTCACTTGTGAGGTCGAACTCATAGAAGCTCTTGCCTGGCAAGCTCATGATGTAAGGCACACTTGCCTTCAGCGGCAGATAGTCATCCCAGGTGTGTTCCTGTGCATAGTAGGTGTTGACATCAGAGTTGTAGCTCTGCGAGCCGTACGTCTGCACGAAGAAGTCATTGGAGAAGGTATAGGTGACACGTTCAGTACCGCCACCTGTGAAGAGTCCTTCACCCGGTCGCTTGAAGACAGCCTTGTCTCCTGCTTCGCTTACAGTTGTCATGCCACGGAGCCAGTACTCATGGTGGAGGTTCCAGTGGTTGTCAGCAGGGTCAGTATCAACAGGAGCCGTGCCGTAGAAGTGAGTTATCTCACCATTGAGACTTGCCTCAGCCTTGTTGACTGTGAACGGCAGGCAGATGCCTTCCCATGCATCGTTGGCAGATTCGGAATAGAACTTAGGCTTCCTTGTGTACCAAGCACGGTCGGTTACGCTGAACTCTATAGGCACACAGAAGTCGTTGTTATCCTCCGACTCGTCAGCACGCTCCACGAGATGCAGATACTGAGTAGAGAAGCCAGCACTGCCCTCAACTATCTGATGCAGCTGTATCTCAGTCTCAGGAGTCGTCTCCGTATAGTTGAACGGATAGACAGCATCATAGACATCAGTAGTACTTGACTCATTGTCAGCAGAAGTATAAACGAGGAGGTTTCTCGAAACGTCCGGCTTGACAAAGAGCCTGCTGTAAGCAGAAGCAACATCCTTGACAGGTGCGTAGTAAACGCTTCCCGTATATCCGGCAGCTGCAGTCAGGTCATTCTTACAGGTGAAGTCGATAGCTGTTGTTGCAGGTAGATATACATAGGTGTTCATCATCGTTGCATCACGCTTGAACGCATTGTAATGGAACGTGCTGAGATTTGTGTCACGGTAGTAACCCGCTGCACGATAAACCCTGTTGGTCATGTCGCTCACCTGATTAGAGTGAATGCGAGAAGGATAAGCGTCAGGCGTTATCTGGAGCGACTGTCCCCAGAAGAGGTAGTCGTTCATAATCTCCGTATTTGCAACATTCTCCTCTACATCATGCTTTGCAGCATTGAAGAGCGGTTCGTAGTTGCCTGTCATTGACTCAGGAACCATTTCACCAACAGTAGAAGCATTGCCATCGGTTACATCTTCTTCCGTTGCCTCATGGGCAGCCACATAACCGTGAGCACGCGGGCAGTCGATGGCATGCGTCTTGTCGTGGCGCGTCTCGTAGTTGCCATAGTTAGGATAGATGGCAGTGCCGCTACCCGTACGCAGGTAACTGATGCCAGTGGAATTAGCAGTCAGCTCATCCTTGCGGTAAGCATACTGATAGTCACCGTTGGCATAATAATCCTTGACATATTGCAGATTATTGTTGTCTGCAAGTTTGTTACGGGCTTCGAGATAATACTGGTTGAGGTCGTAAGCCACCTTGCCATAGCGGAAGTCATCTTCAGTATAGCCATCATATTTACTACCATCAAGGCGATAGACCAGAGGCTTGCCGTCAGTCGGCTTATACTCGAAGCAGCAATGGAAGTTGCCACCTTCGGAGTTGCCACTTGCAATATTACCACTTGCCAAACCGAGGTTATATATCTGTCCTTGGTTGTCTTTGATGAAGCTGCTATTCTGCGGGATGCCAGAGATCACATTGCCGTTGCCGTGTATTATGCCCATGAAACAATCAGGAGCGACATAATCATCCGGTGCAATGATATTGTTCTGGAGGACAAACTGAGCGTGAGAGCCATTGCCGCTGACAGAGTTGACAAACTGCGTGAATGCCTTGAGGTCCTGCTGGTCGCTTAGGTAGATGCGCGGTTCGGCGAATGACGATTCGCTGCTTGCACGTTCTACAGCCTCAGCAAGATGCAGGTCAACGCCTGTAGCGTGAGGATCCATCTGATGATAGTTGTGTACCAAGAGAGTGTCGTTCTTAGACATCGGAGCTGAGAAGATACCATCAAGTTGGTTAAGGGTGATACCAAGCTGCACCTTATAACCGTTCATGAAGTAGTAGGCAGGAACGTCGAGGTAGTCCTCCGTAGTGTTATAGTAACAGCCAGCAAATAGACCTGTGCCTTTCTCGTCACCCACCTTATATACATCATAAGCAGTGGCAGTGCCGTCAACCGTCCATGTATCGCTTGCGTTGAAATCTTTACCTATACGCCAGTAGTAGCCATTGGCAGCGAAGGACTCGTCAGCGTCGATAGTCACCTTGTCTTTCTTCAGACGTATCATCTCGCCGGGCAGCGCACAGTTTGCAATGGTGATGTTGCCATTGATGTCCGGTCCCTGCACGTATTCGATAGTCAGGTCGATGGTGTAAGTGTAGTTGCGTACAACTTCGGAATAGAGATCTGGACCGAGAGTAGCTGATGAAACATTATCACTCCAAGTCACAACATCGCCTTCAGTTGTCTTAGTGTATAGAGATTTAATAGGCTGATACAAATCGAAGTCACCTGTTCTGTAGTAATAAGTACCATCATTGGTTATAGTAGTACCAGTTTCTACCTCATCGTATTTACCGTTTTCCTGTTTTGTATAAACCTTGCCATCTAAAGGCAGTTTTTCTTTAACTTCTTTAAGTTTATAATTTCCAGATTCATCCTTAAAAGGATTACCATCACCATCTAACTCATAGGTCTTTGCCGGGGCAGAGAGGATGACAGTCGCCTTATAAGGCTTGGATAGATGGTCTTCATAGTATGCTGATGTAGAATTGTCCGCTTTATCTTCAAGAGTGAACAATATCTTCGGATAACTTGTATAAACCGTGCTTGGAAGCATTGTTTCAGATGTCACAGCTGTGGTTCCGTTCATGGGCAGAGTAGCTATAAAACCTGTCCCATCATCTGGCGCAAGTACTTTAAGTGTATATTTGCCTTTTACGGCATTGCCACTCTGGTCTTTCTCTCCTTCTGTGTAGTTACGTTTAGAGAGGTCGCATTCATAGTTATCATAGGTACGCTGCTTGGTGAGACCGATGACTTTGACCTCCTGTCCCGGCTTCATACCAGAGAGCACCATGATTTCGTCATTGCTGCTCTTGAACGTATTTTCTCCCTTAGAGGTATAGCCAGTGATATGAGCATTGTAATAATAGTTATAGCCAGTCACATACCAGTAGTGGATTTCGTCATTGTTAGCAGAAGTATCTGTTCCATTCTCAGCTTTCATAATCCGCTTGGCACCTGTGCCTGCTGCTTCTGGCATCTCAAAGCCATTGGGGAAGCAATCATCAACTATGTATCGACCTTCTTGTAAGGCTGGGAACACAAAGTTACCTGTGGTCTCAAGGAAGTCCTCACTGTGTGGATCTTCTTCTGCACGCTTATGGATATTGTCAGCATAGACATAACCGCCGCCTTCGTCCTCACGTACATCAATGAGATTCATCTCAATGACACCATAGATAGGACCATAGAAAGGCTTGTCTTCAATCACATCGCCTTCCTTCTTGAGTTCTTGAACATTCTGAATCTTCAAGGCATAGCCTGAAGCGATGCCTATCATGTTCTTTGCCGTGCCATTGTTGCGCTGTTCAAACTTTGTTTCTTTGCCTTTGTCTTCACCAGTACCGAAGTATCCGTCAATTAATGCTTGCTTATTATCTTTATAAGATATTGTTTGCTTTACTCCGTCATTGTTATACATTGAATCAGTGAAAGCTACATTAGAGTTGATAGCACCGACATAGCGGATATTATTGGCAAAGCCCATGTAGTTGCGGGCACGCTTGGTGGTAATAGGACTGGTCGCGCCAGAATACAGTTTGCCATCATTAAAAGCCACATTTTTGGCGAACATCTGTATCTCGCCCACACGTGACACGGAATAAGGAGTCTTGTCGGTGGAGTTAGTGGCATAGTCGCGCGCACCGAGGAGCGTAAAGCAGTTGTCGGTAAGGCGCAGAATGTCCATACGCTGGAAGGTGTTCAGAATCTTCGGAACGTCAACAGAGGAGCTGGCGAAGCCGTAACCTGTAAGGTCCGCAGAGCGGAAGCCCTGTGCGTAGGAGAGGTGACCGTCGCCGAAGATGCCGCCCTCGTTGTCATACTCATATATATTATGGTCTTCTGTGTTTATGTCAGTAGGCAGTTTGCTTGCGTCAACCGTTCTTTCGTCACTCAATACATAATAGTATTTTCCAGCCATATAGATATAGCGGTAGTTGCCATCCTTGTCCTTATAGTAGTAGCCTTGCAGGTCAGTGCCAGACTTAATGTCCGTCACCTGCTTCATCTCCTGGTGGGAGATGGTGATGTGGTCACAGTCAACATTGTTATTCGTATCAGCATCCCCAGGCATAACCACACGGTCAGCGACAAGGACAGTTGTGTTTCCGCCGAAGTTCTTGGTCGAGCCTCCTGGCAGTGAAGCCAGTTCAGCCTTATGATCATCGTTGGTGGTGAAAGCTGCATCGAGGTTGTACTTGTCCGTAAACTTCAATACAGTGGTATTGTTAGCCATAACCGATGCGCCATGCGCAAGGGAGTAGCCACCGCCATAGACAGCCTCGCCAATCTTGATGTGAACATTGTTCCATCCAACAGAAGGCGTTTCCGCTTCTATTGGCTTGAAATAAGCAGACTTGTCAGAGATATCTATGCGCGTACCATTATCTATAGCAACGATATCGTTATAGACACCCTCGGAGACCATGTCTCCAGTGACGAGATAGACAGACTGCTTGATTGCAGGAGATTCAGTCGTTTCGTCTTTGATATCCTTGTTGGCTTGGTCAGTACGGTTGAGAATATACCTGCCAGTCTTGCCGAACAAGACCTCATAGTATTTAGGATAGCCGACCTTGACCTGAGTGGAACCCCAGATATAGCCAGAGTATGAGCCACCCGTCACAGACTTGTAGATATGTCCGTTGAAGACCTCCACGTTGGTCACGCCGATGACATTACCCTGCTGTCCTCCTCCGTAGATGAAGTTGGCAGATGTGCCAGAAGGTCCGAAAGTTTCAGAGATAACAGGCTCAGAACAAGACAATCCATGCGCAACCCTGACATTCGGGTTGCCATAGACATAGCTCTCCATGCCGTAGCCAGCAGCATAGACATTGAGAGCGGAGAACTTCGGGTTGGACGAGATGAGCTCGTTGGACTTGTCGAGCAGAGCCTTATTTATGCCTGCAAGCATATCGCTTTGGAGGTTGATGGTGATGTCACCGCGTATAGTGCCAGTCTCATAGCAGCCGCCATAGACATTGCCGCCAACATAAGCACCATCAACTACGGTTGGGGAGAACTTGCAGTTTACATTCAGCTTGATGAACGGATAAACCGACTTGGCAAGACCGAGGAGGTAGCCGCCTTCGTGATAGATTTTGTTCTCACCGCTCTTCCAGATGTAGTTTGCGTTGTTGCATCCGCCCACTATCTTGTCGGTGATGGTAAGACCATTTGGGAAAGAGTATTCAAAGACATTGCCTTTCTTCTCGCCGTCAGTCTTCGGATAGACGTTCATGTTTCCACGGTTTCCTCCGCAGAAGAATGATCCTATGATACAGTCTTCAAGTCCTGTGCCGTCCACTGTTCCATTCCAGAGGAGTTCGCCCTGAATATCCATCTCCACTGGCTGGAAGTACAGGTCAAGGAGATGAGGATATACAAGAGGTCTCTCATCATTCTTTGTTGGCAGATAGAGCGTGCTGATACCTTTGTTGGAAGGGTCGGTAAGCCAGTCAATAGTTTTTCCGAGGTCAAGGTCTCCATTAACTTTAGTGAGATCGCCATTGAGCTTGCGGAAATTGGTCATAAAGGCATTGTCCTCACTTGCCGTAAAGAGAGCATCACCGTTGCATCCCATGAATACCCTGCCGATTTTCACATGGCTACCTATATTAAGGCTGACAGAACCAACCATGTCTGTTCCAGAACCAGACGAAGGATTTACCTTAAGCACGGTGGCGGAATTGCCGCCTCCATAGACATCGCCCTTTATTGAGACAGTGTCACTTATGCTGTTTCCTGCAATTTGGATGTTCACCTTATTGGTGAGCGGTCGCCAGGAATTGATGTTCACAATCTTGGCAGCATCGCTGGCAGACTTGTATGAAGGCATTGTCTCACGCATAGGCACAGTATATACAAGGTCAAACTGCTCAGATGAAGGGTCATCAGGATTAAGGAGATAGTGTTCGTTTACCGTCACTTTCTCATTGCCTTTACGGTCGAGAGCGTATAGATAGTCACCATTGCCGGCACCATAGACATTTCCGTCTATGTGTCCACCATATATTTTAATATTGGTTCCTGAACCACCAAGGTCTTTAAACTCACCGTCTTCATCCAAACCGATGTTCACATATCCGGACACATCGTTTGCACCATAAATGCTGCCATGGACATAGATATCCTTGTGATTATTTGTTCCTGAGCCTTCTTTTCCTATCTTTATATTGGTGGAGTTAAGTATATCTCCCATAAGTCCGCCACCGAAAATATCGTGGCAGTCCACCATGTCAATATCGACGTAAGTATTATTGACGGCATTATAGAATCCGCCACCGAATATGCGGCGACAGAAAAGTCCGCTCACATTTACGTGGGAGTCACCTGTCACTTTTCCTGAGTAACCACCACCGACAACGTCCATCACAGAGTAACCGCTGACAAAGTGTTTGTATTCCTCACCTTCTGTAATATTAGGCTTGTTCTCCATATCTTTATATTTCTCCATATTGACATTGATATGGGTATCTTTGGCAACATTAGTATTGTCACCATATCCACCGCCAAACACTGCGAAGTGAGGAGAACCCACCTTATTATAAACCTCCATCCATTCATTGGTGCTGAAGAAAGGCGTGTTGTCATTGCCAATCACGCGAGTACTGTCATTAAGAATGCCGTTGGTCATGGTGACATAAGTGTTGCCACCTATGACACACGCAAGGTTTCCTCCGCCATATATATTGTGATTGATTTTGAACTTCCTTATCTCAGGGTCATACTGAGGAGAGTAAATCTTCTTGCCCATGATGGAAGCTGGCTCCCAATTGCGTGCATCAGGCAGCCAGTAGGAAGTAAGGAGGGCATTACCACCGTTGATAAAGACATTGGCGTTGCCCGTTACATCGGCAGAAGTGATGCGCTTTGCATCAGTCATATCTTCGTCGTCAAGGATGTTGCCCCATCCTCCTCCAAAGATGTTGTAGCCGATATTGCCGTTCTCAACATCGACAAGAGTATTGCCATATACCGTGCCGTTCTGACATCCTCCGTAGATACGGTTGAAGATGTGAGGTCTGGCATTTGGATTGGTAATGCCAGAAGTGGCTTTCATATACTTATCGTCTGCAGGGTCTTTACCTTCATACGGATAAGACATATCTGCATGCGGATAATCGACAATGACGTGAGTGTTACCATAGATACCACCGAGTTTTTTGTAGTCAGCACATTCAGAATTGAGACGTCCCTTGCCTCCTGCGAAGATGTATGAGAAAATGGCTCCACCACGGATATTCAATTCAGAAGCATAATCATTAGTTCCTGTATCAGAAAGAATGGCAGTTGAACTTACGTCTGTTCCCACATTGGCGGCATCACCACCTCCGAAGACACTTCCGAAGATAATTGTGCGGTCCATCTGCCTGTCATTGACTGTAATAGTTTCTCCATATACATGCACCTGAGTACCTTTCTTCACACGTGCCATGTGCGGGAAGTCAGTGTATGTTTCACCATTCTGCACTGATGCTATGCCCGCACCTCCTCCGAAGACATCCTGAGAGACAATGGCAGACTTGATGAAAACACAAGTATTGCTTACGCTGCCAAAGTCATAGGCAGTACTTTCATCTGCATAAGTGTTGGTTGTGGAATAAGGCTTGGCTCCGAGACCGCCGCCGAAGATGTTGCGGCAGGCGAGCTGGTTGTCAGCCACGACCTTCGTGTCGCCGCATACATAGCCGGAATAGCCGCCGCCATGAATATTCTTGAAAGTAAAGCCGGAGAGTCCGTAGGCCCATGCCATGCGGCTTGAACGGTAGCGCAGGAAAGTCTTCGGGTCGTTACCCGTGCCGTCGGCACTACCATAGTAGAGAATCTTGTCCTCAGTGCTTACCTTCTTCGGATCGTTGTAGTCGTTGTAGATGGCATCGTTGAGGTTTCTGTATTCTGTCATGTCTGCCACCTGATTGCGATAGCGTATGGTCTTTTCATCCACTGTAAGCTCAGTGCCGTCACTATTAAGGAAAGATCCTGGCTGTGCCAGCACTTCCGTTGAGCCTACCTTGGTGTTCACGCCGAAGCCTGCACCGAAGACAGAGAACTGCGGATGCTCCGTTTCGTTGATGCTCAGATACCAGCATACGCTGGCAAGCGTCGTCGGGTCAAGGATGTTGAATGTCTGTACGTCGCCATTGTCGTAGGTAGTAATAGCTGTCAGCGGAGAGTGGTTAATCTCGACAACAGCCTTTCCTGTATTAGCCTGCGGAGTTATTGTCGGGTCAGAGGATTCTGAATTTGTGTATTTTCCTACAAGACACGCCTGATTGCCACCGCCGAAGATATTGTGATTCTTGACAAAAATTTTGTTGCTCAAATCAAAGAAGTCAGAATTGATGTTTATGCCCTTGCCGTCGAGAAGGGTCTTAAGTTCAGCCACGCCCTTAGCCGATGCAGCCTTAATCTCAGCAACGAGGGCTTTCACCTCAGTCTCATCACTAACGATCTGCCTGTTGGCATCAACCCATACGGAGATGTTGCCGTCAGTGTCGGCACTTCTGTTCCATATCCATGAGCCTCCGTCAATTTGGACCTTAGTATTGCCGAGCACGTTGGCGTAAGTTGCCTTCTTGCCTGTGTCTCTATTGCCAAGCACCTGGAGATATTCGGAGTATGCCAAGCCGTCGTCAGCAAGAGGCAGATAGCCGTAGCCGCCGCCGTAGATATTGTTGCCGAGCATTCCGCCCTCAACGTGTACGAGAGTGTTGCCGTCAACCGTACCGTAGGCACAGCCACCGTAGATTCTGTTCCAGATGTGCGGGATGTTATTATCGTTCTCATCAAGGGCTATTGTAGCTAAGCCGCTCTCCGTGTTGTCAATATGGAGGAGAGTATTGCCGTTTATTCTTCCGAGAGTAGAGTAGTCAAGTGACTTGTCTTTCGTCAGTCCTTTGCCACCGGCATACACCTCGCCAAAGATGTCGCCGCCGAGGATATTGACGTAAGCCTTAAAGTTGGAAGCCTCATGCTTGATGAAGGAGCCGTCGGTCTGGCTGAGCGTTGTGACACTTGAAGGCACAGATGTGTAGTCAGGGTTTGCTGCTGTCTCGCCGACATTAGCTATGTCGCCGCCGCCATAGACGTTGCCGTAGATACGGGCATCGTCACTCACCTCAACCATTGTCGTGCCGATGACGCGGGCAACATCCACGAAATCGGCTGTTGTGCTTGATGCCACGCCGGCGCCGCCTCCAAATACATCACCATAGATATTTGCGCCTTTGACATACACTTCCGTATTGCCGCCCACCTGACCTGTCTTGTCATCAGCCGACGAAGCGTCAGGGTCGCCGAAGCCGCCGCCATAGACACGGTGGAGGAAAGTCTTTCCGTCAACCTCCACCTTTGTGTTCCCTGCCACAGTACCAGCATAGCCGCCGCCGAGCACACCGAGCACGGTGAAGTTAGGAATGCCCTTGCTGTTGTCGAACACCTGTCCTGTCTGAGTGCCGTCATCATACAATGCGAAACCATTATCTGCCTTTGATACTTTTCTTGAACGAGAGAGAAGTTCTGGCTTAGAGAGCTGTTCATCTGGATTGTCTATCTCAGTATTGTATATGCCGTATTCACCTTCCACATCGACGGTCACGACAGTGTTGCCCACCTTGGTGTTCTTGCCGAAGCCGCCGCCGAAGACATAGAAGTGAGGATGCTTGTTGTCAGTGTATGACTGTTTCCATTCGTCGGTATTGAGGAGTTCGAACGGTGTCATGCCTTTCAGTACTTCGACAGTCGCAGTGCCAGTGCCGTCGTTCAAAGAGCCGTCTGTATATGAACCTACGATGCAGGCATCCTTTCCTCCGCCATAGATATTATGCGAGTTGATGAACTTACCATCATAATAGAAATCAGTCTTGTTGCTGCTCCATGTCTTGAAGGCTGTGCCGTCCCACAGCTTGTCCCAGATGACGTTGATAGAGAACTGGTCTTCGAGTTTTCCGTCCTCGCCTTCCTCCTGTCCGCCGAGGTCTTGCGCGAGGAGGACAGATGTGTTGTCTGAGACATCGGCAGAGTTGAGAACGGCAGCTCCGCTGAGCAAGCCTTTGCCTCCGCCGTAGATTTCTCCGGCGAAGTTACAAGCGAAGAGGCTGACATTGGCATTACCGTCAACCACAGCGAGGTTGCCGCCGCCGTAGATGTCGCCATAGATGGAAGGAGCCAAGAGCGGCGAGCCGTTGAACCTGACATTGGTGTTGCCCGTCACCTTGCCCACGAGTTCCGGGCTCTTGGTTTTCTTAGCATCATAAGCATCGCCGGTATTCTTCTCTTTGCCGTTGCCTCCGGCAAATACAGAGCCTCGTATGTCGGCTGCTTCAGAGATGTTGAGCACAGTGGCATCGTCGTCTCCGTTGTCGATGCGTGCCATGTCGCCGCCTCCATAGACATTGCCATAGAACGTGCCGCCCTTGATGTTCACGACAGACTTGCCTGTGATGAGTGCCATGTCGGAGAGGGTGTTGAATGTCTCTGCACTCAGCTGTACATCAGCCACGCCATATCCGCCGCCGAAGACTGGGCAGTGGAACTCTCCGCCGATGATGTTCATCTCTACGTTGCCGTAGATTTGTCCGAGTTTGTCATAGACGCTGGCATCAGATGCTCCGTAATGTTTTCCATCATACTTATAATAATAGTCCGTTCCGCGTCCTCCGGCGAAGACACCTTCCGTGCAGTAGAACGTGCCGCCGTTGATAGTGAGAGAGACGACAGTCTGTCCCTTCGTGCCATATATGTTTCCGCCATGCCGTGAAGGGATAGCTTTCGGTGCATTTGTCCACAGTCCGGGAGCCATATATCCACTGCCGCCGGCATATACGCCGTCGATAGGAGCGGCATCCGTGCCGAACTCTCCGCCATTGATAATCATCTCCGTCTTGGTGTCAAGCGGACTTATCTCTGTATATGTATGTGTGTCAGCATTATAACACTTATATTTCAGGAGATTTGTCTTAGCAGTCTCATACGGACCAAACCTCATGATTTCACCGTCCCAATAACCGATTCTCTTATCTGGTGTATGCTGTCCGTCGCCGATGCCGTTCATACCTCCGGCACCCGCACCGAAGATGCCTTTCTGAAGGTTGCCGTTATCGTTGCTGCCGAGATACTTGAATGTACCGCCGTTGATGGTAACCTTTGCATGACCATAGAAAGGATTCTCAATTTCATTGGCATTAGTAAAGCCTCGTCCGCAACTGCCGCCATAAAGCTCAGTCACTACTATGTCAGAATGTTTCGGACTGCCGTTCTCATCCTTCATCGGGTCGAGCGTGATACTTGCGCGACCCATATAGGTGTTGTATGGAGCGTTTATTGTAGTATTAGTCTCACGGTAAGCACCCAGCGTTCCGTTTACCAAACGTCCTACGTTGCCACGCTTGATGATGATATCCACATCTCCGAACATGGCTCCCTCATGGTTGCCTGCCATGATGATGCCTGCGTCGTAGTGGGCATACTGCCCTTGTGTGTTCAAACTTTTATGTTCGTCATTCCACTCTCTGTCAATATCCATCGTGATGGTACACTTGACCGGCATATTGGCAGTGCCCATGACACCATTGAGCTTTTCCTTGGTCTGACGACCTCCGGCACAGATAGTGGAATAGTGTCCAGACTTGAAGGTCATGGTGAAGCCTTCCTTGCCGTGAGGCATGGCTTCTTCCATGGCTGTTATCAATGCTTCGGTATCGAGAGGAGAGAAGCGGTTGTCATTGTTTATGCCGCCGAAGACCTGGAACGACATGGTATTAGCGCCATCAAGCGTGCCATAGCCTGGGCTGTTTCCATACCCTTGCATAATAACGCTATCACCCATCTCAAGGCTGTTGTACTGGCAGTATAAGACGTCGTAGTCGCCATCCTTATGCTTGAAAGTAATGTTCTCGAAACGTGTGTCGCCGAAGATGCCGAGACCTCCGCCGTTGCCATCTTTCATCTCTATGACACCCTGATAGTCCGTTGAGCCGTACTTACCAGTGATTGTGGTATTGCGGTTGAGATTGGAATTTTCTACTTTTGTTTTCCAATCTTCATAATTGCCAGAATAGTCATCTCCAGACAGATTGGCAGTTATGGCGAAGCCTTTGAGATTGACTTCTTTATAAGTTTCTGTAGCAGCATTGCTTGTTGACTTGAAAGTGGCGTTATTGTCACTCGTTCCTATAAGCACAATCTTGTTTTCTGTCCATGAGCCTTTCTTATTCAGAGCGGCATACGCTCCCTGCCATGTGAACTTAGGTTTATCTGCTGTAAGACCATCATTATTGTCACTGCCTTTATATGTGACACCATTGACAGTCGTTTCAGCCGGAATATATAATGTTACTGTTTTTTTATCTTGAGTAGTAGTCGTTGTCGTATATGCGGGACAGAGGTATATGACTCTTTCTCCACCAACCCATTCGTTGGCTATCTCTTCATTATTATATTTAATTATGATATTACACGTAATCTTAGGATTGCTGTCTGAGCCATTGTATGTGTATGAATTGGAATTTGCGTCTTCTATCTTGGTCTCGTTATTATACCATGTGTATGTTATGTCAAGATTTGTATTGTCCTCCTCCCATAGGCTATTGGCTACGTTCACCGTATATGTTTTTTTAGCTTTGTCATATTTCAATGATACATCGGTGATGCGCAGCGCGGGGACTTTTATTGCCTTAGACCTTGATGAGCCGTTTGATGCATACACATATTGCATATAGTCCTTGTATGGTACGGAGACTGTCTTGTCCGTCACTGAGGTTTCACCATTCTTAATCTCTTCCCATGTCTCATTGTCGGAAGAGATGTACCATGTGTAAGTCCCTTCTTGGTCTGCAGTGATCTCAAACAGTCTTTCTTTTTCTCCTGTCAGAGTGATGCTTCCGAACGAGAAGGTTATCTTTGTCTGTCCCTCATCATAATTGTACGACCACATCTCCCGGTCATCCAGATTCTTTTCGATGAGATATTCATTGGCGTAAGCCTGGAATTTATATGCATCAGCAATTACGAGCTGAGTGCCGTTAGTGTTTGTGGCATTCGCCGGAGAAGCAAGGTAATAGCATTTCTCTTCATTGATGGTAGCGTTGGCGTTATTCAATTTTCCGACCACAGGACCGAACTTGAAGTTAGTGTTCGTCTTGGGGTCTGTGTCAATAGCTGCGCCGTGAGCATAGATGTTTATAGGAGCAATGTGCGGCTCGTTGTCATTAGGCGTGTAATTCATTTGACCTATGAAACCGCCAATACTTATTTCCTTATTCGAAGTATTGGCATTCTTAAACACCTTTATAGAGGCATCTGATGAGAGATTGTACAATCTCGTCTGGCAGTTGTTAGCATTTTCCAGATTACCCACTACCCCACCAATACGCACACTTGCTGATAATGTGTACGTCTGGTCATCATCAGTAATCGCAGTATTGCGCACGATGATATTGCTGACCTCTGAATACGGAGCCAGCTCAGCGCACACTACGCCTATGTTTACGCCACTGCCCGATGTGGCAAAGCCTGGTTTAAGCTCAAACTTAGCGTTATCGACAATAAAGTTTGTGATGACGGCATAGTCGGCAACTTTGTCGCTCGTTCCTTTTAGGTATGAGAAGAGTCCCCAATATACCCACTTTGAGACTTTCGGCTCCCACAAAATGTGCATATTGCTGATTGTATTTCCTTTGCCGTCGAACTTGCCACCGAACCTATTATCATAGTTGTCACACTGACCGATAGGCATCCACAATGCCTTGTCGAGCGTGATGTCTGCACCGAGCTTGAAGTATGTTCCGGAATATTTGTTGCCGTTGTTCACATCGTGCGCCAGCTTTGCGAGCTGCATGTCGTTATTGATAATATATGGACTGCTTGCCGTTCCGTCGCCGCCGCCAAACTCATCGGCATAGAGGTCGATGGAATAATACAGCGGGTCGATGGTGAAGTTGATGGTGTAACTATAGCCGGAATCGTTTGTAATCTCCACCTTACATTCAAGAGCCTTGTCTTTGGCTTCTACGCTGCAGGTGCTGCCGGTGGATGATTGCACTACGCCATCCACTGTCCACTTATACTGGTAGTCGTCCGTTCCCTCAGCGAGAGAGACCTCGCAGTTATATGACCTGTTTGTTCCGTCTGTCGTGATGTTACTTGTCTTGGTGAATGTCGGGAAAGGAATCTGCTTGAGAGTCAAGTCTCCATTAGTGCTCTCCCATGTACACAAATCATTTTCTTCTACATACGAATTGAAGCTCGCCTGGTCAAAAGCAGTCACAGACGTTCCTCCGGCATCCTTGGTCGTGAGGTTTGTCCATGTCTTACCACCGTCTTCAGTATATTGGAAAGTGTTTGAACTGTTAAGCTGCCATGTGTCTTTATAGGTCGAAGAGCTGGGCAGGTTAGTGCCAAAGACTGGTCCGACAAGCGTAAGGTTGGCACTCGCCTTGATGTCTCCGTCAAGGTAGATATTCCTCGGAGCGGTCTTAATGTTGCCATAAAACTCTGGGACGAACAGCGATGCATAGACTGCGGATGTTTTGTTTACGGTCAGCTTGGTTATGTCGATGTCAACATCTACGTATATGTTGGTGAGGTTGTAGGTGTTGGAATTGTTCAGGGCCTTGGCTATAAAGCCGCCGAACAGCATCCATTTGCTGTTCTGGTTATATGCTTCAGTCACCTCAACCTTCGTGTTCTTTACTATGATATTCTGAATCTTGGTATTTGTTTGCACGGCACCTGCGAAAGGCGCAACAAGGCGGTCAGCTGTCGGATTGGTGATTGTCGTCACCTTATTATATATATAGGCATTGTCGAGGACTAAGTTCTGCACCACCGCTCCATTCAGTATCGTAGAGAACAGACCTATCGCTTGTGTGGAGTTGGTTACCTCCCACTGGAGCATCATGTTCTTGATGACATGACCATTGCCTTCAAAGTTTCCCTTGAAGTTTTTTCCATCTCCTGTAGAAAGGTTGCCTATCGGCACCCAAATATATTCCTTGAGGTCGATGTCTTGCTGAAGGCTGTAGTACGCAGTTTTGCATGCGACGCCGTTGATGGACTGGTTGTTCGTCACCTGATATGCAAGGAAAGCAAGTTCTGCAGGGCTCGTGATAACCCAAGGATCGGCTTGCGTTCCCGAACCACTACTGAAGCTCGTTGCTTGGTGATTCGCCCACGAGTCTGTGGGGAGAGTTTCTGGCTGGACAAACGCGCCCAAGGCGGTCTGCACTGTCAGTGACATCATGAAAAGCACGAAGGCTCTGAAAAAGGTTTTTATTGTGTCTGTTGTCATCATCATAACCAAACGTTTGTATTCATATATATATATTTTAAGTTTCGCATGTGCTCAACTTTAGAAGTTAAAAGAAGCCAAATGTTTCACCCCTGAAAGGGTATTTGATTACTGATTGTTGATTGCTGATTATTGATTATTGACGGGTATTGGCTTATCATAACTCACCAGCATAACTCACCAGCATAACTCACCAGCATAACTCACCAGCATAACTCCCCAGCATAACTCACCAGCATAACTCCCCATTATAACTCCCCATTATAACTCCTTTCTTGCCTTCCTTTACTTGCGAAAGTTGAGTATATATGTTTCAAGAACGATGGACAAGTTGTCCGTGACCTAAATCACTATGTTGCGGTACGCTCCTGTCATTCAACGAGGAGGAGACCTTCAGCCTTGTCTTCGTCGGCGAGCACATAGAGGTAACGCGGCTTTATGAGAATGCGTATGGCATTGACATGTCCTGGGAATCCCGCCTTCAATCCGCTGAAATTTGTCTTGCTGAGGACGATGTGGCTGGTGATGTCCTTTCGCGTGGTGACATTGTTGCCGTCAGCGTCTGTCAGCTCCACATCGTAGGTCACTTCGATAGTGGGATTGAATGCGTCCATGGGGATGGTGTAGAAGTTTTTTCCCCATTTTCGGTATTTCTCCGATGTGACAATCACTGTCTTGCCTCCATCGTCGTAGTTCGTGTCAGAGCCGTCAGAGGCATATTCGATATTGATCGGGTCAACCTTCTCGACAGCTATATCAGACCATGTGATGCTGCCTGCGCTCCATGTGCCCTGTACGGCATCCCATGTGTAGGATCGTGAGACTGTGCCTGAGACAGGCAGCTTGTCGCCATAGACATTCACGCCTTTCACGCGGAAGTGGCGTATCTTGTCCATGGAGGGGTCTATCATGAACTGGATGTTGAATCCAGTGAGCGTCTGGTCAAAGAGGAGGTTTATCACATCGCCCATGGCAGCCGACTCATGCACAGGCAGATTGCTTATGAGCGGAGCCTGGCGGCTGTCGAAGATGAGCGGCAGGGCGCAGCTCTCAGAGCGGCTGACAGGGAAGGACAGCGCAAACGTAGATGGCTTTTCTGCCACGGGGGCAAACGCAGGCTGCGTTCCCTGATAGGGCTGATAGGGCATATAACCAAGAAAGTCGAACGACTCATAGGCAACATAGTCTGGCCAGTACTTCACATCAGCAGAGTTTGTGTAGTCCCATGTTTTTTTCTCAGTGCCGTAGGTGAAACTGATGTTGCCAAGAATGGTTTTGGACGAGAGCGAGGCAGCGTCTGTAACGGCAGGTAGCTCATAGAATCCGAAAACGCCCATGGTCTGCGGATGCTTCTCAACGGAATATGGTTCGTAGTTCGAAGCGCGCGTAACTTCTTTCTCAGTCGATACGGAGAAAGTGATTGTGCCAAAGCCGTCGGGTTTCTGAACCGGCAGGTCATCGTCGCTCTGGCAGGCGGTGAGCATTGCCGTAGCAGCCACGGAGACGGCGAAATATCTCATGAAGTGGAAACTGCGGATAAGCATATCTTGTTCTTCTATATATGTTTAATATTGGTTAGTAGTTTATTATTGTAGGGCAACGTGCCCTATCTCTTGCAGTGGCAGGACTGTTCACCAGTCGTCGGTGCCGGTGCCTTCGTTGTCGAAATTGGTGTCTTCAAGCCATTCCTCCACCTGTACAGGAGTCAGCTCAATGGCACCGTCGGGGTCGTTCATCTGTGCTGGAGCCCACTGCTGCACCTTGTTCTGAGCAATGTTGATTTTGCTTAGAGTTGCCTTATAGTAGCGTTTGTTATTATCTGAGTCGTGACCAATGACATAAAGAGTGCTTTTCACGCCGAGCGACTTGAGGTCTATCGGGGCGAACATCATGTAGAGGACAATGTAAGCCTTGCCGTATTGGTTAGACCACAGCACGCATTCGTTTTTCATTCCAGTATCATCCCACACTTTGAAACCGTTCTCTCCCAACTTCAGCGATACGGAATGGCTGGTGACGGGATTGGTGAAAGCATCAGCTGAGACGGACTTGCTGATGTCCATCTCCGCATCTACGATGAAGTCAGCCTCCTTGTTTATTACATATATTTCATCATAGGTTATCTGGTCTGTCACTTTCAAGAAGAAACGAACAATTGAGGAAAGACGCTGATACTCGAAATGCAGGCTTCCATCCACCGGCGAGACAGCAGTGGATGTCTGATAGTCGTATTTAGGTAAATGCTCTCCTGCTGCCACCTCTGAAGCCTCGTAATCCTTACGGTTGCTACCTACGGCATAGTAATCCTTCATATCTACCATATTATTCTGCACCTGATCGCGAAAAGACACAGGAACAGAATTGCTTCCACCCTCATTATTGGCATATACAGGAAGATAGGAAAGGTATGTTGTTCCTTTGGTTATATTGAAGGCTACGTCACCATCATTGGTTTTGAAAGACGCCTTATGGTTAGATAACACTTTATCAACATTGAAAACAGATTGGGTACTTGGGTTATCTGCAGTATAGGGGAACACACCTATCTTGTCTGTTTCCTGCCATGAGAAAAGCATCGTTTTCGTCTTATAATCGAACGAGAGTGTGCTGCGTGTCTGAACCTGAGCATCTGTCTCAATTTGGGCAAGTGTACCATAAACACCCTCATCTGTCTCAACATTGCCACTATTGTCCGTTGACTCTAAGTCAACATCATGGTTGCATGCCATCAAGATTGTAGCCAAAAGAATGTAATATATAGTCTTTTTCATGTCTTTATTGTTTTACTTATTAAAGATTCGCATGCCTCCGACATGCTGTCAGGAGTTTCCTTGAGCTAAGCGAAAAAACAATTTGGCGAGTTGACAAGTTAGTAGTTTTTCTGGTTATTGTCAAACTCAAGCTATAAGAGTAGCAACCTGTTGACTTGTCAACTAAAGTAGCATCACTTTTCAATATTGAATAAGTATTTCTTGCCATTTCGTATATAAATCCCATGTTTGGCAGTCTGTGTAACCCGCATTCCCGAAATGGAAAAGATGTCTGCATTCAGCGAATTCTCCGTACGTTCTCTCTCAACACATTCTACTGCCGTAACAGTACCACCTCTAAGGGGATGCATGTCGTCATGCAGGAAATCTGATGCTTCCACAGATGGCGCATAAAGGGTGGATGCTGGTGTAGTAGATGTCGTTGAGCGTGGAGATACTATCTCTCCCCCACTACAGCCGGCATAACCAAGAACGACATTGTATGACTTTCCAGCTATGAACTGTTCTCCCTCAATGGTTGTTTCAAACTCTTTGCCGTCTGCTGTGAGCAACGTTGCCTTAAGCGATTTGCCAGTGATATCTAATGGATAAATTATCATATATGTGACAAGAGACTGACCATCACCGGTTGAAACGCCTTCAAGGTTCAGTGAAAACGTGGAAGACATGGAAGTAGGAGTAACTGATTGCGCTGGAAGGCTCATTGTCGCATCTGTCATGAAAAGAGGTTCGTTGGAAGCAAGGGTAAGCGATTTGAAACTTGTGCCTTTGTCCAGCCGCCATTCCATCCTGACGATGCAACCAAGATGCCTAAGCTGTATGTCTGCCGTAGTATCGCCAGTAGTATATCTCGCCATCATGAAATCGTAAGCGGATAAATGGGAAGCATCATCGTTTCTCACCTGGTGCTGCCCGGAATAAGATATAGGCAGTGATGTAATCTCATGACCTTCTGTAACATAGCGTGTGGTATAAGGAGCATAGGCATAGTAGTTGGTATTTGCCACTGTGCTCCAACCTTTCAGGGTTAAGATAGCATACAACGGATTGGCATCTACAGTCTCCACCTCACCATATATACGCGAGCCAGCCACCGTATAAGTACCCACCCCATCTTTCGGTTTCCAGCCAAACTGCACATTGCCGTCAGTGTCGAAATCATAGTTTCCCGCATATCCACTTCCAACCATCATAATGGACAACAGGATGGTCATGAAGTTTCTATTAATACATAAACAATTCTTTTTAGTATTCATTTTCAGCATAACAGGATTTCTTTTCCTGCAGTCTTGTTAGTAATTTCAATTTAGGTTTATCAAGGCTTTGATGGCCAAGATTGTGCTTTCGTTCGCTTATCAAGGCTTTAGATTACCTTTGAATTACAAATTTAAGCAATTATTCTTGATATATGAACTATTTTTCTACTATTTTTATCAAGGAAAGTGTTTTGGGACACATTTACACCTCATTCGGGTATATTAAACTATTGCAGTTAACCAACAGAATTAATCAAATCCCTATTTTTATCGGACAGCAATAATTATTAGCACAGAAGTTTATCAAAGGTTGTATCCGTAAACGTACGCCAAATTTCGAGCTTCACCTTCTTGTATTCATCGAAGAGTTGCCCCAATCGTTCTATCTCGAACACCAGACGGAGTTCGTTCT
>CAMCLD010000024.1 GCA_945875635.1 uncultured Prevotella sp.
GCCAACGCAAAGCTTTGCAAGTGTCATCGCAAAGCTTTGCATGTGCCATTGCAAAGCTTTGCATCAGCTAACGCAATACTATTGACAACGAAAAACTAAAGGTTGGTTAATCTTTTTACGGATATCTTTCTCACATTTGGATGTGTTAGTATAAATTATTATCAACGTTCCGATTCTGATAAAGAATCATTGCCTTCAGGTGGTTTATTATCAGGTGAGACATCAAGCAAGACTGTTGGATCTGCATCTATGAAGATAGACTCGTCCATCTCGTCAAGAGTTTTCTTCTTGCGGTTTTCCCGTGCTCCAGCCTTAAGCAGTTTCTTTGCTGCAGTAATGATACTTTGCCCGCTTTCAGATGTGGTAATCTTTAGCTTTGTAATTTTCTTTACAGCGTCATTCATGCTTGATTCCACATCCATAAACCTCATGCCGAAATCCTGCACCCTCTCAATCACCATATTGGCAGCGTCAATCATCACTTGTTGATTCTTGAGTTGCCTGACCTGAGTCCACATCATCTCAAGGACACGGAGATTCATGTACATTGTCTGCGGACCAAGTATCATGATGCCTTGGTCGTAAGCCTCACGCCACAGCGATGTATCATTGAGCAGAGCAAGATTCAGAGCCCCTTCAATAGGTATATACATGATTGCAAAGTTCAACCGATTGTATCCTTCTGGAAGGTATTTGGTATATTCTTTCCTTGCGAGTCTCTTCACCTGAGCTCTCACGCTGTCGATATGTGACTTCAGGAACAAGCTCTTCTGCGGATTGTCATCAGCTGCGTTCATGTACCGCTCATAGTCAGTAAGCGACATTTTGGAGTCAACGACAACATGTCTGTTGTTTGGGAAATGGAGTATGAAATCGGGCACCAATCCTTTTCCATCGTCTCCCTTGGCATTCTTGCCTGCTTTGTCACGGAGTGTCTCCTGTGTATCATATTGTTCTCCCTCTCTAAGTTCCAAGTCCTCAAGGAGCTGTCGAAGTTTAAGTTCTCCAAAATTGCCCTGAACCTTCACCTCTCCCGTAAGAGCTCGTGTCAGCCTGTCAGCAGTCTCACCCAAGGTAGCGCTTTTCTCCATATTAAGCCTTATAGTTTCGTCAAGACGTGTAAGAGCTTCTTTCTGCTGTTCCTTAGACTTGTTAAGGGCTTCCTCCATATCCTTGAGGCTTTTCTGCAGAGGGTCAACAATACTTGAGACCTGTTCCTTGTTTTTCATGCCAAGTTCCTCCTGCCGTGCCTTTAGGACTGCCTCTGAGGTCGTTCTCATCTGTTCCTTTATAAGAGCCAACTGGTCTTCAACCTGTTTTTGGTTCATCTCACGGAGAGTGGCAAGCTGTTTCTCTGAATTCTCCTTAACTTCCTTAAGCTGAATTCTTGAAGTCTCCTTCTGTTCTTCAAACTGACGAGCATACAGATTACGCAATTCCTGAAGTTGTATGTCATGAACTGCTTTTTCATTTTCCATTTGCTTCTCCTGCGATGCCTTCAACTCAGCAATTTCCCTTTCATGGTTTACCTTGACATCCGTCATCTGCCTGTCATGGTATGCTTTCATCTCCGACAGTTGCCCCAACAAATTGTCAACATTGACTTTCTGGACATCCCGTTCCGATGTGAGATTTTTTATATTCTCTGTTTGCTGCGCTATGACATCAGTCTGTCGTGCTGTTTCTGCCGTCAGTTCCCCTATCCTTTCTTCAAGGATTGTCTGTCTTTCCTTGCTTATGCCACCATCACCGTTCCTTTTACCAACTAAGAATCCCAGGACTGCCATGGCAGCCATCCCAACTATAGCAACGACTAAATACGTAATCATAAAAATAGAGTTATTATCTGTTTATATCAATAAACATATAGTCATAATGAACCAATGGCTTAACATCGTGCTTGCCTATCAGCCTGCGTGCGTCTTCAGAACTATATGCCACACGTCCAACAGCAATGTGCCTGCCTCTGCCATCACAGATATTCACGATGTCGTTTTCCTCGAAATCCCCTTCTATTGACACTACACCCACAAGCAGGAGACTTACAGCCCTGTCACCACACAAAGCCCGCACAGCATCATCGTTTACCGTTACGACTCCCTTGGAGAAGCTCTCGCTATGGGCAATCCATTTCTTCATCGTAGATGTAGGAACATCAGAAGGTTTGAACTCAGTATGAGGTACTCTTGAAGCATCGTCAAGTAAATCAACAAGGATGTTGTCTCTTTTGCCATTGGCAATCACCACCTTTATCCCTTCTGACGACACTTTTTTTGCCACTCCATATTTTGAAGTCATTCCTCCACGTCCGAAGCCACTTTTCTGTGTGCCGATACACTCGCTGATGTCCTGATTATACTCTACTACAGGTATTATCCTTGCATCAGGAGAACCAGGACTTCCATGATAGATGCCATCTATGTTGCTGAGTATGACAAGCATGGACGCATCCATCATTGACGCTATAAGCCCTGACAGTTCGTCATTATCCGTAAACATAAGTTCCGTGACGCTTACGGTGTCATTCTCATTTACAATAGGCAGCACACCATTCTCCAGCATGACGGACATACATGAGCGTTGGTTGAGATACTCATTACGTGTTGAGAAACTCTCTTTCATGGTGAGCACCTGTGCAATATGTATTCCATACTCTCTGAAAAGGTCATAATAAAGATTGATGAGCCTTACCTGTCCTACTGCGGAAAAGAGTTGCCTCTGCCCCACTAAGTCAAGTTTACCTTCCGGAGTCACCTCACTGCGTCCACAAGCCATGGCTCCGGAAGAGACAAGGATTATTTCGAGACCTTTTGTCCTAAGGGTCGCAATCTGGTCAACAAGGGAAGACACTCTGGTTATATCCAGTTTGCCATCCTTGCGGGTCAGGACATTGCTTCCCACCTTAACAACTACTCTTTTTGTCATTTCTTATCTTTGTCCCTTATCTCAACCCTTCTGATTTTTCCACTAATTGTCTTTGGCAATTCATCAACGAACTCAATTATACGCGGGTATTTGTATGGAGCTGTCTCACGCTTGACATGAGCCTGTAACTCTTTGATAAGTTCCTCACCAGCTCTTTCTTTCCATTCCTTGCCTAACACCACGGTAGCTTTCACTACCATTCCACGGATATCGTCAGGAACACCAGTGATGGCACATTCCACGACAGCAGGATGTGTCATCAAAGCACTCTCCACCTCAAAAGGCCCAATCCTATATCCACTGCTCTTTATCACATCGTCGATCCTGCCTTCAAACCAATAATATCCATCCTCATCACGCCATGCGACATCACCAGTATGGTATATGCCGTCATGCCAAGCCTCTCTGGTTAGTTCCTCGTCACGATAATAACCCTTGAACAGGCCTATCGGCTTCTTGTCACCAACCCTCACAACGATTTCTCCTTTCTCTCCATCCTCACACGGAGTGCCATCGGGTTTTAGGATGTCGATGTCATACTGGGCATTAGGCATTCCCATGGAGCCTGGTTTCGGAGTCATCCAAGGCATAGTACCAAGTGTCATGGTAGTTTCTGTCTGCCCAAATCCTTCCATTAGCCTTATTCCTGTCAGTTCATAGAACTTGTCATATACGGCAGGGTTGAGTGCCTCTCCTGCCGTACAACAATATCTTAATGAAGACAAGTCATAAGCAGAGAAATCCTCGCGTATCATAAAACGGTATATTGTCGGTGGAGCACAAAACGAAGTGATATGGTATTTCTCTATCTGGCGCATTATATTGTCTGCAGAGAATTTCTCATGGTCATATACAAAAACCGTTGCTCCTGCAAACCATTGTCCATAGAACTTGCCCCATACAGCCTTGCCCCATCCCGTATCTGCAACCGTGAGATGAATGCTGTCCTCTGACAAATTATGCCAAAAGACTCCTGTCGTCAGATGTCCCATTGCATAAAGATAGTCATGAGCCACCATCTTAGGTTCACCACTTGTTCCACTGGTGAAATAGATTAGCATTATGTCCTCATTGGTATTCACGTGCCTTGGACGTACAAACTGTGGTACGCCTTCCCATTCTTTTTCCCAGGAATGGAACCCGTCTGGAAGATTGTCACCGACACCAATGAGTGTCTCTACGGTAGGACTTTCATCCATAGCAAGCAGAACCTGCTCTGTTACATATTTGTCGTCTGCGCACACTATTGCCTTGACACTTGCCCTGTTATTGCGGTAAACAATGTCATGTTTTGTCAACATGTGTGTAGCAGGAATAGCTACAGCACCCAGCTTATGGATTGCAAGCATGGCAAGCCACCATTGATAGTGTCTTTTCAGGATGAGCATCACTGGGTCACCCTTGCCAATGCCAAGGCTTTGGAAATAAGCGGCTGTGCGGTCTGTCTGCACTTTTATGTCCTTGAATGTAAAACGCCGTTCTTCTCCCTTATCGCTTGTCCAAAGCATGGCGAGAGCCTCTGGCTTCTCTTTCGCCCACTCATCCATCACGTCGTAGGCAAAATTAAAATTCTCAGGAATTACAAACTCAAGACTCTTGTTATAGTCCTCTATTGAAGAGAAACTTGTCTGTTTTAGGAATCGTTCTATCATCTTTTTTTAGTTTACAAGTACACAAGTTATTTCTTTTTTGAGAAGTTAAGAAGGAGTTATCACTCCCGTTGGAAGCTAAAGAAATCAAAAGGAGCCAAACATATATCTCCTTGAAAAGCTAATGGCTTGCAATACTCCCCCATCATAACTCCCCATCATAACTCCCCGCAGGGATTCTTCTCACATGCCAATCACAGTATAATTGCCAAGAATTTTACGGGAGTCTCGCCTATTGCCCTCATACAGTGTGGCTGGGTGGAGTCGAAATAAACACTGTCTCCCTCACCCAGTTCAAGTTTCTTGCTACCAATAGTAAGTTCCATCCTCCCTTCAAGGACTAGATTGAATTCCTGTCCCGGATGTGAGTTCACTTCGTGTACAGTATCTTTGCCGTCAGGCTCGACAGTCACGACAAACGGGTCTGCTTTCCTGCCTCTGAATCCACTTGCGAGACTTTGATATTTATATGCCTTACGCCTTTCAACCGTCATTCCCTTATTCTTCCTCGTAAGGAAATAATTATTCATGTGTGGTTCTTCTCCAAACATCAGCACGTCAAGTGGAATGCCATATTTCTTGGAAATCTTCTGGAGATTGCTGACTGAAACGTCTCCCTCGCCTGATTCCATTCTTAAATACTGTTCCTCTGTAATACCACAAAGTGATGCCATTTCCGCAACGGGAGCTTCAAGAATTTCTCTCAGTCCCTTAAGGCGGTCTCCAATCTGTTTTATTGCCTCTTCCATATTATCAGTTATTAATTCTCTCTGGTATAACATCTGTCCACAGACAATGATTTACCACTTGTTCACTTACGGCATGTCACATATATGAGAAAGGTGAGATATAATTCATCATAAAAGGACAAATCATGGTAATGTCTGTTTATCCTGCAAATTTAAATAAAAAATATGACAATCCACCATCAAGGCAAAAAAAACATCTAAACAAGCCTTATAGTCATGACTGGGGGGAGGCATAAGTCTTTGAAAGAAATCTGCCAATGTCATCCAATAACCTGCGGAAAGGTTCTGAAAGCACATAGCCTACATTGCGCTTCAACACTGGCTCTATATCCTCCACACTATGGGAATAGCATGACAGTTCGTTTCTCATCTGGGTATAATGAATGGCTGTCTTCTGTATCTCCATCTCTCTTTCCTTAATCAGCATATCACACACTTTTTTCATCATAGGCATGACAATATTGTCAAAGAGGTGATGCCCCTGAATATAGAGATAGGTAGTTTGGGGGTTTACTCCAAGATGGGACAGTTCTGTCTCAAGTTTTTCCTTTTCTTTTGCAAAGTGGGGATAAATGCGGTTCAAGGATTTCAGTTTGTTCTTTACCTTCACAGCCAACCTGTTCAACGACTGTGCAGTCCCACCAACAGTGAAATGCCCCATATCCACGATTTTATTGAAATCAGAAATACTAAGATTGGAATAGTCTGCCTTGCGGTAAAGCCAAATGCTCCATACGAAAAGAGGATAGATAACTTTGGAGTACGCTTCAATATATTTCTGGAAGGCAAAGATTTTACTATCGTTGAGAGTTACAGAAACAGCAACATTATGGAGACTGGGAGCATAACACTGGAAATTCTCTATTGCATATACGTAAGTATGGAACACATAGGGATTGCCGACAACCTCTCGGGACATCTCGTTAGTTCCTTGCAAAAGATAGTCATAATCTGCATCAACGCAGGCTATCATGCTATCTCCTACATTACTACGCAGTAGATTCATGAGAACAGATTTCTTTCCTCTCTTTAGTTTTGTGCGCGAGGGAAGCATAACCTCAAAATACCTTGTCTCATCTTCAAACTGAGACAGCACGGTTCTCCAGAAGAAAATATCGTCGTAGCTCTCCACATAAGCTATTATTCTCTTCCTTGCTGTCTTGGACCGCATCATGTTGGCAGCCCTGACAAAGTCAGACGTTATGTGATTCTGAAGTCTGCTCACTGTGTCTATTGCTCGTTTTGGGTGATATCACTTACTTCTGTAACTCTATCAGCCCACCCATTCATGATAACAGCCGGACTATGTGTGGTTAGTATAATCTGCACATTGGGATTCAGTTCAAGTATCAGGTCTATGAGACGCTGCTGCCACTCTATATGAAGACTTACCTCTGGTTCGTCCATCAGGAGGACATAACTTTGATTATCCTCAACAAGCACAGTAAGGAGGATTACAAGTATCTGCTTCTCTCCACTCGACAGCTGATATGGAACAAGTGTCTCACCAATCTGCGAGAATCGTATTTCATTCTCGGAGCGAATTATCTTCTTGCCCGTCTCAGAAAAGAGATCGTCTATTATGTCCTGAAAACGGCTCTTGGCTGCAGAGATGCTCTGCGCACGATTTGCCGCATCTGGACCACCTTGCTGAAGACATTCTATCATTCTGTTGCCAATGTTTACCTGATAGTCAAGATATTTCCGTTGCAGCATGTGAAGCTGGAAATCGAGTTCTGTTGCAAGAGACGTATCAAGCTTGGAAACAAAATCAAGGTTTACAAGGGGACGGTCAAAAGACCTTATGACATCAAACCTTATCATATTGGCATCAGCTGGAGACACCTTAAGATGCACACCTTTCAAATTGCCGCTGGAAAGCCCATCACCATACATCAACTCCTTTACGACCTTGTTTAATATGGTACTTTTTCCCACGCCATTTATGCCGCTCAGTATGTTTACTCTCTTGTCGAGATTCCATACGACATGACGTTTCCCACTCCATAGCGAGTCTATCTCAATCCTTTCTATGAAGTCGGCATAACGCCTGTCGCAACCGTTTCCATTATTCTCCTCTTTCATATAATATATAAAGTTGACGAGTTAACAATTTGACGAGTCAACAAGTTATTAGTTTTAAAGTTTACAAGTTGACGAGTTAAGACCCTTCCCCAGCCCTCTCCAAAGGGAGGGAGCACCAGCTATATGAAGAAGTGTTTTCCATCATTCAATTTTTAATATTTCAATCTTTTCAGTAGCAACTCGTTAACTTGTTGACTTGTTAACTCGTCAACTTAGAAAAGTTTTCGCAAATATACGATTTTTATTTTTAATTGAGTAATTTTGCAACTGATATTGAATAAAAAAAGGTAAAATGGATAACAAAACACCACTTTTTGCCCATCTCAGCATGTTTGGAGCTTGTGCTATATGGGGTCTGATGGCTCCTGTGGGGAAGTATGCCATGCTCCATGGGATAGATGGCATCAGCATGGTATCTTTCAGAGTGGCTGGAGGAGCGTTGCTCTTCTGGCTCACATCATTCTTCACTGCAAAAGAAAGTGTTCCGGTGGCAGATAGACTGAAAATGATACTGGCAGCTATATTCGGACTTGTATGCAACCAATGTTGTTTCACAATAGGCCTCAGCATCACATCTCCAGTCAATGCGAGTATAGTTACAACGGCGATGCCAATTTTCGCCATGATATTGTCATTCGTCATTTTGAAGGAACCTCTTACATCAAAGAAAGCCATTGGAGTGGCATTAGGATGTTCTGGTGCCATAACGCTCGTCGTAACAAGTGCCACGGCTGAAAGCGACAAAGTGGGTAACATCAGGGGTGACTTGCTTGTTCTTGGGGCACAGTTGTCTTATGCCCTGTTCCTGTCACTTTTCAGCAAGCTTGTAAGGAAATACTCCACCATCACCGTCAACAAATGGATGTTCCTGTGGGCTACGATTCTAATATGGCCTTTTTCTTACGGGCATGTTTATGACATAAAATGGAGTGAGATTCCAAGCACGGCAATACTCGGAACATTGTATGTCGTGGTGTTCGGAACATACGTGGGATATATTCTTATTGTAAAGGCACAGCAGATTCTGAGACCAACGGTGGTGTCTGTATATAACTACGTGCAACCTATAGTATCTGTCTCTGTGTCCATATTGCTTGGCATCGGAGTGTTCAAACCAGCACAAGGTCTCGCCGTGGCACTCGTATTCCTTGGAGTATGGCTTGTCAACAAGTCTAAATCAAGGAAAGACATGGAAAAAAAACATTAAACGTTATAAATCTTTCATACAAAAATCGTATATTTGCATTGCATTACTGATTTGCAATAATTATTTTAGAGTGATAGACAGGCAGACGATAGACAGAATCATGGATGCCGCCAACATTGTTGACGTTATCTCCGAGTTCGTGACTTTAAGGAAAAGAGGCACGAGCTACAAAGGTTTATGCCCTTTTCACGATGACACCACACCTTCCTTCTCTGTATCTCCTGCCAAAGGCATTTACAAATGTTTTGCCTGTGGTGAATCTGGCAACACCCTCAACTTCATCATGAAGCACGAGCAGATGACATACCCAGAGGCATTGAGATGGCTGGCAAAGAAATATGGTATCGAGATAAAGGAGAGGGAACTGTCAGAAGAAGAAAAGAAAAACGACAGTGAGAGAGAAGCAATGTTCCTTGTAAACGAATGGGCTGCCGATTATTTTGAGAAATCGCTTCATAATGACGTCGATGGTGCATCAGTAGGCCTACCTTACTATCGGTCAAGAGGCATTAGGGACGACATTATAAGAAAATTCCGCCTTGGATTCTCTCCGTCAAGACACAATGCCCTTTCTGAAGCTGCTGTCAAGGCTGGATACAAGGAAGATTATCTTGTACGTACAGGACTTTGCCTAAGACGCGATGATGGCACTATTACCGACAGGTTTTATGGAAGAGTCATCTTTCCGTGGATAGGCATAAGCGGCAAGGTCGTGGCATTCGGAGGACGACTCCTTGACTCCAGGACAAAGGGTGTAACTCAGAAATATGTCAATTCCTCAGACTCTGAGATTTATCACAAGGAAAAAGAACTGTACGGTATATACCAGGCAAAGAAAGCGATATCCAAACTCGACCTCGTATATATGGTTGAAGGATATACAGATGTCATTGCCATGCACCAGTGCGGCATTGAGAATGTTGTAGCCAACTCGGGTACTGCACTCAGCATCCATCAAATAAGACTCCTACGAAGGTTCACCACAAACATAGTATTGCTTTACGACGGTGATGAGGCTGGCATTCATGCAGCCATGAGAGGTACGGACATGCTGCTGGCAGAAGGAATGAACGTTAAAGTCCTTATCCTACCCGACAATGACGACCCAGACAGTTTTGCGAGGAAGCACACCGCCGAAGAATTCAGGAATTATATTGCAGAGCATCAGAAAGACTTCATAGAGTTTAAGTCTGACATCATGCTCAATGGAGTAACAGACCCTACGAAGAAGTCTGAGGCAATAACTTCAATAGTAGGAAGCATAGCAGTCATAAAGGACCAGATTCTCAGAGCCACATACATAAGGGAATGTTCCAACCGAACGGGTATAGCTGAGGCAACCCTTATATCCTCAATGAACAGACTGATTTATTCAGGAAAGGAACAAGAGAGGAAAGAATCCGAGAGGAGCATCACAAAGCAGCATGTGGGAAACAATCAACCGATAGGGAAAGCAGCACCTCAGCAGAACACGCCCAAAGTTGAACAGTTGCTGATACAAATGGTCATTAGACATGGTGAGGAAATAATAATCAGGAACGTGGATGATGGCAAAGGGAACCAGATAAGCCTGAACGTGGCACAATATATAAGTTACGACCTTGGGCTTGACAATCTCTCGTTCAGCAACCATATATACAACAAGATACTTGACGAGGCTGTGGAGCAAAGCGGCAAAGACGGTTTCTCGGCAGAGGAGTATTTCACCAGACATCACGACATAGAGATAAGTACCCTTGCTGTCAGCATGAGTGTTGAGGAATTCAAGCTGCCAGAAAGACTGGCTGTAAAAAATGATGAGTCAAACCTCAGAGAACTTGTTTTCCATCTAATCCTTGACTTCAGGATGAACATCATGGAATGCAGGCTTAGGGACTTGCAGGCTGAGCTGGCACAGTATGCCAACGATACAGATAAGATGAGAGAAATCCTGCAAGCTATCAAGCAGACCCAGGACATTAGAAATGTCCTTGCAAGAAAACTGGGTAACGACATCGTTTCGTAGATAAATGGTCAACTTTCGCAAGTAAGTATTTCAACATTTAAATATATATATGATATATATTCACTGGATAGGCATATTGCTATACGCTACCATCACCATCCTGGCAATGTTAGCGGTATTGATGGACAACAGGCAGCCTGCCAAGACTATCGCATGGCTGTTGGTGTTGTCGTTCGTGCCTATTGTGGGTATTGTCTTGTATTTCTTTTTCGGGCAGAATTCCAGAAGGGAACGTATCATATCACAACAAAGCATTGACCTAATTACAAAACGTTCAATGCTGGAATTTGTAGAACAAGACGGACTTAATGTGCCAGAAAGTCATAAGCAGACCGTAAACCTGTTTGTCAACCAGACATGGGCATTGCCATTCAAGGACAACGAGGTGGAGATTTTCACGTCTGGATATAAATTCTTTCTTGGTGTTCTTTTGGACATTGGCAAGGCTACAAGACACATACACATCGATACTTATATCATTGACGACGACCCGCTTGGAAACCTAATTGCCGATGCTCTCGCTGATGCAGTGAAAAGGGGGGTTGAAGTTAGGGTAATTTATGATGATGTGGGAAGTTGGAAAACGAGCAACTCTTTTTTCAGAAAGATGGAGGAAAACGGCATCATGCAGAAACCTTTCATGCCAGTAAGATTCCCAGCGCTCACAGGAAAGGTAAACTACCGCAACCACCGAAAGATATGCGTCATAGACGGCAGTGTCGGATATATAGGCGGCATGAACATTGCAATGCGCTACATCAGGGGTGTCAAGAGTACGCCATGGAAAGATACTCACATAAGGATAAAAGGTGCAGCAGTATATGGACTTCAAAGAGCTTTCCTTGTTGACTGGTATTTTGTCAGCCAGACCCTAATATCCGACAAGAAATTTTATCCACACATAAACATTAAGCCAAACAACTGCATAATGCAGATTGTGACAAGCAGCCCTACAAGTCCATGGCCTGAGATTGAACAGGGTTATGTGAAGATTCTTCTTGAGGCAAAGAAATATGTTTACATCGAGACTCCTTATTTCATGCCAACGGAACCTATATTGTTTGCCATGAGAACAGCTGCGATATCGGGAACCGACATAAGATTGATGATTCCTTTCCATACAGATGCCATTTTTGCCGAATGGGCATCAAGGTCTTACGTAAGGCAGACCATTGAGGCTGGTGTAAAAGTATATTTTTACAGGGAGGGATTCAACCACTCAAAACTGCTTATAGCTGATGACACCCTGGCTTCATGTGGCTCAGCCAATGTTGATTTCAGAAGTTTTGAGAACAATTTCGAGGCAAACGCATTCATATACGACAGAGACCTTGCCTTGAAACTAAAAGATGTCTTCCTGGCAGATATTAGGTTGTGCGACAAGTACGAGGACCACTTCAATACACGCAATAATAATTTCTTCATACGTCTATGGGAGTCACTCGTCAGACTTCTGTCTCCGCTGATGTAACAGGATATTTGAAGATGCTGAAATTGACACTGCCATAACTTCTGTGGTCAATAATTCTGGAATCGGCTGAAAAATCATGGTCTCTTCCATGCTCAAGGACAAATATCCCGTCTGGCTTCAGAATGCCGCCATCAAGCACAAGTGATGGTAACGAAGTAAGTTCTTCAAGAGCGTAAGGGGGGTCCGCAAAGACCATGTCGAATTTCTTATGACACGATTTGAGGAATTTAAAGACATCACCTTTTACAAGGTTGCAGTTCTTGGCACCTATCTTTGACAGACACTGTTGGATGAAACGAGCATGTTCGCGGTCTCTCTCCACACTGGTAACCATAGAGCATCCTCTTGACAACAGCTCGAACGAGATGCTTCCTGTTCCGGCGAATAGGTCAAGAGCCTCTGCATCTTCCAAGTCAATGAGTCCGTTTACGACATTGAAGATGTTCTCTTTTGCAAAATCTGTCGTTGGACGCGCCTTGAATGTTTTCGGTATGTCAAAATGGCGTCCTTTATATATACCCGTTATAATTCTCATTTTCCTGAAAGGTGTAATGCCATGACATCATAAGGAACATTGTCAATGGCTGTTATTGGTGCTCTGTTGAATTCTGCCGATGGACTTACTTTGTACACCCTTCTCACGTGCTGGCGAAGCTTCTCTATCAGGGTGTCACTATCGGCATAAGAACCAGCGATGTGCATCTCGTCGCTTTCATTGCTCAGGCCTAACTGTCTCCATACGTATAGAAGGAAATACAAGGCATCCTGATATGGACCGACTTCAAACTTGTTGGAGTATTTGAAACGCCCATTGGCATAGCAGAAGACATCCATGCTGTAATCGTGGAAATATGCGTACACTTTAGTGCGAAGACCTGTGATACTCCGTCTATATAGATGAAGCCAGACTGGTTGTACGGCAGGAATGAAACGACTATCCTTGAAATGGTCTTCTATGACAAGGCGCACGTCATTGTTTACAGGGAAACAAGCCACCACCCCCAACTCTGTAAGGAAAGAGGTGTGTATGTCATCACACTTATTAGTAGTAAAGGAATGCTTGAAAAGGTCTGACACAACATCTTGGTCAAACTCGTTTATCGGTATGAGCATTGTTGGGGCATCTACCATCACCAGTGCCCTACCATAGCCACTCATCAACAATTCAAGTGTCTTGAATGCCTCCCTGAGATTGGCAGACTGAGACACTCCGCTCTTCATCTCGAAACACTCAAATGCCATCCGCCTTGGGGCTTGCGGATCACTCGCAGAGCATGATATACAATCAGCACCGAGGCGTATCACTATCCTTGCCTTGTTTTCCCTATTACTGTTATTCCCAATTTCCTGCATTTTCATTATTTTTTGTTATGTCTCCTATTTTCAATCCCGGATACGAGCCAGCCACAGAAGCTTTCTCTATCAGGTTAGAGATGCTGTTCTCGTCAAGACCATTTAGGTATTGGTAATACTGGGCTCCACACTCCATTAGAGGTATATGCTTTCCTGACTTGCTTATGCAGGTAGTGACCAATATTTCGAACTCCTCACCATCTGAAAAAGGTATTATTCTCACTGAGTCAGCAAGAAAACCTCTTTTCACAAGTTCCTTGAATTCCCCTGTATAGAATCCTGTTTCCTTCTTGTATTTCTCCTCGGCAGATCTGATGGCAATAAGTCTTTTTTTTACCACCTCTTCCCTCTTCGCTCTCTGTCCTTCAAAGAGCAATGGATTTATAATGCTCAGCACGCAAAGCGTTGCAAGACATATTGCGCACAGCGTAAGGAAAAAATCATGTGTCAGTTTTATCCTCATCCCAAACTATTTTAATCAAGCGTCTTATGTTTTCGGCATGCTTTCTGTAAACAACGTTTTCCAACACCCATCAACAATGAAAAAACAAATGACTTTGTTTTTATATTCGCCCAACTTTCACTAATTTTGCAAAATTAATAATATTTTCTGACATCCAATGCTTGAAGACGAATTAAAGTATCAAATAAAACAGGATTTTGTTTTCTGCCCCACCAAGTCACAACAACTCGCCATTGACACGATGGTTCACTTCCTGCTTTCCAAAGAGCAACATCCTGTCATGATTCTGCGTGGTTTTGCCGGCACAGGAAAGACATCCATAGCTTCAGCAATGGTAAGGATGCTGAGGAGAATAAAATGGAATGTTGAACTGCTGGCACCTACAGGAAGAGCTGCCAAGGTGTTTTCCGCCTACTCAGGAGCAAAAGCATGGACCATACATAGGAGGATATACAGGAGAAAGTCCATAAACGAAGGAGGCGGAGTGTTCCAACTGGGGTTTAACAACAAGAGAAACACGCTTTTCATCGTTGACGAGGCTTCCATGATTACTACAGGGAATGACTTTGCAGAATCCCCATGGGGCAACGGCAATCTTCTCGATGACCTTATAGGGTTTGTGTATCAGGGACAAGGATGCCGTCTGATGATGATTGGCGACAAGGCTCAGCTGCCTCCTGTAGGTGAGTGCGAGAGTCCCGCACTTAGCGGAGAGGTGATGTCATGCCACGGCCTTGATGTCTTTGAGTGCGACCTGACAGACGTGGTAAGACAGGATTCAGAGTCCGGAATACTATACAACGCCAACACCATACGTAGGATGATTGAAGGGTTACAGGGCAGAATACCAAGAATACGTCTGTCATGTTTTCCAGACATCCATGTCGTTAACGGCGATGAGCTGATTGAGTCTCTCGTGACGAGCTACAACAAGGTGGGAATTGACGAGACCATCGTTGTCACAAGGTCAAATAAAAGGGCTAACATATACAACACAGGAATAAGGAACAGCATTCTCGACAGAGAGGAGATACTGACAAGAGGAGACATGCTTATGGTAGTCAAGAACAACTATCACTGGAAAGTTGACTTCCTCGGTGAAGGGGCGTTTATAGCCAACGGTGACAGAGTGACTGTACAGAGAGTGAGAAACATCAGGGAATTATATGGCTTCCACTTTGCAGACATCACACTGCAGATGCCTGACTATAACAACGAAGAGTTCAAAGCCACAGCTATCCTCGACAGTCTGCAGAGCGAAGCTCCTGCCCTGACAAGAGAGCAAGAGGCAACGCTATATTCGGAGGTCCTCAGCGACTATATGTACATAGCCGGAAAGAAGGAAAGGATGGAGAAACTGAAAGACGATGTATATTACAACGCTCTTCAGATTAAATACGCTTATGCCACGACATGCCATAAGGCACAGGGTGGACAATGGGCTCATGTATATGTTGACCAAGGTTATATGACCGACGATATGTTCACTGCCGACTATATGCACTGGCTTTACACAGCCATAACAAGGGCTACAGAGCATCTGTTCCTTGTCAACTGGAACAAAAGGCAGTTAGAGGAAGGAAAGTGAGTCGTGGAAGATTGAAGATTGAAAATGAGACAGGTCTCCTGACAGGACACTGTAAGTTGGCTTTCATTTCACCCTGCCTGCCTTGAGACCTCTTATAACCGCACTCGTAAACCCAGCATTCTCCATCTCATTAAGACCGCGTATGGTCAGACCACCTGGAGTGGTTACTTTGTCAATAGCTTCTTCTGGATGCTCATTGGTTTTCTGCAATAGTTGCACAGCACCTTTTATTGTCTGGAGGACTATCTTTTTTGCCATCTTCGCCTTAAAACCGAGTTCTACGGCTCCCTCTACATTGGCCCGTACATATCTCATGGCATACGCTATAGAACAAGACAAGGCTGTAGCGGATGGATACTGGCTCTCTTCTATTATTATGCTCTCACCCATCGAATTGAAGATGCCACTAATCCTGTCAATATTTTCGGGAGTAGCATCCACTGGAGTAATATATGTCATGGACTCCCTGTAAGCAATGGCGATATTTGGCATAACCAGAAATAGCTGTGGAATAACGCCATCTTTTTCCAACCATGACTTTATAATTGCAGATGGAACTCCTGCCGCCACGACTATCAATGTCTGCCTGGCATAGTCTAGTACGTCCTTTATTCCTGTCAGGGTTTTCTCTACCGCCCATGGCTTTACTACCACACACAGAATATCTGCTCCTGTTGCAGCCTTGCAGTTATCCGGTGTCACTACGGCTCCCTTACCCGCAAAATAATCAAGCACTGGTTTATTATGGTCACATACTGTAAGCTGTGAAGGAACGAAATCGTCAATATTTAGCAATCCTTCAGCTATGGCACCACCCATAGCTCCTGCTCCGATAATAGATACTTTCATAATGGATGAAGCCCCACCCCCTTGCTTCCCTCTCATGGAGGTGCGGGGAATGAGGCGAATAATCTTAAATTGTTATTAAAATGTGTTTGAGTTTTTCTATGAATATGTCTGCCATATCCTTGGTGAAGCAGAGTGGCGGCAGCAGTCGCAGGATGTTTGTTGAGGCACATCCCGTGAAGATGTGGTCGTCGAAGAGCAGGCGCGAGCGCACGTCCTTGTGGGGGATGTCGAGTTCGATGCCAATCATGAGTCCTCTTCCGCGAACATCGGTGATATGCTTTTCTGTCTGCTGCAATTCCTTGAGTTTGTCAAGGAGATAGTCGCCCACCTCACGGGCGTTCTCCACGAGATTCTCCTGCTCCATCACGTCGATTACTGCAAGTGCTGCAGTACATGCAAGATGGTTGCCGCCAAAGGTGGTGCCCAACTGTCCATATTCAGGCTTGAAGTCGGGAGAGATGAGCACTGCTCCCATGGGGAATCCGTTGCCTATACCCTTTGCGCATGTGATGATGTCGGGACGGATGTCGAGCCACTGATGGGCAAAGAACTTTCCGCTACGGCCATATCCGCACTGTATCTCGTCGCATATCAGTATGGCTCCGTATTTCTTGCAGAGTGCCTGCAAAGCCTGTGCAAACTCGGGAGTGGCGAGACGTATGCCACCAACACCCTGTATGCACTCGATGATACATGCACACACGTCGCCCTTTGCCAATTCCTTCTCCCATGCCTCAATGTCGTTGAGGGGGAGATAGGTGGTGTGTCCGTTGGCATTGATTGGGGCGATAATCTTGGGGTTATTGGTCACCTCCACAGCCAATGATGTGCGTCCGTGGAATGCCTTTTCGGCTGAGAGCACACGGGTGCGGCCTGTCTTGAAGGATGCCAACTTCAGTGCATTCTCATTTGCCTCGGCTCCACTGTTGATGAGGAAGAGTTGGTAGTCGTAATAACTGCTAATCTTACCGAGACGCTTTGCCAATTGTTGCTGCAATTTGTTGATAACCGAGTTGGAGTAGAATCCCAACTTGTTCATCTGTGCGGTCATCATCTCCACATAGTGAGGATGGCAGTGACCGATACTGATAACGGCATGTCCGCCATAGATGTCAAGATATTCCTGACCCTTGTCGTCCCATACCTTGCAGCCCTTTCCCTGTACGATATTTGTATTGAATAATGGATATACGTCGAATAGGCAGCCCCCCTGCCCCCCGGTGGGGGGTGTTGAGGTATGTCCTGATATAGTATTATTATTGTTATTCATTATAATTTTTATTTCATTATAATATTTATATTATATGTCTCTTTTGCGTAGCCCCCCCACCGGGGGGCAGGGGGGCCTAGAATCCGTTTGCCTTCAGCTTCAGTCCTGCTGCCTCATCTATACCAAACATGATGTTCATGTTCTGAACAGCCTGTCCCACAGCTCCCTTCAAGAGGTTGTCGATGGTAGAGGTGACAAGCAGTTTGTCGCCATACTTGTCGCAATGCACGAGAGCCTTGTTGGTATTCACCACCTGCTTCATGTCGATAGCCTTATCCACATAATGAGTGAAGCGTGCATCCTTGTAGAATGCCTTGTATCCCTCTACGATTTCCTCTATAGGTCGGTCGGTCTTGATGACCTCGGTGGCGAATATGCCACGGGCAAAGTCACCACGATAGGGGATGAAGTCGATGTCGGCATCGAGATGGCCTTGCACCTGACGGAGGCTCTGCTTTATCTCGGGCACATGCTGATGGGTGAATGCCTTGTAGATGCTCATATTGCCCATACGCCATGAGAAATGAGTGGTGGCAGTGGGTTTCTGACCAGCACCGGTACTTCCTGTGATGGCATTTACGGCAACGTCTTCCGTTATGAGTCCCATGTTTGCGGCGGGGAGTAGTCCCAGTTGTATGCAAGTGGCAAAGCATCCGGGGTTAGCCACATGCTGTGCCTTGGCTATTCTTTCTTTGTTGATTTCGGGGAGACCATATACGTAGTCATTGCCAGGAGCCTCAAGTCGGAAGTCCTGTGCAAGGTCGATTATTCTTACATTTTCGGGTATGGAGTGCTCCTTGAGGAATGCCTCACTCTTACCGTGGCCGAAGCAGAAGAACACTACATCCACTTGGTCGAATGGCATTTCGGAGGTAAACGTCAAGTCGCAATCGCCATATAGTCCCTCGTGCACCTCAGCCACCGGATTACCGGCATTGCTCTCGCTGTTGGCGAAGACAATCTCAGCCTCGGGATGATTCACAAGAAGGCGGATGAGTTCGCCACCGGTATAGCCAGCGGCACCAAGAATACCTACTCTAATCATTGCTCAGTTTTTTTGGGTGCAAGAATCCATAGCAGTAAATACAACAGCAAACCCGAGCCCCATCCGAGAACAAGTGCAACAAACGCCAGTCTAACAATGAGAGAGTCCACTGAAAAATATTCGGCAAGACCGCCACAGACTCCACCCAGTTTCTTATCCGTTGATGACAAATAAAATTTCTTTTCCATTTTGTTTATCTATTTTCGTCCTTATGTATTCCGTAATATACTCTCAGAGGTGTGCTCGACACCTTGATGAAACCCTTTGCCTCGTCGGATGTCCAACCGGTCTGTGTCTCTCCGTATTCACCGAGTTTCGACTTTGTCAGGTCGTTGTCAGAGTCGATACCTACAGTCTCAAATCCGTAGGGACGGAGCTTCAGGATAGCTGTACCGGTGACATTGCGCTGTGATGATGTGAGCATTGCCTCGATATCGGGCATCACTGGCTCCAGATACTGACTCTCGTGGAGGAACATTCCATACCAGTTTGCCACTTGGTCTTTCCAATACTGCTGCCACTTGCTCAGAGTGGATTTCTCCAACAGGCGGTGAGCCTCGATGATGAGCTTTGGAGCGGCAGCCTCGAATCCCACGCGACCCTTGATACCGATGATGGTGTCGCCCACGTTGCAGTCGCGACCGATGGCGTAGGATGCACCAATCTCTTCAATCTTCTGGATGGCAGCCACCTTGTCGTCGAATTTCTCTCCGTTCACGGCTACTATCTCGCCTTTGTCGAATGTAATCTTCAGTGTGGCTTCCTTTTCCTCGGCTGTCACGTGCTTCAGATAGGCTTCCTCGGGCAATCCCTGTGTTGGGTCGAGCAACTCACCACCACAGATACTTGTTCCCCAAATACCAACGTTGTATGAATACTTCAGTTTGGTGAAGTCGGCAAAGAATCCGTGGTCGTTCAGGTAGTCCACCTCTTCCTTGCGGGTCAGTTTGTTGTCACGTGTGAGTGTGATGATCTCCACTCCCGGAGCCATCACGAGGAATGTCATGTCGAAACGAATCTGGTCATTTCCGGCACCCGTTGAACCGTGGGCGATGGCGTCGGCACCTATTTCCTTGGCATATCGAGCAATGGCGATGGCCTGGAAGATACGCTCGGATGACACCGATATAGGATAGCAGTTATTACGGAGCACATTACCGAAGATCATGTATTTCAATGACTTCTCATAGTACTCGTGGGTGACGTCGAGGGTCACATACTCCACAGCTCCGAGCTTGTATGCGTTCTCTTCGTTTTTCTTCAACTGTTCTGCGCTGAATCCACCGGTGTTGGCGCATGCAGCATACACATCATAACCTTCCTCCTTCAGTTTCATCACTGTATAGGAGGTATCCAATCCGCCTGAAAAGGCTACTACTACGCGTTTCTGGCCCCCCTGCCCCCCGGTGGGGGGTGTTGATATTACCTTATTCATATAATAATTTCTTTAATTTTATTTAAAACTTGTTCTGTATTGCTTATTATTTCTTCATTTGTAAATCTAAGAACTATTAGCCCTTGACTATTCAACCAATTAGTACGTTCTTCATCTGATGTCTGTTGTTCTGGCAATTGATGATAGCCACCGTCAACTTCAATGATGAGATTCTTCTCCAAACATATAAAATCTGCAATATACTGTCCTATAATATGTTGTCTTCTAAATGCACATCCTAATTGTTTTCCTCGAAGATATTCCCATAAAATGGATTCTGCTTGTGTAGGGTGTTTCCTGTTTTCTTCGGCAAAATCTTTCAATTTGCCATAAACAGCACAATCCGCCGTCTGAAACAATGCCTTCTTGTATATCTTGTTGTCGGATTTTGAATCGGCATCGTTGCACCCCCCACCGGGGGGCAGGGGGGCCTCCAACCTCTTTATCCTGTCGAGCACGTCTTGAGGTATCTTTGCCGGCAGATGTTCCTCGGGGTCGTAGAGCATGGCGGTGCAGATGCAGTACTTGCGATCAGTGCGATGGAGCACGTCAACATTAATACATCCTTCACATCCACGCCAGAAGGCCTCGTCGTCGGTGAGGTCACTGAATGTTACAGGGTGATATCCCAGTTTTGTATTCATCTTCATGACCGCTGATCCACTTGTCAAAGAGAATATCTTTGCCTGTGGCCATCTCACCCTTGCAAGGGTGAACGTCATGTCCTTTATACGTTTTGCCACGCCAAACCCTCTATAGTCAGGATGCACTATAAGTCCCGACGTAGTTACATAATGCTTGTTCCCCCATGTCTCGATATAGCTGAATCCAGCAAACTTTTCACCATGCAATGCTATCACAGCCTTTGCTTCCTTCATCTTTGTGGCGAGGTATTCGTGTGTACGCTTTGCGATACCAGTTCCCCTCACCTTGGCAGCCTCCGCTATAGTGACAAGTATCTTGTCAACATATTTCTCATGACTTTCATCGGCTACCAAAATCCTGATTTCTTCTTTCTCATCCATTCCTTAGATGGTTTTGGTTGTCTTACTCCTACCCCTAAAATAGTTATTTAATTCTCAATCTTATCTCCCGTCATATTTTATGTCGGGTATGACTCTTCCCAGATTCTCGATGAGTTTTTCGTGGGACACCCCACTCTCCAACGCCACGAATATGGTGTCAGCTCCTGCTATGCTGCCAATGACTCCCGATATGGAATAAGCGTCAATATTGTAAGCGATACTGCTGGCATAGCCCGGGCGTGTCTTTATCACCGCCATCTGTCCGGAGAAGCGTATCGACAGGAAACCTGTCGTAAGCATCATTTCTCTGGCGCTCTTGGCTGTAGTGACTCTCTTGTACATCGTTTCGTTCGGCAGCACGTACACATACTTTCCACTCATACTTGCAGCCTTAGCCACCTTAAGTTGCTTCAAGTCCCTACTGAGAGTAGCCTGGGTCAGTTTGTATCCCTCCTTGTCCAAAGCCTGCAGCACTTCGTCCTGAGATGACAGTTCCTGACTGGATATGAGCATCTTCAAAGTCTCTAGCCTATTTGTCTTTACTTTCATTGCCTTGTATATTTATACATTATGAGTTGCAAAATTATACATAATAGTTGGAATAAACAAACAAAACCAAGTATTATTGCTAATTCAAATCTTTTTTATTAATTTTGCAGGCATAAAATACTAAAGTTTCGCAAGTGCTCCACTAAAGGAGTCAGAAGGGGTTTAAAAGAAAATATCGCTCTCTATGTTCGCTCTGGAAGATAAAGGACAATACTTGCGAAAGTTGATTAAACCACTTGATGGATAACCATTAAATATATATTATGGAATATATCGTTTCGGCAAGGAAATACCGCCCCACCTCTTTCGATTCTGTTGTGGGACAGGAGTCGCTGACCACGACCCTCAAGAATGCCGTCAAGGAGAAGAGGCTTGCCCATGCCTATTTGTTCTGCGGACCACGAGGCGTGGGAAAGACAACATGTGCCAGGATTTTCGCAAAAGCAATAAACTGCGAACATCCTTCTGATGACGGAGAGGCCTGCGGCGAGTGCGAGAGCTGCAAGGCATTCGCCGAGCAACGGTCTTACAACATCTTCGAACTTGACGCTGCTTCCAACAACTCGGTAGAAAACATCAAGAGTCTCATGGAGCAGACGAGAATTCCACCTCAGGTGGGGAAATACAAGGTGTTTATCATCGACGAGGTACACATGCTATCGTCGCAAGCTTTCAACGCTTTCCTGAAAACGCTTGAGGAACCACCCTCACATGTGGTCTTCATTCTCGCCACCACTGAGAAGCACAAGATTCTCCCTACCATCATCAGTCGCTGCCAGATATACGACTTTGAGCGAATGACAGTACCTGTCATAGTGGACCACCTTAAGAACGTGGCTCACCAGGAGGGGATAAGCTACGAGGAGGAGGCTCTCGCAGTCATTGCCGAAAAGGCGGACGGAGGCATGAGGGACGCACTGTCGATATTCGACCAGACTGCAAGTTTCAGCCAGGGCGACATCACTTACAAAAAAGTGATAGAAGACCTGAACGTCCTTGACTCTGAGAATTACTTCAACATCATAGACCTCGCACTTGAAAACAGGGTAAGCGAGATAATGGTGCTCCTGAACAACATCATCAACAAAGGGTTCGACGCAGGACTTCTTGTGGAAGGACTGGAGAGACACGTCAGGAATGTACTCATGGCGAAGGACAAGCTCACCATTCCGTTGCTTGAGACAAGTGCAAGCGTGGCAGCCAAATATGAGGAGCAGGCAAGGAAATGCCCCGTAGGATTCCTCTACAAGGCACTCAGGATAATGAACAGATGCGACGTCAACTACAAGCAGTCGGGAAACAAAAGGCTGCTCGTAGAGATTACCCTCATTGAGGTGGCGCAGATAACACAGGACGACGATGCGCCCGCCGCGGGGCATCGCCCTGCAAGATTGAAATCCCTGTTCAAAAGACTCACAGACAACGACCGGTCAAAACCTGCAGCACAGGTGGCAGGGACTGGCAAGACAGCACCACACAGACACAGCGAGCCTGTCGGTGCTGGAAGTCTGGCTCACAACCATACCACAAGCGACAATGCCTCACGCCACGGCAGCAACGCCGAAACTGCTCCGACACCACCGCCATCACAAGCAAGATTGTCTTCGCTCAGCATCAAATCACTAGGAATGTCGTTCGGCAACCTGATGGAGTCGGAAAAGAGAAAACCGACATTCTACAAGGAACCGGAGATAGAAAACAAGGACGAGGACAATGCGTTCTCACAAGAAGACCTCGCCCTGCAGTGGAGAGCCATGTGCAACAGAATGCCTCCCACCATGCAGCACATGGCAGTGCGCCTCAAGAACCTAACGCCTGTAATAACGACATTCCCAGCCATTGAACTGCTTGTAGAAAGCAACATTTTCCTCAGCGAGGTACAGGGCATAGCTCCACGCATCAGGGCAACATTGGCAAAACACCTGCACAATGGCAGGGTTTCTTTCAAAGTAAGGCTCGCACGGCAGCAGGAGCTGAAGCCGCGTAAGTCAAAAAGGGAAATCCTTGACCATCTGCGCAACACGAATCCTGCGATAAAGAAGTTCTGCGATGCCATGAGGATGGACATCAGATAAGAGGCATGCCAGCCTTCTCGCACTCCTCTCTCATGTCGTCAGGCCAGATGCTTGCCTGTATCTCGCCTATATGGGCTTTGTGAAGCATAACCATGCACAGGCGGCTCTGCCCTATGCCGCCACCTATACTCAGCGGCAGCTTGCCATCAAGGAGCCTCTTGTGGAAGAAGAGTTCCTTCCTGTCTTCCTTGTCCTCTATCGCCAATTGTCGCAGCAGGCTGTCCCTGTCAACGCGGATGCCCATCGACGACAACTCGAAGGAACGGCCAAGCACCGGATACCATATCAGTATGTCACCGTTGAGACCTGCCTTTCCGTTCTCTGCCAACGTTGACCAGTCGTCATAGTCAGGAGCCCTCCCGTCATGCTTCTTGCCATCTGAGAGCTTGCCTCCTATACCTGTCACAAACACGGCACCATACTCCTTGCATATTGCATCCTCACGCTCCTTCGGTGTCTTGTCGGGATACATCTGCAGCAAATCTTCGCTGTGGATGAAATGGATGTCCTCGGGCAGGAACGGTTTTATCTGGGGATAAGTCTCGCACGTAAGATACTCCGTGCGCCTTATGGAGGCATAGATGCGCCTTACCACATCCTTCAGGAACTCCAGCGTCCTCTGGGCAGGTGTTATCACAGCCTCCCAGTCCCACTGGTCAACATACAGGGAGTGAAGATTGTCAAGCTCCTCGTCCGCCCTTATGGCATTCATGTCCGTATATATGCCATATCCCGGTGCCACTTCATATTCCGCAAGCGTGAGCCTTTTCCACTTGGCAAGCGAGTGGACAACCTCTGCCTTGGCATCGCCCAAATCCTTTATAGGGAAGGTCACCGGGCGTTCAACACCGTTCAAGTCATCGTTTATACCCAATCCTTTAAGCACGAATAGTGGCGCAGTCACCCTGCGCAACCTCAGTTCAGTAGAGAGGTTCTGCTGAAAGAAATCCTTTATAAGTTTTATGCCCTGCTCCGTCTGACATGTACCGAGAAGGGCGTTGTAGCCTTCAGGCTTTATCAATTTACTCATTATATTATATATTTGACAACTCAATATCACTGCAAAGTTAGCAATAATATTACCATCTGACAAGAAAAATGTCAAAAAAAGTACACATTTGACATAATTTCAATCATTTGCTTGCCCATTTTAATACCACAAGACCTCTACAGCCTTACACATTGCGCCACGGCATTCCGCAAAGAAAGGACCCTTTCCCTATGACATTCCCTGTCGATGGTTCTCAAAATAAGAGGCGAATATTTTGAACTTTCCATTATTATCATTACCTTTGCAATGCCAATAAGCTGACAACATACCATTGCGCACCTGTAGTTCAATGGATAGAATAGCGGATTCCGGTTCCGCAGATTAGGGTTCGATTCCCTACAGGTGTACCATTCCACGACGCAATCAGAGAGAAGGGAATTGAAGAAGGAGACCCACCCCAGCCTCTCGTTAGTGAGGGGAGATGACTCACTCCCAGCCCTTTGTCTTCGGCAAAGTTCCTTACGCTCGGTAATAAGAAAACCGTTTTTCCTATTACTCTCGCTTAATCGGAACTTTCTCCAAAGGGAGAGGGGAGGTAGTTACCATAAGAGGTTATAACTCGTTTACTTGTCAACTAAAGTAGCAACATTCAATTTTCAACATTCACAACTCCTTTCAACCCCTTATGTTGGGCTCTGCCAAACCTTGAATAACGAATCATATGGACAGCAACAATATACCACAGCAATGGAGCAAATGCCTGCTCAAGGACGTGTCGTTCGTCAATCTGATGATGCGACGCATATACAACGTACTCATAATTGCCAACCCCTACGATGCTTTCATGCTTGAAGACGACGGCAGGGTTGAGGAGAAGATTTACAACGAGTATATGGAGCTGGGACTGCGCTATCCACCCATGTTCACACAGGTCAGCACCATAGAAGAGGCAGAGAGCGTGCTGAGCACCACCAAGATAGACCTTGTCATATGTATGCCTGGCAATGCCGACAACGATGCCTTCGACGTTGCAAGGAACGTGAAGGCTTCCTTCCCCGACATTCACTGCGTGGTACTGACACCATTCTCCCACGGCATCACGAAGCGCATGAGAAACGAAGACCTCTCAATCTTCGACTATGTCTTCTGCTGGCTGGGCAACACCAACCTCATACTTTCAATCATCAAGCTTATAGAGGACAAGATGAACCTTGAGCATGACATCGAGGAGGCTGGCGTGCAAATGATTCTCCTCGTCGAGGACAGCATAAGGTTCTATTCCTCCATACTCCCCAACCTCTATGGATACCTGCTGCTGCAGAGCCAGCGCTTCTCCACAGAAGCACTGAACCGCCATGCGGCAACGCTCAGGATGAGAGGAAGGCCAAAGGTGGTACTTGCAAGGAACTACGAGGAAGCCATGGACCTCTACGACAGGTATCACGGCAACACGCTTGGGGTCATTAGCGACGTGCGTTTCCCCATGCATGGAGAGAAAGACCCGGAGGCAGGACTGAAACTGCTGCGCAAGATAAGGAGCCGCGACGAATACATACCACTCATCCTCCAGAGTGCAGAGACGATAAACAAGGAGAAGGCGGAGGCGGAGCATTTCCGTTTCGTTGACAAGAACTCCAAGACCATGAACCTCGACCTCAGGAAAATAATGGAGGAGCACATGGGATTCGGCGATTTCATATTCCGCGACCCCAAGACCCACGAGGAAGTGATGCGGGTGAGCACCCTGAAAGAGCTTCAGGACAGCATTTTCAAGATTCCCAACGACTCCATGCTCAGACACATAGCCCGCAACCACATGAGCCGCTGGCTGTGCGCAAGAGCCATCTTCCCAGTGTCGGCGTTCCTCAAGGACATCACGTGGCACAAGCTTCAGGATGTGGACATGCACAAGAAGATTATCTTCGACGCCATAGTGAAATACAGGCACATGAAGAACATCGGCACCGTCGCCGTCTTCGACCGCCACAAATTCGACCGCTATGCCCATTTCGCACGCATTGGCGAAGGACTGCTCGGCGGCAAGGGCAGAGGACTTGCCTTTCTCGACAACATCATAAAGACACACCCGGAATTCAACTCCTTTGACAATGCAAAGGTGCAGATACCAAAGACCGTGGTCCTCTGCACCGACATCTTCGACGAGTTCATGGAGAAGAACGACCTCTACGGCATAGCTCTCAGCGATGCGTCCGACGAGGACATACTGTCAAGGTTCATGAAAGCCCAGCTTCCCGACTCCCTTGTCGAGGACTTCTTCGCATTCTTCGAAGCCACCCACAGTCCTATAGCCATACGCTCCTCCTCACTCCTGGAAGATGCCCACTACCAGCCCTTCGCAGGCATATACTCCACATACATGATACCGTGGCACGACAACAAGTACGACATGCTGCAGATGCTGGCATGCGCCATCAAGGGCGTCTATGCCTCCGTCTATTACCGCGACTCCAAAGCCTACATGACAGCCACCAGCAATGTCATAGACCAGGAGAAGATGGCGGTCATACTGCAGGAGGTCGTCGGAAAGCAGTATGGCACCCACTACTACCCCAACGTCAGCGGCGTGCTACGCTCGCTCAACTACTACCCGCTTGGTGACGAGACGTCGGAAGAGGGAATTGCAAGCCTCGCCCTGGGACTTGGAAAATACATCGTTGACGGAGGACAGACGCTCAGGGTGTCGCCGTTCCATCCCACACAGGTGTTGCAGACAAGCGAGATGGAGATTGCACTCAGGGAGACACAGACACAATTCTACGCACTCGACATGACTCACGTGGGCAACGACTTCAAGGTGGACGACGGGTTCAACATTCTGAAGCTGAAGGTTAAGGAAGCCGACAAGGATGGCTCACTGCAATATATCGCTTCCACCTACGACCCCTACGACCAGATGATACGCGACGGCATCTACGAGGGAGGACGGAAAATCATCTCCTTCTGCGGACTCCTCCAGCAGGGAGTGTTCCCCCTCCCGGAACTACTACAGATGGCAATGACAAGCGGAAGGGATGCCATGAGACGCCCCGTAGAGATAGAGTTCGCATGCAATGTCAATGCCGACCGCACAGGGGAACTATACCTGCTGCAGATACGACCCATCGTCGATTCCAAGCAGGAGATAAGCGAAGACCTCTCCACCATCGACGGTGACAGCTGCCTCCTACGTTCCGACATGTCGCTCGGGCATGGCGTCAGCGAGGACGTGAGAGACGTGGTATATGTGAAGACCCCCGACAACTTCACCGCCATGAACAATCCCACCATAGCCTCACACATAGAACGGATAAACCGCAAGTTCCTCGACGATGGAAAGGAATACATCCTGATAGGTCCGGGACGGTGGGGGTCGAGCGACCCATGGCTTGGCATACCCGTGAAATGGCCCCACATAAGTGCCGCCAGAGTCATCGTAGAAGAAGGATTGCCCAACTACAGGGTTGACCCGAGCCAGGGAACACATTTCTTCCAGAACCTCACAAGCTTCGGCGTAGGCTACTTCACCGTCAACACCTTCAAGGGCGAGGGCATCTGCCGCAAACCACTGCTTGACGCCATGGCAGCCATCGACGAGACAGAATACATAAGGCATGTGCGTTTCGAAAAACCACTGCGCATCATGATGGACGGCAAGAAACAGATTGGTGTCGTGCTTTTAAAATAATCACCCCATTATTTGGCAGAAAAGGAAAAAAAACGTATTTTTGCACATCTATTTTAGGTGTCAGATCTTAAGGTTTTGAAAGTTGAAAGTTGAACCGATGGAGCAGCGAGCGGGGATGCCAAGCTTGCTTGAGCTATCCCGAGTCGTGACAGAGGAAGGCGAAGCCAATGTTGAATGTTGAATCTTCAATCTTCTTCAATCTTCAATTTTCAATCTTTGAAGACCTCACACTCTTTTATCCTCCCCTCCCCAGGGAGGGGCTGAGGGTGGGCCTCAAACCTTTAAACCTTTTAAACTCACATATTATGCACAAGGCAGGATTCGTAAACATCGTGGGCAACCCCAATGTGGGAAAGTCCACGCTCATGAACCAACTCGTCGGAGAGAAAATCAGCATAGCCACCTTCAAGGCACAGACGACACGCCACAGGATAATGGGCATCGTCAACACCGACGACATGCAGATAGTATTCTCCGACACACCCGGAGTCCTGAAGCCCAACTACAAGCTCCAGGAGTCCATGCTGGCATTCTCGGAGTCGGCCCTTGCCGATGCCGACGTCTTGCTCTATGTCACAGACGTAGTAGAGAATCCAGAGAAGAACATGGACTTCCTCGAGAAAATAAGGAAGATGACCATCCCCGTGCTGATACTTGTCAACAAGATTGACATGAGCAAGCAGGACAGCCTCGGCGACATAGTAGAGAAATGGCACACCCTCCTCCCCAATGCAGAGATACTACCCATCTCCGCCAAGAACAAGTTCGGCGTTGACATCCTGCTGCGGCGCATCAGGGAACTGCTGCCAGACAGCCCACCCTTCTTCGGGAAAGACCAGCTCACAGACAAGCCGGCACGCTTCTTCGTAAGCGAAATCATAAGGGAGAAAATCCTGCTCTACTACGACAAGGAGATACCATACTCCGTGGAGGTGAAGGTAGAGAGATTCAAGGAGACGGAGGACAAGATACACATCAGCGTGGTGATTTTCGTGGAAAGGGAGTCGCAGAAAGGCATCATCATCGGCCATCAGGGCTACGCCCTCAAGAAAGTGGGCACCGAAGCCCGCAAGGCACTCGAACTGTTCTTCGGCAAGAAAATATACCTTGAGACATACGTCAAGGTTGACAAGGACTGGAGAAACTCCGACAAGGAACTTGACAATTTCGGGTATAAGGAAACTTAAATTATGGAATTTTATGGGAAACTTAGTAGCTATAGTAGGAAGGCCTAACGTAGGCAAATCAACATTGTTCAACAGGCTCACACAGTCGCGCAAGGCAATAGTGAGCGACACGGCAGGCACCACGCGCGACAGGCAGTACGGCAAGTGCGCATGGAACGGCAGGGAATTCTCTGTCATCGATACCGGTGGGTGGGTAGTGAAGTCGGACGACATCTTCGAAGACGCCATCCGCAAGCAAGTCATAGTGGCAACAGAGGAAGCCGACCTTGTGCTATTCCTCGTTGACGTGGAGACAGGAGTGACAGACTGGGACATGGACGTAGCAATGATTTTGCGCAAGACAAAACTCCCCGTCATGCTCGTAGCCAACAAGGTTGACAACAGCAGCGAGTATTACATGGCAGCCGAGTTCTACAAGCTTGGACTCGGCGAACCAATATGCATAAGCGCAGCCACAGGCGGAGGGACAGGCGACCTGCTCGATGCACTGCTGTCAAACCTCAACACCAAGGCGCAGGACAACATCGCCGACGACACACCGAGGTTTGCCGTCGTAGGGCGACCCAATGCAGGGAAGTCAAGCCTCATCAACGCCCTCATGGGAGAAGACCGCAACATCGTTACCGAGATAGCCGGCACCACGCGCGACAGCATTTACACGAGATACGACAAGTTTGGCTTCGACTTCTACCTCGTCGATACAGCAGGCATTAGGAGGAAAAACAGGGTGACAGAGGACTTGGAGTTCTACAGCGTCATGAGGTCCATCAGGGCAATAGAGAACTCCGACGTGTGCATACTCATGATTGACGCCACCCGAGGCATAGAGTCGCAAGACCTGAACATTTTCCACCTCATCCAGAAAAACAACAAGTCGCTCGTAGTGGTAGTCAACAAGTGGGACCTCGTAGAAGACAAGAGCCAGGAAGCCATCAAGACTTTCGAGAACGCCATAAGGCAGAGGATGGCGCCGTTCGTCGATTTCCCCATCATCTTCGCATCAGCCGTTACCAAACAGCGCATCTTCAAGGTACTGGAAACAGCACAGCAGGTATTCGACAACCGCACGGCAAAGGTAGGCACGGCAAAGCTCAACGAGGTGATGCTCCCACTCATAGAAGCCTATCCGCCGCCATCGATAAAAGGCAAGTACATAAAAATAAAATACGTCTCGCAGCTGCCAAACACGCAGATTCCATCCTTCGTCTTCTACGCCAACCTGCCACAATACATCAAGGAACCCTACAAGCGTTTCCTCGAAAACAAGATCAGGGAGAACTGGAGCATGCACGGCTGCCCCATCAACATATTCATAAGGCAGAAATGAAAACGACAGCTAAGAGTCATCGCCTTATGACGAGCTTTATCGCCATGCTTGCACTCCTCTCAGGCTGCAGGCATGGCAACGACGACGTTGCCCCCATAGTGGGCAACATTGCAAAGAGCTACTACGACAATCTTCTCCGGGGCGACTACGACGCATTCGTTGAAGCACAGCACCATCCCGACACCATCCCCCACAGCTACAAGAGCCAGCTGGCAGACAACGCCAGGATGTTCATGGCGCAGATGAAGGAAGAACATGGAGGCATAGCGTCAATATCCGTAAAGAGGACCGAGGTTGACACCCTTCACCATGCCGCAAGCGTCTTCCTGCTCATGCGCTTCCGCGACAATACAGAAGAGCAAGTCATAGTGCCCATGGTCCGGAAAGGCGGCACTTGGCTACTGCGGTAGGTTCCTCACCTTCTTGAAGAGGTCAGAGGCAAACACCAGGTCGTTGAGCTTCCTGTTCTCCGACCCAACCACCTGCGTCTTGTCACCCTGCCATTCCTTCCTGCCGTCGGCAATGAAAAGGATGTTCTCCCCGATGCCCATCACGGAGTTCATGTCGTGAGTGTTGATGATGGTGGTGGTATTGTATTCCTGCGTGATGCTGTGCAGCAGACCGTCAATGACCAACGACGTCTTTGGGTCAAGTCCCGAGTTAGGCTCGTCGCAGAACAAGTACTTGGGATTCATGACCACCGCTCTCGCTATGGCAACCCTCTTCTGCATGCCACCCGATATCTCTCCCGGGTATTTCCCCTCCGCATCGCCAAGGTTCACCCTGTCAAGGCATTCCCTCGCCCGTGCCACCCTCTCCCTGAGGTTCATCGTCGAGAACATGTCAAGCGGGAACATCACGTTCTCAAGCACGGTGAGCGAGTCAAACAGGGCAGCACTCTGGAATATCATCCCCATCTCGCGCCTCATCGCCACCTTCTCGTCCTTCGTCATCCTCACGAAGTCCCTGCCGTCATAGAGCACCTCGCCGCTCGTAGGCTCCAGCAGTCCCACGAGAGTCTTCATCAGCACGGTCTTCCCCGCACCACTCTGCCCTATTATGAGGTTAGTCTTCCCATCCTCAAACAGGGTGTTAATGTCGTTGAGCACGACCTTGTCGTCAAACGACTTATTTATATGTCTTAGTTCAATCATAATCAAGGTTAACGAGTTGAAGCCTCACCCCCGACCCCTCTCCAAAAGAGAGGGGAGATGGTTACCATAAGAGGCTTTAAAAAATGATAATTCAACATTCTACCTCCCCTCTCTTTTGGAGAGGGGTCGGGGGTGAGGCT
>CAMCLD010000025.1 GCA_945875635.1 uncultured Prevotella sp.
ATGGAAAAATTTCAGCCATGAACATCTCAAAAAAATGAGTTGATTCATATACTGTATCTATTATTAGTTGATTATCAGTATTATACGCTCTAAACGGTAGAAAAGTGACCGTATGGATTCTGATTAGATACGAAAAGCGTGAGATTTAACGTATTTAACCTTCTGTCACACCGGAATTACAAAAATGAGGGTGATGTGAGGTGGTTTGTAGTCACTCCATATGCTTTTTATTGCCATAGCGGTTCGTTTTCCCAACCAAAAGGAAAACCAAGCGCAGCCTTATCTATTTCTGGAAACGTAGCAAAAAGTCTGTTCATCTTATCAAGCATATCATTGTTAGGAGATATGATGTCAAGGAAATATTTGATGATGCAGATTGTGAAATACACTCTTTGAGGGTTTGTTGGCAGGGTAATCCAGGAATGAGCAATTCTTCTTGGAGTAACAGGCATAATGGAACTTACCTTGTTCCACACCCTTGAATGATGGCAACAGGCATTTCGCAACAAAGTCAGAGATGTTATCCAAGATTCCAAGACGATAGGTTGCAAGCCGAAATAATGAGAGATGCGCTTGCGTATCTTGTCAGTTTTCAGATTACGATAAATCATATTCACATTGCCCATCGTCAGCAACTCACCCAAAATCCATGATGGAGGATACGGGTCGCAATAGCTGTTCTTGAAATGCTTGATAAATTCTTCTGTTGATTTCGCATATTCTCTGTCGATGGTGTTCTTTGTTTCTTGAAAAGTTCTTTGGTTGGCAAAGTGAACAGAATTTGTCAGCCAATAAGAATCTCCTGTCATATGCACAGGAATGTTCATAATGGCACGACGAATAGCTATCTCTACTTTTTCAATCTCATTGAGAAGAAGCATACGCAACTTCTTGTCGAAGCGATAGAGATTCAACACTTGTTGAAAAGTTGTACCATCTTTATACTGATGAGTTTCCTTTGGAACTTTCAAGAATGGGTACATATAAGCGGAAAGGCGATAGTACCCGATGCTCTCCAAATACCGTACCGCTTTGTCTTCATCGGAAATAACAAGCCCACGACTTTTCAACAGAGCCATCAAGTCTGCCTCTGTCATATAATGTTTCATGAAGTGCGGTAATCTTTCCATTAGCGTATTTTGAGAGTAAACGTATATATACAAAAAAGCCCCACGCATTTGAGCATCGTTGAGAGGCTTGGTGGGAACTGACGATGCAAAGATACGAATAATCATTGATAATACAAACTTTTTAGCAGGAAAAATCACGCAAAAGTGGATTTCTTTGACATATTTATATTTAATAATGTTAAATCATGGCTTAAAATCATACTTTTACAGCCAAATAAAGTGGTTTCCAAGATAAAAGTGTTACCTTTGTAACGTCTATACCCATACCGGAAGCCCCGATGGGCAGAGGTTGGGCAGACATATATACATATAAGGCGTAACTGTACGCTTTGGTTTTGACAGTGTAAGAACTTCGCAAACTCTCAACTGCTAGTCAAGAACAAAGCAACGGGAACGCCTCATGAGGTGTATTATATACAGCCCTCATTGGATTCGGACAATTCTATTGTTCGTTGTCAAGAGTGCTTTCTATATACTTACACTGGCGTGGGGCTTTCGGCGTTGCTCGTTTCGACTGGCAGGGCAATGCGAAGGCCTTTACACTGTGGAACGAGTGACAGGACTGGCTCCACGTTTTTATTTGTATATCTATACACGGAAGAATATGAACATGCCATAAGGATGCCAGATGGCGTAAAGACACCATATTATGGCACAAAATGTATATATGGCTTCTGTGGCGTTCTTCGTCCCTGTCCGTAAGGTCATGGCGAAGAGCGAACTAACGCTTGCTTCCCCGGAAACGATAGATTTTGCGTCATTTGTTCTTTATCCTAATGCTTCTTGTAAAGCCTTTCGTCTGCGTAAAAAAAAGGAAGAAAACACCAGCACTCTGTCTAAGACATTGCAATATCAATCCAGATTTGATGGCAAACAAAAGATAATGCGTAAAGTAAATGTTGTGCCATATATAATAAAATTTTCTTTAGGCAAAAACGAGTGTCCTATGACCTTGCTCACACTATTGTTTTCTCTTGATAAGACTTGTGACAATGCAGAAATATCGGATAGCCCCCAATTCTATTACACAGAACTCGATATCATCTATTTGAAGAAGGCTGTTTTTGAAAACAGCTTGATTTCAAATTGTCCAAAAGAATGTTTTAACGATTGGGTTAGGGAGTTGTTGCGCAAGCTGGAATGTAGAAAACGAACAACTGTAAAAATAGAGTACTCTGTGACAGACATTTGCGTTTGGGATAGGTCGTGCAACAACGAATGTGCACCAGGAAAGATGTATGACACATACGAAAAAGCGACAGTAGCTTTCACGCAGAATTACTATGCCTATCATCTTACTGGCATTGATGATTTTCTTGAAAGCCGTATTGCGACCTTAAACAAGACATATCACCAAATAGATGTCCCGGAAAAGAATTTTGTCTATGGTCTATTGTCTGCTAACGACAACTTTATGATGGCGCATCATAATGCCGTTGACGAGGTCGTTGGTTATGGCTATACAAACAATGAGGTTGAGAAATACTGGGCTGGAGGAAATAGCATCTTGCACATAAAAACACATTCTCCGTATTATCTTGTAGATACGCAAGAAGAGCAGAGGCTTCATGCCGACATTAGAGGTGTAGATGGAACGGTAGAGATGTGCATGCTTCTTTTCTTGAAACGCAAGCTGAAATCGTTTGAAGCAAAATATCAGCACATGCGCTCAGAAGAGATGAGCAAGGCGCAAAGCAAAATCGCGAAATGCTTCTATACAAAGGTGTTCAATCAAGAAGATTTGGACAAGAAATTGAATTATTTCATCAACCAATTCCGCTTAAAGGAAACGTTCGATAGCATATTAAGCGTAACGTTGCCGATGAGCAGAGGTAGGGAAATCATAAAAACTTATAAGATAAGTATTGTAGCAATACTGATAGCAGTATTAAGTGTCATTGCTACGATAATTGTTGGACTTCACTAAACAAACAAAATTATGAATATGGATTTTATCAATGGAGCTATTCTCGTTTTGGCCATTATCTCTGCATTTTCATCGATAGTGTTGTTGATACTTGCATTTTTAATGCGTAGTGAAATAAAAGAAATGCGACGTGAACAAAAAGATGATGCAGTGTATGAGTAGCGAGTGTATTTATCACATTTTAATCGACCGCTTCTTCCCATCAGGAAAAGAAGATACAGATGGAAACTGGAAAGGGGGTAGTCTAAGGGATGTCATCCATCATATTGATTACATCCAGAGCCTTGGCATGTCTGGCATCATGCTGACCCCATTCTACAAGACGGCGGCATATCACGGCTATCATATCACCGACTTTGAACAAATTGACACACATTTTGGAACTAAAGCCGACTTGTTTGATTTGATTGAAGAAGTGCATCGGCGCAGTATGATTATCGTGGCAGACTTTGTGGCAAACCATTGTCACAAGAGTTGTGCGTTTTTTGCTGATGGCAAGCACAAAGATTGGTTCTGTTTTTACAAAGATGGATCTTATAAATGCTTTGCCGGAATAGGAGACTTACCAGTGTTCAACACTAAAAATCATGAGGTAGCAGAATATCTTACAGAACGTGTATTGAATCTTTGTGAACTTGGTTTTGATGCCATTCGGTTTGACCATGCCACAGGATCGTGTTATTCATTTTGGAAGCGTCTTCACAAGACAGTAAAGCAGCAATATCCTCACGTCAGACTTATTGGCGAGGTGTGGGGCGAGATAGATTTCAAGCCTCAATGTCGGGTACGATATTTCATCAACAAATTGCGCTATGATGCACAAGAGGCAAAACAGTTGGAATATTCAAATGTATTTGACGGCATCTTGGACTTTGAGTATCAACACCTGCTTTGCAAGGCTGTACATACAGGAAAAGCTATAGTTCGTAATCAAAAGCTGCATGAGGAGGTAAGACTTCATTTGGCTCGTTATCCAACATGGTTCCAGTTGTGGCTATTCCTTGACAACCACGATTTAAACAGATTTCTGTTTGAATGTGGTGGCGACAAAACATTGCTGAAAGAAGGTATTGCTTTCTCCAAACAATGGGGTATGCCTTACCTTATGTTCTACGGAACAGAGAAAGAATTAATTAACGAAAATTCAATTTTTGACGGCACACCTTACGCCGATGAAAGGGTGAGGATGTGCTTAAAATAAACAAATGTGTAAGATGAAAAACAAAACGATATTATGTCTGCTGCTGTTGCTTCTCAGCCTTCATGTCTACGCACAACAGCGCAAAAGAACAACAACACAGCGCAGAGTGACGACTACTGCCGTTAAAAAGCCAGCCCAGCTAGCAGTCACGAAAACACGAGAAGTTGGCAAAGATGGCTTTGTATGGTATAAACTAAAAAAAGGCAGTCTCTATGGCGCGGCTGACATTGAGGGGAAAACGATAATTCCTATTAAGTATTCGAATGTTATGTATATTGATTGGCAATATGATTGCCATTACTTTATAGTAACGGAAGGCGACTTCTGGGGAATATACACTCGTATGGGAAATTGTATAATTCCCACAGACAAACATTTTACGTATTGCTCGCTTGACATTGAAAAAAACAAAGAAGGCACCCTATTTTTGAGTGTACAATGCGAGACCAATGATGGACAAAGAGCCTTGTACGACGTGAGGGGGAATGAGGTTATACCTCCTGGAGACTATGAATATTTGAGGCTTTCATGCGTAGTGCCAGAAGTCATGTTCGTTTCATACAAACAAAACGGTTTGGATGGGGCTTTTGACCTTAATGGCAACAAGCTCACTCATGGTTCCTATTCGGAAGATACACGTTTCGATTATGGCAACTACGACAGGCTCTACTATCCGTATAATCCATCAAGTAGCAGCTCAAGCAGCTCGTCATCATCAAGTAGTTCTTCTTCATCAAGTTCTTCTTCGTCCTCATCTTCAAGTTCAAGCAACTCAAGCAGTGGCCACCAGCAACGCCAAGTATGGAAAGAGAGATGGAGAAACTGCACAGCTTGCGACCCGGACAGAAAAGGGTATTGCCGTAATTGTCATGGGCGAGGAGGTTACTACATTGGCAATATCTATAATGTCTGTGGCATTTGTGCAGGAACAGGCTCTTGCACAATGTGCGGAGGCAGAGGAGAATACAAGGAGACTTACAGCACGTGGGAGTAAAACGCTCACTATAAAGGTATTCATAGCAAAAATAGGTTTGCACTACTTATATAGCAACTATGGAGGAGGCTTCATTTTGAAGTTTTCTCCATTCTGCTCATCATAAAAATCATTGGATATTGGCTTAAAGTTACATATCTGTTGTACAAGTCCACGTTTATCTCACCGAAGGTACACTTGCCTTGCGTGAAGGTACGAAAGTGCATATAGACGTGTTGCCACTTGGAGTCTTCTTGTCTGCCAGTTTCTTGAAGTAGGCGAGGAACTCGCCTTTCAGAAAGTGTTAAAAATCATAGAGTGTTGAAAATCGAGACTTTATGTTTGGTTATTCATAGTAAGTTATGGTTAGTTATAAGGCTCTAAATACAAAGGTAGGATGAGAAAATACAAGCAAAAGATTTAGAAATAATAAAAGAAAATGACTGATAATTTGGTCATTAACAATAAAAATAGTAATTTTGCAGTCGCTATCACGAGGTGATAGCATTAAATTCAAACCTTACATACAAATTAATTAAACAAAATGGCAACAAAAATCAGATTACAGCGTGGCGGTCGTAAAGGATATGCCTTCTACAGAATCGTTATCGCTGACGCAAGAGCACCACGTGATGGTAGATTTACTGAGAAGATTGGTACTTACAATCCTAACACCAATCCAGCCACAGTAGATTTGAATTTTGACAGAGCACTCTACTGGGTAGAGACCGGTGCACAACCAACAGACACAGTACGCAACATCCTTAAAGGAGAAGGTGTTTACCTTATGAAACACTTGCGTGGTGGAGTGAAGAAAGGTGCTTTCGACGAAGCTACTGCACAGAGCAAGTTTGATGCATGGAAGACAGCAAAGGTAAAAGTTGCTGATTCTGTACGTGAGGCTGAAGCCAAGAGCAAGAGCGAAGCAAGAGCAAAGTCTCTCGCTGCCGAGAAAGCTATCAACGAGGCAATAGCCAAGAGAATAGCAGAAAAGAAAGCAGCTGCAGTTGAGGCAGAGAATACTGAGGCTACTACAGAAGAGACACCTGCTGAGGCATAAAGCCATATTATTCCAGTTACGTCTCAATTGGAGTAATCAAATCAGGATTAGAAGAGGGATGTGCAAAATCTGGCACATCCCTCTTTCGTTATTCATACAAAAACAAGAAGATATATGGTAGTATGATGACAAAAGCAGAAGGTTAGTTTTACTTGTTAGTCCTGGCAGAAGTTGGGTAAAGTCTGGGCAAGGTTTCACGCAAAGCATTGCAAGTGTCATCGCAAAGCATTGCAAGTGCCATCGCAAAGCTTTGCAAGTGCCATCGCAAAGCTTTGCAAGTGCTATCGCAAAGCTTTGCAAGTGCTATCGCAAAGCATTGCATATCTTTGGACTTGATTTCTATACAAATTTAAGCATTTTTCTCCAAATTACAAAATGTCCAAGAACGATATAGTGATAAACAAATATAATATTGATCATGGGTCGGCTTGCCGACTTTTTAGAGTAAACTCATATATAGAATAAGCAAAAAGGCTGCGATTAAAACAACCGCAGCCTTTTTACAATATTGTAAATGTTAATCTTAGAAGAAAAGATATCTGTTATCAACAACACCAGCTTTAGACATAAGGTCACCCATGAAATTGCCAACCATCTGCATTGACTGCTGACGGCAACGAGCCATCTGTGTTGTAGCATCATACTTGGCACCCTGTCTGTTAGTTTTCTTTACGACTGAGAATACATACACTCCAGCATTTCCCTTTACAGGAGACTTGCAGAACTTGCCAGCTGCTGTAGCAGACACAGCTCCTGAGAGTGCAGGCTCAACAGTACCAGTAGTTTGAATGAAGGCAGGTGCTGAGAATGTAACCTGATTGACTGCTGCCACTTGTGCTCCTTTGGCTTTAGCTGCCTGAACGCTATTAACGCCCTTAAGTTTTGCCATAAGTGTTTCAGCCTTCTTATCCTTGAGAATCTCACGTTTAAGGATATCCTGTACCTGCTTGTCGTTAATGTCGCGATAGCCTTTACCATGTACCTTTGTAAGAGCCACTACAAGAAGATGATTGTTGTCTCCACATTCATACAACGGACTGATTTCTCCCTCTCTTGAAGAGAACACCCATTTAAGAGCCTCGCGTGTAGAACCGATTCCTGCAATATTATGCTGTGAAGTCCGGCAATCGTTCTGCTCCAACACTTTGTAACCATATTTTGATGCATTCTTCTCCATCTCTTCCACAGAGGTACACTTTGTGACAAACTCACTGAATTTATTATAAGCTGCGGAATGAGTGTCCTTGCTGAAATCAATAGGCTTCTTGATGACAGCAGCAAGGAATTTGTCAGACATTGCCTTGCGGTCCAAGACCTCAAGGATTACATTGCCCTGAGTAAGTTCAAGATTTTTCACTTCTCCAACAGAAGTATTAAGCAATGCGTTAATATAATCCCTATTGTCTGCGTTCATAGTTGTAGCACCCTCATACATGCGATTGGTGAACCATGTCTTCTCACCTGTCTGATTGTATTTCTTTGCGAGAACCTCAAAATCAGCTCCACCTTGCAATGCCTTGGAAATGCTGTCTGCTTTGGTACGTGCCTCTTGCGGTGTTGCAGCAGCGACTTGTATCTGACGATACTGAACAGAATCAGGCAGCGAGACCTTTGACATGAGACGTATGATGTTGAGACTGTTGTCCTGCTTTGTTTCGAACACTGGAGAAGTGCCTACAGCCATTGAATCGAGTTTTGATGCGATGTCTGACGGATATGCAGACTTTCCAAGAGGAAGTCCGAGGTAACGTACCTGCGACGTACTCTTGCTAACGAGAGCTGCAGGATCGTCAGCTGAAGCCAACTGTGACTGCAATCCAGCCATCTCCTTTGCGATGGCATTGCGGTCGGCATTGCTTGCCTTAACCTCAAAATCAACATACTTGACGTCGCGTGTTTCTATGGGTTGCTTGAATGCCTGTTTCAACTCATCATACTTTGCCTTATAGTCAGCATCTGCAATCTTTACATCATCGTCCTTTATTGATGAGTATGCCAATGAAGCCAACTGAATCTGGCTCTCCTCGTTGTCGTCCTTGAAAGCAAGTTTAGCCTCTACTTTATTAGAGAGGATACAGCTTGCAAGAAGTGACTGATACTTCTGCGAAAGTAATTGATTGCGTAAAGTCTTCTCAACAAAAAGCCAGTAATTATATATGGCTTTCATTTGTTCTGCCTGCTGAGGAGCCTGCGTCTTAGCCTTATTGTACTGGTCGATGAACTGCTTTAGAGAGTTAACGTCGAAACGTCCGGTCTGCTGGTTAACGAAAGGAGTCTGCAACAACACCTGATTTGTTCCTGCATTCAGCACGTTCTGTATTTCCTTGTCGGTAACGGTGAGTCCAAGCTTCTCGGCATCAGCTTCTATAATCTGTGTTGAAACATACTGTTGCCATACTTGGTCTCTGATTTGGTTCATCTCATCCTCGGAGAAGTTGTCACGCTGCATGGTGAACTTAATAGCTTCCTGATACTCGTCAACGAGTTTCTGAAACTCCTGTACATTGATTTTCTTACCTAACACTTCACCAATCTGCTGGCTTGCCTCACCCTTGACGCCACTGCATGAACGGAATGCCTCCTCTGCTATAAATGCAAAGAGGGCAAGTGCTATGACAGAGACGAGGATTGGTCCCCAGCTTCTAATTTTTCCAATTGCTGCCATTTTTTTGTTTATTATTATAAGTTTATTTTTCTTGTTTTTATTCTGCCTGATGCATACGAAAACCAGCAGATTTGATGATATTGACAATCAAGTTATGAACCAGTTTTGTAAAATGCGTACAAAAATACAAATAAAAAGGGAAAGGAGCAAATTTTATTTAAGAATTTGCCCCTTTATCCGTGATTTTGAGTTTTACAAGCTCTATTTTTGTCATAGTGTTCTTTATAATCTTGAACGCAAACTTGCCAATTCTTACTTCCTCGTTTAGTTTTGGAAAACTCTGATAGTAGTTAAGGATATAACCTCCTACAGTCTTATAGTCCTCACTTTCCGGTAGGTCTATCCCAAACATATCGTTCACCTTGTCTATCTCAAGTCTGGCAGAAAGCACGTATTCATCTTTTGCAGTCTGATGTGCAATGTATTTTGTTGAGTCATGCTCATCTTCTATATCACCGAATATCTCCTCTACAATATCCTCAAGACTTACTATACCGCTTGTGCCACCGAACTCATCGACAACGACACCGATGCTTTTCTTCTGTTGCAGAAACATATGCAGCAATTTCTGCGCTGCCATTGTCTCAGGAACAAACGGGATTTCCCTAATGCTCTTATGCCAGTCTTCCGGCATCCGGAACATTTCCGAAGAATGTACATAACCTATTACATGGTCAATATCACCATCATAAACAAGAATCTTGCTGTTGCCGCTTTCCATGAACATCTGTCTCAAGTCCTCAAGTGTGCAGCATTTCTCGACAGCATTTATTTCCGTTCTTGGTATCATACAGTCCCTGACCTTAGTATCGGAGAATTCAAGAGCATTCTGGAATATCCTGACCTCTTCCTGTATTTCCTCCTCGTTGTCCGCATTGTCAATAGATGTCTGCACAAGGTAGTCGAGGTCAACTTTCGTGAAAGAACCATCGTTCCCTCCATTCTCCATTCTCACGCCTATCATCCTAAGAAACACTCTCGCCAAGAATGTTGAGAACCGGCTGATAGGCCATAGTATAATATAGAAGAAATAGGCAAGTGGAGAGAAGAAAGTAAGAAGTTTGTTTGGTGTACTCTTAAATAGTGTCTTCGGAAGAAATTCACCTGTGAAGAGTACTACGATGGTAGAAAGCAAAGTGTCGAGTGCAACTCTTGTGCCTTCATTGAAGGCAGAAAACAATGTAGCGTCAAAAATCTTGGCAAACAAGATTCCATAAATAACAAGCACAATGTTATTACCTACTAACATCGTTGACACGAATGCGTTTGGATTTGAATAAAACAAGTCAAGGCATCTGCTTGCCAATCTGTTTCTGTCCTTATCCATTACCGCCAGCATTCTGTTGCTTGAAACGAAAGCAATCTCCATGCCAGAGAAGAAGGCAGACAAGAGCATTGTAATCAGTATGCCGACTATTTCCGTTGAATACATGTTTATAATATAATGAACAATAAAACTTCCATTAATGTTTGTCAGCTTTTCCGCTCTCTTTTGCATTAGTTGACATGTGAGATGTATCGCGGCTGCTGGCATTTCTTATCGAGTCCTGACGACGAGCATTATTCATTGAATCCTTGGGGTTTGGCTTTCCTATGCCCATATCCTCCTTCTCGAATGCCCCTTTTGTATTTGTGACAATATATTTAGTCATCCTCTCATCACTTCTGAAATAATTCCCTTCAAGTTCCCTGTCAGGCGTTTTTAGGTGTGAATATTTGTGCGACCATAGCTCGTGTGACTGTTCGTCCCAGAACAGTTCCTCGCTCGCAAATCGCATTCCTTGTTTGGTATGAATTCTCACCCTACCCCTTAACAGCCACATTCTACGCTGGTCGTAATAGTATGCTGTATCACACTGTATATATGACTGTATGTGGAACGTCTGGTCAAACTGTGTCAGCAGCAATCCCTTGTCAAAAATCCACAGGGATGGATTTTTCTTGTCATTGACCTCCCATTTCTCTGTTACAATCCTGTACTTGATTACTCCTGAGTCTGATATAAGAGTATTTACGCCAAAGCTGACCATCATTGGCACCGAGTCTTTATCGTTAATGGCTGGTGCTACATGTTCATGTTCCTCGTTGCATGAAAAGGTCAGGGTCGTGAACATGAGGACAAGCAACAGCAGAAGGCGACTATTATGTGTTTCTTGACTATTCAATGCAAAAGTTACTTTTCTTAAAAACATACGATATTCAGGAGTTCAAACATCAGTCAACCTTGAATTTCGAGAACCACTTCTCGTTGAATGTGAAGCCGATATTTATTCTGAACGAATTCTCCTTAATAAGTCCATTGGCATTCTGGTTAACCCATTGTCCACTTATGTTCAACATTGAACGGTTGTTGTAGCCGTTCATAATTGGAATTCCGAAACCGAGACTTGCAGAAATCTCCTTCGGACCATCATTGCCGTTGATTACGAGATATGGTGTGGCATATGAGACTCCGGCTCTATAATGTACACGTCCAAGGAAATTCCTGGCTTTCTCGCCCTTGCAATACTCTCCTCCCAATGTTATTTTGTGACGGTCCTTAAACATGTTGTCTGCCAGATAATAGGATGAATTGCTGTAAATGGGAGATTCAACATCCTTCCATTTCTGCCACTGGTAGTCAACTCCAACACGAAGTTGGTTATTTCTTGTCCACAAGGCTCCAATACCAATAACGTGAGGAATGGCAAGACCATTATCAATAGTATATGTCGTAGTGTCGGCTACAGCCGTTTGGGTATTATTGGATATTATCTGGCATTCAGGATCAGAGTTCAGCTTATGTCCCAGACTATATGTAACACCCACAGTCATGTCATCTTTCTTGGAAAGAGGAAAATTCACCTGAGCACCAATGTCAAGCTTGTAGCTCCTCACTTCGGCAGAGTATGTCTTGGACAAGGTGTTTACATAAGAATCGCTATAGCTGTTTACAACACTTCTCGTGTAGTCTCCCCACAGATACGAAACATTTGCTCCAAAAGAGAAACCTTTGAAAGGCTCCCATCCTGCACCAAGATATACTTGATGGAGTCCACCCTCACCATCATAGGTGTTTGTGTACGTTGTTTTATCATTGTCTGTTTGGGTTGCCTCGTTAATGTTATTCGTATTGGAATAGTTATAGCCTATATTAGTATATGGTATGACTCCAAAGCTAATGCCCAAATGTTTAGCTGCTCGGAAAGACGCTACTACATACTCAAAATTGGCATTTTTGGCATTTACGCTCTTACCACCCTCTTTGAAATTGGTAAGTTGCAGACTTACGCCTGCGTCAAAGAGAAATGTCAGGGAGTCAACATTTGAGTATGAAGCAGGATTCATATAATTAACCTGGTTTCGCTCCCTGAATCCATAAGCCAAACCATTCATGCCTCTATTGAATCCACTCGATTGTTCTGCCAACACACCCAAGCCATACATACTATATGGAGAGTTCGTTCCGCTTTGTGCGAAAGATGATGCCACTATCATCCCAAAGAATGCGGTTAATGCAAATTTCTTCATTTCTAATTTCATATTTTGCTTAATGCGATGCAAAATTATTGAAAAAAATCGGAATAATGACAATAAAGTGAGAAATATAAGTTATTTTTGCATCGTGAAAGAGAATAATTGTATTTTTAAGACTATTTTTGCTGTGCTGTTGACGTTGACATTTTACTCAACACGCGCACAGATTGCATTGCCTTCCGAAATGGATTCGGTAAAGATATGCCTGCTTACATGCGGACCAGGCAATGAGGTTTGGAGTTTATATGGTCATACCGCAATAAGGATTGAAAACAGGATAAACGGCACTGACATTGTTGTGAATTATGGTACCTTCTCACTGAAACAAAAGATGTTCGTCCTCAGATTCATATTCGGACTTACTGACTACTCAATGGGTATATGCGGGATAACCGACTTCATTGCGGAATACACCTATGAGGGCAGATGGGTAAAGCAACAAGAACTCAATCTGTTACCAGAGGAAAAGATGAATATCGTCAAAGCCATTGAGATTAACGCAAGACCCGAAAACATTAATTACAGGTATAATTTTTTCTACAACAACTGCACTACAAGAGCAAGAGACCTCATCGTAAGGAACATTAATGGAGAGGTCATATTTGAAAACAAGATGGAGAACAGTCCTTCTTTCCGTACAATGATTCATGGTTGCAACGAGCATGACAGATGGGCACGTTTTGGCAATGATTTGTTATTAGGAATAAAGGCTGACTTTAGAACATCAAGGTCGCAACAGCAGTTCCTGCCTGCCAATCTGGAAAGAGACTTCTCAAATGCGAGTATTGCATACGACAATGGAAAACGAAGGAAACTGGTTAGCGGGTCTTCCATGCTCATTCCTGAAAGCATTGCAAAGGGGAGTCCTGGCTGTAGTTCAGAAAGCATTGTCACTCCATTACTACTCTCTATATGTCTGTTAATAGCAGTGGCAGTGGCTACATTAGTTCAATTGTTGACGAAAAGGAGGATGTGGATTCTTGACTCAATACTGATGGTGTCTTCAGGACTGGCTGGAGTCATTCTGTTTGCCATGCTGTTTTCAAGCCATCCTACTGTAAACTTAAATCTTCAGATTCTCATACTCAACCCTATTTCCCTGATATTGGCATACAAAATTACGAGAAATGGCATGAAAGGAAAAGGACATTGGTATTGGAAAGTGACTGCTGCATGTTGTATCTTGTTCCTTATAGGCAATTGCATACAGGTTTACGCAGAGGGTATGAACATTTTGGCATTATCTTTGCTTATAAGAAGTGTGGTAAACAGCAGCAAAGCTTATAAATAAATGACATATATAATATAAATATGGTGTAATAAGATGGTACAGGGCAATAATTAATAGCCCAATCATCATTGTTACGAATATTTTTCGTAATTTTGCAGAGAATTTCATTTACGTAAACAAAAGAAAAAAATAAATATTATGAATTTCAACAAATTCCTAAAGTCACTTTTCGGTGACAAGTCAACAAGAGACATGAAGCTCATACAGCCATTTGTCAACAAGGTCAAGGATGTTTATCCAGAAATAAAGGCATTGGACAACGATGCACTCAGAGCCAAGACAAAGGAAATACAGAACTATGTACAGAACTCCGCCAACGACAAGAAACAAATAATCGACGAATTAAAAGCAAAGATAGAAGAAACACCACTTGACGAGAGAGAGCAGATTTTCAATCAGATTGACAAACTTGACAAGGAAATTCTTGACATCTACGAAAAAGCTCTTGACGAGGTAATGCCTGTGGCGTTCAGCATCGTCAAGGAAACGGCAAGAAGGTTTGCTGAAAATGAAGAAACAGTAGTCACTGCCACTGACTTTGACAGGGAACTGGCATCAGACCCGTCAAAGGATTTTATTACGATAGATGGAGACAAAGCTATATACCATAACCACTGGACTGCTGGCGGCAACGACCTCAAATGGGAGATGGTACACTACGACGTGCAACTATTTGGAGGTGTGGTTCTGCATCAGGGAAAGATAGCAGAAATGGCAACAGGAGAAGGAAAGACACTCGTTGCAACATTACCGGTATTCCTCAATGCACTCACAGGCAATGGCGTGCATGTCGTAACGGTCAACGATTACCTCGCAAAGCGTGACTCAGAGTGGATGGGACCTCTCTATGAGTTCAACGGACTCTCTGTTGACTGCATAGACAAGCACCAGCCTAATTCCGAGGCAAGGCGCAGGGCATATCAAGCTGACATCACCTTCGGAACAAACAATGAGTTTGGATTCGACTACCTGAGAGACAACATGGCTATATCACCTGCAGACCTTGTACAGAGACAGCACAACTATGCTATTGTCGATGAGGTTGACTCTGTGCTTATTGATGATGCCAGAACTCCTCTCATCATATCAGGACCTGTACCCAAGGGTGATGACCAGATGTTCGAGGAATACCAGCCTTTGGTTGAAAGACTCGTTGCTGTTCAGAGACAGCTTGCCACTAAGTTCCTTGCTGATGCCAAGCAGAAAATCAGTCATGGACAGGAAACAAACGACAAGAAAGAAATGGAAGAGGGATTCCTCTCACTCTATCGCTCGTATAAGTGTCTTCCGAAAAACAAGCCTCTTATCAAATATCTGTCAGAAGAAGGTATCAAGGCTGGAATGCTCAAGACTGAGGAGTTTTACATGCAGAACAACAACCGTGAGATGCCGAAGGCTATCGAACCTTTGTTCTTTGTCGTTGACGAGAAACTTAACTCATGCGACCTCACAGACAAAGGTACCGAGTGGCTCTCCAGCCAGGTAAACAACAGCGACCTGTTTGTACTTCCTGACATTACATCGCAGTTGTCAGCTCTCGACAACGAGAATCTCACTGATGAGGAGAGAATAAACAAGAAAGACGAGTTGCTCAATCACTATGCTGTGCAGAGCGAGCGTGTTCACACATTACAGCAGCTGCTCAAGGCTTATACAATGTTCAACAAGAACGATGAATATGTTGTCATAGACGGTGAGGTGAAAATCGTTGATGAACAGACTGGACGTATCATGGAAGGACGCAGATGGAGCGATGGACTTCACCAAGCAGTCGAGGCAAAAGAGCACGTTAAGGTTGAAGCTGCAACACAGACGTTTGCAACCATCACGCTACAGAACTATTTCAGGATGTATCATAAACTATCAGGAATGACAGGTACTGCATCAACTGAAGCCGGTGAGTTCTGGGACATCTACAAGCTTGACGTCGTTGAAATTCCTACAAACAAACCTGTAATCAGGAACGACATGGACGACAGGGTGTATAAGACTGCGAGAGAGAAATACTCAGCCGTTATCGACGAAGTGGTTGACATGAGGTGTCAGGGAAGACCAACGCTTGTGGGTACAACATCGGTTGAAATATCCGAACTCCTTTCAAGGATGCTTGATTTGAGGAAAATACCGCATCAGGTACTTAACGCAAAACTCCACCAGAAAGAGGCTGACATAGTAGCGTTGGCAGGTCAGAGCACAACGGGCAAGATATGGGTTTCCAGCGATGGCAAGACATTCTGCGACCAGCAGTCAGCGATGAGATACAAGGAACTAACAGACAAGAAGAACGAGAACAGTAAGAAACAACAGACTCCTATCGTTATAACGACAGAGGAAAGATTGCTCGGTGCTGTTACTATAGCCACCAACATGGCAGGTCGTGGTACTGACATCAAGCTCTCAAACGATGTAAAGAAAGCTGGTGGTCTTGCCATCATTGGTACGGAAAGGCATGAAAGCCGACGCGTGGACAGACAGCTTCGCGGACGTGCTGGACGTCAGGGCGACCCGGGTTCTTCTGTGTTCTACGTTTCACTTGAAGATAAACTTATGCGTCTGTTCGCTTCTGAAAGAATAGCAGCGGTAATGGACAGACTGGGATTTGAGGAGGGCGACAGAATTGAAAGTCCACTTGTGTCAAAGAGTGTGGAAAGAGCACAGAAAAAAGTTGAGGAAAACAACTTCGGAATACGTAAACGCCTTCTTGAATATGACGATGTCATGAACAAGCAGCGCACTGTCATATACGAAAAGCGCAGACATGCACTTATGGGAGAACGTATAGGAATGGACATATCCAATCTTATCTGGGACAGAGTAGTCAATGCCATCAGCAACAACGACTACGAGGGTTGCAAGGAGGCTTTCCTAAAAGTTCTTGCAATGGAATGCCCGTTCACAAAGGAGCAGTTCTCCAATGGTGATACAGACAAAATGTGCGAGACTGCCTTCCAACTTGCCATGGAGGCTTTCAATCGCAAGACCGAGAAGATACAAACGGTGGCATCGCCTATCATTAAACAGGTATATGAGAACCAAGGTGCCATGTACGAGCGTATTATGGTACCTATAACCGACGGAAAGAGAGTGTTCAACATACCATGCAATCTTGAAGAGGCATACAACACGGAGGGTAAATCTGTTGTCAAACAGTTTGAGAAAGTTACAATACTCCATCTCATTGACGAAAACTGGAAAGACAATCTACGTCAGCTCGACGAACTTAAACACAGTGTTCAGAATGCTTCATACGAGCAGAAAGACCCGTTACTTGTCTTCAAGCTTGAAAGTGTAAAGCTATGGGACAACATGATCAACGAGATGAACAACAAGATTGTAACGATTCTCATGCGTGCGCAAATACCAGAAATGCAGCAACAGGAAGTGAAGGAAGCTGAACCTGAGGAGAGGACCCAACGATACAACGAGCAAAAAGAGAACCTCAACGATGCAAGTCAGCAGGCAGCTGCAAGGCAGGACACGCGAGAGAGTGCAAGACAGGTGAACAGGACTCCTATAGTAAAAGAAAAGATGCCAAGGCCTAACGACCCGTGTCCATGTGGAAGTGGCAAAAAGTTCAAGCATTGTCATGGTAAGAATATTAGATAATGGATATAAGAATAAGTAACATAAAAAAAAGTTTCGGGGAGAAGACAGCTGTCAATATCCCCGACTTTTTGATAGAGTCAGGTGAAATTCTGGGACTTGTAGGAAACAATGGAGCAGGAAAGACAACTCTGTTCAGAATCATCCTTGACCTTCTGAAGGCAGACGAAGGCGAAGTCGTCATTAACAACGACGTTGAATCCATCAATCCTGCCAAGTCTGAGAAATGGAAGTCATTCACAGGGGCTTATATTGACGAGGGATTTCTTATAGATTTTCTTACACCAGAAGAGTATTTTGAGTTTATTGGAAAGATAAACAACATGACCAAGGAACAGGTCACTGAGGAACTGGAGAAATACGAGAGTCTGATGGGTGGCGAGATATTGGGGCAGAAGAAATACATACGTAGCTTCTCTGCCGGCAACAAGCAGAAAATAGGTATTATATCTACCCTCATCAACAATCCTAAGGTCATTATCCTTGACGAGCCTTTCAATTTTCTCGACCCAACCTCACAGAACCACCTAAAGAGAGTCATCGAGGATTACAACAAGAGGACAAATGCTACTATTGTGATATCAAGTCATAATTTACAGCACACCATTGATATAAGTACAAGGATTGCACTTCTTGAGAATGGAGAGATTATCCGAAACATCAACAATGTCAACAAGGAAGCATATTCCGAACTTGAGAACTACTTCAACATTCAGTCATGAAGTTATGAAACGAACAGATATATGACAATAGACGAATACAGACAATTAAGGACTTATTCCTGGTATGATGGAATATATCTGGCAATACTATGGACGGCAGGATTTGCATGTCTTATAGGAATGCCAAAGTTGCCATTACTCAGCATGACAAGCAACTTAATTACTCTATCCACACCTTTCTTCGTAGGATATCATCTCAAGAAATATCGTGACCAAGGACTTGGTGGCTATATCGACTTAAAAACAGCAGCGGTTTATTGCATAAGGGTATTTATAAATGCCTCCATCCTTTTTGCTTTAGTGCAATGGGCATATATGCAGTTCCTTGACAATGGTTATCTTTTCAATACTATAATCTCAACAATTTCTACAGAAGAGGGAAAGACTGTCATTGAAGCATATGGATTAAGTGAGCGGGAAATAAAGGATGCCTTCAGTGCCATAACTCCTACTCAGTTCGCATTAACCTACTTTGTACTAAACACATTCATTGGTTTGCTTTTAAGTTTGATACTATCGTTCATATTCAAAAAGACATAGATTGCCATTAGTGCATATTTCCATTATACAGAAAGCAATAGGATAAAAAACAGATACACATCAGTAATCATAATATATATAATACAAATCATGGATATATCCGTAGTAATACCTTTATTCAACGAGGCAGAGTCACTTCCTGAGCTTTATTCATGGATAGAGAGGGTAATGAAAGAGAATAATTTCAGTTTTGAAGTTATTTTTGTCAACGACGGCTCAACAGACAACTCTTGGAAAGTAATTACCGAACTAAGCCACAAGTCTGAGAATGTTAAAGGGATAAAGTTCAGACGCAACTATGGCAAAAGCCCTGCCTTGTTCTGCGGATTCAAGGAGGCGAAAGGTGATGTCGTAATAACCATGGATGCAGACTTGCAGGACTCACCAGACGAGATTCCTTCGCTATATAAGATGATTGTCTGTGAAGGCTATGATCTCGTTTCCGGATATAAACAGAAAAGGTACGATCCGTTATCCAAGACAATACCTACCAAGCTTTTCAATGCTACAGCGCGTAAAATAAGTGGAATTAAGAATCTCCATGATTTCAACTGCGGACTGAAGGCTTATCGAAAAGATGTAGTAAAGAACATAGAGGTTTACGGCGAGATGCACAGATACATTCCCTATCTTGCAAAAAATGCTGGTTTTGACAAGATTGGAGAGAAAGTTGTACATCATCAGGCTCGCAAATACGGAAAGTCAAAGTTCGGCATAAACAGATTTGTCAATGGATATCTTGACCTTATAACATTATGGTTTCTCAGCAGTTTCGGAAAGAAACCAATGCATGTCTTCGGATTCCTCGGTTCCATAATGTTCTTTATAGGCTTCCTCTCCGTACTCGCTATTGGAGTGAATAAGCTAATTGACCTTTCTAATAATGTATATCATAATCTAATAACGGACTCACCATGGTTCTATATTGCTCTCACAACTATGATGATTGGCACACAGATGTTCCTGGCTGGATTTATCGCTGACCTTGTAAGCAGAAGTTCAAGCCAAAGAAACGACTACCAAATTGAGGAGTATATAAAATGCGAAAAATAATACCATTTCTATTGTGCATGACAGCAATAACAGCCTGCACGTCCATTGAATGTCCATTAAACAATTCTGTATATGCAACATTTGTGCTTAAAGGCGAGACAGATACACTGGCTGATACTCTGACAGTTTATGCTATGAGACGGTCTGCTTCTGACACCATTCTTTACAATCGTGGTGTTAATACAACCAGTTTTTCAATACCTGTCAGCTATGCACAGGAAGAAGACTTGCTACTCATTGAGACCATAGACACAATGACAAAATCCGTCACACTCGACACTATAGCCATAAAGAAAACAAATGATCCACATTTTGAGGCTGTTGACTGCAATCCTGCTATATTCCATACTGTACTTGGTATTACAACAACCTATAACGCAATAGACTCTTTAGTTATTAATGACTATATTATTGACAACAATGAGACTAAAGAACATTTTTATATATATTTTACTCCTCGTAGCCATTAGCTTTGCTGCGAGTGACACCATGGCTCAGAACAGAAGTGCCACAATAGATGGCAAGGAGAGCGGCGATTCCATATCTTTATATCGAGGAATCGCTGTAAGCATAGACGCAGCAGGAGCTGTACAAAGGGCTGTAAGCTCCTACGGACAGTATGAGGCAGCACTGAGAATTAACCTGAAAGACAGATATTTTCCAGTTGTTGAAATAGGCATTGGAGATGCTGATAATACCGATGATGCCACGTCATTAAGATTCAAGACCTCCGCGCCATATTTCAAAGCAGGATGTGATTTCAACATTCTGAAAAACAAACATGATGACTACAGGGCTTATGTGGGAGTGAGATATGCATTTACATCGTTTAAATATGATGTCGAGGGGCAATCAGTCAACGACCCTATATGGGGAGGAGAAGCTATATATGCAGCATACGATGTTAAAGGCTCAAGCCACTGGGCAGAACTACTTGCAGGTGTCGATGCTAAGATAGTAGGACCATTCCGACTGGGATGGAGTTTCAGGTATCGCTCGAGAATATCCCAAAAACACGGCGACATTGGGGAAGCATGGTATGTACCAGGTTATGGAAAGAAAGGCAGTTCGCGCCTTGGAGCAACATTCAACCTTATATTAGAGATTTAACAAAGACAAGGCATTGAATATGACAAAAGGTAATAATGGCAGAATAATTTGGCAACTCCCATTGCTTATCCTGTTGATTATAGGTAGCGTGATTATTATAAAGCAGAAGCATGATGCCCCTTACAGAAAAATCACAGGATTTGTCTTCGGTACTATCTACAATATAACATATCAGAGTGAAGAAGACCTCAGGGCAGACATAGAGGCAGAACTCAAGAAAGTGGATATGTCACTATCGACATTCAACATAAAGTCAACAATATCCAAAATAAACAATAATGCCAGTAATGGCACAGACCCAATGTTTGTAGAGGTGTTCAACATTGCAAGAAAAGTTTCTGAAGACACAGACGGTGCCTTCGACATAACGGTTGCACCAATAGTCAATGCATGGGGATTCGGATTCAAGAACAACCTCCCTCCCACTCCACATGTCATTGATAGCCTAAAGACTTTTGTCGGATACCGCAATGTAGTACTGAACAAACATTCGGGAGGACAAGTCGTCATAAAGAAGCATAAGGAAACGATGTTAGACTGTGGAGCTATAGCTAAGGGATATGGCTCTGATATCGTGGCAAGGTTGCTTAAAAGAAAAGGCATAGAGAACTACATGATTGAAATTGGAGGGGAGATAGTATGTGCAGGCAAGAATCCATCTTGCAACAACTGGAGAATAGGCATTACAAGACCTGACGATGACTCACTCAGCACGAATAGTTCCACCATAGCAAATGTTGAATTATCCGGCAAAGGAATGGCTACAAGCGGTAACTACCGCAATTACTATGTGAAAGACGGAAGGAAATATGCCCACACCATTGACCCAAAGACAGGATACCCCGTGCAACACAGCTTGCTGTCTGCTACAGTCATAGCAAACAACTGTGCAACTGCAGACGCTTATGCCACAGCATTCATGGTAATGGGAATAGAAGAAGCTAAAAAGATTCTTGCCAGACATGACGATCTTGCTGCGTGCCTTATATATACTGACAAGAATGGACATTATGCCATCTGGCACTCTGAAAGTCTTGAGAAACATATCGTTGAGAGATAAACAAGAAAAACAACACCATGCCTTTCTATCATACATTCAGCAATCTTCCACTGTTTCAAGGACTCACAGAGGCAGAACTCGTGACAATTGCAGGAAATACAAGACTGGAATTCAAGACTATTTCAGCTGGGGAAACAGTGGTTGAAGAAGGCAATAAATGTGAAGGTATGCATTTCTTGCTGAAAGGCACACTGAGAGTAGAGTCATACTCCCATAACCATAAATACCACATAACAGAGCTTATCAGTCACAATATAGTATTACAACCTGAACGCATGTTCGGTTTACGCCCACTATATACAAGACGCTTCATTGCGGAAAGTGAATGCAGAATATTGATTCTGAATAAGGAGGATATCATGAGACTGTCAAGCGATTTCATGGTTTTCAGAATAAACCTTATAAACATAATATCTGCCAAGGCACAGAAAGTAGAAGACAAATTGTGGTTTCAGCGCTCAGGATATTTACCAGAAGAAATTTACTCGTTCATTGAATTACGATGTATCTATCCCGCTGGCTACAAGATACTCCATATTAGGATGAAAGATTTAGCAAATGAACTTAACATGACAAGACAAACTTTATCAAAAAGGCTGAAATGTCTCCAGAATGATGGTATTGTTTCATTACGTAGAAACACTATTGAAATTCCACGACTTGAAGACTTCTATAAGTATATACAACATTCGTGATGAGTCGGTTAGTGTACCGCTGCTGGTCTATCACGTCACTAACAAACCGGAAACGCTTGTACGTGCGTAAGGTGTTAAGGTCTCTGTTGAGCTCGGCGTAGGCGTTCCAATGCTCCATCTTTGTGACATGGTCAAGTATCACGCTCAAAGCGTCGGCGCCGGTGATGTCAAGCGCCAGCGCATTGCGCCTTCTCTTGATGATACTGGCACAGACGCATGGACTTCCTACGGTGAATTATTTTGCCGACAAATGTTGCCTCTCAACAGGCTACTTCGGACAATTGGTGAAGACTGAGACTGGCCGCACGGCAAAGGACTTCATCAACGACCAACTGCTTGCCGCCGCCAAGGAACAGCTCAACGACGAGCGTCTGTCAATCAACCAAGTAGCCGAAAGCCTCGGATTCGAATATCCCCAGCATTTCGTCCGCTTCTTCAAGCAGCGCACAGGCATGACTCCGAAGGAATACAGAAAGGCAGTATAACGAATATATTCAAGATGTGATCTTTTCTGTAAATCCTTAATTCCGCAACACTATTATAATTTTTTCTTTTTAAGTACCTGAACATCAAATTAGGCGCGTAGTTGCGGATTTGAGGAAGATGTAAAATGAATCTTATTCTACATTTTCATCATACAAATCAGCTGCTTCACGGAGTTTATCTCGCATATAAGCACATGCTTGGCGTGGGTAGATGATCTTGATGCCAGGACCATACGACATGAAGACGGAGTACATCTCGAAGTTGATAACAACCTCAATTTCAAAGATGCAGCTACCGTCTTCTTCGTTTCTACGTTTCAATTTCTGCGAAGGGTGAACTGGTTTTGTCATGATATACTGACTCTGTTCGCGCGATGCCCAGAACTTAATGCGTCTTGGGGTGTTCTTGATATTCTTACTCACTCCAATCACATCGTCAAAGAAGTGTTCTGAGTCGAAATCTGGATTCTCACGAAACGGCACATCAACGGGTTCTACGCTAACGATACGGTCGAGAGCAAGATTGAAGAGCAAGAGGTTTGTTGCCTTACTACCAAAGAGAAACCAGCGGTTGCGAAACTCCTTCAGAAGGTAGGGACAAAGGATGTACTCCTGTGGTTGGCGAGCTGAAAATGCCTGATACATAATACGCAATGTCTGCTTGTGGGCGATGTAGTTGTACAGTGGATTGAGGAGTTTCAAACCCTTCAGATCAGGCACGTTATCAAAGTGAATAATCGGCTTTCGGTTGTTCTGACTAATAGATAGTTTGTCCTGAAGACGACTTACCACATCACTCATTTCCGAGAACTGATCGAAGTCCTGAAGCTGGCGAAGCATATCCACAGCCTCCTGCATCACCTCATAGTCATTCTGTGACAATGGCATATCAGTAATGCTATAATCCTTGTCGGCATAACGATAATACTTATGCTCATACACCTCGATTGGAGCATTATAGCCGAGTTTATCTGAGCGCATTATCTGAATATCCCCCTGGACAGTACGTACAGACACACCTTTTCGGATGCCTTCCATATCATAGAGAGCATCACTACAAGCATCAACCAAGTCTTCGAGTGTCCAACGGCGATAGCGGTTGCGAAGACAATTATCTATGGTTTTGTAACGAATGAGAGCGTTCTTATTTGCTGGCATGGTCAAATGATATTTAGTTGCTTTTTACGTATCTCAACAATGAGATCGTTTACGAAATCCACATCCACTTTCTCACGGATAGTAGAAGTAGCCATAAGCTGGTTCATATGTTCCTGATCAGTTTCAAGTCGTTCGATAAGTTCGTTGGTGCAAAATTACAAAATATCTACGCAGTCTATTTGTGCAGTTCACGGAGAATGCACTTTTTTCATTGATTTTTAGCAGATTTTTGCAGTTACGCAGAAAGATTGCGTAGTGCGTATCTAACTTTGCACTCGGAAATCAGAGACGGGCACCGAGCAAGCTCGACAAGCCCTATTTCTTTCGTGCGAGGATGCTTCGCACGTTGTCACTCGGAAATCAGAGACGAGCACCGAGCAAACTCGACAAGCCCTATTTCTTTCGTGCGAGGATGCTCCGCACGTTGTCACTCGCAATCCGGAACACCAGATGTGTATAGAAATGAGCTAACGCACCACACATTATTAATATTATTAAGAAAGAAAACTATGGAAGTTAAAATCATCAACAACCGTCCTGTAAAGATCTGGACGAACGATGTGGAAGAAACGGCAATGCGTCAGATAGAGAATCTGACCACCCTACCCTTCCTCCATCATCACTTAGCAATCATGCCTGACGTTCATACTGGTATGGGAATGCCAATCGGTGGTGTGCTAGCATGTGACGGCGCAGTAATACCGAATGCCGTTGGCGTGGATATTGGTTGCGGCATGTGCGCTGTAAAAACCAATTGGAAGATGGAAGATCTGCCGGCACATGTTATCCGTAAGGAAATCATGAAGGGCATCCGTGCAAGAATCCCACTCGGAATGGATCATCACAAAGAGGCTCAGGATGTAAAGTATCTGCCACAAGGTCACGATATTGATAAAATGGAGATTGTAAAGCGTCGTCAGCATTCTATACTCCATGAGGTTGGTACGCTTGGAGGCGGCAACCACTTCATCGAACTTCAGAAGGACGAGGAAGGAAATCTTTGGATTATGATCCACTCTGGTTCACGTAACCTTGGAAAGCAGGTTGGAGATTACTATAACAAGATTGCTGTCTCGCTCAACGAGAAATGGCACTCGGTTGTATCACCAGAAATTCGTCTGCCTTTCCTTCCTCATGGGACAAGAGAGTTCGGGGCATACTGGAACGAGATGAAATACTGCATCGACTTTGCACTTTGCAACCGAAAACTGATGATGGAGCGCATACAGGAAGTCATTGCTGATTCTCTGAAAGGCATTGAGTTTGAGCCAATGATAAACATAGCTCACAACTATGCTGCCATTGAACATCACTTCGGCAAGGATGTTATTGTTCACCGCAAGGGAGCTACGCTTGCCCGCAAGGGTACAATAGGCATCATCCCCGGTTCACAGGGTACTGCTTCATACATAGTTGAAGGCCTTGGCAATCCAGATTCATTCTGCTCTTGCTCACATGGAGCTGGTCGCGTATTATCACGCAAGGCTGCAATCCACACACTCGACATGAAAGCAGAGGTTAAGAATCTTGAAGCTAAAGGTATCATTCATGCAATTCGTTGCCAAGATGATATGCAGGAAGCATCAGGGGCTTACAAAGACATCGAAGAGGTCATTGCCAACGAGTCGGATCTTGTAAAAGTGAAGACGAAATTGCTCCCTATTGCTGTGATAAAGGGATAAAAGGAGAGAAAAATGAAGAATATTTTGAAAATAATTTTCATTGCGCAGAAAGGCTGCGTAGCGCATATCTAACTTTGCACTCGGAAATCAGAGACGGGCACCGAGCAAGCTCGACAAGCCCTATTTCCTTCCTGCGAGGATGCTTCGTACGTTGTCACTCGAAATCAAAAGAGGTCTTTGAAATAATAAAAGGTAAGTGCCGTAATGAGGGATTACTTCGCAATAGGAGCATGGGGTCGCTGGTTCAAACCCAGCCATCATTTTGGATGTAGCTCAGTTGGGTAGAGCATATGTATAAAACCCTTATGAATGTTGCCTTACCTATTTAATAAAACAGGATGCCGTAAAGTACAGATACTTCGCGCTCTAGAACACACCTAATGTGTTATAATCGGGAAATGCGTCCCCCGAATCTGAACTTGAACGTTGCTCCTGTTTATATCACGGGGTGGTGAAGCGGTATCATTCTGGGCTCATAACCCAGAGTTCGCAGGTTCGAATCCTGCCCCCGTAACTCAAGCAAGTGCCGTAGGAGAGATGTGCTTCGTTCCATAACGAGCTGGCCGGATGCTGTGCTCGTGCCCTTTCTGTGGGTGTAGGTTAAGGTCTTTCCGATGATTGCCTTGCAAGACCACAACCCAATTGACGTAGTGGGGTGTTACTTCGTCTCATAAACCGGAAACGATGCGGAACAACATCATTATTATAATGATGCCGTGATCACCGTTGCATCATGCAAAAGTCACCTTGCGATTGTTTCACTGGGTAGCACATGGTCGGTTGCCGTAATAACGAATTCCTTCGATTTGTAATCCGGGGGTCGTTGGTTCGAGTCCAACCAATCTGCTAAAGCGCAGATTGTAGCTCAGTCTTCCAGAAGGAAGCATCCGTCAAGGATGGGTAGAGCACTGTAAACAGGTCGTTATGCCTGTAGCACTGGCTTTATGTTTAACATGATAACAACAAACATTATGTCAAAATTTAACACTATCTTCAAGAAAGTGCAGGAAACGCACAACCACGAGGGAGCAGAAGCATTTGCACTCTCTCCAGAGATGGAACTGTATTCTGCCGTCGTTACATCTTCACTCTCAAACAAATTCTATGAGACGGCTGAGAAGCAGATAAATCGTATGTCTGCACTAATCAGCAAGTGTGACCATAAGTTTGTTGCACAGCTCGCAGTGTATGCACGTACGGAAATGAATCTCAGAAGCATACCATTGTTCCTCGTTGTGGAACTTGCCAAGTTGCATAACGGTGACAATCTTGTGAGTCGCACCATTGAGAAAGTCGTTCTTCGTGCCGACGAGATTATGGAACTCCTTATCTGCTACCAGTGGCGTAACAAGAAGGAAGGGATAAAGAAACTTGCTCGTTTGTCGCACCAGGTTCAAGTAGGTCTTCAGCAAGCATTCAACCGCTTCGACGAATACCAATTTGCAAAATACGACCGAGACAATCTCGAAGTGAAGCTTCGCGACGTCCTGTTTCTGGTACACCCAAAGGCTAAGGATGATGCTCAGCAGGAGTTGTTTAACAAGATTGTAAACAAAACTCTTCAGACACCATATACTTGGGAAACAGAATTGTCGGCTCTTGGACAGGAGAAGTATGAGGATGCAGAGGCGAAAAAGGCTGCATTTGCTGAAAAATGGACAGAACTCATTGCTAGTGGCAAGTTGGGTTACATGGCTCTGTTGCGTAACCTCAGGAACATTCTCGAAGCTGATGTTGATGACAACACCATCAAGGATGTTGCGGAACGCATTGGCGATGCTCAAGAGGTCTTGAAGTCGAAGCAATTTCCATTCCGTTTTCTCTCTGCTTATCGAGAACTGAAGACTGTATGCAACGGCAAAGTCCCTATAATTATGGATTCGTTGGAAGATGCGGTACAAGCTTCTGCACAAAACATCAAAGGATTCAGCAAAGAGACCCGTGTTCTGCTTGCTTGTGATGTATCTGGTTCGATGTATACTCCAATAAGTCCAAAAAGCTCTGTGAAGAACTATGACATCGGACTTGTACTTGCAATGTTATTAAGAAATCGCTGCGAGAATGTAGTGACAGGTATCTTCGGAGATATTTGGAAAGCCGTTGCTATGCCTTTACGAGGTATTCTAAGTAATGTTGAACAGATGTACAAGCGTGAAGGCGAGGTAGGTTATTCTACTAATGGCTATAAGGTTATTGAATATCTTCGTAATAAGAGCATTCAGATGGACAAGGTGATGATGTTTACCGATTGTCAGATGTGGAACAGTTATGGCAGCGGTCAAACGATTCAATCGGAGTGGAAAAAGTATAAAGAGATTGCACCTAAAGCGAAGCTCTACCTCTTCGACTTGAATGGCTATGGACAGTCACCATTGAATTTGGCAGACAATGATGTAGTTCTCATTGCTGGATGGAGCGACCGAGTATTTGACATGCTTGATGCTATCGAGCAAGGTGGTAACGTTCTTGCCAAGATTAAGGAAATTGAGTTATAACAAAAAGTCTGCTGCCGTAGTATGGAGATACTTCGATCATTCTAGAGATTAACTTACAAAGCACCAGATTCATAACCTGGGTAACACTCTCCATGCGATTGTTGCGCAGACTTACTTTTCTGATTTACTCCATGAGTAGAACAAGGTTAGAAACCGATGTTAGCTAAAATTCTACTCTTGATTGTACGAACATAGTCCAGAAGGATGGTCGGGTTAATAACCTTGACTATATAGATAGTTATATGAGGTCTTTCTATAAATAATCGGTAATCTTTTGGCTTAATTAGAAATAATACTCTGTATTACTTGCTACCATTGCCTCAACCTCATATCCTTGGGGCATCTGTGCCTTTGTGCCAGGAATAAAGATACATGGCCAAACAAAACAGCCTAATACTACCGCAAGCGGTGTTTTATTTTTTCCATATACACGTACATTTGTATCGGAAAAGAAAAGAGGTGTACCATTAGGCAGAGTCATTTTTTGTATCGAAATTACTAGCCTACCTTTTGTTCCTGCAATTGTACTCTTTTTTGCCTCTATAACTTTACCTTTTACAATAGCACCTCTTTCGAAAACTGTCTTCCCATCAATTGTCAAAGGAGATACAGTTACAAAATCTACAACCTGCCCCTCATTGAGGTCTGCAGCTTTTACAGTTTGGGCAGCTTGAAGGGGAACAATAGTACCAGCTTTAATTACTACTTTTTCTTGAGCAATTGCAATTGTGCTCATACATAATGCAAAGATTGATAAAATTAACTTTTTCATAAGTGTTTGATTTTTATTATTAAACGTTACTTACTACCTTTTCTTCTATTACACTCCCTACATAGCATTTGGCAGTTGGATTCTACAGTCCTTCCGCCTTCGCGCCATGGGGTTATGTGGTCGCCCTCCATCTGTTCGAGGGGATATTCCTTTTGGCAATGGGGGCAGATGTGGTGCTGCTTTTCCCATACGGCAAGTTTGATGTCTTCGGGGAAGGAGCGTAGGTCGAGATGACGTTCGTCACGGGTGAGGACATAGGGAATGATGCCGAGAGACTTCTGAATGTCGCTATCTCGCATGAGACGGGATATTTCTTCCTCTATAGCAGCGATGTCAAGCGTCTGCTCATGGAAGGTGTCGTAGAGAAGTGCCCAATCGAGACCTTTCATTATCTTCTTGAACTTCCTCAAGCTGAAGTTGGTTATTGCCCAATTCAATACGTTTTGGAAATATGTCCAAAGGTTGTTGGCATTAGGGTCGTGCTGATGTTGCGACATATAGCCTACAAGTGTCTGTGGGTTGCCATTGCGAGTCTCGTGGTCAGCCATCCATTCAAGAGCCTTTTTGAGATAATCTTGGCGAATGGCTGTACCAGCTACCAAGTCTTTGCCCAAGCGATAGGCTCCGCAATTGGTCTTGGAGAAATGACGCTTGGCATCACTCACGAAAGGACCGGCATAAACGGCATTATGAATCTCCTGGTCGTTGAGCGGTTTGCCTGCAATATTTATGGTCTTGAACCATTCCAGTTTCTCCGACTCTTCTCCTTCGCATACATAAACAGTCAGCTGATAGTTGAGGATTCGCTTCTGTATGTCGGCCGGTTGATTGAAATAATTCTTCTCGCCAACACTGAATTTTCCTGCAACATATTGGCAAAGTGAGAGTGTGCGTTGCTGTCCGTCCATCACTTCGTATGGACATTCTGCATCCTCGCTCCTTTTCACCCAATACATCACATTGAGCGGATATCCTTTTAAGACCGTCTCAATAACGGCTTTCTGTTCTTTCTCACTATATATGAACTCACGCTGGTATTTCGGACGGATGTCGAGAAGTCCATTATATCCTCTCACTCCTTCCTCTTCGTCGTTGACATAACCCTGGGTTATCTCGCCAACTGTCACATTGATTTGCTTTATAGTCATCATAGGCGCGGATGTTTGTTGCGGATTAATACTCGTTCATACATTCTTTTAAGAGTACCATTTCGCTTGATATAGAAACGAGGACCACCATTGAGCTTCCCCAATTGGTTCTTAATAATTGTCATGTTTGCACATTCAAGGCTTTGCCCTATTATCTCAAATTGTTCAGGATTATATTTGTCTAAGAATGTAATAGGAACTCCCATTGTTCCTGAATAATCGTATGGTATATCAGATGTTTTACTTACTTCTATTGCATCATAATTTTCGTATGTAGGATATTCTTCTGGTGAATAACGGCAAACCAAGTCAAGTTCCTCGTTACGTTTTGGGATTTCCATATTAGTAAACCAATTTACGCCAGAAACTCTAATCATATCTTCACGATGGTCCCCTGCTGTTGCGATATCTTCGTATGGAGAAAAGAAGTGAGCAGCTCCACCTTTGAAACCATACCCCAACCATATTCTATTTTCTTTAATTAATGGGAATACCTCCTTATAGGTAATTGCATTTTGATGTCCAATTATCAAGAACTTCTTCTCATACTCCATCAACTGAGCGATATATTCCCTAAAAAGTGAGAATGGAGGATTAGTCACGACGATGTCAGCCTCTTTCAACAACTCAATACATTCCTTGGAACGAAAGTCTCCAGTTTCGAGAGTAGAGAGCACGTTCTTGTCGTTTTGCAGAAGTATCCTTACATCCGATAGGTCAACGGCTCCATCGCCGTTAAGGTCTTTCACTTCTGTGATTACCACCTTATGGGCAACCTTCTTGGGTTCTTCATCCTCAAAGTCGAATGGCAAAGACAATTCATCTCCTTGAATGGGAGAACCATTATAACAAGTGCAGATGAGTTTCTTCAATCCGAGATGATTGAAGTGAAGAGCGAAATACTTGAAGAAGTTGCTTTCGTAAGGGTCGTCGCAGTTGCACAGCACAACTTTATCATGGAAATGTTGCCAATAATGCTGCAACTCCATCTCTATGTCGGACATCTGAGTGTAGAACTCATCCTTCTTTGCCGTCTTTGCTGCGTTTAGGTTCTTGTTTGCCATAAATCAATTGATAGTCGTTTGGCACTCAACTATCAATCACGCCGAGACACAATAATGGCGCGATGCACCTTATTGCGTTCAGCTTTGAGGTAGCGTAGGAAGGAAACCTCAGTCAGTTATAAGAATGCATCACGCCTATTGCGTGAATGCATTGCTAAAATAACTGACGAGGCATCCATATATCTACGGACACCCTGTCACATATTATTCTTGTTACGTTATATCCATGAAAGTTTCCTACGCTTTTGGCTGAACGCGAATAATAGCGAATGCTTTTGTTTACCCACAATGTCATTGGAAATCATCGGAAGGAACCATTGGCTCACCGGAATGAAATCCGCACCAAAGTTACAAATAATATCTGAAACGAGAAAGTATCTTTGGAATATTTTAATGCGAAGAATTTGTTTTATTTGAGCCTAATGCACAAAAAAGTGGTTCATCAGAAAAATGGAGTGACGCATTATAATATTATTCTTGAAGTATATTATTAAATGAAGTGGGTGAAATAGTTTGCCAAAGGATATGAATACGTTTACTTCCCTGATAAGATTAATAACCTTACGGCTGAAAGGTTAATAACCTTACGCCCGAAAGGTTATTAACCTTATCGGCAATGATATATATATGCATAGACCACGCAACAATA
>CAMCLD010000026.1 GCA_945875635.1 uncultured Prevotella sp.
CAGCGTTCATCCTGAGCCAGGATCAAACTCTCCATTGTATATAATGTCTCTTGCCAAACATTGAAATGTTCAGCTTATTTCCTGACAAGGATAACCAAAACCTGATTTATTTTTGGGAAATAATACTTATAAAGAATTGACAAGTGGATTACTCCACAAATCTCACCATATTGCTATATTAAAATAGCTGCTCTTGTACTACTTCTGTATGTCAACAATATTTCAAAGAACTATTTTTTTTGATGCCTCAGGTTTCAACCCGAAAGCGGATGCAAAATTACATCATTTTTCGATACGCTCAAAACATTTCTTTCTTTTTTTTATTGAACGACGTTGATTTTAACTTCTATTCACATTAGAAACGTTTTCAAAAGCAGTAAAACGGTATATATTATATAAAACCCATCTTAACGATCGCTTATCACCTACATACTGTGAATTGATAATTTGACCTGTAAAAAACAGAACACGGAACAGCCCACATATTAATAAAGTGTTCTATTCCGTGCTATTTTAATATTCGCCCCATGCCTTTATATCAATATCATCGAGGCTCAGATTGCAAAAAGCGTGTATGAATGCACTTGCTAAACGACTATTCGTAATGAGCGGAACATTAAGGTCAATGGCAGCTCTTCTTATTTTATATCCATTACTCAACTCACCCGCAGTCAAATCTTTCGGGATATTTACAACCATGTCAATTTCATGGTTATGCAACATGTCGAGTGCTTGTGGCTTACATCCCACTTCCGATGGCCAATAGACAAGTGTGTTTTCAATGCCATTTTCAGATAGATATTTAGCGGTGCCTTTTGTAGCATAGAGTTTATATCCATTAGCGACAAGAAGCCGAGCAGCATCCAACATGGCTGCTTTTTGTTTTGCCCCTCCCGTTGAAAGAAGTATATTTTTCTCAGGAATACGATGTCCGACAGAGAGCATGCTTTTGAGTAATGCAGCATTAGTATCATCACCAAGGCAACCCACCTCACCTGTTGAAGCCATGTCCACTCCTAATACTGGGTCAGCCTTCTGTAGTCTGTTGAAAGAGAACTGGCTTGCCTTAATGCCCACATAGTCGAGGTCAAAAAGGTTTTTATTCAGTTTTTCGACAGGAAGTCCAAGCATTACCTTAGTTGCTAATTCTATGAGGTTTATTTTCAACACCTTGCTGACAAAAGGAAATGAGCGTGATGCCCTAAGATTACACTCAATAACCTTTATGTCGTTGTCACGCGCAAGGAATTGTATATTGAAAGGACCACTGATATGGAGTTCTTCTGCTATTCTTTTGCTTACCCGTTTAATTCGCCTTATTGTCTCGCAATAAAGTTTTTGTGGTGGAAACTGAATGGTAGCATCACCCGAATGCACTCCGGCGAACTCAATATGTTCACTTATGGCATAAGCAAGAATCTCACCATTCTTAGCCACAGCATCCATCTCCACCTCTTTGGCATGCTCAATAAACTGACTGACTACTACCGGATGGTCTTCTGATACATTTGCAGCCAATTTAAGGAACCTCTCAAGTTCCTCCTTGTTTGAGCATACATTCATTGCAGCACCAGACAAAACATAGGAAGGACGCACAAGCACTGGGAATCCCACTCTGTCGATAAACCTGTTTATATCATCCATGCTTGTGAGTGCGCTCCACTCAGGCTGGTCAATATTGTTTCTTGAGAGCATTGACGAGAATTTCGCCCTATCCTCTGCGTTATCAATATCTTTAGCAGATGTTCCAAGTATATTCACATGCTGTGCATCAAGTCTCATTGCCAGGTTGTTTGGTATCTGACCACCTGTTGACACCACAACACCTGCGGGAACTTCAAGGTCGATTATATCCATAACCCTCTCAAATGTCAACTCGTCAAAATACAGACGGTCACACATGTCATAATCTGTTGAAACGGTTTCTGGATTATAGTTAATCATTATGCTCCGATAACCTTGCTTTCGTATTGTTGAAAGAGCCTGTACTCCACACCAGTCAAACTCAACGGAACTACCTATGCGGTAAGCTCCAGAACCAAGAACGATAATCGATCTGTTGTCTTTCTCGAAAGGAATATCACTATTTACACCCGCATAAGTAACATACAAATAATTGGTCTGTGCCGGATATTCTGCAGCAAGGGTGTCAATCTGCTTAACGACAGGCAGAATTCCGAGGTTCTTTCTCAACTGACGCACAATCAATCCAGCCTTAGCCATGTTTCCCACCTCTCTTTCAAGTCCAACAGCCCTCGCTATCTGGAAATCTGTGAAGCCATAGATTTTGGCTGTTCTCAGCAATTCTTTGTCAAGAACATTTATACTTGTACATTTCTTAAGACTCTCATCAATATCGATGATATGCTTCAGCTTATGGAGGAACCATTTATCAATTTTTGTCAGTTCATGTATCTGGTCAATGGTATATCCCTTATGCATTGCCTTGGATATAATGAAGATACGTTTGTCGGTAGGTTCTTTGAGAGCAGAGTCAATATCCGGTATCTCAAGTTCCTTATTCTCTACGAAGCCATGCATACCCTGCCCAATCATTCTGAGACCTTTCTGTATGGCTTCCTCAAAAGTTCTTCCTATTGCCATAACCTCTCCCACTGATTTCATGGACGAGCCCAGTTCTTTATCAACGCCTCGGAACTTACTGAGGTCCCATCTTGGAATCTTACAAACCACATAGTCAAGAGCTGGCTCAAAGAATGCGCTTGTCGTTTTTGTCACGGAATTGTTAAGTTCGAACAAGCCATATCCGATACCCAATTTCGCAGCAACAAAAGCCAAAGGATATCCTGTAGCCTTGCTTGCCAGGGCTGAAGAACGGCTAAGTCTGGCATTGACTTCTATGACACGATAATCCTCACTCTTTGGGTCGAAAGCATATTGCACATTACATTCGCCAACAATTCCAATATGGCGTATTATCTTTATAGCCAAGGCACGCAACTTGTGATACTCGCTGTTTGTGAGAGTCTGAGAAGGCGCAATAACGATTGACTCACCAGTATGTATTCCAAGTGGGTCAAAATTCTCCATGTTACATACGGTAATACAGTTGTCGTACTTATCTCTGACGACTTCATATTCGATTTCCTTCCAGCCCTTGAGACTTTTTTCCACAAGGACCTGTGGAGAGAAAGAGAAAGCCTTTTCCGCAAGTTTGTCAAGTTCTTCCTCATTGTCACAGAATCCACTTCCAAGTCCACCAAGAGCATATGCTGCACGCAGTATGACAGGATATCCGAGTTCACGGGCTGCATCCCTTGCCTGCTCTATTGTCTCGCAGGCTTCACTCTTAATAGTCTTTACGTCAATCTCATTAAGTTTGTCAACAAATAGTTCCCTGTCCTCTGTATCCATGATTGCCTGAACGGGAGTGCCAAGAACCTTTACTCCATACTTGTCAAGAATCCCGTTCTTATACAATTCCACACCACAATTGAGAGCTGTCTGACCACCAAATGACAGGAGGATTCCGTCTGGACGCTCCTTTTGGATGACTCTCTCTACGAAATATGACTGTACAGGCAGGAAGTATATCTGGTCAGCCACACCCTCCGAAGTCTGCACTGTAGCTATGTTCGGATTAATAAGAATTGTATATATACCTTCTTCCTTCAAAGCCTTAAGAGCCTGTGAACCGGAATAATCGAACTCACCTGCCTCGCCAATTTTCAGTGCTCCAGAACCGAGGAGAAGAACTTTCTTTATATTGTCATCTTTCATCTTTATAATATTTATTTGAGCAGAAAAAACGTAACGTGAATTGCATCGCCTATATTTTCGCAATTGAGAGCATAACCCCAGAGATGCGACTACTTAAGAGTATCAATGAATTTATCAAACATGAATTCCGTATCAACAGGACCAGAGCATGCCTCAGGGTGGAACTGTGAAGAGAACCATGGGTTTGTCTTATGTCTGATACCCTCATTGCTGCCGTCATTCATATTTACGAAAAACTCTTCCCATTCTTTTCCCAGTGTCTTGGCATCTACCGCATATCCGTGATTCTGACTGGTTATATAACAATTGTTAGTACCCACCATCCTGACAGGCTGGTTATGACTTCTATGTCCATATTTGAGTTTGTAGATGGATGCGCCTCCTGCTTTGGCAAGCAACTGATTTCCCATGCAAATACCACAAATAGGTTTTTTGCTTATGTTCATCTGTCTGCGAAGGATGTTAACGGCATCCACACACATGTCAGGGTCTCCTGGACCATTAGCAAGGAACAGTCCATCAAAATCCATGGAAGTATAGTCATAATTCCATGGCACTCTTACCACCTCGACATTTCTTTCTACGAGACACCTTATAATATTTGCCTTAACACCACAATCAACAAGGACAATCTTTTTGCCGACTCCCTCATTATATCTTATAACATTCTTGCAACTTACTTTATCAACAAAGTTAACACCTTCATATTCCGCCTCAGGAATGACATCCGGCTGGTCGTCAAAAAGAATCTTTCCCATCATGACACCATGTTCACGCAACACCTTTGTCAACTCCCTTGTGTCTATGCCTGTGATTCCTGGGACACCCTCTCTCTTGAGCCAGTCTCCGAGACTTTCCACGGAATTCCAATGGCTGTTTCGTTCACTATAATCAGCTACTATTATCGCAGAAGCATAAATTCTGTCACTCTCCATGAATGATGGAATGCCATCAGCCTCGATAGAGAAGGGGGGTACTCCATAATTTCCAACGAGCGGATATGTCAGCACCATAAGCTGTCCTGCATAGGAAGGGTCGGTAAGGCTTTCTGGATATCCCGTCATAGCTGTGTTGAACACCACCTCTCCTGCAACAGGAGATTCAAATCCGAACGATTCGCCACGAAACGAAGTGCCATCGCTAAGGACTAAAGTAACTTTCTTCATCTTTTATAGATTGTATTAAGGTGGAGGATTCTACATCCCACCATTGTTATATTCTGTATTTTCAACTGTCGACATTTACCTATGCCAAACACCGTCAATAGTTCTGTTTCAAGTTCACAAATTCTTTGTTTCAATGAACAAATATCTGAGCAAAGCAACCAAAGGCACTTTAACGAGACAAGATGTCACATGCCTTAGGGAAGTCAGAACTTGTGCTCATATTGATAACGTTTCTCAATATAGTTTACAAATGCCTGATTGCAAAGCCTAACTCCTCCACTTGTTGGATAGTTACCTGTAAAATACCAGTCACCTTTGTGGTTTGGAATTGCCTTGTGCAATCCTTCTATAGACTGGAAGACAAGTTCAACAGGAGACTTCATTCCCTCTGGTCTGAGCATTTCTATTATCTTGGCATTTATCTCTTGTGGTGTGAAAGGCTTGTATATTTCCTGAACGTAATTCCTCAATTCTCCATCTTTCTTGAGGATTTCATCCTTACATTTGTGATATGTATCCTCAATCAACTGATACATGCCCCTATCTTTCAGAAGCTCTATCGTAGCCCTGAAGACACAGAACTCTTCAAGTCTTGGCATGTCAATTCCATAATAATCTGGATATCTAATCTGTGGAGCACTTGAGACAATTACTATTTTCTTCGGAGAAAGTCTGTCAAGGATTCTGAATATACTCTCCTTCAATGTTGTTCCTCTTACAATACTGTCATCAATTATTACAAGATTATCCACATTGGGAGTAATACTTCCGTACGTAATGTCGTAAACATGCGATGCGAGGTCATTCCTTGAATTTCCTTCTGTAATGAAGGTCCTCAGCTTGATGTCTTTCCATGCAACCTTCTCTGACCTCACATAATCGTCAAGAAGTTCCATCAACTCTTCGTGGGAAGGCAATTTTCCAAGAGCTTCAAGCTTCTTCACCTTCTGCTCGTTTATAAAATGCTTGAACCCACTCAACATTCCATAGAATGCCACTTCCGCTGTGTTTGGTATGAATGAGAAAACAGTATGAGCGGTGTCGTAGTGAACAGCCTCCAGAATTTGACTTGTCAGCTGTTCTCCAAGTTGTTTTCTTTCATTGTAGATATCCTTGTCACACCCACGGCTGAAATAAATTCTTTCAAATGAGCAAGCCGCATCACCTTTTCTTTCAATTATCTGCTTAAGATTGCATTCGCCATGCTTATTGACGATTAACGACTGTCCAGGCTCAAGTTCCTTGATGTCCTCACATTTGAGGTCGAAAGTTGTCTGAAGCACAGGTCTCTCACTTGCGAGCACAGCTATCTCATCGTTTATGAAGTAGAAAGCAGGTCTTATGCCCCATGGGTCCCTCATTGCAAACATCTCACCGCTTCCTGTGAGTCCACAAACCACATAGCCACCATCAAAGTCGTCCATAGAAGTCTTAAGTACATTTGACATATCGACATTGTCCTCTATGAACCTTGTGATTGCCTGGTCTTGCAGACCTTTGTCTTTAGCGATTACGAAATTTCTCTCTACCTCTCTGTCAAGTCTATGTCCGAGGAGTTCCAACATTATGTAAGAGTCACTATAGATACGCGGTGACTGTCCCTGTCTTGTCAGTTTGGAGAATATGTCCCCTATATTTGTCATGTTGAAATTACCACAAAGGCACAGGTTCTTTGCCCTCCAATTGTTCCTCCTCAAGAAAGGATGAACGTATGTAAGTCCACTCTTGCCTGTTGTGGAATATCTCAAATGTCCCATATACAACTCACCTGCAAAAGGTAAATTGCTCTTGACAAAATCAACATCCTGAAGTTCATGCGGCGACAAGTCTCTGAATTTCTTCTGAACATTACAGAAAATTGTTGTTATGGCATTCGAACCCTCAGCTTTTTCTCTGTACATATACTCTTTGCCTGGCTCGCCACCCAGTTTGACACTTGCTATTCCTGCGCCTTCCTGACCTCTATTATGCTGTTTTTCCATCATCAAATACAGCTTGTTGAGACCATACATCCATGTCCCATATTTCTGCTGGTAATACTCCAATGGCTTCAACAGCCTTATCAAGGCGACGCCACATTCATGCTTCAGAGGCTCCATTATAATTATATCCTGATTATTATTGTGTTGATCTTAATCTTTACTGTTATATTTTTATTACTCTACCGTAACTGACTTTGCAAGATTTCTTGGCTGGTCAACATTCTTTCCCTTGCACACAGCAATATGATATGCGAGCAGCTGAAGAGGTACGCTTGCCACTAAAGGCTCAAGGCATTCTATCGTATCTGGCAATTCAATTATATCATCAGCAATCTTGGAAATCGTCTCGTCACCTTTTGTCACGAGAGCAATTACTCTTCCTTTCCTTGCCTTTATCTCTTGTATGTTGGAACGCACTTTCTCATACATGGCATTATGGGTTGCAATCACCACTACAGGCATGTCTGAATCAATCAGCGCAATTGGTCCATGTTTCATCTCAGCTGCCGGATAGCCTTCAGCATGTATATAACTGATTTCCTTAAGTTTCAAGGCACCTTCAAGAGCTACAGGATAGCCGAATCCCCTTCCAAGGTACAGGAAGTTGTGTGCATAGGTGAACATTCTTGCAAGGTCTGCCACCTTTTCATTTGCTTTCAGTACTTCCCTGATTTTATCTGGTATCTCACTGAGTCCTTTAACTATCTCGAGATAGTCCTTGCGGGCTATCGTGCCTTTTGCATCGGCAAGTGCAAGTGCGAGCATGGTGAGTACTGTGACCTGACCTGTAAAAGCCTTGGTAGATGCAACACCTATCTCTGGACCGACATGAATATATGAACCAGTATCTGTAGCACGTGGAATGCTTGAGCCAATGGCATTGCATATACCATATACGAAAGCACCTCTTGACTTGGCTAAATCTACAGCAGCAAGTGTATCTGCAGTCTCACCACTTTGGGATATTGCAATAACTACATCATTCTTCGTGACGACAGGATTACAATATCTGAATTCAGACGCATACTCGACCTCAACCGGTATGCGGCATAAGTTCTCTATAATCTGCTTTCCGATAAGACCGGCATGCCAGCTTGTTCCGCATGCCACTATAAGAATTCGTTTCGCATTCAGCAACTGGCGTCTAAAATCAATAACGGCACTGAGTGTAACACGGTTAGCTTCCACATTAATTCTTCCCCTCATACAGTTTGTAAGACACTCTGGCTGTTCAAAAATCTCCTTGAGCATAAAGTGTGGGTAACCGCCTTTCTCAATCTGACCCAGATTGACATCCACCGTCTTAACCTCAAGTTCCTGTTTTTTATTGAGGATGCTAACGACTTCTAGGTCCTCGCCCTTCCTCATTACAGCAATGTTACCATCCTCAAGATACACCACCTGGTCAGTATATTCAATAATCGGGCTTGCATCCGAACCAAGGAAAAATTCTCCTTCGCCTATTCCTATAACGAGTGGACTCTGCTTTCTTGCTGCTATAATCTGGTCGGGATCGTTTTTGTCAAGGATAGCTATGGCATAGGCACCTATTACTTGGTGTAATGCAACCTGAACGGCAGACAAAAGGCTAATATGCTTTTTCTCCTTTATATATTCTATAAGCTGCACTAAGACCTCAGTGTCGGTATCAGAACGGAATTGCACTCCCTTCTCTATTAGTTTTTTCTTTATTTCGGCATAGTTCTCTATAATACCATTATGTATAATAGCAAGATTCCTTGAAGATGAATAGTGGGGATGTGCATTTTGCGATGACGGTTCACCATGTGTTGCCCATCTTGTATGCGCTATTCCCACTACTCCTGATACATCTTTGTCTTCACAATAGGATTCCAAATCTGACACCTTGCCCTTTGTCTTGAAAACATTCAGACTTCTATCATCTGAAACCAAGGCTACTCCTGCACTGTCGTAGCCTCTATACTCCAGTCGTTTCAAACCACTGATAAGGATTGGATAAGCATCCCTTTTGCCTAAATAACCAACTATTCCACACATAAGTATTATATATTTTTAAAGCATCCCCACTTAGTCATACAGTTCATAAAGGAAAGGAACTGTCAAAATGGATATCTGTATTGATTATAGATTACATAAACACTTATCAGTCTCTCAACACACTTACAAGCAGAGATGCCACAGAAGTCGCTATGCCAATGAAAGAGAACCATACCGTTGTGGAAGCTCCCAGTCCAGAGTTTTTAGCCTTGACATGGTTTGGCTCGACATATACTACATCATTTTGCTGAAGATAATAATATGGAGAGTTGATAATATTGGCATCGTTCAGGTTAAGCCTTGTATAATGCTTTTCGCCTGTCTCGTCTTCTCTGAGAAGCATGATGTTGTCTCTTTTTCCATAAATCGTCAAATCTCCTGCTTTTGCAATAGCCTCGACTATGCTCATTTTCTCTTGGTCAACCTGTATGACGCCAGGACTTGAAACCTCTCCTGTTACCGTAACTTTATACCCAGAAAGCTTGACAGTCACAATAGGATTCTCATTCTTGGAAAGATACGGCTGAATCTTGGATTTTATCAAGTCCTCACATTCTGTCCTCGTAAGTCCTGCAACGTGAATTTTTCCAATGACTGGGAAATTTATATATCCATCGTTATCCACAAGATATGGCAACAAGCTGTTTGCACCGTTAGAGCCACCTGCGCTGCCTTTGCCATATGAAAGGTTAAAGGGCTCCGATGCCTCTTCTGCAAGAGTCTTCACCACAATAGTAAGCTCATCCTTAGGCATTATCCTTGCACTATAGAGTCCTCTGGAAGGAGCAAGACTAATTGAATCGATATTTTGGAAATAGACAACACCTTTACTACTTCCACAACTGCTCGCCATCATTACTGCCAAGATGGCAAAGAATCCAAAAATGATTTTTTTCATTGATCAACAAATTGCGCAATTATACTTATTACGATGCAAAAATACTATTTATTTTCGAGATGTACAAAACTTATTAGAATTAATTACTAAAAAAGCATCCACAGGCTCAGCCGTGGATGCCATCATTGTCATAATATCCATTTAAAGACTATATTCTTTCAACAAGCGTAATCAATAGAATTTAAAATAGTTACGTGCGTTGTTGTAAGAAATATCCTCTACCATTCTTGAAAGTGCCTCCATGTCAGATGGCAACAGTCCCTTCTCGACATCATTGCCCAGGAGATTGCACAAGAGACGACGGAAATACTCATGGCGTGGATATGAAAGGAAAGAGCGGCTGTCTGTAAGCATTCCTACGAAACGGCTGAGCAAGCCAAGAACAGAAAGTGCGTTCATCTGCCTTGTCATACCGTCAAGCTGGTCATTGAACCACCAACCTGAACCAAACTGTATCTTGCCCGGACATGAACCATCCTGGAAATTGCCAAGCATTGTTGCTATAACTTCGTTTGCACATGGATTGAGACAATAAAGAATTGTCCTTGTCAGTTTTCCCTCCTTGTTTAGCTTGTCAAGGAAATGGCTCATAGCCTGAGCTGTCGTGAACTCACCTATTGAGTCGAAACCTGTGTCAGCACCCAGTCTGTCATACATCAGGCTGTTGTTGTCTCTTATAGCTCCATAGTGGAACTGCTGTGTCCAGTCAGACGCATGGTCCATCTCAGCACATACCGTGAGGAATGCATGCTTGTACTGACGCACTTCATATTGAGAGAGTTGCTGTCCGCTTAGAGCCTTGTCAAAAATCACCTCTATCTGGCTGTCTGTATATGGCTCGTCATAGAATTCCTCTATACCATGGTCTGATAGCCTGCAACCATTCTCTGCAAAGAAGTCATGACGTTTCTGCAAGGCATCAACCATGTCAGAGTATTTTCTAATCTCCACTCCCGACACTTCCGCAAGCGTTGCCATATATGCAGCAAACTCTGGCTTCTCTATATTCATGGCTTTGTCTGGACGCCATGCCGGTATCATTTTAATTTCGAAACCGCTATCCTTTGTCTGCTTGTGGAACCTAAGGTCATCAACAGGGTCGTCTGTGGTGCATACACACTCAACATTATACCTGCGCATAAAGCCTCTTGCCGTATATTCCGGTTGCTGAAGTTTCTCATTACACTCGTCAAATATCTCTCGGGCTGTCTTTGGACTAAGGAGCTTGTCTATTCCGAAAGCTGTCTTCAACTCCAAATGTGTCCAATGGTAGAGTGGATTCCTGAATGTATATGGAACAGTCTCTGCCCATTTCTCGAATTTCTCCCAGTCAGAAGTGTCTTTGCCTGTACAGAATCTCTCATCCACACCATTCGTTCTCATTGCACGCCATTTATAATGGTCGCCTCCAAGCCATAACTCTGTAATGCTCTTGAACTTGTGATCTGTTGCCACCATCTCTGGAATGAGATGGCAATGGTAGTCTATTATTGGCATCTTTGCCGCATGATTGTGATACAGTTCCTGCGCTGTTGCTGTTTCAAGCAGGAAATTCTCGTCCATGAATTTTTTCATAACTGTGTTACGATTAATTTATAAGTAATTTATGTAGTATGTATAATTCTTTTGCAAATATACTACATTTTTTTGGAACTCTGTGAAAATTAAGCTAAATTTGCAAAATAAAACAGGAACGTTCACACTTTATATATGAAATCAGAGGAACAACACACAACATTTACACAAAGAACCGGCAAAGTACTCATAATTTATACTGGTGGAACAATAGGAATGGGTATAAGTCCTGTAACAGGTGCATTAGAACCACTTGATTTTTCCCATTTCGTTGAAAATGTGCCGGAATTCCGACTCCTGCCCACAGATGTGGAAACATACCAGTTTAATCCTCCCATTGACTCTTCTGACATGTCTCCCAACAGATGGGCACAGTTGGTCAGGATTATAGCCAGCAGATATGATGAGTTTGACGGATTTGTTATCCTTCATGGTACAGACACCATGGCATACACGGCTTCCGCTCTTTCATACATGCTCGAGAATCTTACGAAACCTGTCATCCTGACAGGAAGTCAATTGCCAATAGGACAGCTCAGGACAGACGGCAAGGAAAACCTGATGACAAGCATAGAGCTGGCTTCAGCCCATAACGAAGACGGTACGGCGAAAGTTCCTGAGGTTTGTATATATTTTAGCGGCAGGCTATTAAGGGGCAACCGTTCAACAAAGATAAATGCTGACGGATTTAATGCTTTCGACTCTTTCAACTATCCCCATCTCTGCGATGCTGGTGTAAACTTCTCTTTCCATGAGCACCACATTCTAAAGCCTGATTTCACGCGTACCATGATACCTCATACAGCGCTGGACCATAACGTGGTGGTGTTCTCTCTGTTCCCGGGGGTACAGGAGAGTATTGTAAGGCATATACTTGACGCCCCTGAGCTACGTTCTATTGTCATGAGATCGTATGGCAGTGGAAATGCCCCTCAGAAGCCATGGCTCATGAGGATTCTTAAAGAGGCAAGCTACAGGGGAGTAATCATTGTGAATATTAGCCAATGCATATCCGGACAGGTTGAGATGTCAAGATATGACACTGGCTATCAGCTTAAAGACGCTGGTGTTATAAGTGGATATGACAGCACCGTAGAAGCAGCTGTCACTAAACTTATGTTCCTTCAGGCGAGCAATACAGACTACCACAAGATAAGAAACTACATGAACCGTGACATTGCCGGGGAGATAACTCTCTGAGACTGTTTCAGTTCTCCACAACCTTATATCTGATGCGAAAAGAACGATTTGTCTCGTCCCAATTTGTCCCAAGAAGTTCAAACCTCCCTATCTGTGATGTTGAACGGACATGTTTTCCAATACATGGACAGATATCATAGTCTCCTATCCTTACTATCCTGACAGCATCGGAGACATTGGCAGGGAGTCTGTCAATGTCAACCCCCTCGTATTTACCATCTGGTCCTGTCGTTTCTTCAGTAAGGTCAGAAAGCATCACTGTCTCATAAGTAACGGGCATGTCCTCGGCTATCAGCTCATTCATCTTGTTCTCTATTTCCTTCTCTGTTTTCCTATCTGGTTTCCTGTTCAGGATGTAGCTTATCTTGCTCTTCTTTCTCTCTATATGAGCATTAGTAGAACGGCTACATCCGAACATTCTGACCATTAATTGATTAAGAAGGTGTTCAGCTGTGTGGCTTGGAGGATATTCGTCTTTATTGTGACTATTGAAAAGTTCACTTGTCTCCATGGTTAAAAGCATTTATCATTTCACCACTATTTTGTATGCACAAGCCTCATGAGCATCAAGCACAACCTCTACGGAATTATCCTTACGTAGTGTTAACCTTGCATATCCTTTACCTATCAGTTCTTCAGCATTATATTCGTCTTCTGGTATTCCGAGCCAATCAAAAGCATGAGATGGAATTACGATATTGAACATATCCATTCTGTCAGAAAAATTCGCAACTACAAGAATCAGTTCTTTGTCTTTCTTTCTTAAGAATGCAAAGACATCGTCTCCCACGCTTCCATTAACGTACATTAGGTCGTAGAAATCTCCTTCTCTAATCGCTGCCTCATTGTTAGCAAGATTAAGGACTACAGAATAAGCGTTTTCCAACTCTTTCTGACCTACACTGAGTTTCTTCCTGTCGTAATATCCTTTTCTCAAAGACTCGACACTCCAATAGTCGAAGATTGTCGTACGGCCGTCAAGTCCGCTGAAGCCTTCTGCATCCTTTGCCTCCTCGCCATATTCCTGTCCGGCATAAAGCATGAAAGGACTGCTGTTCATGAATGCAGAAACGACAAGACCCGGCAGACCCTTCAGACCATTTCCTGCAAAGAACCGACTCGCCACTCGTTGTTCATCATGATTTTCAAGGAAATAGAGCATGTGTGTCTTGATGTCATCTGTTGACTGCCATTGCACTGTTATGTCTTTTGGCTTTCTGTTGCCACAGATAACGTCTCTGATGCAATCATACATACCCACCTTATCATAAAGATAGTCAAAGCCAGAAGATATGTACTCTCTATAAAGTGATGGATTATACACCTCTCCAATGAACTTCACCTCGGGATATTTTTCCCTCACCCTGGCTGTTGCCCAGCTCCAGAAAGCCGATGGCACCATTTCCGCCATATCACACCTGAATGCGTCTATTCCTTTGGAAGCCCAAAACAACAGGATATCCGTCATTTTCTTCCACGTATCGGGCACTGGCGAGAAATGCTCAGACCTCCCACCAGCATCACAATAGTCAATACCGTAATTTAACTTCACCGTTTCATACCAGTCGTTCATGCCTGGTCTGTTGGAAAAGCAGTCGTTTCCTGTAGCACGTGCCGGAGACTCCACATATTCTTTCCCACAATCATGAGGAAGCGAACCAGTGTCGAAAGGCTGACCCCAACAGTAATAGAAATTGTTCAATATGCTGAAATGCAGGTTCTTGTCATCATTCTCGCCCAAATCGGCAACCCCTTTAGGCCTGCATATAGATTTATACTCTCTTGCCACATGATTTGGCACGAAATCCAAAACAACAGACAACCCACACTTATGTACACGGGAGACAAGATCCTCCCACTCTTCCATTCTGCCGTCCACATCAACGGCAAGATCTGGGTCAACATCGTAATAGTCGGCAATGGCATAAGGTGAACCTGCATTGCCTTTCACAACCTGTTCAGTCTGCTTTGGTATTCCGTATGCAGTATAGTCCGTTTTTGTAGCATGTCTGATAACACCGGTAAACCACACATGGGTACAGCCAAGAGACTTAATCCGCCTCAAGGCCTTAATGTCGAAATCATTGAATTTACCACATCCATTTTCTATTATAGTGCCATTTGGCAGGGGTGTTGAAGTCCTGTTTCCAAATAGACGTGGCAGAATCTGATATATGATAATCTTTTTCATTCTTATCATTCAATACCATGGGCACTGACACCCTTGCATATTCTGCCAACAAGTCCCTGTAGGACTTTTCCCGGTCCGCACTCGGTAAAATCATCTGCTCCATCGGCAACCATATTCTGCACGGTAGCTGTCCAGCGTACAGCACTTGTCAACTGAGCAATAAGATTTGCTTTAATAGTTTCAGGATCTGTATATGGCTTTGCATCAACATTCTGATAAACAGGGCACTTAGGCTCTGAGAAACTTGTATTCTCAATGGCTTTCTGAAGCTCATCCTTTGCCGGTTGCATCAAAGGAGAGTGGAATGCTCCACCAACCTTAAGTGGCAAAGCGCGTTTCGCTCCAGCTGCCTTCAGTTTCTCGCAAGCGGAGTTAACTGCATCGTTATTGCCTGAAATAACAAGCTGACCAGGACAGTTGTAATTGGCAGCCACTGCTACATTGCCATCTGTCGTCACTTCCTGACAAACAGTCTCAACGACGTCGTCAGCCAAACCAATTATCGCCGCCATTGTACCAGACGCAGCTTCACATGCCTTCTGCATTGCCAGAGCTCGGGCATAGACCAAACGTAGTCCATCCTCGAAGCTCAATGCTCCAGCGGCCACAAGTGCAGAGAACTCACCAAGAGAATGACCAGCTACCATCTCAGGAGCGAAGTCGTCGCCCATACACAAAGCAGATATTACGCTATGGAGGAATACCGCAGGCTGGGTGACCTTAGTCTGACGCAAGTCCTCGTCAGTCCCATTGAACATGATGTCGGTAATCTTGAAACCAAGGACCTCATCGGCTTTGTCAAACAACTTTTTTGCTAACTCATTATTCTCATACAGGTCTTTGCCCATACCTGAGAACTGCGCTCCCTGTCCGGGAAATACAAATGCTTTCATCGTTTATCAATATTATATTGTTATTATTATGTTCAAATTTCGGAAGTTACGAACTGCTCAAAGTTGACAAGTAATAAGCGTATCGTCTTATTTTCAAAGTGCAAATACTATCTTCCCACTGGTTGTCAATGCAAAGGTAGTTATTTTTTTCCATTGTAACAAATATTTGAAGAACAATAACAATATGTATTCATTGACCTTCGAATACGTATTATATCCTCATTTATCTACTTCCTGAAGCTGAGACTCTTTAATTATGAATGGAAAAAAGTTGTGTAATACCGACAAAATGCTTAACTTTGCATGAAATCAAAAAAAACGCATCCTATATGCAGATTTACATGATGCGTTTGATAAATTATTCAACGAAACAATCACGATTAAGATATAAATGAAAGAATTTGTAATATCCGAGGCAAAAAGCGAGACCGCCGTACTTGTTGGACTCACGACAAAGAACCAGGACGAAGCCAAGACAAAAGAGTATCTTGACGAGCTGGAATTCCTTGCCGACACAGCAGGAGCCGTCACGGTGAAAAGATTCACCCAGAAAGTTGCAGGTCCAAACAGTGTAACATATATCGGCACTGGCAAACTTGAAGAAATAAGACAATTCATCAAGGACAAGGAGGACGAGGGTAACGAGGTAGGCATGGTAATCTTCGATGATGAATTGAGTGCAAAACAGCTTAGGAATATTGAAAAATGTCTTCAGGTCAAGATTCTTGACCGCACCAGTCTCATACTCGATATCTTCGCAATGAGAGCACAGACTGCAGAGGCAAAGACGCAGGTGGAACTTGCACAGCACAGATATATGCTACCTCGACTGCAAAGGCTTTGGACACACCTTGAGAGACAGGGCGGCGGCTCTGGAAGCGGCGGTGGGAAAGGCAGTGTGGGTCTGAGAGGCCCAGGTGAGACACAGTTAGAGATGGACCGACGAATCATCCTGCAACGCATCACACTCCTCAAGCAACGTCTCTTAGAGATTGACAAGCAGAAAACGACACAAAGAAAAAACCGAGGCAGACTAATAAGAGTAGCACTTGTAGGATATACCAATGTAGGCAAGTCAACCTTAATGAACCTGCTTTCTAAAAGCGAAGTTTTCGCAGAAAACAAATTGTTTGCGACTCTCGACACAACGGTAAGGAAGATGGTAATTGACAATCTGCCTTTCCTGCTTGCCGACACGGTAGGGTTCATCAGAAAGCTCCCCACTGACCTTGTCGATTCTTTCAAAAGCACCCTTGACGAGGTGAGAGAGGCAGACTTGCTGCTGCATGTTGTAGATATATCCCATCCCGACTTCGAGGAGCAGATAAAGGTCGTGGACAAAACACTTCAGGAACTTGGATGCGCCGACAAGCCGTCAATGATTGTGTTCAACAAGATTGACGCATACACATGGGTGGACAAGGAACCCGATGACCTTACGCCAATTACCAAGGAAAATATCTCGCTTGACGAATTACGTAAGACATGGATGGCGAAAATGGGTGACTGCTGCATTTTCATATCGGCAAGAGAGAAAGAAAACATAGATGAGCTTAGAGACATATTGTATATGAAGGTCAGAGAACTTCATGTGCAGAAGTATCCATACAACGATTTCCTTTACGACAACTTCGAACAAGGGTGATTATTATGTCAGACATCATCAAGAGAGTGAGTATTATGACAAATACAAGAAGCAATGGATATTACCGCTCGCTCGATATCAACGAGATTGAGATTATGGAGCGACAGGGATGCTGCGCCGACGACTGGACCCGGGTAACCGTAGCAGATGGTTTCGATGTCTCTTTCATGAGAAACGTCAGGTTCTATGGAGATGTTGCCATAGGCGAGACATGCCGGCAGATAGAGGTTGAAGAGGGATTTATGCGCCACTCAGGCATCTATAACGCCACACTGAGGAACACACAAGTGGGAGACAACTGCCTCATAGAGAACATCGCAGGATATATAAACAACTGCACGATAGGCGACGACTGCTATATTAGCAACGTAGGACTCTTGACCACTACAGGCGGTGCCACCTTTGGAGAGGGCATAATCATAGCTGTACTCAATGAGACAGGACACGGAAACGTCATAATCTATGACAACCTGTCATCCCAGATGGCTGCCGCTATGGTGAAATGGAATAAAGAAAAACCAGACATTTTCGCTTCCATCAAGAAAATGGCGACAAAGCATGCTGAACAAAGCCGCCCTGAGCAGACTACCATCGGCTATGGCGTCAAAATCATAAACACCAAGGAACTGGTCAACGTGGCAATAAACGACTTCTGCGAAATTAACGGAGCATCAAGAATATCCGACTGTACACTGACCGGACAGCAGCAGGCAAGCATATATATTGGCAACGACTGTATTTTAGAGAACACTATAGTACAACCAGGAGCAAGCATCACAGACGGTGCAAAGGTGAGCAACTGTCTTATTGGAGAGGCATGCCATGTGGGCAAGGGATTCTCGGCAGAGAGCACAGTAGTTTTCGCAAATTCTCATCTTGACAACGGAGAGGCTTGCGCTACATTTTGCGGACCTTTCACTGTAAGCCACCATAAGGCAACGCTGCTTATAGGCACCATGCTCTCTTTTTATAATGCCGGATCGGCAACCAACTATAGCAACCATGCCTACAAAATGGGACCAATACATTACGGCACTCTCTCGCGAGGATGCAAGACAGCAAGCGGAACGCATATCTTGCTACCAGCCAACATCGGTGACTTCTCTATGATAATGGGCAAGATAACCTGCCATCCAGACACCACTGCCCTACCCTTCTCATACATAATAGCCAACGGCAACGACACTTTTATAGTGCCTGCAAGGAATGTTGCCACAATGGGAACATGGAGAGACATAGGCAAATGGGAAAAGAGAGACCAGAGACCGCAGGAGGGCAGAATAGCAGCACTGACAACCGACTGGCTCAATCCTGCAACCATGCAGAAGACATTCGAAGGCAGGCGACTTCTCATGACACTCAAGGAACAGGGCAATACCGATGATTGCGGCAACTACCTATATAACGGATGCCTTATCACCCCAAAAGCACTAGACAGGGGCATACAACTCTATGACATGCTCATAAAAATGGCAATGGGTAATGAAACTGCACATTATGGTGACCAAGTACCAAACACCATTACAGGCATGGAAAAATGGATAGACATAGGAGGAATGGTACTGCCGGCTTCATGCCTCGAAGACATTGAGAATGCAATTGGCAATGGGGACATCAATGACATCGCAGTGGCAGAAGAGATGCTCAGCAACTGTGCCCGCAACTATGACGACCATAAATGGGCATGGACATACCGCACCATACTCAATTATCACCAATGGGACAGCATGACACAGGAAGACGCACGGCAGGTGAGGGACGAAGGCAAGGAGGCAACTGCAACTTGGAAACAGCTTATACGAGAAGATGCGGAAAAGGAATTCGCTCTGGGCGATGTGGATGAAGAAACACTTATTCAACACACACGGATATGAAGATTGATTTTGGTTGTATAGACGACGTTTGGAATCTTCGATACTGATATTTTTAGATATTGACAAACAACATTTAATCATTAAATAACACAGCTATTATGGCAACACCAGAATTCAAGTATGCTCCTATGTTCCAGACGGGCAAGGACGACACAGAGTACTATCTGCTTACAAAAGAAGGAGTAAGCATAAGCGAGTTTGAGGGAAAGACAATACTTAAAGTGAGTCCTGAGGCACTGACAGCATTGTCAAACGCTGCATTCAGAGATGTCAACTTCCTGTTGAGAAGAAGCCACAACGAACAGGTAGCCAAGATACTCACAGACCCAGAAGCAAGCGACAACGATAAATATGTTGCACTTACATTCCTGCGCAATGCAGAAGTAGCATGCAAGGGTAAGCTGCCTTTCTGCCAGGACACAGGCACTGCCATCATCCATGGCGAAAAGGGACAGCAGGTATGGACTGGATTCTGCGACGAGGAAGCTCTCTCACTCGGAGTTTACAAGACATATACTGAAGAGAACCTGAGATATTCGCAGAATGCTCCGCTCAACATGTATGACGAGGTCAACACCCGCTGCAACCTGCCTGCACAGATAGACATAGAAGCTACAGAAGGCGATGAGTATAAGTTCCTCTGCGTGGTGAAGGGTGGCGGTTCGGCTAACAAGACTTATTTCTACCAGGAGACAAAGGCACGTATCCAGAATCCTGGCACTCTCGTTCCTTTCCTCGTAGAGAAGATGAAGACCCTCGGAACGGCAGCCTGCCCACCATATCACATTGCTTTTGTAATCGGAGGAACATCGGCAGAGAAAAACCTTCTCACTGTGAAGCTCGCATCAACACATTATTACGACAACCTTCCAACAACAGGCGACGAAACAGGACGTGCCTTCCGTGATATCGAACTGGAGAAGCAACTCCTGGAAGAGGCTTACAAGATTGGTCTCGGTGCTCAGTTCGGCGGCAAATATTTCGCTCATGACATACGCGTCATACGCCTTCCGCGCCACGGAGCCTCATGTCCTATAGGTCTTGGCGTGAGCTGCTCTGCCGACCGCAACATAAAGGCAAAGATAAACAAGGATGGCATATGGATTGAGAAGCTCGATGACAACCCAACGGAACTCATACCTGAAAGCATGAGAAAAGCAGGAGAAGGCAACGCCGTAAACATTGACCTCAACCAACCAATGGAAGAAATATGCAAGATTCTTACCCAGTATCCTGTATCGACCCGACTGAGCCTCAACGGAACCATTATCGTGGCAAGAGATATTGCCCACGCAAAACTAAAAGCACGTATTGATGCTGGAGAGGACCTTCCTGATTATTTCAAGAATCATCCTATATTGTATGCTGGCCCTGCCAAGACTCCAGAAGGAATGCCTTGCGGAAGCATGGGACCAACAACTGCCAACCGTATGGACCCATACGTGGATGAATTCCAAGACCACGGAGGTTCGATGATTATGATAGCCAAAGGCAACCGCACTAAGACGGTTACAGATGCCTGCAAGAAACATGGTGGTTTCTATCTCGGAAGCATTGGAGGACCGGCTGCCGTCCTTTCAATGAACTCTATCAAGAGCATAGAATGCGTTGAGTATCCTGAACTCGGCATGGAGGCGATATGGAAGATTCGAGTTGAGAATTTCCCAGCTTTCATACTCGTCGATGACAAAGGCAACGATTTCTTCCAGAAATTCTTTGGGTAAGAAACAACATGTATGATTATCTATCCCATCCCTGACATTTGAAAAATACTGTAATGTCAGGGATGGAATGACAAATACGATAACCTTCTTCAGTACTTAAGAACAGAACTATGAATCTGAAAACACGACTATCCATAATGAACTTCCTGGAGTTTGCCGTCTGGGGAGCTTATCTTACTTCAATGGGCAACTATCTTGGAAAGGCAGGAATGGGAACAGAAATATCCTGGTTTTACGCCATTCAGGGTATCGTCTCCATAATAATGCCTACTATAATGGGCATAATTGCAGATAAATATATCCAGCCTCAACGACTGCTTGGTATATGCCATTTGGTTGCCGGAGCCATGATGGTCAGCTTGTTTGCCATTGGCGGAGCCACAGAAATGCCGGACAAGACATTGTTCATCACCATCTACACCATAAGCGTGGCATTCTATATGCCCACCATAGCCCTTTCAAATACTGTTGCATTCCAGTTGCTGAAAGCAAACGGAATGGACACTGTGAAGGATTTCCCTCCCATAAGAGTGTTGGGTACAGTTGGATTCATCGTAACCATGTGGTTTGTCAACTGTGCAGCAGTGTCAGATGGGGCTTTCTCATTCACGTTACTTGAGAATCCACACAAATTCCAATATACCCACCTGCAGTTTTTTGTATCAGGCATCATTGGTTTCATACTTTTCGCTTACTGTATGGCAATGCCACAATGCCCAGTCAAAGAATACCATGCTGGGAAAAGGAATCTTTCTGAGACATTGGGACTCAATGCATTCAAGCTGTTCCGTTCAAAAAGAATGGCTTTATTCTTTATATTTTCGGCAATGCTGGGCATGTCGCTTCAAGTGACAAACGGATATGCCACTCCTTTCATTACAAGTTTCAAGGGAAACCCATTGATGGCAGACACCTTCGCAGCTAACAACGCCACGCTGCTCGTGTCCATTTCACAGGTATCTGAGGCTTTATGCATTCTCTTAATACCATTCTTCATGAAACGATTCGGCATCAAGACCGTAATGCTCATAGCTATGGTTGCTTGGGTGTTGAGGTTCGGATTATTCGGCATTGGAAATCCGGCATTCCCAGGTGTCACTCTCTTTATCCTTTCATGCATAGTATATGGAGTTGCATTTGACTTCTTCAATGTGTCAGGAGGACTATTTGTTGACAGCGAATGCGAGTCTGACGTAAAAGCCTCAGCACAGGGACTTTTCATGCTTATGACAAACGGCATTGGAGCAACAGTAGGCACATTGCTGGCAGGCGAGGTTATAAACAAGTATTGCCACTGGGAAAACGGATATCTCCTCGGAGAATGGCAAACATGCTGGTTTATATTCGCAGGATACGCACTGGCTGTAGCTATATGCTTTGCCATTATGTTCAGGACAAAATAACAATGAGCAGAATAAGGTTATATTACAAACAGACTATGAGCGTCACAGGCAATAACGATTGTTCCTTTGTAACACTTATTGACAAATATGCGACAAGGGAAATCAATGTTGCCTGCGACAGAATTACAGCGACACAGATAGATTTGAGGATGGAGCCTAAGATACCAATCACTCATTTGCTGTTGCCAGAAGTGCTTATGTCTATAATTGGAAAGCATATTGATATAAGCAAAATGTACATCCTGATAAGCGACATAAAAAACGGGCAATATATAGTGCACGTGCATGATGGTTCTGATGAAGACGACGGTGTTCAAATCAGGATTAGCAATGCCATCTTGTTATCCGTGGCAAGTGGCATTCCGCTCTTTATCGAGGAGTGGCTGATGAGATTGCAGAGCGTACCCCACTGTGATGAAAACAGAGAGAGGCTTGCCGTTCCCATCAACTCCATATCTGACGACATGCTACAGGATTCTCTTAAGAGAGCCGTGGATAATGAGGATTACGAGCTGGCATCTGAACTTAACAAAGAGATTAAAAGGAGAAAGGAGGAACAATGAAAGAAGTGAGGTATTTTTATGTACCTGATGCCACAGACAATAATGAGTTGCCGGAACTCGAAGCACATCATGCCGTGAAAGTTCTGAGAATGAAAACAGGTGACGAACTATTCCTCATGGATGGGAAAGGCTATTTTCACAAGGCAATCATCACTCTGACAACTGGAAAACGATGCTATTACGAGATTACAGAATCCATAAAGCAAGACAAGACCTGGAATGGAAAAATCAATCTTGCAATAGCTCCCACAAAGGACATTGGCAGAATGGAATGGATGAGTGAGAAGATAACCGAGATTGGATTTGACAGTATCACATTCCTTGACTGCGATTTCTCCGAGAGAAAGACATTGAGAAATGACAGGATTGAGAAAATAATTGTCTCAGCTGCAAAGCAGAGTCGCAAGCCATTGATGCCTGTATCGTACGGCATGGCATCTTTCCGCAAATTCATAGAAAGACCATTCCAAGGAAAGACATATATATGCCATTGCTATGACGAAATAGAAAGGAATGACTTCATGGAATGTTTAAGACATACGGCAACAGACGATGAGATAACAATATTAGTAGGGCCTGAGGGTGATTTCTCGACAGAAGAGGTCAGAAAGGCTATTGAGAAAGGAGCTGTTCCAGTATCACTTGGCAAAAGCAGGTTACGTACTGAGACAGCAGGGCTGATGGCAGTTGCCATTTCACAGATGTATAAGCGAAACTAACAGAATTGGTATAATGAAAAAGAAAAAGATGGTATCATTGGTTGCCACTGGCGCAATATGCATAATTGTGGCTGTAACATGCTTTCTGGCTTGCTCTTCAGATGAATATTTAGATGTCATACCAAAGGAAAGCAGTGCAATCGTCTCTTTGGACATAGCCAAGACCATGAAGGGAAATTCCGGCACGACTGAGCCTGGAATAATAAAGGCTTTGTTTGGTGACATTAAAGTGGAACAGTGCGGCATTGACTTCAGCAAAAAGCTTTATTTGTTTGCTTCACCAGATGGAAGTCTCGGAATTGCGGGAAAGGTAGATAGCAAGCAAAGAGTAAAGGATATGCTGGAGGAACTTGCATCAACAGGGAAAGCCAGCAAGCCAAAGACACACAGGAAAATGCTGTTCAGCGTTATCAAACAATCATGGATTGTAGGCGTTTCTGACAATTCATGCCTGATAATGGGTCCTACCCTGCCATCAAGTCAACCTGACATGATGCGTAAGATGGTGAAGTATCTTAACGGTCAGAACAAGGGTATAAGGGATTCGAGATTGTTCGCCAAACTTGATTCTATTGATTCTCCTATTGCAATGGCGGCAAGAGTCTCTGCACTACCTGACAAGATAATGCCTCTCCTGATGATTGGCACTCCAAAAGGTACTGAACCTTCTGACGTTATACTGGCAGCTGGACTTAAACGTGCAGGAGATTGCCTTGTTATAGATGCCACAACGTCTTCTTTCCTGAATGACTTGAACAAGAAGATTGAAACTTCAAAATCTGTATTGCGGAAAATAGAGGGAAAATACACGGCAAGCGTTCCATCAACAGCCGCTTTTTGTGTTCAAATGAATGCCGAAGGAAAGGCTTTACTATCCTTGTTGAAGGATAATAAAGCCCTACAGGCAGTACTTGCCGGAATTAACACGGCAATAGACATGGACAATATAATAAGGAGTATTGACGGGGACGTTTGTCTCACCCTACTCAATTATGGCGAGAGAAACAAGGAACTGCAAATGTCTGCCAAACTTGCCAACTCTGACTTCCTGAAAGACATAGACTATTGGAAGAAGTCTTGCCCACAAGGAGGAAGCATAACCGATATAGGCATCAACACCTATTGTTACAAGGATGCGTCACTGACCTATTGTTTCGGTGTCAGCAATGATTTGCAGTTTTTCTCTGGCAGCTCACTTGATAATGCAAAAGCGTCTGTAACAAATACTCAAGATGCAATTCCATCAAATGTAAGGGACTGTATTGTGAAAGGTAAAATAGGAATATCAATGTACCTGCCTGCACTATTGGGAAACACAGGCATTTCACAGACTGTCAACTCTATTCTAAGTCCATTATTTGGGGAGGAAATAAAATATATTGTTATTTCGATGGAATGACACATGCAAGGAAGAATCGACAGTTAACGAGCTTGTTGCCGGTTCTTCCTTTTCTTAAGATTTTCAATAAGATTATGGTTTGCCACATATAGACTCGTATCATCCACATCGCTTATATATGTCATGGTGGTAAGAGAGTTTGAATGACCAAGAGCCTTGGATATTATTGGAATAGACACATTGTTGGAATATGCCCAACTTGCCCAGCTGTGACGGGACACGTATGAAGTCAGATTGAAATCAAGTCCTGCGATTCTGGCAAGGTCTTTAAGATTCTTGTTATAATAGCAAAGACACGTATGGTAATACGTATTTTCATTCTTGCTCCTGGATCTCTTTTTGTTGAATGGGAATACGAAATCTGAATTCTTACTGTACCACTTCTTGATGATGTCAAGCATACATTTTTCAAGTTTTACCCTTATTGTCCTTCCTGTCTTTTTCCTGTGGAAAATCAACAAGTCTCCATTAATCTGCGTCTTTCTCATATTATATATATCCACGAAAGGCATTCCGAAAGAATAGAAGGAGAAGAGGAATACATCTCTTGTAAGGTCCAGCCTCGTTCCTTTCTGTAGTTTTACACTTCGAAGCCTGTTGATATCGTCAGCCTTCAATGCCCTTTTCATCGTACGCTCTTGTCCTGTGAATATATCTACAAATGGATTTGCCTTGTTTGTCAACCCATATTTGGAATACTTATTGTATAAAGAGCGCAACGACCGCATGTAGCATGATATTGTGTTTAAGCAAACTCCTCTGCCCAACAACCATCTGTAATAATGCGATAGCATTTCGTTGTCAAGACTTGAAATCTGAACAGGTTTGCGTCCGTTGAAATTCATGATTGAGTTCACGGCTGTCTTGTAGTTTTCCATGGTACTGACACTTACAGTGCCTTCATAATTAAACATAAATTCATTGAATGTAATGCCAGAAGTGTTTGAATCAAGTGTTCTTTGGCAATTTCTCCTCGGTTGTCTCACAAAAATTAAATCTTCCATAATTTGTTCTGTTTTTTAAGTCTCGCAAGTAAAAACTTGCGTTCAGTCAGCAAATTGGCAAGTCGAAAGCAAATCTATAGGACAGAAGATAAAGGCAAAGGACTGCTTTAACAGGTCCATTTGCTTACTGACAGCATGCCATTGACAAGCGAAACTTGAGTTAATAATAATATATATATAAAAAGCACTTGTTGATTATTTAGCATGGATATAGAATCGTAATTCGCATACAGAGGTAATAGACAGTGAACATGAAAAACCAATTAGTACCAACAAAATTACCCCTCGATTCACATCGAAGGGTAACAACAACACAAACACAAATTCCTGTTGACAAAAAAATGCACAACAGGTATTCCTTTATATTGATTTCTACATTATTCCATCCTCGCGCAGTTTCTTCTGCCATTTCCAAGCTGATGCAAGCACATCCTCTATTGGAGTGTCAGAACGCCATCCAAGTATTTTATTTGCCTTGTCAACATTTCCCCATACTTTCTCGATGTCACCCTCACGGCGTGGAGCAAACTCCCAATTGACTTTCACGCCGGTAGCTTTCTCAAAAGTCTCTACCACCTCAAGTGTAGATACTCCATTTCCTGTACCGATATTGAAACAATCAATGGCGTCTGTATCCATGTCAAGCACACGTGTCATGGCTGCAACATGGGCTTTGGCAAGGTCAACGACATATATGTAATCTCTGATGCAAGTTCCGTCTGGCGTGTCATAGTCTTTTCCAAATATCTTAAGCTGTTTTCTTATTCCAATGGCTGTCTGGGTTACAAAAGGAATAAGATTCATTGGAACACCATTTGGAAGTTCACCTATCAACGCTGACGGATGGGCTCCTATTGGGTTGAAGTATCTTAGTATGACAGACTTGATAGGAGCACCACTATGTATGTAATCACGTATAATCTCCTCATTAATCTGCTTTGTGTTTCCGTATGGACTCAGCGCAGGCTGTATAGGAGCCTCTTCTGTTACTGGAAGATTCTCTGCCGAAGGCTGTCCATATACAGTACAGCTTGACGAGAAGATTATACCTTTTACGTCATACTTGGGCATAAGCTCAAGCAGGTTGATCAGCGACACGATATTATTTCGGTAGTAGAGCAATGGTTTCTCCACACTCTCACCCACTGCCTTGGAAGCTGCAAAATGTATGATGCCGGAAATGTCAGGATATTTCCTGAAGACATTCTCTGTAGCATCATAATCTCTCAAGTCAACATTCTCAAAAGCTGGTCTTACGCCAGTGATTGCCTCTATTCCATCAACGACCTCAGCCTTTGAATTGGATAGATTGTCAACAATAACTACATTATAACCTGCTTGCTGAAGTTCAACAGTTGTGTGTGAACCAATAAAACCGGTACCACCAGTAACAAGAATTGTCTGTTTCATAATATTGAAATACGATTATGTATGTATATGTTCGTGCATTTATGTCGCCAAGAATCCTCCACTAATAATTTAGTGGGACATGGGTAAGAAGAGATGTTTCGTCTCCATCACTTAATAATAAACGTAAGAAAATAATAATTGTTGTATTTTACGAAAAAAAATCCTCATCTTTTCATCAACTGGAAAGACGAGGATTTCGGTTATTCTATGGGATGAAAATCATTCTACTCCAAACAACTGTTTCAAGCCACCTTCCAAACCGCTGAATCCCATGAAAGAGAGAGCGAGAAGGCCTGCTGTCACAAGCACTATTGCCATGCCTCTCATACCTTTTGGTATTCTCACCATTTCAAGCTGTTCTCTGATTCCTGCAAAGACGACAAGTGCAAGTGCAAATCCAATTGCTGTGGAAATAGCATATACAACACTCTGAAGCAGACTGTAGTCACGCTGTATCACCAATATTGCCACACCGAGGACAGCACAGTTTGTAGTGATAAGAGGAAGGAATATTCCGAGAGCCTGATACAATGGAGGCGACACCTTCTTTAAGATAATCTCCACCATCTGCACCAAGGCAGCAATGACAAGAATAAATGCAAGAGTCTGAAGATAACCAAGTTCAAATGGATCGAGCAGGAACTTCTGTACCAAGAATGTCACTATAGTGGCAAGTGTAAGCACGAAAGCCACTGCGGCACCCATACCCAACGATGTGGATACTTTCTTTGATACTCCGAGGAACGGACATATACCAAGGAACTGTGATAGGATGATATTGTTGACAAATATCGCCGATATGAATATAATTAGGTATTCCATATTACTTATGCTTTCTTGAGTTTATTGAATATTGCAATTATATAACCTAACGAGATAAAGGCTCCTGGAGGAAGGATAAAGAGCAAGAGGTTGGTTGTCTCGGGAAGTAATGCCACTCCGAAAACAGAACCTGCTCCCAGCACTTCTCTCACTATACCCAGTATTGTCAGGGCAAGGGTAAAGCCAAGACCAATGCCAATTCCATCGCAAAGGCTTGCCAACGGAGAGTTCTTCGCTGCAAAAGCCTCGGCACGTCCCAGTATGACGCAGTTTACTACTATCAGCGGAATATAAATGCCAAGTGCCTTGTTGATTGAGTCAGGCGCATAAGCGTCCATGAACATCTGAAGTATAGTCACAAACGTGGCTATTACAACGATGAACACAGGGATGCGCACCATGTCAGGAGTGATTTTCTTGATGCAGGAAATTACGAAGTTGGTACATATAAGTACGGACATGGTAGCAAGTCCCATCGAGAGCCCGTTAAGTGCCGATGTTGTTGTGGCAAGTGTAGGACACATACCCAGAAGGAGAACAAATATAGGATTTTCCTTAAAAAGTCCGTTGGTAAGTATTTTCAATTTATTCATTTTAGCACCCTCCATAATTAATTATGTTTACATTGTTTGGTAGCACCACTCTCACCATCTTTCCATTTGCCTGCGTATGTCTTATATGCATCGTTCACGGCATTGAGGAACGCTCTTGAGGTGATTGTGGATGCGGTAATAGCATCGACGCTGTTGACACCTTTCTCATCCTTAGTGACTTTCAGGTCACCAGACTTCAGTTCTTTGCCTATGATGTCACCCTTTTGACCTTTCTGGAACCATTCGCCTGCCTTGGCACCAAGACCTGGAGTCTCTGCATGTTGCAATATGGTATATCCCAGTATCTTGCCGTCCATGGAAAAGCCGACAAGTACTTTCAAATCGCCTCCAAATCCCTGACCGATGGTTTCAACGGCGGCACCTATGGGCTTACTGTCTGCATCGGAGACATTATGGATTATATACAGGCGGTCCTTTCCGTTCTCATTGTTGTTGACAGAATCTGTAGATGAGACGGTTATCTTGTCTGTTCCCATGACACTCTTGATTCCTTCTGCAAGTGTCTGTTCTGCCTTGGCTGCCTTTGGATCTTTTGTCACATTGTTCACTACAGCGAGAAGACCACCTGTGACAAGTGCTACGCCCACAAGGACGCAAACCATATTCTTTAGTGATGAATTAAGTTTTTCCATTCTTTTTCCCTCCTCTTACTTGTTGGCAGGCACCTCACCGAAGCGCTTTGGTTTTACATACATATTGATTAATGGCGTGAATGCGTTCATTATCAATATGGCAAATGACATTCCCTCGGGATAGCTACCCCAGTTACGTATGATTATCGTAAGCAATCCTATTGCCACACCATATACAAGCTGACCTTTGTGGTTCATCGGTGATGTCACATAATCTGTTGCCATGAATATGGCTCCAAGCATTAAGCCACCGCTCAATATCTCAGCTAAAGGATTGGCATAGACAGGATTTGCAAGATGGAGCAATCCACTAAACACGAAAACCGTGAGGATTATTGACACTGGTATATGCCATGTTATAATCTTCTTCCACAACATGTAAGCAAGTCCCAGAAGGAGAGCTGCTGCACAAATCTCACCAACGGTTCCTGCACCGAACGTATTACCGGCATTACCCAGAAGGAGATCAAGAGAGTTTGGCAGTTTGTCCAAAAGGGACGGGTCTCCTTCTTTTATTGCCTGTTTCATGATGGCAAGAGGTGTCGCTCCAGTCTGTGCATCGGTATAGCTTGCAAGCTGACCTGTTACCGGCCATGATGTCATTTGGGCTGGGAAGCTGACAAGAAGGAAGCAGCGACCCACAAGGGCAGGGTTGAACGGATTGCAGCCAAGTCCTCCAAAAGTCATTTTGCCAATGCCTATTGCAACGAGCGCACCTATTATTATTATCCATACCGGAAGGTTAGAAGGAAG
>CAMCLD010000027.1 GCA_945875635.1 uncultured Prevotella sp.
TAGAATCATTTAAGTTGGTTCGCATGTGTTCCGACATGATGTCAGTTGACGAGTCAACAAGTTGCTACTAAAAATATTGGATATCAAAAACAATCAATTATTTCAGCGGTTGTGCCATTGATGGGTCAGCATTCTGTATGAAAGCATTGTTGCCCTGTGTGGCTTTCACGAGCTGACCGGGCAATACGTAGCGCTTGCCGCCATTCTTGAACACGATGGAGACAGAGAGACCATAGCCTGTGGTGCGGTAAGGATATTTCTGCTCTTTCAGTGCCTTCCACTTTGAATCGTGATATATGAGTTTCTCAAACTCACCGTAGGTGATTTCCTTTCCTGCCTTGTTGCCAATAGCCTTGATGTCGGCAGAGACAGCCACACCCTTAGGTTCATCAATGGCTGGTTTCTTGGATATGGCAAGCATTCTGCTGAAATCAACGTTCCCGTATTTACCTTCAAACTGAGCCAGCTTAGCTCTATATGCATCATTTTTATCATCGTGCTTGGCATGCTTAGGAATGAAATCATTAAGTATTGTTCTTGCCATAACCCAAGAGAAACACTTATCGAAAGCATCTGTTTTCTTTTCTATGTCAGCAATAAAGTAATCTGCCCAATAGTTCAATATATCGTATGACAGCACAGTGGTAGCGAGTTCAAATGCCATATTGTTTCGCTCAAAGACCTTCTTATTATAGTCAGAAGGCAGAGCCGACCCTTTCGGCTGCTCCCAAGTCACCCAGACGTGGTTTATCATTTGACTGTATGCGTAGGCATAGAGATAGAAGACGAATGCTGAAGACGATGTAGGGTCGGCGATATATTGCAGTGTCCATGCATTCTTGAAAGTACCATCGGCAGGAATCTTTATGCCTGGAGCAACCTCGAAATAGTCTGATATAACATGGCGATAGTCTTCTGTGGCAGAAAGATTCTTCTCGAAGAGTGCCATGAAGGCATACATGTGACGGTCGTGCCATTTGTCGCTGAGGTCATACCATTTCTGGTTATCCTCCGTATAATAAGGTTTGAAATAGCTGACCACTATCTCGTCAGGCAGGTTCTCGTAGAAGGCATGAATCTCTCCACGGCTCTTTGTGAAACCATTCTGCACCTCTGTGCTTGTTGCGAGAGGGTCGGCAGCCTTGGCAGCAGCACTGGGTTTGTATTTCTTCTTGTAGTTGATGGGGGCATCGCCACATGGCTTGTACTCCCTGTTGTCAATATCAACTCCTGTCTTTTCAAGGATGGCATCATTAGCCTTGTTCTTGGCTTTTATCTTGGCATCTTTTGCCTCATACTCTGCCTTGCCCTTAATAAGATTGACACCATGCTTGACGGACTTCTGCGCTTCCTCCTTGATTTTCTTTCCAAGTTTGCCGAACTGTGCATTGGCTGTACCTGTTCCGCATATTGCCATAACTACTACAGCTACTGCGATTGTTTGAATTCTGTTAAATTTCTTCATAACCATAATATTTAAATAATGTCTATTTGCTTTAATTAATCACTTACTATACGGACTAACAACTCGTCATCTTGTTGACTTGTCGCCATGACACCATCGTAACAGCCTGCACAGCCAGTTATTCCTCTGCTGCGTCTTTACCACGCTGTCTGCTGGTGATGACTTGGGATGTGCTTTTTCGTATTCCTCCAACTCAATAAGATGAGCCAGCCTTTCGTCAATAAGCCTCTGCACTTCATCCTTTCCAATAATAGAGGTGAAACCAGCGCACCCTTTTCCATCTTTATCGTTCATAGCTTGATATATTTTTTTAAAAGTTGACGAGTTAACGAGTTGACAAGTTGACAAGTTATTACTCTTTCAATTGACAAGTATTATTGTCAGTTGACAAGTTGACAAGTTCTTTCCTATATTCCATATTGCGTGAATACTATGGAGCCATCCTTGCCACTTATGGCAACCGTCATCTTCACCTTATATCCCAAAGGGTCAGTATATGATATTGCATATTCGGGAATGTCTCCGTTGATTGGCATATATACGCTCAGGCTCTCCTTTTCCTTCAATACCTTGTGCGACTGCATAACTGTCTCCTTGGCTGTCAATCCAGCAGCGTTGAATACAATGTCGGAGAGTTTCATGACTTTGAAATCACCCACCTCATGAGAAGCAGTAAAGCGGACCTTCCCACCTTCTTCTTGTCTGGCAGAGACAGGGCGGAGTGAGGAGAAAGGTGTGAGCTTCATACACTCGGTCTGTTCCAAATTGTTGTCATCATTTATATTATAGGTGTCCATGGTATAATCCAGCTTTGTGCCCTCCTTAGGATTGATGGTCTCTGTGAAGCTATGATAATACTCATGGTCTCCAGATGAATTGAGTCCACTGAACCAGAAATGTTCGCAACACAACTGTTTGTCATTTAACGAGTACATCCCACTAACCACACATGCTGCACTTTCCTCACCCGTCATGTAGAATTGTCCGGATTGCATATAGAACCATGAACGTCGGTAGGTGCTACTAAAGAGCTTCTCAGGTTTGCCATTACGGATAACGTAGAGAACGAGTATCATTGTCTTGAGACTTTCAGAATCAAGGCAAGGGGTGATATTTGAACCTATCACCAACTCGTTCTCCCCATCATGGTCGAAGTCGCAGAAAGTGTAGCCAATTTCATTCCGCATCTTTTCCCATGACATCATATCGTCTCCGTCAGCGAAACACCTCATCTCAAACATGCCATCAAAACCATCGGGGATGATTTCGCACCCTCCCGACAGTAACCTTGCGGCAAGTTCGAGGGACTCGCCATATCTCATCATATCCTCATCAGAGGCTGAAGCGACGGCATGTCCCAGCATGAGCATAATAGCTGCAACAAGATGTTTCTTCATCTATTAGTTATTTGACCAGATATCACCCTTCTTATACTTGGCTATTTCATCATTTGTACAAAGTACGAATTTGACACCTGTTGTGACATCATCTCCCAAATCATCGCCACGGACATTGAAATTCAAGTTAATGGTGTTAAGTGTAAGAAGCATACTTCTTATCATGAGAATCTTGTTGTCCTTGTCGAGGAGAACGCATGGAACATCACGTTGCTCCTTTACATTCGGCACCTGGACTGTTATAGACATGTGAGCCTCATTCTTGTCATAGCTCATTGAAGTGCTGAACACCGAGCTCTCTATTTCCAGTCCTGCGGCTTTAGAAGACACAACCGGGAATTCCTTTTCCATCATTGACTTCTGTATTTCCCCACAACGTGCGAGTATGGTATCTTTCACCTCTTGTGTGGAATTTTCATTCTCGTTAAGGACCTTGTAGGCAGATGATATTTGCGACAGTGGCAGCTCAGGATTGAAATCCTGCTGAATCTTGGAAAGCGCAGCCAATGCTGCCTCGTCAACCACAGCGTCTGTTGCTATGGAATCGTTATTGACATTAGAACCTTTGCCAGAACATGACATGCCCAGCGTACTCAGGATTGTAACACATGTAGCGACAACCACTAAACTTGCAATTTTCTTAATCATAATTATCTTTGTTTAAAGTTCTGCATGCAAAATTATTTATAATTGTTTCTGTCGCATTTCAAAATAGGAACATAAAAGTTCAATACAGGAACAAAAACACTGTAGAAGGATTGTATTTGTTCAAAAAATAAAACAAAATGTTCCTAAATTAAAATAACGTTCATGTCAACATAACTATCTTTGCAATGTAGTTATTAAAATAACAACTTAAAATAAAACAATTATGGCGTATCAAGAAACCCACACCACAGGCTATGGAAGCCGTCTGTCAAGTTCGTTCAAGCAAATAGGAAGTGGACTTGTATTGTTCGTAGGTGCTACAGTTTTGCTGTTCTGGAATGAGGGCAGAGCAGTAAAGACTGCAGAAACCATCAAGGAAGCACAGGGTACAGCTGTGCATGTTGAGGATGTGTCGAAAGTCGATCCTGAGAATAACGGGAAACTAATCCATGCTACGGCAATGGCAATGTCTCACGACACCTTGCGCGACGACATGTTCGGTGCAGCAGTGCCAGCCATCAAGCTTACCAGGAAAGTGGAATACTACCAATGGAGCGAAAGCAGCAAAGAGGAAAAGCATGAGAAATTCGGAGGGTCAGAGGAGACTGTCACGACCTATACCTATAAGAAGGCATGGAGTGACAATCCTGTCAATTCCGGTGAATTCCATGACCCTGCTTATCAGAACTCCAATTTCGTAATCACGGAACTGGACGATACGGAACAGTTGGCGGATAACGTCACCTTCGGAGCCTACAATCTGCCAAAGTTCCTGACGAAGTCCATAAGCAACAGCAAAGATGTGACTCTTGCAATGGATTCAACAAAGAAGTCAATGCTTAACCATGACATAGTGGAGAGTCTCCGTGCGTCGGGCAGAGTAGATGCCAAAAGCCTGAGGGACTCCACAGGACATGAAGGATGTTTCCTTAACGTCAGCGGCAACACGGTATATATGGGCAAGAACCCTGGCAATCCGCAGATTGGCGATGTACGCATCACTTTCAAGTCTGTTCCTTCGTCAGAGGTATCATTGATAGCCAAAGTGAGTGGCAACACTTTTGAGCCTTACATGTCGGACAACGGTCATAACTTCTCGCGTATCGAGACAGGAACAGTAAGCATGGAAAACATGTTCCAGGGTGCAAAGGACAGCAACTCTGCCATGACGTGGCTACTCCGTGTCGTAGGCATACTCTTGGTGATAACTGGTCTGAAAATGACTTTTGGCATTCTATCGATGCTATTCAAATGGTTCCCTGCCCTTGGAAGTGTTGTGGGAATGGGTGTCGGACTTGTTTGCAGTGTCTTTGGATTCGCATGGAGTCTGTTGATAATCTCTGTGGCATGGCTGTTCTATCGTCCTCTCATCGGCATCCTTTTAGTAGCCGCAGCTTTGGCTGGCGTCTATTTCTTGTGGAAAAGGAGCAAAGAAAGGTTGAAAATTGAAGATTGAAAATTGAAGATTGAAGATTGAAAATTGAAAATTGAAAATTGAAGATTGAAAATTGAAAATTGAAGATTGAAGATTGAAGGTTGAATTTTCGTGCAAACCGAGAGGAGAGACAAGCTTGCTTGAGCTATCCCGAGGTGAAGCCGAAAATCGACGAAGTCAAAATTGTATTTTCAATAATAAATAAGACCTGCCACCCAATAGAAAGGGGAGTTAAGAAAATCAACTCCTCTTTCTATTCTTATATTGCAACGGAGTGATACCAGTGGATTTCTTGAACAGAGTGCAGAAATAGCTGTCGTTATCCATACCACATTTCATGGCGATACTCCAGATAGGCTCGTCTGTAGAGTCAAGGAGATGTTTGGCTATGGATATCCTGATTTGCAGTATAAGGTCTGTTGTGGTATATCCAGTAATTGCCTTTATCTTACGGTTCAGTTGGGCACGTGAGAGACAGAGATTATAAGCCAGCATGTCGTAGTCTATCTTTCCTTCCTTTAGCATGTCCCTTACGGCATCCGTGACCTTTGCAAGGAAAATTTTGTTGGCATCATGAACGAAAGAACTTTCCTGTTCTCTTTCATGTTCTTTCTCCTCTTCTACCTCCTGTGAGTATTTCTGCCGCAACAGATTGCGCTGCTCCAGCAGTTTCTCTACACGCACGTTCAGCTCGTCGGCATGGAACGGTTTCTCAAGATATGCGTCAGCTCCTGCCTCCAGTCCCCGCAGTCTGTCCTCGTGCGTAGCTTTCGCCGTTACCATGATGACTGGGATATGATTGAGCAACTCTGTGTTGCGCACCTGACGGCACATATCAAAACCATCCATGTCTGGCATCATGACATCTGTTATGATGACATCTGGCACAAGTCTCTCAGCCTTTTCAAGACCTTCCTTTCCATTGGCGGCGTAATAATACTTATAGTCAGGACTGAGCTGGCGTGACATGTAAAGAGCCACCTCAGGCGTGTCTTCCACTATAAGGATGCGTGTGGCATCACTTTCTGAACAATCGTCGTCATGCAAATCAACCAGAGCATCTTCAAGGTTGTCAGACAAATTGACTTCGGCATACTGCTTGACATCCGTTGACTCTACAACTTCACCGTCTTTTGACAATGGAAGGGTAACGATGAAGACCGTTCCTTCTCCCAGTGCGGAATGGACCTCTATGCTTCCCTTCATCTTGTCCACCGCTAACTTGACGAGAGAGAGACCTATGCCTGTACCAATATTGTGGGTGTCGTTTGAAGCCTGATAGAAGGGTTTGAATATATTCTTCTTCTGTTCCTCTGTCATGCCGATACCCATGTCACTTACATAAATCTGCAATGACTGTCCTTTCACACGTGTCGAGACAAGCACCTTGCTGTCTGCATGAGAGAACTTAACGGCATTGGTTATGAGGTTTTGCATTATCTTAAGCATGTAGTCAGGAATGAAGTCCATCTGCACGCTTTTCTGTTGTGGGGAGTATATAAGTTCCAAACCCTTGTTGGTAACGAATGCCCTGTAGCTCTCACACAACATGGTTATGAACTCCACCACATCGCCATGTTTCCACTGTGCCTCCTGCTCTATTGCCGATGTCATCTTTGCAATGTCGAGTATCTGGTTTATAAGATTGAGCAGTCCTTTCTCATGACGCAGTATGTCCAACGCATTGCGACGCACGGTACTGTCTTCAGGCGAACAGCGTATCAGTTCCTGTGCTGCCGACTGTATGACGGTTAGCGGTGTGCGGAACTCATGGGATATGTTGGTGAAGAAATTGGTGCGCATCTGCTCCGCCTGCTTTATTGCGTCGTGCTTTTGCTTGCGTTTGCGGTTGATGTTCACCAAAAGTACTATAGTCACGATGGCAAGTATTATCAAGAGGACAGAAATGATAATGGTGGTATGCCTTAACTTACCTTCATATTCATTCTTCAGTATCAGTTCCTCGTTCTTGTATTTTGCATTATGCTCACTTATTGCCTCCTGCATGTCATGGCGGTAGATGGAGTCTTTAAGCATGCAGAAACGTTCAATGCACTCCATCGCCTTGTCCGGGTCCTTATGCTTCAACGCCTTGTAAAGTCCCTCAAGGCTCTTGCTCTCGTTGAAAAAATCGCCTCTTTCCCTGAAAAAAGGCAGGGCTTTGTTGAAATAGGCGGCAGCCTTTAGCGTTTCGTTGTGAACAAGCGCTATATTACCAAGTTGGTTGCATGCAATGCTGTAAGACTGTCTATTGGATGCTTTCTCCAACTCTGGCAAGGCTTGGCTTAGAAGGCGTTCTGCCTCATCATACCTCTTCAGCGATATCAATGGCGCAGATATCTGGCAAAGGCGTATGGCAGCCTTATCCATACGATGCTGAAGAGTGTCAATGTGGTATGCTTTCCATGCATACTCCAAGGCTTTATTGCTGTTATGAAGGCTCTCGTATATCTCTGACGCCATACCCATCTGGATAGCCATCCTTAACGAGTCGTCTGCATCCGTGCTGTTCTTTATAGCCTCAAGAGCATAGGGAAGAGCCTCTTTGGGTCGCTGTGAGGCAAGGTATATAGCTGCTATGTTGTTCAAATCAGAGCTTATGGTACTCTTGTCGCCTGACTTCTTGTCGAGTTCAAGCACTTTCTTGGCATACTTGATGGCGTTGGCATAGTCGGAAATCCTGAAATAGCATGAAGACAGGAAACTCATACAATCTGCATATTTCTCTATATTCTTACCTTTTGACAACAAGGGAAGAGCCTTGCTTGAATACGTTATACCCTTTGAGTATTCCTGCTTGAAAAAATAATACTGACCTGCACAATACCAAACCTCGGCACATACGGAATCCATTTGCCAACCATTGGGCATGGAATAAGGTTCTTCAAAGAAACCGTCTCTATTGAGGACACCAAACAAACGGTTGGCTACCTGTCTCCTCTGCGTGCTGTTTGCATCTTCAAACTCGTTAAGTAATCCACCTATCTTGTCGGTCGAGGCATAAGCATTGGCAGACAAAAAAACATAACACCCCCCAGCCAACAATAGCAGAATTGTTTTCATGGTTGTTGAGTTGTATAAATAATTTCTCATATTATGCAAGTATTCATATATATATTTAATTAAAGTTTCGCAAGTTAAAACTTGCTCAAAGGAGTTTCCTTGAGCTTTGCGAAAAAACAAGTCAACAAGTCAACAAGTCAACAAGTTATTTGTTGTTCTGGTCATTGACAATTTCATACAAGAAAAGTAGCAACTTGTTGACTTGTCAACTCGATAACTGACAGCATGTCGAAGACATGCGAAACCAGAGTATTTAAGTTTCGGCAGCAACATAAGGAGTTAAAGGGAGTTAGAAGGAGTTATCGCTTCCTGCGTCTTCTACTTCCGAAAACTTGCGTTATGATTCTGTGTTAACGATTGCAAAGATAATGATAAATTTTCTAATATACAAATAAAGTTTCGTTTGAAATGTCGCTGACACATGATGCCGCTACGACTCCACGTCATAAAAAAAACAAAATGTTCAGCAAATGTGTTTTATTACAAAAAGAGAATTCTGGTTTCTTAATTGGCACGCGCTGTAGGCGCAGTTTACTATATTCGCTGAATAGTTACCTTGCCCAATATCACTGTTAATGTAATTTAAAATATATACACTAAAGAGGGATATATAGAACAATATTAATAACTTTGCAGCCAATTTGATTAAAACTATTTAAAATGAGTAAACTTAAATTAGTTGCAACAGCATTGTTATTAAACGCAACAACCATGGTCTTTGCAGGCGGTCTGCTGACCAACACCAATCAGAACATCGTTTTCCTTCGCAATCCAGCACGCGATGCTGCAATAGGCATAGATGGAGTGTATAGCAACCCTGCCGGTGTGGCTTTCCTTGAGAATGGATTCCATGTGTCACTAAATCTTCAGAACGCACACCAGACACGTACCGTAGAGACCGACTTTCCGCTGTTCGCCCTAAATGCCAACGGTGACGGCAACACACTGAGGAAATACAAGGGAAAGGCTGACGCTCCCGTCATACCATCAATACAGGCAGCATACAACAAAGGCAAATGGAGCTTCCAGTTTGGCTTCGCCATAACAGGTGGAGGCGGAAAATGTACTTTCGACAACGGACTCGGCTCCTTTGAACAGGTAGTGAGTGCCGTCACCTCATATGCGCCAAGCATCAACCAGCTATACCAGATGCTGGGAGCGTCAGGAATACCAGGCATGACAAACCATGGCATGGGTAACAAATATGCCTACGACTCATACATGAGAGGACGACAGTATTACTATGGCTTCACCTTTGGCTCAGCATACAAGGTATCCGATAACCTGTCTGTATATGGAGGTCTGCGACTCCTCTATGGCTCTGCCAACTACTATGGATATGTAAAGAACATACAGATAGAGCATATCGAGGACGGAAAATCGTCAATGGTGAATGCATCAGAGCATTTCACCGACCTTTCTGCCACTCTGTTCACATACTCGGGAGTGATGGAGCAGATGGGCAATGCTGCTGCCGCAGAACTTCTGGCAAATGCCGGTGGACAGGCTCAACAGCTGAGCGTTGGCACACAGGATATTGAACTAAACTGCGACCAGACAGGATGGGGCGTAGCTCCAATAATAGGTGTAGATTACAAGACCGGCAACTTCAATTTCGCTGCGAAATATGAGTTCAAGACAAGGATGAGACTTAAGAACAAGTCGGCAAACAGCGAGAGTGCGAAAGGCATAGCAATGCTCGACAAGTTTGCTGATGGAAAGAAAGTGGATGAGGACTCTCCTGCCCTGCTCACCGTGGGAGCACAGTACTCCATACTTCCTTCACTTCGCATAATGGCAGGATGGCACCACTACTTCGACGTTGACACAGAGCAATATACAAAGAACATGCTGGGCGACAGCAACGAATACCTCTTCGGAGCTGAATACGACATCAACAAACGACTGCAAGTAAGCGCGGGAATGCAGCGTACGGACTATGCCATGAAGGACGACGGCATAAACGACATATCGTTCAACGTAAGTTCATATTCCGTAGGACTGGGCGTAGGCTACAACGTTACAGACAAGATAAAGGTCAATGCCGCATATTTCCAGACATTCTATGACGACTACACAAAGACAGTGACAATAGATGCCGCCACGACAGTGAATAAGTTCACACGAACAAACCGCGTCATAGGATTAGGAGTAGATCTCAAGATATAATCAGCTTAATTTCCATGCCTTTTTCTTTGCCGTGTCAGAAAAACATAGTAATTTTGTAGGTGAACTCGAAAACTATGGGAGGATACGGATATGATAACGCAAGAGAACTTTGACGCTAGCTATGTCGATACCATTGAGCAACAGGAAATAGACAAATTCGTGTGCAATGAGATGTCAAGACAGATACACCGGTATATAAAGGCGATGAAAGGCACACATCGCAACATGGTGATGTTCGAGGAAAGACTTCAGACTATGACCATACCCGAAAGGGAAAAGGCTATAGCGAGATATATCGACCTCAACAGGCATGCCATAGACGGTCTTGACTTCAAGATTGTACTCACAAGAGCCATGGCAAACTACTGCGATACCTTCGAGTATTTGGTGAGCATGGTCAACGACAGACGCAAGATGGTAAGCTACCTGAAAAGGATAAGGGACAAATACATCAAATTCCACGAAATAGTGGAGAAAGATGGCAAGTTCGGAATGGCAGACTGCGACGGCAACATACTCATCGAACCGGAATACGACTTCCTGCGCACACCATATATATATGTTGACGACCTGCTCACCATGCCGGTGATAGCCGAAAAGGAAGGAAAGTTCGGACTGCTGCTGCCAGACGGGAAAGGAACAGAGGTGGCACCTTTCATATACAGCGACATATCCCTAAGGGATGAACCGCCTTTCTTCGAGGCAAGAAAGGGACGCTGTAAAATACTGCTGAATGCTGACGGGACAAAAGCACAGAAATAAATCTTGTTTCTTAAACATATTTACATTCCGACATAAAACACATTGTAAAATACGACAAACTGTAAGGATTTGCTTTTACAATCCTTACAGTTTGTTGTTTTATATCAATTATTAGATTAAATAAATTCATTTTTATCCATACACACGTTTACAATATGAAAGTTTTTTATTAATTTTGCAGACGAATTGATAGAAAATAAGACAACAATCAGATTAATAAGAAAGCAAAAGATGGGAAATGGATTGTATAATGCTGCCTACGAGCATGATGCATGTGGAGTAGGCATGGTTGTCAACATCCACGGCAACAAGAGTCATGACCTTGTGGATAATGCACTGCGTGTACTTGAGAACATGAGGCATCGTGGTGCAGAGGGAGCTGACAACAAGACAGGAGACGGAGCGGGCATAATGCTCCAGATTCCTCACGAGTTTATTTTGCTGCAAGGTATTCCGGTACCTGAAAAAGGCAAGTATGGTACTGGTCTCGTATTCCTTCCAAAAGACGAGGAACGCCAACAGGGAATACTCAGCATAATGATAGAGGAAATAGAGAGGGAAGGATTGCAGCTGATGCATCTGCGCAATGTGCCAACAAACCCTGCTTGTCTCGGTGAGTCAGCTCTTGCTACGGAGCCAGCCATCAGACAGCTGTTCATAACAGGCGTCACAGATGACAAGGTGCCGGTGTTTGAACGCACATTATATATAATAAGGAAAAGGATTGAGAAACGTATCCACGACAAGGATTTCTACATCTGCTCCCTAAGCAACAAGAATATTGTATATAAAGGCATGTTGTCGAGCATGCAGGTAAGGCAGTATTTCCCCGACCTTACCAACACCTATTTCACAAGTGGCTTGGCACTTGTGCACAGCCGTTTCTCTACGAACACATTCCCGACATGGAGTCTTGCACAGCCTTTCAGACTGCTTGCACACAACGGAGAGATAAACACCATACGAGGCAACAGGGGATGGATGCAGGCAAGAGAGAGCGTACTCTCAAGCAGTGCACTGGGAGACATCAGAAACATATCGCCTATAATACAGCCCGACATGTCTGACTCGGCAAGCCTTGACAACGTGTTCGAGTTTTTCGTGATGAGCGGACTGTCCCTGCCACATGCCATGGCAGTAATGGTTCCGGAAAGCTTCAACGACAAGAACCCTATATCCGAAGATCTGAAAGCTTTCTACGAATACCACTCCATTCTCATGGAGCCATGGGACGGACCAGCAGCACTACTGTTCAGCGACGGACGCTTCGCAGGAGGTATGCTCGACCGCAACGGCCTGAGACCTGCAAGATATACCATCACAAAGAACGACATGATGGTTGTGGCATCTGAGGTGGGAGTCATGGACTTCGACCCTGCCGAGATTGCCGAGAAAGGACGCCTGCAACCAGGAAAGATATTGCTCATTGACACTCAGGAAGGAAAAATATACTACGATGGAGAAATCAAGGAACAGCTTGCAAACTCCCATCCATACCGCCAATGGCTAAGCACAAACAGGATACAGCTTGAGAAACTGAAGTCTGGACGAAAGGTTGACAACTCTGTCGATGACCTTGTGCGCAGGGAAATGATGTTCGGATATGGAGAGGAGGACGTTGACGGCACTATAGTTCCAATGTCAACAAAAGGACAGGAACCAACAGCCAGCATGGGTAACGACACTCCGCTTGCCGTACTCAGCAACCGTCCACAGACCTTCTTCAACTATTTCAGGCAGCAGTTCGCACAGGTGACAAACCCTGCCATTGACTCAATAAGGGAGAATCTCGTAATGTCGCTTACGGAATACATAGGACGAGTAGGTACTGGCATCCTCAATCCGGACGAGACAAACTGCAAGATGGTAAGGCTGCCACATCCAATACTTACGAACACGCAGCTCGACATTCTATGCAACATACGATACAAGGGATTCAACACCGTGAAGTTGCCGATAGTCTTCGAATGCTCCAAGGGAGAGGATGGACTGAGAGACGCACTTGACAAGCTATGCCATGATGCGGAGCGCAGCGTTGACGGAGGTTACAACTATATAATTCTCAGCGACAGGGATGTTGACGAGAAACATGCAGCCATCCCAAGCCTCCTTGCCGTAAGTGCCGTACACCATTATCTCATCAGCGTGGGGAAACGTGTGCAGACAGCACTCATCGTTGAGAGTGGAGAGATACGCGAGGTGATGCATGCCGCACTGCTTCTCGGATATGGAGCATCGGCTCTTTGCCCATACCTCACATACGCCATCCTTGACGACCTCGTAAAGAAGGGAAAGATACAGGAGAACTATGCCACGGCAGAGGCAAACTACATATCGGCAGTGAAGAAAGGACTCTTCAAGATAATGGCTAAAATGGGAATATCCACCATCAGGAGCTATCGTGGTGCGAAGATATTCGAAAGCGTCGGACTGTCTGAGAGCCTGCTGAAATCTTATTTCGGCACTGAGGTGTCAACAATAGGAGGTATAGGACTGGAGACAATCGCAAAGGATGCAATACGTCTCCACGACATGGCATTCGGTGATGCTCCTCGCCCCGACTTCCTGCCTAACCAGGGACAGTTCCACTGGCGCAAGGATGGTATAGAGCATGCATGGAACCCAGAAACGATAGCCTCCCTGCAACTTGCAACGAGAACAGGCAGCTATGAGAAGTTCAAGCAATACTCGAAGATTGTAGATGAGAAAGAGACTCCGATATTCATACGTGACTTCCTCGATTTCAAAAAGAACCCTATAGACATCAATGAGGTAGAGCCTGTCGAGAATATCGTAAAGCATTTCGTTACAGGCGCAATGTCGTTCGGTGCCCTGTCAAAAGAGGCACACGAGGCTATGGCTCTTGCCATGAACAAGCTCGGCGCAAGGTCAAACACGGGAGAAGGTGGAGAGGACAGCGAGAGATTCACGGCAACAGTGGATGGCATCTCTCTCTCAAGCAAGACTAAGCAGGTGGCATCTGGAAGATTCGGAGTAACGACCGAATATCTTGTCAATGCCGAGGAAATCCAGATAAAGGTAGCTCAGGGAGCAAAACCAGGAGAAGGAGGACAGTTGCCTGGTTTCAAGGTGAACGAGATAATTGCCAAGACACGCCATTCCATTCCCGGAATATCACTCATATCTCCCCCACCCCATCACGACATCTATTCCATCGAGGACTTGGCACAGCTCATCTTCGACCTGAAAAATGTCAATCCGAAAGCAGCTATCAGCGTCAAGTTAGTAGCAGAAAGTGGTGTGGGAACCATTGCTGCCGGAGTGGCAAAAGCAAAAGCCGACCTAATAGTCATATCAGGAGCTGAAGGAGGAACAGGTGCAAGCCCTGCATCAAGCATGCGCTTCGCTGGTATCTCTCCAGAGATTGGATTGTCAGAGACACAGCAGACACTCGTGAAGAACGGACTGCGCGGACAGGTAAGGCTTCAAGTAGATGGTCAGCTCAAGACCGGACGTGACATTGTTCTCATGGCACTTCTTGGAGCTGAGGAATATGCTTTCGGAACAACAGCTCTCATCGTACTTGGATGTGTGATGATGCGCAAGTGCAACCTCAACACATGCCCAATGGGAGTAGCAACACAAGACCCGGCATTGAGGAAACATTTCCGTGGCAGATACGAGTATCTCGTAAACTATTTCACATTCCTCGCACAGGAGGTAAGGGAGTATCTCGCTCAGATGGGATTCAGAAGCCTCAACGAGATTGTAGGACATACTGAGCTTATCGTCCAGAAACATACAGAGCCGGGCACCAAATGGGCAATGCTTGATTTCCGCCGTCTTCTTTTCAAGGAGAGCGCAAATTGCAGCTTGTACCACACTTCAGAGCAGAAGCACGACCTCTGCGATGTCCTTGACCAGCGTATCATACATGGTGCAGAGAACTCCATAAACAATCAGGAGGAGGTGAACCTTGACTTCGCAATAAAGAATACAGACCGTGCCGTGGGCACAATGCTCAGCGGTATCATTGCATCGAAATATGGAGAGACAGGACTGCCAGACAAGACCATCAACGTGAAATTCAAAGGCTCAGCAGGACAGAGCTTCGGAGCATTCCTTGTAAAAGGTGTGGATTTCAAGCTCGAAGGTGAGGCAAACGACTATTTCGCCAAAGGTCTCAGTGGAGGACGTGTCTCCATACAGCCTCCTATCCGCTCTAACTTCTGCGCTGAGGACAACATCATTGCTGGTAACACAGGTCTATATGGAGCGACAAGCGGTGAACTGTATGTCAACGGAAAGGTAGGTGAAAGATTCGGAGTAAGGAACTCGGGTGCCATTGCTGTCATAGAAGGTGCCGGCGACCACTGCTGCGAATATATGACTGGAGGACGCGTAGTTGTTCTTGGAGAGACAGGCAGGAACTTCGCAGCCGGAATGTCCGGAGGTGTGGCTTATGTCTGGGACAAGAAACACAACTTCGACTTCTTCTGCAACATGGACATGGTGGAGATAAACCTCGTAGAAGACAGCAGCTACAGGAAAGAGCTGCACGAACTCATCCGCCAGCACTATCTATACACTGGCTCTAAGCTTGCACGCACGATGCTGGACGACTGGAACCATTATGTTGACGAATTCATACAGGTAGTTCCTATTGAATACAAACGTGTGCTGCAGGAGGAGCAGGTAAAGAAGTTGCAACAGAAGATAGCTGACATGCAGAGGGACTATTAGAATAAAGAAGCCTCACCCCCGGCCCCTCTCCAAGAGAGAGGGGAAACAATTACCTTTTAAAGGAGGGAGAGAGGAGGTAAGATAAAAGATTATAAACAATTAACATAGCCAAACACTCATCGTAAATCATATCATCTCCCTCTCTTTTGGAGAGGGGAGACGGGGATGAGGCTTATATACAATTTGAACAATGGGAAATCCGAAAGCATTTCTGACCATTGCACGCAAAGAGGCAGGGTACAGACCAATACACGATAGAATACACGACTTCTCCGAAGTGGAGCAGACATTAAACAGTAACGACAGAAGGCAACAGGCATCAAGATGCATGGACTGCGGAGTACCTTTCTGCCATTGGGCTTGTCCGCTTGGCAACAAGCCACCAGAGTGGAACGACGCCCTATACAAAGGCGACTGGGAACTGGCATACAGGTTGCTCAACGCCACCAACGACTTTCCAGAGTTTACAGGACGCATCTGCCCTGCCCTCTGTGAGAAAGCGTGCGTGCTCAACCTCATGGACCATGAGCCTACAACCAACCGCGAAGACGAGGCTGCCATCACGGAACATGCCTTCCAGGAGAATTATGTAAGAGTAGAGATTCCGCAACGCAACGGCATGTCTGTTGCCGTCATCGGTGCAGGTCCTGCCGGACTTGTGGCTGCCAACCAGCTTAACCGCAAAGGATACACAGTAACCGTATTCGACAAGAACGAGGCTGCAGGTGGACTTCTAAGGTATGGCATCCCGAACTTCAAGCTTGGAAAGAATGTCATAGACAGAAGGATAAAGGTTCTTGAAGAGGAGGGAATCGTATTCAAATATGGATGCGATATTGACTGTGCAAAACTTCCGGAAGGATTCGATGCCTACATAATTGCAACGGGAACACCTACGGCACGCGACTTGAAAGTTCCGGGACGTGAGCTGAAAGGTGTTTATCTTGCACTTGAAATGCTGGCACAGCAGAACAGAGTCCTCGCTGGAATGGAGTTCAAACGCGACGAGCTTGTAAACGCCAAGGGCAAAGACGTATTGGTAATAGGTGGTGGAGATACTGGTTCCGACTGCATCGGCACGGCACACCGACAGGGATGCAAGAGCGTCACACAGATTGAGATAATGCCAAAGCCGGTGGAAGGACCGGAAGACCCGAAGAATCCATGGCCGGAATGGCCTCGCACTCTAAAGACGACATCCTCCCATGAGGAAGGCTGTGTGCGCAGATGGAACATCAACACCCTTGAGTTCTTGGGCAAGGATGGCAAACTGACAGGAGTAAAGGTTCAGGAGATAACATGGAAGCCTAACCCCGAAGGAGGCAGACCAATAATGGAACCAGTAGGGAAACCACAAATCATAAAGGCAGAAATAGTACTGCTTGCCATGGGATTCCTCAAGCCTGAGCATCCACAATATCCGGAGAATGTATTCTTGGCAGGAGACGCACAAAGTGGTGCATCACTTGTCGTAAGGGCAATGGCAAGCGGACGCAAGGTGGCATGTCATGTTGACAAGTTTCTCAAAGACAAGAAATCAAGAGATTAACGTCATGCACACACATCTTTAAATAAGGAATGGATAACATCCATATATTTTCTATCATTGCTTTGGCATTCCTCAAGACACGTTGCTTGCAGGAATGCCTTTATTTTTTACTCAAGTTTTCTTTTCCCTTCGGTCAGTGACCGTTGGTTCGCATGTCTTCGACATGCTGTCAGGAGTTTCCTTAAACTTTGCGAAAAAACGAGTTGACAAGTCAACAAGTTGCTACTCTTCTTGTTTGAATTTGTCAATGACCAGAACAAACAAATTTATAGGGTATCCAGTTAGATGTTCCGAAAAACAGATGCTGAAATCCTTATTCAATTGTTAATACAATGCTCTGATATTTAACGTTTTAAATAGCAGAATAGTTCTTTGAAAATTTGCACAACTCGTTAATTTTTAGCAACTTTGAATGTAATTTTAAGATACGTGAATCAATAAAAAAGTCGGTATGCTTGTATGGAGGATTACTCAATTATTTCCCAAAAGCCACCTTTGTCGGGACCGACCCGACGGAGATACTTACCACGCAGTACTTCAATATTCGCACTTATGGCTGCAACACTGATACCTACAAGTTTTGACAAATCTGCTTTTGATATATATGGGTCATCCATCACTAAACGAAGGATGGAAATCCTATTTTCTGTCAACTTATCTCCTTGTCGAGCTGCCTTTTCTATCAACTTTTCTATCAACTTTTGATGCTTATCTATCAACCCATGACGGTTTTCTGTCAACCTTTCACCCCGTTTCTGTGACGTTTTCTGTGACACATCTATGACGTTTTCTGTGGCATTCACCTTTTCTGTGACGTTTACAGTCACCTTTTCTGCTACCTTTGGCACAGTAATCTTCAGGATGAACTCGTCAGTTCTGAAGGATGGGGCATTTGCACCATTAGCCTCTTGTTCACGACAGATACGGTCAAAGCCCTCGCCAAATTCCTTCACAAAGTGATATGCTTTGAGGAATGCTGCAATCTTAGGATTACGAGAGAAATGGGTGTGTCGGATATTAGTGGGCTTCACTTGTCCGGGGAGTTTGCCCGGAGACTCAAATACCAACCGGTCATCAAACATCAGATTATGTCTATGCACAAAACGTTGAGTGTGAAGAGCCGTGTGAGGGGAGACTTTCACGCACGGTTCTGTGAGAGGGTGAGGGTGAAACTCCCTCGCTCTACTCGACCCTGTATCGCCACTGATTTGTTTGCCGTTTTGTATAAGTATATTTTTCCCATTTTAATGTCTGATTTCATTTACACTCTATCAACAACAGTCTCCAGACTATTCAACTTGACCAGCATGAATGCCATACGTTCATTTCCCCAATACTTATTGGGGATGTCTTTGACGTTGAACTGCAACTTTTGTAATTCTACGTCTGTGTCACTAGGTTTCCTTATTCGAATCATGAAGTAGGCTGAATGACTGGGAGCATCAGGATAGTTCCCTTCTACCAACTTTTCCTTTGTCCATACATCATGCTTTGTACGGACAATCTTACAGAGATTGCCCACGAATTTCTCTCCCTTGACATACAAGAGCAAATACTTCGCTTGATTCCATGGAGAATCGGCAATTTTTTCCAAAGGTATGTTATACCAAAGATTGTCAAATGTCCATTGACGTTTCTCTTCGCTGCCAGCAACAGCAATCATCACCAAATCATCAGGCAACATTCCTGCCTTTTCTTCTTCAGTAACGTATGCCAATGTGCGTTGTGGCTTGGCTTTAGCTACATGAGTATCTGCAGCCGTATATTTCATCAAGATATCATCCAAATGCGCTCTCAGTAAGGAGTCACTATTTGGCAGCAAAGGGAATGCTCCGATATTCACACTATCTACACTCGCACTATAGTAACGTTTTTTGACGTATTCGTCGCTACCACGACCAGGGAAAAGAATGTAGCCACCAATTATTTCCTTAGAGCGATATGGTTCATGCTCTTTACTATAATAAATAGCATCACGGTAGCGGTGCATCTGATTGATAGCATCCGTTGGCGGATAATCTCCTCCTGGAAAATCTGCCATTTCAACTATATCTTGTTCCTCAAAGTCTTTATCAAGCTTCTTGTCGTTGATGACACGATACTTCGCATCATACAGATAGGTCAAGACAACTTCGCCAGATGCCTTGCGAATATTAAGCACAATGTCTGGACGTTGCTCTGTTGTCGCCGTATTGATGCCCATTCCATACTCATCTTTACCACTTGCGCGGTTAAACGTATGCTGGTAATGAAGAGTAACCACGTCACCCTCATGAGAAGCAAGTTGTTCCTTGCGTTCATCCGTATCATCATCCTCTGCTTCTGGATAACGATATTCTACAATATGTTCCAACGAAGAATTTGTAAACGGATTGAGTAGCGTTCCTTTCGGCTCTGTTATTAGTTGTTCATGCGATGGTTTGTTATGGTCAATACCCATAGCATCAGCAACGAGTTTCTTCATCTTGATGAAACACCAAAGCTCATAGATCTCCCATATTTGTAGGGTGCCAATGTTCGCAGCTCCATTATACAAGTCAATTCCTCGTTTCAGTTTGAGCCAATCTTTATATATCTGTTGATAACCCAATCGGCTTTGCAGAACAAGGCTTTCTTGTTTCATTCCATCGAAACGGCCTACAGTCTTGAAGAATGGGTGTTTTGACAGTCTTCTCAAAGAATCTTGATAGTCTGTCCACATCTTGCGATGACGTTCTGAGAGTTCTTCTTGTGAGGAGTTGAGTACGGTGGTTATTACAGAAGAAAGTCGTCGTCCAATGCTTTGAAGAGTATATTTCACGAAACGGTTCTCCATCGTGTCGTGGGTAGAACGCACTTCATTATAGCCAAAGTAATACTCTTCCAGTTTCCCTTCCTTCTCCACTTCGCCATAGCGCTCTTCCATTGCAGGAGTCCAGAACTTAATCTGTTCTGCTTTTCGTGATGTACGGAAGTTCACAATCTGTGAATGTGGATTCTGAATCACACGTTTGACGTTCTTCACATAATCATCCACAACGCTTTGGAATGCAGCCATCCATGTAGCATCGGTATTGATTCGTCCTCGACTGAATTGTTGAAGAGTGATACTCAGATAGCGATAGATGACATTTTCGTACTCATCATTAACTTCTCGCAACAGCGACTTGTAATCGTTTTTTGTATCGAGTTTGGGCGATACCACATCAAACGTAACATAGCTGTCTTTACGGACGCCATTCTTCTGATAGGAGAAATCTAGTTTGAACACTCCTGGCTCATTCAAGAAGTCTAACTCTCCCGTGAGGGATTTTTCTTCCCTTCCATTCAACTCTTCATCAACAAAGAAGCTATCCTCTATGTCTTTTCGTACATGTCGGATTTCTGGAACAGAGTCCTTATCAACACCATGGAATAGTAAACGTACTTGATATTTGCAGGTTTCAAAGATGACAGGCCACAGTTTATCCCACACCTTACCTGCTTCAAGTTTTGTTTCCTCTTCCTCATCAGTTTTCTTCCCTATTATAGGACTGTATAGGTAAAGTTCACATTCATCTTTTGAGGTATAACGGCAATAAGCCTCAGGCGCATCAATATTAGGATTGTCTCTCCTTGAATAATTGATGCGTCCCTTGAAGCGTTCCCACGAATAGCTAATGTCTTGCGTGCGGACAATCACCTCATAGTCGGGATGAATGAATCTTAAAACCTCTGTCTGCATGATTTATGATCTTTTACTTATTCTCCTTCTTCCGAATATAGAGGACTTTTTTTCATAGAATTTATAACTTCCAACTTTGTTGATTCATCCAATTCTTTGCGATTTATAACGGCATGAATAATTTTACCAAACAACTCCTTTTCTATATTGCCAGCTGCAACATGCCAGATATATGCCTCCATATATGGCAAAAAGTGAAATCCTGCCCATCCTCGTTTATTCTTGATTAGAAAATGAGCACCTATAACCAATGAAATTCTTTTATTACCATCAGCAAAGTAATGTCCAGTACAAAATGCATAGACCAAATAAGTTAGTTTATCCTCCAACGTGGGATAATACATATCGTTTTGAACAAAATCCAGAATCTTCTCTATTCCATCTTGTTCACGAATACCAAACATACCTCCACCACTTTGGTCAATGGTTTCACGATAGTAGGTCAATATATCCTTAAGAGTCAAATATGTAAAATCTCCCATAAACTTACTTCTTCAGTCTTTCTAATACAAGTCTATTTTCATCATTGTCTAATAATTGTTCTAAATCGACTGAGTCACACCCAATAAACCTGTCGAATTCTTCTGGAGATAATGCCCTAAGGTAACCAGCTATATTGTCATGATACACATCTCTGAGCCCAAGATCAAGCGAAGCCATTTTTTGTCTTGCATCATATAGAAATGGAGCCATAGCAGGGCTGTCTGCTTGTGCATTAATTAGTTCTTGAACCTCTTGAAGTGTTATTTTTCGTCCAAGTGCTTTAGACTTTTCAGAGATTGCACCACCAATTCCATTTTCAAAAGAACTGATGACCCTAAGAACTTCCGCATACATGGTTGCCTTTACATTATCTTTGGGCTTTAGTTGCAGTAAACGTCTATACTGTTTTGCATTTTCATGAAATACAGCAATATATATCATATCTGTAACTGAAGCATATTTATAAGTTCTATGTCCATCTACATATTCCTTAATGGAACCCGTCAGGTTCTTTCTATAGTTCGCTTCTTGTATTGCAGCAGGTAAATATTCTCGGTCTCTCCAATTAATGTATTTAGTTCCTCCTCCACCTTTTTCATTTATGGTAGATATTACAATATCCAATATTACGCTACGAACCTCCCTTGCCTTCTCACTCTCGGACAATAACATGCCGATATTCAAAAAAGCGCGAAAATCAAATAGTCCCAATTGAGTAATTTTGCTCATGAAACTTTTTTCGTGAGCAAATTGTAACTTAAACTCTTTCAGCGATTTACCCTTACATAAAAAATAACCATTGTGCTTGAGCTCGTCTTCGTACGATGATAGGTAATTATCTATTGTCCTTATATCTACCTCATAGAAATCAGCAACCATTTGCTTTGTCAAATAGTACTTACCTTCAAACTGATATGCTTCCACATTCAGTTTTTCCTGTATACGAGGTATTGCCATTCTATTATTTAGAATGTTTTGACGTTCAATAGGTGAAACCGTTAAATCTTTTGCCATATTATTTATATTTCAAACAAAAATTGATTAAGGCCAGAAACGAGTGAACTCCTGATTATTCAGTCGGTCAATCATTTCTTGTATCTTATCTTTTGCAGTAGGTTGGTGCTCTTTGACAGCTTCTGCCTTTTCTTCTGTATCGTTATTATCAGATTCAGCATCAGTCAATGGATCCTTGATGTCTGGCGCAATATTTTTCAACCATTCCAATCGGTTATCATACGTTACACCAACTTTTGTCTTGTATTCTCTTGACAATGCAAACATTTCAGCATCACCTTCAATACGTGGCAGAATTTTCATTAACAGAATGTTATTTACAGATTGTGCGATGGCATCATCTAATTCCTTGCCTTCATCAAGCATCACACCAGCCATAATAGTCAGTTCGTTCAGCACACGATAACTAACCTCAAAAGGAGTTCCTTTCAACGCCTTGTTGATTTCCTCCAACTGTGCAGGAAGTTTTTCTACTAATTCTTTTGCAACATCTGAATGTGCCTCCAGAACCTCGTCAGCTGTTACATATCTACGAATGAATGCTTTCTGCCATTTTTGTTGTTCCTTGTTAGGCAAATACTCTAAGTTCTTACTACCACCGAACATATTGCGCAGATTGCCTCCATTCATTTCTATAGTCATGGCACGGTCAATCACCTTACGGGAGAACTGATGCGTAGTATCATCCATATTGACTGTACCAATGATTACAACATTGTCTGGCAAAGTAAGTCCCTCCGTTGTTAATTCATAACGATTACCTACTTCTTCTGCAATCTGTTCTTTTTCGATTGCTTCCTTAGTATTAATTTCAAAGAGTTTGAGGTAGATGTCCCGATCTGTCAGATTGCTGCTAAAAGGCTCTCCCGTTTGGGCATTTTTTGTATGGGACATTTCTGACAATTCACGGAAATACTGCGCATCGATTATTGGTTCTGTTTTTACCCTGTTCATATCCACCTCGCCAGTTTCCTCATTCTTAGGATGCTTGCGAGTTTCCAAAATGCTCAGTATCTCTGCAAAATACTGTTCTACAGGAGCCAAATTCATTTCATCAAGACATACAAAGAATGGAACAGTAGGAAACATCTTGGCCTTCACCAAGAACTTGACGAACTTCGTGAACTGATAACCTGCCTTTCCTAATCGGCTGTAATATCCCAACAATTCTGTTGAGTCATGCCAATTCGGTTTCACCTCTATCATACAATAGTTGCCAGGTGTTGTACCTGCCTTGTCTTGCAAATACTCAGGGCATGACTTGAAAGCAAACTCTCGTACTATGCGGCTCTTTCCTGTACCAGAAATACCAGCAAGAAGCAAAAATGGTTTTACTCGAGTTGCCGCAAAGTAAACATTGTAATTTTTTGAAAGAGAAGCATCTGATTTTTTGTTTTTTGTGTATGACCTTGCAATTAAGGATTTCAAAAAAGGCAAAGGGTCTTCTATGCCAGAATATTCCGCAGGGTATTCTTTGGCCAGCAATACCATAATCTGCTTCGATGCATTGACGCAACCCTTATAATCAAAAGGTACTTTACCTAAATAAATGTCGGAGAACAAACTTACATACTGTACAAACTCTTTGGGTAGCCGTTCCACATTTTCTGACAACGAGATAACATCTAGTATGCGTTTTTCTGTTTCTAGTTTAAAATACCTGTCATTACCTTGCTTGTCTTTATTACTACCACCACAAAAAACAAAGTCTTTCGGAATCAAATATACTTGTTTGGAAGCATCTGAAATGTCACATTTTAGCCACATCGATTGTAGCCAAAAATTGTTTGATGATAAAATTGAAACATCCAAATTGGCAGGATTCTTAATTGCACAGGTTGGAGGCAACATGAAAAGGGAAGAAATCAATTTGCTTGGACTTTCCAATTTCATGCCAACACTAAGTTTCATTGAGGTACTACCTTTTCCGCGAGGCTTTATTTCGTATTTACCATTAATGTCATCCAATATAAACTCTATATCTTTTCCATTTGCATTTTTATATACAATTTTAAATATACCGACATATCCATCTAGTACAGTTGGTGATGTGAGCTCTCCTTTTTCATTGGCAAACATACCACCCAAAAAAGATTGTCCACCGCCACTGTTCGCATTGTAACTGAAATGAAAATTATCATCTGCATTTGCATATGTCTGATATCCAGTAACCTCAATAAAGTATGTCATAATTGGCTCCTTTCTTTATTGTTTTTTTGAAATAGAATAATACTCTTTGCAATATAATTTGCTAAAACAGGAGGAACAGCATTGCCTATTGCCAATTCTACATCCGTTTTCGCACCAGGAAACAAAAAAGAATCTGGGAAAGTCTGCAAATATCCTCGTTCTCTCGTCGTTAATGCTCGTACTCCATCGGATATATCTGCTTTGTCGGCAGGATGCTTTTTGTAATTTTCGGGAATTGGTCTATTTATTCCACGAATTGTCGCAGAAGGCTCATCTATTGAAAAAACAGCCCTTCTATTATAGCTTCTTGGATGCATATAATAAAATTGGGTTTGTAATGCATCACCTAGATAGTCCCTTACTGTCATTGGAACATCAGACATGTTTGCAACAAATGCATCATCAAAAAATCCATTTTTTGCATTCAACTTTCCAACAAGAAAGAAACGTTTTCTTTTTTGTGGAACACCGCATAAACTTGCATCCAATACTCTGGTCGAAATCCCATACCCTGCATTCATAAGGATTTCCTTCAATTGCGGCAACGTGGGAAAACGTTCAATATTATAAACATTTTCAAACACCACCCAAGTCGACTTTACTTGTGATACTATTTCTCCAAATCTAATAGTAAGATTTGCCCTTTTACCTATTTCTCTTTTCCCTGCTATGGAATAATCTTGACATGGGGGGCCGCCAATTATTAAATCAGGTTTTAGACCTTTAATAATTGGAACGGAATCTTCATTGCTTAAATCTGCCTTATATATCGGATGTTTGAAATTTGCTTTATAAATTTCAACGGCAGTTTCCCAATTGTCAAAAGCACCCACAACGTCGAATCCAGCTTTCTCAAATCCTAACGACATACCACCGCATCCAGAAAACAAATCAACAACTTTCATAACTTCTATGTATTGTTTTGATGTATCTTAGCAAAGCCTCACCGACGTATTTAGCCAAATTTACTGGAACAGCATTGCCTATCATCGTGTTCATATCAGATTTTCCACCGAAGAAATTAAACTCTTGTGGAAAAGTTTGGATATAACTCCTTTCTTTTGGAGTCAAATTGCGAGTCGTGTTAACAGGCGCAGAATCAAGAGGATGCCCTTTGTATCCACTTGGAACAGGTCTGTCAACACCACGAATTGTCATAGATGGTTCATATATGCTATATACGGCACGTCTATTGTAATTGGTAGGCACACGGAAATAATGTTCAATACCCAAAGAATTGCCCAAATAATCATATATCGACATTGGTTTGTCTGTAAGATTCTTCTCTAGTTCTTCGTTTAGAAAACCGTCAACAGAATTCATCTCGCCGATAACAAACATACGTTTCCTTATTTGTGGAACTCCACAATAAGACGCATCCAATGTTTTCATTGTAAGCCCATAACCTTCTTTTCTAAAATTGTTTATTGCCAACTTAAACGATTTAGTGTTGTGAATTGCCGCAACATTTTCCATAACAAAAAAATGAGGTTTGATGCTGCATATTATTTCAGAAAAGCAAACAGAAAGAATTGCACGCCCTCCACTTTCATCTTGATGTCCTGCCGTAGAGAAATCTTGACAAGGAGGTCCTCCAACAATTATATCAGGACAGAATTTGGAGATTTCATCAACAGATGTATGAACATCTGACAAATCTAATTTAATCACAGGATGATTGAAATTCGCCTCATACACATCAATGGCCGGTTTCCAATTATCAAAGCCTGCAACCACGTCATACCCGGCCTTTTCTAAGCCGAGTGACATTCCACCGCAACCACAAAAAAGGTCAACTATTTTATATTTCTTTTTGGGGGGCATATTAAATATCATTCTTTATTTGATTCAACTTTATGTTTATTCTCTCAATGTCAAAAAACGTTCTTTCAACTTTGTGAGTTTTCTGCATCACCCACCTTGCCCATCAAACGTTTGGTCTCCTGCAACTCCTTTTGCAAGAGGCGCACACGCTCAGCCAATAGTTCTTGGCTTGGCAAGGCATCCTTGATTCTGATGTTGTTATACGTGGCTACGCCCATAGGAGTGGAGATGCCTTTGAACGACCATTGGACATCAGCCCTGTTCATATTCGTGCATACCAAAAGACCTATAGTCGGATTGTCATCGGGTTGTTTCAAAACTTCGTCAACAGCGTTTACATAGTAGTTTAACTTGCCAGCAAACTCTGGTTCGAACGCTCTTGCCTTCAGTTCGCATACAATGTAGCAGCGTAGTCGAATATGGTAGAAAAGCAAGTCGATTCTTCTTGTTCTTCCGCCAACAATTATTTCTTTCTGTTTGCCGATGAAAGCAAAACCATTGCCCATTTCTAGCAGCAGTGCTGTAATGTTTTCGTGAAGAGCCTTCTCCAATTCGCTTTCGTTGTAGGTTTCGTGATCTACTGTTGCAAAGCCAAAATCGTAGTTTTCCTTTACCACATACCGTGCCAATTGTGCCAGTTGTGGTGTCAAGTGTTGCGAAAAATTGTTGGGAACAGTACCTTGCTTTTTGTAAATATCATCTTTCATTACTCGCGTCAATATGTCACGACTAATTCCTTCTCGAATAGTGTACCCCACATAGAACAAGGCTTCTTCAATTGTTTCCGAATGTTGGACTATACGAACATGGTGTCCCCATGGCACGCAAGCAAAAGGCAAAGGAAATTCTGAAACAGACTGTTTCAGTTTTTCTTCATCTGTTATTTGTTTGATTTTGTTATCGTAGTCATCTTCTGGCAACATTACTGAAACAAGCTGTTTCAGTTTTTCCATATTCTCGGCATAGAACAGATACCACTGTTTCATATACCACAAATTGCGCACAGAAAAGTTTGTACTGTTAGGAAACTCTCGCTTCAAATCTAAGCTTACCTGTTCTACAACTCCTGCTCCCCAGCGTTCTTCGGCTTTCTTCTGTACCAAGTCACGACCAAGTTGCCAGTTGAACAAAAGTTTCTCAGCATTTACCTTGACAGCTGCCTTTACCTGTGCGGAACGATAGCGACTCTTAATGTCCGCTATCCAGTCTGCATAGTCATTGTCAATGTGAATGTCATGCGACTTCACGATATGTGGTTCAGCCTGTGGCTGTATGTCTTTATTTTCTTGCGTCATTTCTTAGACGTTATGTGATTCGCCTTTATTCTATTTTGTTATCTGTCAGTAAGTCCTTCATGTTAACATTAAGAACTTTTGCTATCTTGTTTAATGTTTGAAGATCTGGCTGTGATGCATTGGAGCACCATCGGCTTGTGGTTGTAGTGCTAACACCAAGTTGCTCTGCAAGCCATTTGCCAGTTTTCTTCTGTTCAACCAGCACAACCTTTAATCGATTCAAATCGTCCATCGTAATTTTATTTAAGTTCAATGCAAAGATATTAACAATTCTCGGAAGAACCGTGATAAAGGCTTTCTTTTTATGCTTTTATAACGAATTTGCAGAGAGGCCTAAAACTTCCTTTGCCTCATTTTGCTCTGCTTTTAAGGTGGGTTTATG
>CAMCLD010000028.1 GCA_945875635.1 uncultured Prevotella sp.
TTCGAGCAGAATCCATTCTTGAAAGGATTGAACCTGCTACCGAGAATCATTGACGCAGCGGTCAATCACCAAGTTCTTAGAATCGCCTATCGCAACTACAAGAATTGTGAAGAGGAGCGCATGGCTGTGGTACACCCTTGGTATATCAAGCAGTACAATAACCGATGGTTCCTGATGGCATACGATGCTGAGACAGACCGCATCACGAACTTCGCCCTTGACCGCATTCAAGAATTGCAGGTAGAGGAAAGCGTGGCATTTATCCCCAATAAGGAGATTGATTTTGAGCACTACTTCGATGATGTTTTCGGGGTCACCATACCACCGTCGGATGTAGAAAAGATAAAAGTTGTGCTTCAATTCTCCAAGAAGCAATATCCTTACATTGTATCAAAGCCATTGCATCACTCCCAGGAAATCGTTGATGACGAGAACTGCATTTTGGCGGTAGAGGTACGTCCTACCTACGAGTTCACACAGTTGATACTTTCGTTCGGAAAAGATGTGAAAGTGCTCGAACCAGAGCCTTACAGACAAGAAATTATAGATAATATACGCAAAAATCTACAGAATTATGATGTTGTGCAGATTGAATGCACTGGTCAATTGTAGATTTGCAAATTAAATATTGAATAATGAAGAGAATACAAAGTCCATATACAGCAGCCATCACAGGCGGAGGTTTCCTTTTCGAGGAGACCAACCTGTTGCTGCCCCTGCTCCAATCCGATAACCGTGACGTATTACTGAAAGACGAAGCGGTGAACAACCGTATTCTTCAAATCAATGCAGAGACATCCCGCAAGAGGAACATTGTCGAGATTGCCCGACGCTATGACACCATGCCAGTCAGCTTTTGGGAGGACTACAAGATGATGGAGGAGCACAATCAGAAGATTGCCTTGTTCTTCGTCATTCTGAAAACCTACAAGATTTGCTTTGACTTTCAGATACGGGTGACTATGCGTAAGTGGAACGGCATTGCCAAGTCGCTGACAAGAGATGACCTGATGATGGAGTTCTCTGAGATAGCTGCAAAGGACGAGTTTGTCAACACATGGAGCGAGAACACCATGCGCAAGGTGGCAAGCACCTACCTGTCGATACTTCGCAAGGTTGGTATGCTTGACAACATAAGCGAACTCCACAGCGTGCAGGCAAATAATATGGACTATTATATAAAGATAGGAGAACCATGGTTTCTTGAAGCCTGTCTCCTTCAACCCTATCAGATTGACAGTATCAAACAGATGATGATATGACTATAAAGGAACTTGATGACAAACTGAACAGCCCAGGTTTTCAGGACACAGAGAATGGAGACCTGTTCTACAACTTCTTCATCTACCAGTATCCGGCAGAGAAGGAGTATGACATTCGTAAGCAGATACAGGAGTTCAAGGCGAACCTCATTCGCCCCATCAACTATGTGGATGTGCTTACGCTTAATCTGTTTGATGAGTTCTGCAATTTCCTCGACCAGAAGAAGTTCCTGCGCCATCCCTCTATGCTGAAATATCAGTTGGAAAAAGAACAGGCTGCCCCCTCCAAGTCACAGAACACACAAGACACGCTGACGCGCAATGCCCACTCGCCTGAGTTCATGCAGTATATCCATCAGCGCATTCTCAACCATATCACCATCAAGGATCAGTATCGTCGTCCATACGTTTTTCTTTACGGCATAGGTTCGATGTTTCCCTATCTGCGTGTCAACGAGTTCCTTGCCTTATACGAGGACTACAACGAAACGGGGAAATACAAGATCATCGTTTTCTATCCTGGACATCGTGACCAGAACTCGTTCCGTCTGTTCGGAACATTGCCCGACAACCATACATATCGGGCGACACTATTAATCAATGAATAAATGCAGAGTAGCCATGAAGCTAAGAGATTTATACAGCAAGCCTATCAACCGAGCAGTTAATCCTGCTGTGAGTGCGACCAAGTTCGATCCAGAGACCGAACAAGTGGAAATACAGGAATATGTGTTTACGGACGAGATCATCAACGGTCTCTTCCGCATACTGGATGCCATCAAGAACAACCGTCCCTACGACCATGTGGGTATATGGATTGACGGTTACTATGGTTCGGGTAAGTCACACTTCCTGAAGTACCTCGACTACTGCATCACGCCCCACACCCGCGATGCCGCCATGCAGCGTCTGCTCGATGCAGTGAAGGTTATTGACCCACTCGACGAGAAGCACAACATCGGCTTCGACTATGAGCAGCTGCTCTCTATAGCCAACTGGCTGAAACGTGCCACCATCGACACCTGCATCTTCAATCTCGAAACGAGCTACGACAACTCCACTGACAAGAAGAAAGCATTCCTGCATGTATTCTGGAATGAGTTCAATGGCAAGCGTGGCTTCAACAAGTTCAATATCACCTTGGCTCAAAACCTCGAAAAGCCATTGCAGGAAAAGGGGGTGTTTGAAGCTTTCAAGGAGCGCATAGCCGAGGAAGGGGGCGACTGGAATGACCCCGGTATGGCTGCCGACCTCATAGACAACGAACTGGACTGGGTGCTCGACATAGCCAAGGAACTGGCACCTACACTCTCTGTGGATAGCATACGCGAGCGCATCATCAAGCGCGACACCATACTCAGCATCGACCGCTTCGGTATGGAACTGGCCTCCTACCTCAAAGACAAGGGCGATGACTACCGTCTGATTCTTCTTGCCGATGAAGTGAGCCAATTCATCAACAAGGAACGTGACCGCTACCTCAACCTTCAGGAGATTATCACCAAACTCTCTGAGGCATGTCAGAACAAGGTATGGGTGGCATGTACTGCCCAACAGGACCTCTCCGAGATTATGGACGACTGCAACATAGCCGAGGAGAAAGACAAGGAAGGCAAGATTAAGGGACGCTTCGAGGTGAAGGTGTCTCTCAAAGGCACACAGCCCGAGGTCATCACCCAAAAGCGTATTCTCGACAAGAAAGAGGAAGTGATGCCCGACTTAGAGGAACTATACGACCGCCAGAAAGCGGCTTTCGACCTCCAGTTCAAGCTGCCCAACTCCTATAGCAGCTACGACAGCAAGGAGGACTTCGTGGCCTACTATCCCTTTGTGCCCTATCAGTTCAAGCTCATCATGCAGGTGTTCAACTCGTTCCTCGCCTTGGGCTATGTCGCCAAGGAGGTGAAGGGCAACGAGCGAAGCATCATCAAGGTCATCCACTCTACGGCAAAGACCAATGCCGATGCCGAACTGGGCAAGTTCATCTCTTTCGACGAATTGTACAACAATATGTTTGAGGAGGGCTTGCAGGCTCGTGGACAGAAGGCGGTTGATAATGCCATCCGTATGGCGCGCACCTATGAGCGTGACCCGAAGCTGGCCATCCGTGTGGTCAACGTCCTCTTCATGATCTGCAATATCTCGCAGACCGACAAACTCATCTTCCCTGCCACCATAGACAACGTGACCTCCCTGTTGGTCAACAACATGGAGACCCCTCGCCTCACCATCAAGAACGAGGTAGAGAAGATAGTGGAGTTCCTCTGCGACAACAATATTATCCGTCGTGAGCAGGGCAAACAGGGAGCAGCCGACACCTATACCTTCTATAGCGAAGAGGAAATGAAGGTTGCCCAGCTCATCCAGAGTCAGGTGGCTGACAATAATACTCAGGCAGAGCAGCTGAAGGAAATCTTCGGCAAATACATATCTGCCCTGAAGAACAAGGAGCAGTATATGACCCGCTCCTTCTCTGTGGGGCTCAGCATCAAGCAACGATCCTTCCTCCATACCAACAACCCCGATGTGGTGGTGGAGTTTGCCATGGACACCGACTACGACAACGTCGATACCCTGGCACTGCAGAACCAGCCCAACCGCATGGTCTATTATCTCGGTCCGCAGTTCCGCAGCAACAAGCGGCTCTACAACGCCTTTTACTGGTACTGCCAGGCTAATCTCTACATGGCTACTCCGGCTGCCAAGAATGGCGATGCCAAGACCCATGCCGAGTTCACCAAGCGTGCGCAGGAACTATATACCTACGTTATTGCACCCGAAATGCAGAAGATAGTTGATACCTGTCCTATCGTGTCGGGATTGAGCGTTATCGACGAGACCGAGTTGGCGCAGAAGAAAGGCAACGACCGCTACCGTTTGGCCATCGCCAAGCACCTATCGGGTATCTTCACCAAAGCCAATTTGGTGAATAGCCCAAGCATCCCTCGTACCACGGAGCAGTTGAAGAGAGCCATCCTTCGCGACATCCAGCCTGGAGAGTATGAAGGCATTAATGCTGTCCTCACCGATGCTGAGCACGAGGTGGAGATTTACCTCAACAAACAGTTTATGGAAGTAAACGTAGCCGACGTGCTCACAAAATTCTCCAAGGCTCCCTACGGTTGGGACAACATCTGTACCTTATATATTATCAATGAATTGGTACGTCGCCACAATCGTGACTACTCATACTCCAATAACCCTAACGTGGAAACCTCACTCGTTGCCAACCGCATTGTCAGCGAGTACAACAAGTTCACGCTTCGCCAAGCCAAGGTCATCTCGCCGCAGGTCATTCAGGAGTTCATCGCTGCATGGAAAGACATCTTCGGTCTCTCTGCCGCCCCTGCCACTACCGACAGCACCCAGCTCTTCCGCATGTGTCGTGACGTGGAGAGCGAGCGCAGCCTTGCCCGAATGATAAAGGGCTATAAGGACATTGAGCAGCAGATACTGGCCTATCCTTTTGTCTCTCCCATCCGTGAAGCCATCGATCTGTTTGAGAAATGGCTCTCTGAGCGTGACCCGCTGAAGTTCTTCCAGGCAGTGATCGCTGACCGAGAGAAAGCCCATACGCTGGTAGACCGCTGCAAGGAGGTGGTGCAGTTCACACACGACCAGCTCTCCACTTACCGCACGCTCCGTCAGTTCGTGGATGACAATCAGTACAACTTCGCTTTCGTGCCTATGGAAATCCAAGGTGCCGTGGGCGAAATCACCAAGGTAAAGGACGACCCATGGCCTATTGCAGGATTGCGGGGCTACATCAAGCTACAGCGTCAGCTCTCTGGCGCACTCGACGAGGTGCGCAACGCCATGCGTGAGAAGATACGTGTCGCCTACAACGAGCAGTTCGACTATCTCTGTCAAGTAGCAGAGAAGCAGCATGTACCCACGTCTGTGTTGGCAGACCGAGAGGCTACCATCCACTTGAAGACCTCTCCGAGCAACATTCTTGTGCTTCAGAACAACATCAACACCGACGTATTCTATCAGGAGCAGATTGAGCGGATTATGTCCTACACACAGCCTACGCCTCCCCCTGGAGGAGGTGGCGGTACACAGCCTCCAACACCCCCCACCAAGCGCATCCGTCAGGCATCGCTTCAGACGAAGACCAAGTTGCCCATCACCAATGCCGATGACATTGACCACTATCTCGAAGGTTTGCGTCAGCAACTGCTGAAATTGCTTGTTGATCATGATGGGGTGATGATAACAAAGTAAAAACATAAAAAGCAATTATATATGTCACAGACAAGAATATCAGAAGTAAACATTAGTATTTGGAACAAACAACAAGTGCTGTTCCAAGCTAATCCTGATGTCAATATCATTATGGGCATCAACGGCAGTGGTAAGACCACCTTTCTGAGCAATCTGTATAAGTCGTTGCTTGGAAGTAAAGACACCAAGGACAATGTGGTTTATCTTCCTTCCATCGACAACATCTCTATGAGGGACAAGCGCAAGACAGCCACCGCCCTTTCGCAGGACTTGGAGTATTTTATATATGACATGAAGACAGGACCATCGTTGATGAGCCTCCGCATGTCCATGATCGATAGTACAGCAGAAAGACAGGCTGAATTAAGAGGCCGTATTGAGACCTTTCAACAGACTGTTAACGAGCTGTTTGCCTTGACAGAGAAACGCATTGAGATTGAGGGTAACAAATTCTCCGTTATTTCCCAAAACGGAGTCTTGCCTGTAGGCAGTCTCTCTTCGGGAGAGATGCAGGTGCTGCTCATCCTTCTCCGTGTGTTCCTTCTCAATGGACGTGAAGCCATCGTACTCATCGACGAGCCAGAAAACTCATTGGACATTGACTGGCAGTTTGAGCTCATCAACCTGCTTGTGCGTCTCAATCCCAATGCCCAGTACTTCATCACCACCCATTCGCCAGCCCTCTTCGGTGAAGGTTGGGGCGATAAGGTTTGGTATATGGAACAAATCACAAAGTAACAATGGCTATGGATTGGATTCGAAAACAAGCCAGATTATATCAGAACCTTGCCCAAACAATGCGCTATCAGGCAGTAGTGCATTTAGAGGACAAGGAAGACGAATACTTCTGGGATTATCAGCTGCAGAGCGTCAAGCCTGGCCGTTACCGCTATCTGTATTACAGCAAAAGCGATAAGGGTACAGATAGTCGTGGCTGTGAGCAGTGTCTGCGTTTCAGACCCTATCTTACTGACCGCTTCTTCATCTGCATAGACAGTGACCTTCGTCTGCTTCGGGGTGAACAGGGACTTGTGGCTGCCAACCATATAGCACAGACCTACACCTATTCATGGGAGAATCATTTGTGTGAGGCAGCCCATTTGAACGAGCGAAAAGATAAGGCCATACCAGACTCTGATTTTGACCTTCAAGCTTTCTTACACTCTTTCTCCAAGATTGTCTATAAGCCGTTGCTCTATCTGATTCAGTATGGTGCCGACAGTTCCACTAACCAATTGTGGAATGTCTCGAAGTTCAATGCCTGCATTCCACTTCAACCCAGTCGTTCGGACTTGGTAGACAATGGTGCAGGCTATCTGGCAAAGGTAAAAGAGAACTTCAACAAGGCTTTAGCAACACTCCCATCCGAGGTGAAGACTGTAGAACCCCTCACGGAAGAGAATGCTTATCTTCACATTCAGGGACATCAACTCTATAAGTTGGTGATGCACATCGGTTCCATGCTTTGCGGCGGAACGGACATTGCCTTTAAGACCGACGTTCTCAACAAAGGTCTGCATACTAATGGATATGAAGAGATTGAATCATTACAATCTGATTTACAATATATTTTGAAATAATTAGCTATAAGGAGCATATATGGACACGAATAGGATAAAGCGTTTTGCCACAGAGGCACGCAACAAACTGAAAGAGGGAATCGCAGCCAAGATTCGCACGCTTGGTTTCGACAAGAAAGGCAATGTTGCCGAGGAGCATCGCCCGCAGCTCATGCAGGGCGGTACGCATTGGAATGGGCAGTTGCTACCCGAGACCTTCTACCACCAGTGGACTTCGCTCTACAACCGCATCCAGCAGAAGGGCATCAGCGAGGTGTATGAGGAGGCAGCCTACACCTGGTTCAACCGCCTCTGTGCCATCCGCATCCTACAGAAGAACGACCTCTGTGCTCCTGTGCTCGACTATACCGATGCGGCTCGCACCCCTTTCATTGTGGATGAAGCCCGACAGGGACGCATTCCCGAGATGAACGACGAGATGCGCTCACGCCTGAGCGACCTGCTGGACGATGACACGAAGGTCACCGAGCAGTTTGCCGTGCTCATCAACGCCTGGTGTCACGACAATCCCATCATCTACCGTTGCTTCGGTGCGATGGCAGACTATACTGAGCTACTTCTGCCCAACAACATCCTCACCGAGGGTGGCTTTGTTGATATGCTCAACCATACCGACTTCATTACCGATGCCGACTACCGCTCGCCCGAGCTCATCGGCTGGCTCTACCAGTTCTATATCTCTGAGCGCAAGGACGAGGTGTTTGCCAAGAAGGGCAAGTTCGAGGCCGACGAGATACCTGCCGCCACACAGATCTTCACGCCCAACTGGATTGTGAAGTACATGGTACAGAATACCGTAGGCCGCATCTATCTCGACAACAACCCTTACGAGACGCAACTCCAAAAGAAGTGGCAATACCTTGTAGAGCCTGCCGAGAAACCAACAGCTGCCAACATTTTGAAATACGATGAGCTGACTGACCTCCGTGTGGCAGACCTTGCCTGCGGTTCAGGTCATATCCTAAACGAATGCTTCGACCTGCTCTACGACCTCTATATTGCCGAAGGCTATGGCCGTGGCGAAGCCATCGAAAACATCTTCCGTCATAACCTCACCGGTATTGACCTCGACACTCGTGCCAAACAGCTGGCCACATTTGCCCTTCTGTTGAAAGCTTGCCAGAAGGATGCAGCCTTTGCCGATGGACATTGTTTACCTAATGTGCTGGATATGCCCCATTGCGACCGATACACTTGGCGTGATACAAGTGGTCATTTTGCGTGTTGGTATCAGCTGTCGGAACGTTTTGATGGCAAAGAGCCGGATAATGCGTTCCAGCTGTTGGAGCAAGCAGAGAATCTCGGTAGCATCATGAAGTTCGACATCAGCGATGATACCCGTAATTATATGAAGCATTGTATCCAATGCTACGAAGATGCTCCTGCCGATACAAAGCAGTTTGGTTTGTTAATCCAAGGTTTCCGCCTTATTCTTGCCCTCACAGAGAAGTATCATGCATTGATAGCCAATCCTCCATATATGGGGCGTGGTCACATGACAAGTTCATTAAGTTCTTATTTGGACAAAAACTATCCAACCACGAAGGCAGACTTATTCTCTGCTTTTATGGAGATGATGTTGGAAAGGACATTAGATAAAGGTAAGACTGCTTTCATTACCATGGAATCATGGATGTTCCTTTCCAGCTTTGAAAAGTTCCGAAAACACATCCTTGACAACTACTTTATCTCTTCTATGGGTCACTTCGGATGGCACATCATTGGCATTGCCTTTGGAACTGTAATGACTGTGATTGATAAGTGTAAATCTAATAGTAGAAAAGGTGAATATTCATACCTCACCATCGATGATGTAGATAGAACAAAGAATGTACCTTTCGTCTTTCCAAAGAAAGATAATGGGAGATATGCTATTGTCTCTCAGCAAGACTTTGAGAAGATTCCTGGATGCCCGATTGGGTATTGGGTGAGTGACAAGATGAAAGAAGCCTTTGCGAATAGAAACTTGTATCAAAGTACGATATCAGATGGACAGACAAAAACAGGTGATAATAATAAGTATCTTAGAGAGATATGGGAAGTCTCATCATATAATGTTGGTTATCAAAAGAAGTGGATTTATTATGCCAAAGGAGGAGCTTTCCGTAGATGGTATGGGAATCTCGATACGGTTATCAATTGGTCTAATGAAGCCAGAACTTTTTATAAAAAAGATAAAATTGCAAGAATTCTGCCAGAATACCTTTGGGATAAGAAAGGTATAACATGGAGTTACATATGCTCATCTATCCCTAGTTTCAGAACATTATTAAAAGAATCTGTTTTTGATGTTGGAGGTTCATCAATATTCTTTAAGGATGATTCCGAAATAAGCAATGTTTTGGGTTTCCTAAATTCAAAGATTGCATATCGTTTACTGAAGATTTTTAATCCCACCATAAATTATCAGGTTAATGACATTCGTTCATTACCTATAAGTGATCGTATATATAATAAGAAAATATCAGATATAACAGAATCGAACATCTCCATCAGCAAGAAAGACTGGGATGCTCACGAAACCTCATGGGATTTCGAGGAGAATCCGTTGTTGGCAGTAGATACCGATACCTACATCGACAACATCCATCACGAGATAGAGCGTCATGAGAAGGAGACGAGCGAACACCTCTGCATCGATCCGGCTGCACCCGAACTTGACAGCTTGGAGTGGCGCATGGAGCAATACAAGAAGAAGTGGGAGCACCTCTTCATGCAGCTCCACGCCAACGAGGAAGAGCTCAATCGCCAGTTCATCGAGATCTACGGTCTGCAAGACGAACTCCATCCTGAAGTTCCGATGGACGAGATAACCATCCTTCAGCAAGGAGAAATATGGTTTGCACCATGCCCTGGTAGTGATAGCATGTACGGAGCGGCTATTGAGTGGAATGAAGATGTAGTGATGAAGCAGTTCATCAGCTATGCAGTAGGTTGCATGATGGGACGCTACCGTCTCGACAAGAAGGGCTTGCACATCGCTCACCCTAACCCAACAGCCGAGGAGACAGCTCCCTATATACATAATAAGGTGGAGTTTGAGATAGACGAGGACGGCATCATCCCTTTGATGCCGAATGACTGTGGTTTCTCCGACAACGCCTCCAACCGCTTCTCTGACTTTGTCCGCATCGCCTTGGGTGACGAGAAACATGTGGAGAACCTCAACTATGTGGAGAAGTGCCTCGGCAAAACCGTAGAGCAATACTTCGTGAAGGACTTCTGGAAAGACCACAAGAAGATGTATCAGAACCGCCCTATCTATTGGCTCTTCGCCTCGAAGAAGGGAGCCTTCCAGTGCATCGCCTACATGCACCGCATGAATGCCTATACCGCCGAGCGCATCCGTGCGAAGTATCTCCTCCCCTACATCGAGACGCTACAGGCAAGAATCACTGACCTCGACAATCGCCGCTCCGAACTCACTACACGTGAGATGAAGCAGCTCCAGCAACTCACCAAGACGCTCGAAGAGTGCCAGGAGTATCACGACCGCCTGCAGGTAGTGGCAGAGCAAGCCATCGCCTTCGACCTCGACGACGGCGTAGTAGTCAACTATGCCAAGTTCGGTGATGTAGTACAAAAGATTAAGTAACCAACAAACAATCAATAATATGAATATCGATTTTGTTGAACTTGGCACATACTGCCAGACAGAATATAGAAAAACTCTCGATTCCTTAAAAGACAAATATCGCAAAACGTTATTTGTTGCTATTATGGATGATAATAGTATCTCTGTATCAGCCACTCCTCATATTCTTTCGAATGCGAAGAAGTGTATATTGATACATGAGCGTTTATCATTAGCCATATCAAACTGGTACTCTTGGTATGTCGTTCAGTTTATTAATGAGAACGGAGAGGTGCTTGTTGGGCGATTAGACAATGATTTTGAACTATGTACTGTTGCATGCGGAGGATATGACAACCAATGGTTGGAATTGCGTGCAGACCATAGGACATATTACTCATGTAAAGCTCCTTGGAAGGAGAATGACATAAAATCGATTTGGGATTTATATGTTAGACTTAAACAAGCAACCACAGAGTGCGAGCGAAATCTGATAGCCTCTCTATTCAAAAAAGACCAAACTATATTAGAATTGGAGAAGGCAAACCAGAATTTCGAGTATAAAACACAATTGCTTGAAAATGAGAAGAAATTGTATAAAGGGATTCTTGATGACATTAAGAATTTGCTTGAACAAAAATAAACATGACAATCAAAAAGAAGCAGATCATGGCAGCACCCAATATACCATACATGATAGACTGTGGGGAATGTTCACTCCACTTAGTCAATACAAGTAACGCTTGGTTCATAGAAGAACTATTCAGATATGAGGACGTGAAGAAATATTATGTCCTTAGAGCAGATCATGCGGCAAATATCCGAGCGTTTTGCCAATACATAGTGAATGCCAACCAACAGAAGGCATCTTTGAACTTCATCATATTCAGCAATTATGGCGAAGAAGTTGGATTCATTTCGGCAGAGCCAATGATGAACAAATCCACCAACATGCCCATGTGGAATGTTGGATATGCTGTTCACCCCTCACATAGACAACAAGGTTATGCGTCTGCTGCATTAAAAGGGCTGACAGATTTCTTGTTGCAAAACTTCTCCTTCCAACATGTTATGTTGGATATAAGCAATGATAATATTGCTTCTGAAATGGTTGCCAAGAAATGCGGTTTTACTAAACCAGGCGACAGAACTGGCTACTTCGATATGGAGCATCCTGAGGTCGGTATGCGTTTCAGATGGTTCAAGCAGCTTGCTGGAGGACGCACAACCTATTTCAACCAAGCCGTGCATTGTTACCGTCAAAAGCAGTATGCAGATGCTGTAGAAGCTTTTAAAAACGCACTTAATGAGCCATACACCCCTGGCACCCCATTTACGGATGCCCAAATATATTCAAACATGGGTATGGCATTATCTTCATTACGCAGATATTCAGAAGCGTTTCATGCATTAAAGAAAGCCCAAAGCCTTGGATTGAACAATCCAAGTATAGAGAAGGAACTTCTTTGGCTGAGAAACAATGTTGGTCTATTCTAAACTAAATAGTTGAGATTACAATGAAATTATACGAGGCGATACAAACTATAGTTCAAGAATTTGGCAAGGAGATAGTCACCAATGCCAAAGTGATAAACGTGTTTAGTGATTACAATGCCTTTGAGGAATCGAAGACATTCAAGGTAATCCTAAAGAATCTTATAGCCGAGGGCTATATGGATCAGTTGATATATGTGCGTGACTGGGCAAATTCCCAAAACCGCATCATCAACAACTTCATTGCTGCTACGAGCTTCAATGAAGCCAATGCCTCGTATGTCATTAACTGTCTTGCGTATGGTTTAGGCTATACAAAGACTGTTCCTGTATATAGCCAAAGTGCTCCTACTCAACAGATGGGAACATCATCTACTCCAAATTACAATACCAGAGCACAAAGTTCTTCAAAAAATTCACCAACTACTGTGCAAGGCATTAAGTTGGATAAGACGGAAAGCCAATTTGAGAATCTTAGTGAGAACGCCCAACGAAAATACAAAGAGGCAGCAGAAACTTATTTGGAAAGTATCATCGAGTTCAAGAGTGATTTTGAAAAAGACCTTGGAGTAACTATTTCAACGTACATGGAGTTTGACCAGTTCACTAACATTCTTCCAAAATTTGAGATAGACGGAAAGATTAAGGTCAGATATGACTTCTCACTAAAATTCTACGTTTTACTTTATGACCAAAACAACAGAATGATGTGCCGTAAAGAGATATACGTTGGTCAGAAAAGAACCAACTACGAAGTAGTACAAACCCACATTGACCCATCTGAATATCATAAGATTTCAAATATCAAACGCATAGTAGTTTATTGGGAAGAGAACTAAAGTTTCATATTAAAAAGACAAAGAAATCAGACAGACATGTATATTTCAAAGATAAGAATTAAAAACTATAAATGCTTCAAAGAATCAGAAATTGAATTCAGGGATGGCCTGAATGTGATACTTGGTCATAACAACGGAGGGAAAAGTACACTGTTGGATGCTATTGCATTGGTTATAGATTCAGACAAAAGTAAACGCCTTTCGGCTTGGGACTTCCATCAAGGATTTGATTTGGGAGCATTGAAACAGACTCCGCCGTCTGTAGAAATAAGTCTTTATATATCATTGTCGGATAATGAGGATTACAATTCCAGCGACGTGGCGTTGTTTTCTTCATATGCCACCGAGCTGTCACCAAAATTAGAGTCATGTCTTACATATGTTTTTTATTTGCCAAACAGTGAGCATCAATCATATCAAGAGATTGCTGCCAAAGCATGTGATACTCTTGATGTCATAAAAATCATTGAGAACAATTTTATCCGCAAATATACATATTCAATATATGGAGGAATATCGTCTTTACATCAAACAGTTTCCTCTGATGACTTGCGAAAAATAGACTTTCAAAAAGTAGATGCACTTCGAAATGTCGAGAGCGATTTGTTCTCTAAAAGAGCAGATTTATTACATAGTGTATTGTCTTATTTTTTAGATTACAACATAAAAAAAAGTAATATCTCAAAAGAAGAAAAAGAAAGCCAGATAAATGCACTTCGAGAACAGTTCTCTGCTGATACAAATAAGTCCATCTCATCTCTGATTGATAGAATAACAGGAGGAAAAAAAGAGATACTGGAGTATGCAGATAAGACGGGAGCACTTTATCAAAATGCCGACTTGATATTTGATGGTTCTATTACGGAAGAAGAACTGATACAAGTTTTAAATATTGCGGTTTCTTCGTCATTGGGTTACCATGTTCCGATAAGAAACAATGGGCTGGGCTATAATAATTTGATTTATATATCTTTATTGTTGGCTAAAATGCAATCAAATAAAGAGGTTGCGTATATGGGAACTACAAATGCAAAAGCATTTTCGATATTGTGCATTGAAGAGCCAGAAGCACATTTGCACCCAGAACTTCAATATCACTTTTTGAATTTCCTACGACAAAATATTCAAGATGGAAAGGTTAAACAAGTATTTGTAACATCGCATTCTCCAAGCCTGACCGCCAAAGTCAAAATGGACGAATTATGCTGTCTTTTCAAAGACAACAGCTCTGTTACTAAAGCATATTATCCAGGTATGATATACAGCAATGATGAAAAATCAAAGAAATTTGTTCAGCGATATTTAGATGCGACAAGAGCAGATATGTTCTTTGCTGATAAAATCCTTTTTGTCGAAGGGTTGGCAGAACAAATTCTGATTCCTGTATTCGTTAAAGTACTTGGATATGAAAAAGAATGGCTAAAGCAACAGGCCATAATTATTAATTTGAGCGGACGATACTTTGATCACTTTCTAAAAATGTACAATGGTAATATAGGTACTTTCCCAGTACGAGTAGCATGTATTACAGATCGAGACCCTGTGGTCAAGAAGGATGGCACTGACAGATTCGTTTCGTGCTGGCCTGTAGAATATAGCGATGGTGATGGTAGATACCAAAATCATGGGCAAAAATATGTCGATCAATATAGTGAAAATACTAACATCCATTTCTTCAGTCAAGATCAATATGGTAAAACATTAGAGTATGATATTGCCAGATATAATTCGAAGAATGAGATAATTATCACGAATTCAATGAGCCATATAAGTGAGTTGAAAGATATGCAAACAAAAGAGACCTTTGCAGAAGTTTGTAATGTTTGTAAATCTAAAGAGTTGAAAGATTTATTCACCAATAATACAAAATGGAATGACGATCTAAAGAGAACAGGATTAATAGCAGCACGCTATCTATGCTCTTTGAGTAAGGGAGAATATGCTCTTGAATTAGCAACGGTTCTTTCTGAATCTGCAGAGACAATGGAAAGTTTCGTTGTTCCACCTTATATTGAAAATGCAATAAAATGGCTGTTAGAGATAAAATAATCAAATCTGACGAAATACAAGATGTCTTTTCTTGTAATCGAGTCATGGCAGGTCCTGGTGCTGGCAAAACTTATTGGATTGTCAGGCAGATTTCTTATGCTCTAAAATTAGGAGTGCTACATGCAACAGATAAAATAGCGTGCATTACGTACACCAACAAAGCAGCTCAAAACATAGAAGAACGTGTAGGTGATAAATGTAATGAGTTGTATGTCTCTACTATACACTCTTTCCTCTATGCATTTGTTATTAAGCCTTATCTGCATTTAATAGCAGATAGCGAAAATTTTGCCATAGAAAAACTGGATGGTCATGATGACGAAATCATTATAGGATATAAAATACTTTCCGAGATTTTACCTTCGAATAAGCGATTTGCAATTCAGAAGTTTAAGGACTACTCAAAATTAAAATCTTACATAAGTAAGTATCATTGGCAATCGAATGGTCAAGATGTTTTATTAAAATCAGTACCGCAAAACAAAACCCCTTTGAGGGTATTTGGCAAAAACGATGTATTAGCTTATAAGCAATACACCTGGAAGAATTATGGTTTACTGCACCATGATGATATTTTATATTTTGCTTTTAAACTAATAGTGAAATACCCCCAGATAACCAACATATTATCAAATCAATTTCCATTTGTTTTTATAGATGAGTATCAAGATACTAACTCGATTCAGCATCACATTTTCCAATGTTTAGCGAACGCAGGTTCATATGTTACAATAATTGGCGATGAAGCTCAATCTATATATCGATTTGCAGGAAGTGACATAAAGAATTTATCTTCCTTCAAGTCGAACAGCCTTCAATGTTTCAGGATTGAAGATAACAGAAGAAGCACACCTTCTCTTGTTAATTTTTTTAACATGCTGAGACCAGAGTTGCAACAAAAAGCGATTGTAACTGAAGATTATGGAGTCCCAACAATTCTGATTGGCTCCCCTGTCGAAACATACTTGAAGGCAAAAGAGTTGAGCAATAATGAGGAGATCACATCCCTAAGCTGGAGCAATTCGACAGCCAACATGTTAAAATTAAAATTGAATGCGGACAAATCGAAGGATATGCTTGCTTCACTTTTAGACACATCCTCCAATCATGATAGAGCGCGTTTTACCTTCTACTGTATAAATGCTGTAGAAAATGCAAAGTTGCGACTCATGAAGGATGCAATAGTTTATGTATGTAAAGCATTTAACTTGGATAAACGTGATATAATGGACAAGCAAAAGGCATTCATTATATTGTTGAGAATTCTTGAAAGGGATTCCGAATACAGAAATTCATCATTAATGGATTTCTATAACATCATTAATGGATTGCGAGAAAAATCATTACCTAAACTGCAAAAAGGTAAGGATTGTCAACTGTTCAGCAACAGGTATTTAGCTTTTGCCAAGGATGTACGTTATAATGATGAAGAGTCGGAACATCTAACCATCCATAAGGCAAAAGGTTTGGAATTTAATAACGTCATATTGATCATCGAAAAAAATGATGAAGCTGTAAATTTCTTAATGAATGCAGATCTAAATGCTAAACAAGATGATTGGCGTTTGTATTATGTGGCCTGTAGTCGAGCAAAACGCAGGTTATTCATCTCTATTCCCCATTTGGATGATACACAAAAGAACTTATTGAAAGAAAAATATAAAGAATCCATTATAATAGCTGAGAATTAATATGGAAACATTATATAATGCAATAAAGAAAGCCGTGAACCAATTTGGCTTCAATGTTTTGACAGAAATTAAAATAATAAATATTCTGTCTGACTTTAGCGCATTTAGCACGCTACCAGCTGCTAAAACCATATTTAAAAATATGGTAGAAAATGGCTATTGTCATAAAATATGTAATCTTGGAAGGAAGAAAACACGGCTCTTGTTTTCTAACGCAGAATCCTCCATACAGAAACCAGAGGGTGATGAATGGAAAATCAAACTTGCAACATTGGCAACAAGTATTGCGCAACAAGGAGGGTTTGAAAAGCATATTGTGACTTATGTTCTTGATTGTATTATTTATGGTTTGGAATGGACAGAAGAAGCCCCATCTTTGCCACAAGCTTATACAAACAACAATTCGAAACGGCACGATACTACAACCACGAATGGCTCATCGCAAATGAGGCATCTGGTGACTACAGGCACTAACACGAACCCTTCGAATGGAATATCATATCAACAGATTGAAGACACACAATTTGTTGTGATAAGTATTAAGCCCTACAATGCAGAAGTATTTATTGATGGCATACAACAATATGTCGCTAATGGTGTCATGGCCACTGAACTCCCTGTAGGAGAACATGATTATGAAATAAAGGCTGAATCGTATAAATCAAAAAAAGGTTCATTCAACCTTTCACATAATGACAAAACCACATTAACTATTCAACTTGAATTAGAAGAGCAAAAGATAGCATTGTCTATCGTTGCCAAAGACAAAGACGCAGAAATATGGGTCAACGGTATGGTTTGCGGCCAAGGTATGTGGAATGGCTTGATTGATGCTGGTAAGGTAGTTATCGAATGTATCAAACCTAAATTCTACTCCTATACAGAGACGAAAATGTTAGGTGCCCAACAAAAAGAACATATAAATATTCCAGCCTTACAGCCAATCTGTGGAAATATTAAAATCAATGTGCAACCTTATGGCTCAGAAATCTTTATCAATGGAGAGAGTAAAGGGACAACTCCGCTAATGGTCACTGACATCCCCATAGGTGACAGGAGCATTCGTATAACCTCCCCCGAAGGCGTTGAGTATTATGCAAACGTAGAGGTAAAAGAAGGCCAGGTAACAAACGTCAATTATATTATCCCTTCATTGTTCTTAGAAGACTATTCAGAAGTAAGAATAGGGGACTATTTCTATGAGGATGGTAGTATATCTCATGAAATAGCTAAAGGCAAAGAAATAGTGGGAATGGTATTCAGTCTTGAAACATCTGAGGAAGAAAAGAAACAAGGTTGGATCCATGGGCAGATTATAGCTCTGCATGATGCCAGTTTATGTGTAACTAACAATCAGTCCTGGGGTATTCCTACAAATGAAATTATGCAATTTGCTGTTCAATCTCCCAAACGAAATAAAAAGAACGATAATGGGTATGAAATATCACATCGAGATTGCGTTGTCAATAATGAAGACTTTTCTCCTTTCTATGTTGCTTCTAAGTATTATGCCCCCTTACCCTTTGGAATAACATCAGGATGGTATCTTCCAAGTGTTAGTCAGTGGTGGAAGCTATATGAGAACATGCACCCCAAATGGGAAACACTATGGCGTTACCTTAATTTAACGGGTTCTGGAGGGCTAAAACATTTTGCAACGTCCTCAATAATGGACAAAGAATATGCATGGATGTTTACAATGGGCTATGCAGAGGAATATAAAGAAAAGTCCTACTCAGCGAAGAATATTAAATCATATCTAAAGAACGATGTTCGAGACTTATTGCATCAAAATATTTATGTCCGATGTGTAGCTGCGTTTTAATTAACAATTATATAAATATAATATGATACAAAAAAGAATATATAGTTATTTTGAGCGCAACCCGCAGCTTCATGTGCTCTTCATCTTCGACCGAATGAATATCTTCGAGTCGGACTTGGAGGGGAAGGAATGGGCTGAGAATTATGTATATAAGGTGTTCGACGGCGCATGGTTCAACACCAAGTATGCCATCGAGAATACATGGAAGGAGAAGCGTGTCGTGCTGCTCTTTCCATTGGGCACATACCCTGCCACGGAGGAACAGCAGCTGAAGTTTCCCCTGCTGGATATGCTGAAAGCCAACATGGAATACAAGGATGATGACTACGAGGCGTACATGCAGCAGTATAATCTGCCAGAGAAATACCGTACATTCGTCAAACGTAATATCAGCGAGATGATGTCGTCTAAGGTCAGTACGATTCTTGCAGGTCATATCTCGGCGGAGACTTTCAACGAAGATTTGGTTTGCCGTGCCTTCATCAGCAGTTATATGGGTGAAAAACGACTGCTGGATTGGGAAAACATCATCGTAAAGATGATTATCCTGGGCGGCAGCGAAGAGGAGAAGAAGCGGATTGACTTCTTCTACAAACTGGAGAAGAACATCGATGCCAAGCGCAGGATGGATGAAAAGCTGACCCGCTGGTTTGGCTGCACATACAATCCCAACAGTGAGGTGAAGATGAAGCCCATCGCTGAGAGCCTGAAATACAACTCCATTACCCAACTGCTGGATGCCGCTTCTGCTGACAACTACAAGACATACAAGGTGACGAACGCCATCATGCTGGAACAACTCAATAAGGTGTATGAACTGGGCAGTCATGACAGGCAGCTCTCTACCCGATTCACCAAAGCTCTTGGTACGTTGGCTACTGACATCCGTGAAGAAGAAATAATCAAGATGTATGGCATAGATGCTCCTTATTACTACCTTACGGAATCCCTCTGCTGGCCTATCATTGAAGAGATAATCAAATCAAAACTCATGACCGAACCTATGCAGGTGAACGAGCGCATGAGGGAACTGTCACTGAAAATGCCCGTAGGCAGTACCGTGTTGACAGTAGTGAAATGTGTGGAGCAGATGGCCCTCTACTACAACCAGACCAAGAGTATTGGCACGCTGAAGCTCAACACACCCGAAGAATATGTCCAGAACTATGTGAACGAGTACTACCTCATGGATATGTTCTACCGCCGTGCGCTGGAGGCGTATCATGAGCTGGTGACATTGGACATACCAATCGAATCAGTCATCAACGAGGCAAAGCAACAGTTGGATCTGGAATACGCCAAGATGGCCAATGTAATGAATCTGGAGTGGCTGACCTGTGTAAAAGAGAAAGGTGAAGCCTTCAAAGGTGTGACCTTGGAAAGGCAGGAGAACTTCTACCGCACGGAGGGTGACGGCTCGGTGAAGCAAGTCGTCATCGTGAGCGATGCTCTGCGCTATGAGGTAGCTGCGGAACTGATGCAGCAATTGGCAAAGGAGAAGCATATCGCCACCTTGACCCCTTATCTGTCCATGCTGCCCACGGAAACGAAATACTGCAAGCCAGCCTTACTGCCACACCAATCATTGGAGTTGCAGGGAACAGATATGTTGGTGGACGGAGCAGTATTGACCACTACGGAACAACGTACTGTCCATCTTTCAAACTACAAAGATGGTGCAGTCTGCATGAGATACGAGGAAGTGATGAATGGGGATATGTCTGCTATGCGTGAACAGTTCAAGCGTCCTTTGGTCTATATCTTTCACGACACCATCGACGAGGCGAGCCATTCGCAGAGTCCTTTTGATGTGATTGCAGCCTGCAGAAAAGCGATAGAGCAACTTTCCGTACTGGTAAGAAGACTCCACGCCTCATGGAACGTGACCAACGTGCTGCTCACTGCTGACCACGGCTTTATCTACAACGACCAGAAGTTTGAGGAGAAGGACAAGCACAGCATCACGGAGGAGGCGTTGGAAAAGAAGACCCGCTATTACCTCACAGAAGACAACCGTGAGGTGGATGGTATCGTGAAATTCCATCTCGATAAGGTGTCAGGCATTAAAGGGACAGGACTCTTCGTCGCTGTTCCCGAAGGCACAAACCGCTTGGCTGCACCAGGAGGCTACAACTTTGCACATGGAGGAGCTTCGCTACAGGAAATGATTATTCCTGTAATCAAGAGTGTAAGAAAGAAAACGGATAAGACCGAAAAAGTCGGTGTGGCATTGATGAACCACAATCTGACGATGGTCAGCAGCCGTTTGAAGTTCCAACTCATCCAGTCGGAGGCGGTAAGCATGACGGTGACAGAGCGAAAGGTGATATGCCAGTTGTTCCATGGCGAAGAGCCTGTCTCAACTGAAAAGTTCCTTACTCTGAACAGTCCTGACGCTGTGAACATCAACAATCGTGTCTATGAGGTCACGATGACACTTAACAAGTCGGTTTCGGGAAGTATGCTCGAACTGAGAATTTACGATGAGGAAGATGCCGGAAGGCTGAATCCGATTATCCGAGAGACGGTAAAGAACAATACAATGATAGAACAAGATTTTTAAGATATGACACTACAGCAGAAAATAATGAATGCCTTCATAGGCAAGGTGGTGAGAAAGGATCTCGCATTCCTCGTGAAGGGAGGACTGCCTGTCCCAACCTACGTTTTGGAATATCTTCTTGGTCAATATTGTGCCACAGATGATCAGGAGGCTATTGAGGCCGGTTTGGAAAAGGTCAAACAGGTCATCAAGAACAACTATGTTCACCGTGCCGAAGCAGAGTCTGTAAAAGGCAAGATAAGGGAAAACGGCAAATACCGAATCATTGACAAGGTCACAGTGACGCTCAATGAGAAGGATGACGAATACCAGGCTGCCTTTGCCAATCTGGGATTGACAAGAGTGCCTATCGGTACCCAATACGTGAAAGCCAATCCCAAACTGCTGAGCGGCAACGGAGTGTGGTGTATTGTCACCATTGGCTATATCAGCGGTGAAGACATCAAAGTAAGATGGGACATTCAGACGCTGAAGCCAGTACAAATCTCCAATGTGGATGTGCAGGAGTACATCGACCAACGTCAGAACTTCACTACTGACGACTGGATAGACTTCCTGATGCATACCGTGGGATTGAATCCAGAGGTAATGAACCGCCGTGAAAAGTTCATCACCCTTGCTCGCCTGCTCCCTCATGTAGAAAACAACTTCAACTTCATGGAACTGGGTCCGAAGGGTACGGGTAAGTCGCATGTCTTTCAGGAACTGTCGCCCTACGGTGTGCTGGTATCAGGCGGCGATGTAACCCCTGCCCGCCTCTTTGTCAGAATGTCCGGCAAACGTGAGGAGCTGGGACTTGTAGGCTACTGGGATGTAGTGGCATGGGATGAGTTTGAGCAGCAACCAGGCCGTAATGTGGATGCCGTGCTTATCGACACGATGCAGAACTACCTTGCCAACAAGTCCTTTAACCGTGGAAAGGGCACGCACGAGGCCAGTGCCTCCATGTCGTTTGTAGGCAACACGAAGCATACCGTTCCCTATATGTTGAAGAACACGCACCTGTTTGAAAGCATACCCACCTCATTCATCAAAGGTGCCTTCCTCGACCGAATCCATCTCTATAATCCTGGTTGGGAAATCCGAATGCTGAAGAAAGACAGTTTCTCTAAAGGTTATGGTCTGATAACGGACTATATTGCCGCAGTACTTCATGAACTCCGCAACGATGACCGCACAGCCATTCTGAAAGACTATGCCAAGTTTGACGGTTCGCTGTCCGAGCGTGACCATTTGGCAATCCGTAAGACTTTCAGCGGAATGATGAAGCTACTCTACCCCGATGGGAAAATGACCGATCAGGAGGCATACGAGTTGATAGACTTTGCCGCAGAGAGCAGGAAACGTGTCAAGGATCAGTTGTACGTGATTGACGAGACCTTCAAAGCTGAACCTGCATCGTTCAAATACATCAATCTGAGAACTGGCATTGAAATGAGCGTAGAAACCTTGGAAAAGGTCAGCAACACCCTCATCGTGCCTGTCAATGCACCTAAGACCAATAACGCAGGAACACTGACGGATGCCGATGCTCAACCATTCTTGTCAGACAAGAAAGAGAAGACGGAAGTTCCAACAGAAGAAGGCAGAAGTAAACGTCCTCGCATCCAGCAGTTAGCAGAAAAGAGTGTGACCATCCGCATGGGACAGACGGGGGTAAGTTACGAGAAACTCTTTGCCCCATACTTATGCAACGCATCTGATATTACGGTGGAAGACCCATACATACGTGCTCCCTGGCAAATCAAGAACTTCATGGAGTTAGTAACTATGCTAATCGACACCCGTCCTGTTGACGACTTGAAAATCCATCTGCTGACCAATGAAGAGGAAGACAAGATACCTGACTTGATCGACAAATTGGATGACATCAAGGATGACCTGGCATCATACGGAATAGAATTTGACTATAAGTTCCGGGACTTCCACGACCGTTGCATCAAGACTGATACAGGATGGACTATCAACCTCGGACGAGGACTGGATATGTTTGAGAAATACAGCTCATTCTCTGTTGCCGCATCTCGACAGGATATGCGTAAATGTAAAGAATGTACGATAACCTTCTTAAAAGACCGTTAGCATGAGTAAACTCAGCAAAGATGCCTTTGCCATCATGGCAATGTGCGAAAAAACGAAGGAGCCTTTTGGCATCACAGTGGATCCTCGCAACGGATGCTATGCCTTTGCATGGGCTTTCAAGATAAAGAAAGAACAGGCAAAACGTGAAGGATATGACAAGACTCATGTTCGTGGTGTGGTGATGTATGATGATAACTTCAACGGCTGCCCTCACTGTGGAGCCAAGAATTTCTACATTTGCAATAGATGTGGGAAAGTGGTATGCTATCACGGGCAAGAAGTGGTGACATGCCCTAATTGTGGGAGTTCAAGTACACTGCAGGCCGCAGAAAGTGTGGACTTGTCTGGTGGAGGATTTTAATAGACAACTTAAAGATAAAGATATATGTTAGAACTGAAATCTGGAGAAAAAGTATCTTTGACCAATGGTTCGGAAGCGACTGTAGTCAAGGAACTTGGACGAGGTGGACAAGGTATCGTCTATCTCGTGGAACTCGGTGGACAAAAGATGGCATTGAAATGGTATCTGAACAAGCCTACTGACTGGTTCTACAGAAACCTCGAAGACAACATTGCCAAAGGCTCGCCTTCGGAGGCTTTCTTGTGGCCAGAGTATCTGACCATGAAGAAGCAAGGCTATTTCGGATACATCATGAAGTTGCGTCCACAAGGGTATTTCGAATTCGGGCAGTATCTGCTTGCCCGAGCTAAATTCAAATCCTTGGATGCCATTGTCAATGCGGCTATGAAGATCTGTGAAGGCTTCAAGGCTCTGCATCTCTCAGGACTGAGTTATCAGGACTTGAACGATGGCAACTTCTTCATTCATCCCGAAACTGGCGATGTGCTGATTTGTGACAATGACAACGTGGCACCTGAAGGTGAAAATTCAGGCATCCTTGGAAAGGCACGATATATGGCACCAGAAGTGGTGACGGGAACCAAGATGCCCAGCAAACAGACAGACCGTTATTCACTCTCTGTGGTGCTGTTCCTGCTCTTCTACGGCAATCATCCATTAGAAGGCGCACGAGTATTGGCTTGCCCTTGCATGACAGAGAAGTACGAGAAACAATTTTATGGAAGTGATGCCGTTTTTATCTATGACCCACAAAACAAGTCAAACCTACCTGTGAGGGGCGTACACAACAACGTCATGCGCAAATGGCCAGCGTTCCCGGAATTGTTGCGTACAGCATTCATAAGAGAGTTCAGCCAGGAGTGTTTGACCAATCCTGACAAGCGGTGTCTGGAGCGTGACTGGCAGAAGACAATACAAAAGATACGTGATATGCTTGTGGTATGTCCGCTTTGCAAAGAGGAAACCTTTGTGGAAAATACCCTATCACCTCGATGCGTATGCTGCGGTAATGAGTTCAATGTAGCAGGCTCCTTGAAGATTAACGACCGTCAAGTCTTGCTAACACAAGATACAAAGGTCTATATTGATATGGACAACAAGCCTGACATCCATGTCATATCAGTTCCTGGTGACCGTTACCCTGTTCAGCTGAAGAACATCACATCAAGTAGCTGGACAGTAGAAACACCCAGTGGCAAACTGAAAGCAGTGGAACCCAATCAGACTATGCCTGTAAAAGCAGGATTAAAGGTTTCATTCGGTGGAACAATCAAAGGTGAGATAATCTAACAATGACAAAGTATAAACATCAAAACAATAAGAATCATGGGACTATTAGACAATGAGAGCATTCCAAGAAGAAAAATGACCCTCTTCTTCGTGATTGACACATCCGGCAGTATGGTCGGTGACAAAATCGGCAGCGTAAACGAAGCCATTGAGAACGTATTGCCTATGATAGGTGAAATCTCAGACGAAAACCCCGATGCAGAAATCAATGTGGCTGCGTTGGAGTTCTCTACAGGTACACATTGGCTTTATGATGAGCCAAAGGAGGCCAAGGAATTTATATGGCAGAAGGTAGAAGCCGACGGGCTAACCTCTCTTGGCGAGGCATGTGAGGAACTGAACAAGAAGCTGTCCAGAAACGGCGGTTTTATGTCAAGTCCGAGCGGTTGTTTCGCACCTGCCATCATACTGCTTTCTGATGGTGGTCCTACTGATAATTTCGAAGGTGGTCTGAAATCACTTCAAGGTAACAGCTGGTACAAGAACGCCATAAAAATTGCAGTAGCTATTGGCAACGATGCAGACAAGGAAGTATTAAAACAATTCACAGGATCATCAGAGGCTGTCATCACGGTTCACAACATTGAAGCATTGAAGAAGATGATACGAATCATCGCCATCACATCCTCTCAGATTGGCAGCAAGAGCACTTCTGCCACAGACACGACCAAGCAGGAACAGGTCATTGAGGAAGTGAACAAGGCTGCAGCTGATGTTGCTGGAGCAGAAACCGCAGCAGCACCTGCCCCCGCAGCCGGTGATTCATACGATGAGTGGGACTAACACCTAAACCCGAAGCAATATGAATTGTATAGAACAACATTGCCAAGGGGAAAGCCATAAGTCCAACAATAAGCCATGTCAAGACTGCGCTTATGCAGAGAGCAATGACCTGTTGAGCATGGCTATCGTATGCGATGGGCATGGAGGTGAACGATACTTCAGAAGTCATTATGGAGCACAATTTGCCACTGAGATCACACAAAAAGCAATAACCGAATTTGTGAAGAACATGGCAGATTCCACCTTTACCCTCTCAGAAGGTAAATCTGTATTTGACAGAGCATCGTTCACCGCCTACAGCGCAGCCACTGCCACCGACGAGCAGATGGAGAGTCGCGCTCATAAATCGCTGAAGTGGTTGTTTTCATCGATTATCAGTCAGTGGAACGAGAAAATCTCAGAACATGCGAAAGAGACAGACCTCACTGACTGGGAATTAAGCAATGTCGATGAGAAATATCGCAAAGAGTTTCTCAGCGAACGTGAAAAAGATGATGCCACATTTGAAAAGACCTACGGCTGTACACTCATGGCATACGTACAGACACCAGACTACTGGTTTGCCTTCCATCTTGGTGACGGGAAGTGCGTATCGATGCGTGTGGTAGAAGACCTACTAGTTAGTGAGCAACCTATCCCTTGGGATGAACGTTGCTTCTTGAACAAGACGACTTCGTTGTGTGACTCCAATGCCTTGGAGGAGTTCCGCTATTGCTATCAAGGAGACGGTCAGTTCCCTCTTGCCATGTTCCTTGGTTCGGATGGTATGGACGACTCATACGGTGATGGCTACAATCTCTACAATTTCTATATCCAGCTATTCAAGATTATCATTCGTAATGGTGTTGAGAAGGCGAATAAGGAATTAAAGAAGTCTCTGCCAGTCATCAGCAAGATGGGAAGCAAGGATGACATGTCAGTTGCATGTGTCTTTGATGACACTAACCTGACAGCCTCATTCTTCAAGCTGACACAATACCAAAAGCGTGAACTTGAATCTTCTCTTAAAAATGTGGAAGATAAAATCATGGAGCTGAATAAGAAGATTGAGTCTGTCGTCAACCCAGAAGCATTAGATCGTGGACAGCAAATCAACTTTGAATACGCCAAGAAAGACCTTGAAAAAGCCAAAGAGAAAGCTATAAAGATTACTCATAAGCTTAGGTTCATTAAGGGCGAAGAAACAAAATATAGAAACCGTTTGAAAGAAATTGACCCTGTGATACCACCCATAGAATCTGATTCATCAATGGGGCTTATTACAGAGGAACAATAATTTCATATCAACAAAGAAAGAAGATGGGTACTTGCAAGTATTGTGGAAAAGACGCCGGTTGGTTCTCACACACCCATACAGAGTGTAAGAATAAACATGAGCAAGGATTAAAAGATTTCAAGGCCGTGGTAAGCAGTTATTTTACCGGGCGTACAACAGCGGTTGGTGTGCAGACCTCCAGAAACAGATTGAGAGTGGATGCATACCTGTCGGAGGAGGACATTTGCCTTATAGCCGATGAGGAGATCCGCCACTATACGGCAAGCATCCATCGTCCTTTCTCACCTGCATCCATGCGTCTGATGGATGACTTTCTGAATGTTGTAGGAGTAGCCTACAGCAGTATCAATCGCAATGGAGCCGTAGATGAGTTTACAAAGAAACTCATGCGTGGCTTTATGGTAGAGTATTTTACTGGAACGCTCACACTACCTGTCGCACACCAGCGTTGTGAGAAGGTTCTTGGAAAATTCCCTATGGTGCAATCCAACATTGAAGATGCCTATCTTTATGTATTGAACAAAGCGGCTACAAACTTCATGAAGAATGACACCATATCTGATAGCGACCAACAGAAGATAGACGACTATGTCAACTATCTCCAGTTGCCAGTGAACAACCTGCCAATACAATATCAGAACAGTCAGATAAGCAAGTTGGGGCAAATTAGCATCCTGAAGAAGTTGCAAAATGGCATTATACCGACGAGCAACATGCCTGCCCCGATTATGCTTGGACGTGGCGAGACGATTATCTGGACATACGATGATGTAAGTATGTACCAAGAAAAGACAGTGAAAGAATATGGCGGCAGAAGAAGCGGATGGTCGTTCCGCGTGATGAAAGGTGTCACCTATCATACCGGTGGCACAAAAATCAAGCCTATAGAGCACACCTATATGGATTGCAAAGGTACAGGCACCCTGTATATCACGAACAAACACCTGATTTTCCAAAGCCCGACAGCCGCCCAGAAGGTTCCCTATACAAAAATGATAGGAGTAACACCTTATAGCGACGGTATAGAAGTGCACCGAGATGGAGCCAATGCAAAGCGTCTCACCTTTCAAGGTTTTGACAGTTGGTTTTTAATGAATGTAATTTCTCAAATAGCAAATATGTAA
>CAMCLD010000029.1 GCA_945875635.1 uncultured Prevotella sp.
GCTGCCGCAATGGTGGAATTGGTAGACACGAGGGACTTAAAATCCCTTGGCCAGTAATGGCTGTGCGGGTTCGAGTCCCGCTCGCGGCACTATTTTTCAAGAACAACAATCATGGTCTTATTCAGAAAATGTTACTCTCTGCTGATATTCTTGGCTATTGTGACTATGCTCTCTTGCGGAACACGCAAGGGTTATTTCAGCATAGAGGGACGTTTCTTGCACATTAACCAAGGCGAACTGTATGTCTATAGTCCTGACGGAGGAATTGACGGCATAGACACTATAAGGATACAAGCTGGACGATTTGCATACGAGACACCTCTGAAAAGACCATCAACCCTCATGCTTGTATTCCCCAACTTCTCGGAACATCCCGTATTTGCAGAGTCTGGAAAATCAGTCGATATCAAGGCTGATGCTTCACGTCTGAAAGAGATGACCGTCAAGGGAACTGACGAAAACGAGCTTATGAACAGCTTCCGCGAACAGATAGCAAGCGCATCGCCACCAGAGGAGCGCAAGTATGCGGAGCAGTTCATTAAAGACCACCCGGAATCACGCATAGGTCTCTATCTGCTGAGAAAATATTTCTTGTCTTCTACTTTCACCGATTACAAAAAAGCAAAGTCTTTGGCGAAAGTAATGGCAGACGCACAGCCTGAAGAAGTTGGAATTGCCCTTCTGCATCAGAGACTTGCCTCTTACACATTACTCCTCCCAGGCAAGCCACTTGCTGCATTCAAGTCAAAGGATACCTATGGCAAGACTGTAGGCAACAGCAATGTCAATAAAGGTACCGCATACATTAACGTGTGGGCATCATGGGATTCAGAGTCCATGGAACTACAGCGCACCATAAACAAGGATGTGAAAGACGGCAAGGTAAAAGCTATTGGCATATGCCTTGACCCCGACAAGAATGCATGCAATAAGACTATCGAACGTGACGACATCGTCTTTCCCAACATTTGTGATGGCAAAATGCTTGAAAGTCCTTTATTGGAAAAGATTGGCATAGGAACAGTCCCGTGTTGCATAAAGTTGCAGAATGGAAAGATTTCCGATGTAAACATCTCGCTCAGCAAGATGAAAACTATCAATGCCTCGAATAGCCAAGTGACAATACGCTGACTTTAGTTCCAGATATTTCAAGCAGTTTTGTAGCACATTCCAGCGTCGTGGCTCCCGTTGTCACCACATCGTCAATAAGAAGTATATGCTTGTTCTCTACAAAATGGGTATTCTCCGCCTTGAAAGCTCCTTCGACATTCATCCTCCTTTGAATTCCGAACAATATTGTCTGGCTCTGCAAGAATGAGTCCCTGCACAGCACCCTGTCCTCCACAGGCAATCCGGTTATCTCAGCCACACCCTGCGCAAGCATGTGACTCTGGTTATATCCCCTTTTGCGCTTCCTACTGGCTGAAAGCGGAACAGGAACTATTACATCCATACCATCGAAAAAACCTGACGGCATTATTTCCTGAGCCATTATCCTTCCCATGCTCACAGCATACTCTGGCTTGTCAAAATACTTGAACTGGTAAATCACCTGTGCAGAATCTGAATGGGGAACAAAAAACATGTAAGCCGCACTCCGTTCTATATCTGCAAGTCCATAATATAGCTTTGCCATGTCATTACAATACATGTCACCAGCAAAACCAGTACGCGGCAATGACATACGACACGAGGCACAAAGAGTGTCCTCACATATGGCAAGCCTACAGCCACATGACACACACTGACGCGGCAATATAGTGTCCGTAATCCTTGATAAGAAACTAACAATCCTCATCCTCCCTCAAATCTATACACTGGCTTATTATGTCCATGGTAAATCCCCTTCCCATGGCAAACTTCAGAAGTTTGCAGTATCTTTCATAGTCGGTGCCTCCCTTCAGGCTCCTCTCCTTTTGCCTGAGGAGAGGCACAAGGGCTTCTTTATAGTCATTGTCATCAACAGCGTCAAGAATCGGACGGTAAATATCCTCGCCTATTCTTTTTGCCCATAACGCCTGCTCTATTTTCCTCCTTCCCCATCTGTTAAACCTCACCTTGTCTTTTACAAACATCTCACAATACCTCTTGTCGTCAACATATCGTTCTTTATGAAGTCTGCCCATCACCTTGCGTCTGGCATCATCACTCACTCCCCACCCTTTCATCTTACGTTCAAGGTCATAAGAACATTGCTCACCTTTCGCACACAGTGCGGAAAGACGTTGGAAAGCTTTTTCTTCTGTCATCTCTACCATAATTGCAATATCATTAATCAAGTGGTTTCATTGCTCTCATCATTCTGTTATTATATTGTTGACTCTCGTTGACAACGACATCCACCATTCCTTTGGAAACAAGCATCTGTTCCATCTCTTGGACAAAAAGAGGATTTATCTCAAAGTACAGGCTGCCTCCATCACTCAATGCTGAGACTGCCATATCGGTAATCGCTTCATAGAAGAGCAATGGATTGTCATCTGGGACAAAGAGTGCGACAGCAGGCTCCCAATCCAGTACATTGGCTCTCATCTGTCGTTTCTCGAAGTCACACACATAAGGTGGATTGCTGACTATACAGTCATAAGTGCCTTCTATTTGAACTGGGGCTAAAACATCATCCTTGAAAACCTTGACATCGACGCCAATGTTCATTGCATTGATTTCTGTGGCAAGGATAGCTTCTTCGGCTATATCCAAACCTTCTACCATCATGTCGGGAAACTCATATTTCATTTCTATGGAGATACATCCACTTCCGCAACAACAGTCAAGAAGCCTCATGCCTTCAGTAGATTTCCGAGCTGAAAAATCATCTACCATCCAATCCACCAACGCTGCCGTTTCCGGACGAGGAATGAGCACTCCAGGTGACACATGGTAAACATGCCCACGGAAGCATTCTTCTCCTATAATATACTGTACAGGCTCACTGGACAACAATCGCTCCTTGATACCTTGCAGCCTATCATAATCCGCCTCGGCCATTATGTCATCGTTGCCCATGCATATATCCGTAAGTGTCATGCCAAGACAGCGCTCCATCACAAGAGATGCTATCGAGCGAGCCTCACTTTCTTCATATATGGCTGTAAGAGACCTCCAAAAATCACTATATGTCCGCATATATTAATATTTTTAGTTGACGAGCTGCTACTCACCATGCTTGAGTTTAACGACAACCATAAATGCTAACAACTTGTCAACTCGTCAACATTATCAACTACAAAATTAAGAAAATTATTTTGTTTTCTTCATGTTTGTTCGTTTATTAGATGGAAAATAAGTAAGTTTGCACTCATGTTTGCATATTTAAAAATGCCGGCATTCCTTGCCATATCACTATTATTTACTGCCTGTTCTTCCAACAAACAACGGGAACAGCATAGTGAACTTGCCATGAAGGACGTGACAAGGCTAAAGACAACGCCTGTCAAAGACCAAGGTCCTTCACAAACCTGCTGGATATATGCCATGCTTGCAACAATAGAGACGGAGCACATCATGAGAGGTGACTCTGTCAATCTTAGCGTAGATTATGTGTCAAGGATGCTCATTCGCGAAAAAGCTGCTGAACATCTTGCTTCCAATGAGGAAGGCTACAGGTCAATGAGAGGTGTGGCATCAAATACTTTGCGCCTGATACAGACCTACGGACTCCATCATTTTGATGCCTATCATTCAAGACATGAAGTTGATTATGTAACACTCATGAGAAAAAGCATATCCTGCATGAGGACCGCCTTCTCGTACAAGAGTGCAATGGAGAATGTCGATGAAATGCTCGACAATGAAATATCCCCATTACCCTTACGCGTATATATGTATGGAGCGGAATATACCCCATTGGAATTCGCACATAGTGTGTGCCGTGATGACGAATATCATGGCTACACCAGTTTCTCACATCACCCTTTCGGCATAAGAATCCCACTTGAAAGTCCTGACAACATATATCACGACCTTGTGACAAATATCCCAATTGACAGCATGCTTGCCATGGCTGAAAGGAGCATACGCTCAGGACATCCCGTTTGTTGGGAAGGAGACATCAGTGAGAAAGGATTTATATTCGAGAAGGGTGTAGTGACTCTTGACCGTGGAATCAACACAGTCACTCAGGACATGAGACAGCGGGAATACGAGACAGGAAGGACTACAGACGACCATTGCATGGAGATGATGGGACTGGCTATTGACAACAAAGGAAGGAAATACTTTATATGCAAGAACTCGTGGGGTACGAACAACAGGTATAAAGGATATATGTATATGTCATACCAATATATGATGATGAAGACAATAGCCATATTTGTTCCTGAAGAGTGACATTGACATCCCTTCATTTCCCACAACAAACCATTAGCAAATATATTTAAACTACACAGGAAAACAGATGATAAAGATAATTATTTTTGACTTCGACGGCACCATTGGCAACACTCAGCAACTGATAGTGAAAACCTTGCATGACACCATAGACAAGCTGAATCTCACATTCAGAAGTGATGCTGAATGCATTTCCACCATTGGACTCCCACTTGAGAAAGCGTTTATGTCTCTTTACTCTGACGAAGGCAAAGGAGATGATGTCATGTTCGGAAAGGAATGTGCCGGCACTTACAGGAAATTATTTGAAAAGAACAACATAAAAGGGGCGGTAAGTATGTTTCCAAACGTGAAGGAAACGATGGAAAGACTGTATTCTATGGGTATTGTCATGACAATAGCCACATCAAGAGGCAGAGAATCGCTGCTAAATTTCCTTGAGGAAATGGATATCATGAGATACATATCATATACTGTTTGCAACGGGGATGTTGAGAATGCCAAGCCGGCTCCCGACATGGTAGTCAAGATACTGGAACAACTCCATTTCAAAGCACATGAAGCAATGGTGGTCGGCGACACCTCATTTGACATAATAATGGGAAAGAAAGGGGGATGCATTACATGCGGTGTCACGTACGGCAATGGCGGACAGCAGGAACTGCTGGATGCCGGCGCCAACCATATCATAAACAACTTCTCCGATATCCTGAAAATATTACGGTTAGAAGGCTAAGAATTTCTGTCTCCATACTAAAAGACACCACAAAAAAAGAGATAATCATTTGGACAAAATGAAAAAGCATATTAATTTTGCATTAAGTAACCATATTCATCATTCATAAACCAACACACTCAAGAAACAGGAAGCAACAACATAATATGAAAAGAACGAGAACAATAATAATGGTAAGCATGGTGGCAATCGCTGTCATATCATTCAGTTGCGCCTCATGCAGAAACGTCAGCAAGAGCAGTGGCAGTGACAGCACTGCCATAGCGAGTCCGACAGGACCAGCATTCGATGCTGATTCCGCATACTCTTTCACTGCGGCACAATGCAACTTCGGACCCAGAACGATGAATTCAGAAGCGCATGAGAAATGTGGAGAATGGATTATAGGAAAATTCCGAAGCTACGGCCTAACCGTGACAACACAGAAAGCCGACCTTAAGGGATATGACGGTACCATCTTGAAATCGACCAACATCATAGCAAGTTACAATCCTGATGCATCAACACGCATCCTTATTTGCGCTCATTGGGACAGCCGTCCGTGGGCAGACAACGACCCAGACTCACTTAACCACAAGACACCAGTGATGGCAGCCAACGATGGAGCCAGTGGCGTGGCTGTAATGCTTGAACTGGCAAGGCTTGTCAGCAAGGATAGCACGCTGAGCATCGGAGTGGATTTCGTATGCTTCGATGCAGAAGACTGGGGTGTGCCTACTTGGGAAGAGAACATTGAAGATTCAGAAGGCTCTTGGGCTCTTGGGTCTAAACACTTCGCCGATAATCTTCCCGAAGGCTATGAGGCAAGATATGGAATCCTTCTTGACATGGTTGGTGGCGAGGGCGCAAAGTTCTACAGAGAAGGTCTCTCAAGCCAATTTGCCAGAACAATAGTAGATAAAGTATGGAGCGCAGCAAAAGCGGCTGGATATGGCAGCTACTTCCCTGACGATGAAGGAGGATATGTGACTGATGACCATGTGCCATTGAACAAGACCGCAAACATCCCAACAATAGACATTATTCCATATTACCCGCAATGTCCACAAAGTTCATTCGGCATGACATGGCATACTACAGACGACACCATGGAGCATATTGACCGTAACACTCTGAAAGCTGTCGGACAGACTCTTATACAAATAATATATACAGAATGAAGGCTTTAGTCGTATCGATAGGACTATTACTGGGTGGAGTCCTAAACGCATGGGGGCAGGATGACAGTTGGCAAGATGTTATAGCAGAACTCGCCACATCTGACGACATGGAATCACCGGCATGGGACAATACCATAGACCTTCTTACAGAACTTGCCGACAGCCCTATCGACATCAACAATGCCACAAGAGAAGAGCTGGAGCGACTGCCTTTCCTGTCTGACATACAGATAGAAGATATAATGGCATATCTATATCAGTATGGCAGCATGAAATCAGAGGGTGAATTAGCAATGATTGTCTCACTTGACCCACTAAGAAGAAAACTCCTGACACGATTCATATTCTTTGGAGAGAAGAATGAAGACCGTAAATTTCCCAAACTCAGCGATATATCCAAATATGGCAAACACGACATTCTCGCATCCATAAAGGTTCCTTTCTATGAAAGGAAAGGTGACAAGAACGGGTATCTTGGCTATCAATACAAACATTCCATTAGATACACTTTCAGTTATTCCGACTATGTGAAGATTGGACTCACTGGAGCACAGGATGCAGGCGAGCCTTTCTTCGCTGGCAGGAACAGCATGGGATATGACCATTATTCCTTCTATCTCTCGCTTAGGAAAATGGGCAGGATTAAATCACTCGTCGTTGGAAGATATAAAGTTAAGATGGGCATGGGACTTGTCATCAATAACAATATCGGACTCGGAAAACTTACTTCTCTGTCGAGTCTTGGCAGACAGTCAAATTACATTGGAGGATATTCGTCAAGGTCGGATGCAAACTATCTGCAAGGTGCTGCCATCACGGTGTCTCTGCCAGCCAACATGGAACTTACCGCCTTTGCGTCATACCGGGAAATAGATGCAACTCTGAACAAAGACGACGGAAGCATAGCAACAATCCTGAAAACAGGATATCATCGCACTCCAACCGAAATGGAGAAGAAAAACAATTCCTCTCAATCTCTTGCAGGAGGAAATTTATCTTTTGACAAGAATGGATTCCATGCCGGCGTGACTGCACTATATACTCATCTCAACAGGAATATAGACCCCGGAGAGCAACTATACAGAAGGTATTATGCCAAAGGACAGGATTACTGGAACATAAGTGTTGATTATGGATTCAACAAAGGCAGATTCTCATTTGCCGGAGAGACTGCTACAGGAGACTGCAATGCTATAGCCACCATCAACAAGCTTGGATTCAGAGCTTCTGGCAGCCTGTCGCTCATGGCTGTTTACAGACGCTATTCATATAAATACTATTCACTATTCTCGGAAAGCTTCAGCGAAGGTGGATATGTACAGAACGAAAGCGGAATATATCTGGGTGCAGAGTGGCATCCATCCTCCTACCTGTCAATGTCGGCATATTCCGACTATTCTCATTTCCCATGGGCAAAATATCTCATTGACTTCTCATCAAGGGCATGGGACAATCTTGTGTCGGCATCTTACAGCAGGGGAAACATTACTCTGGGACTGAGATACAGACTGAAGATGAAAGAGAAAAACAATGATGAGAAGAACGGACTTACAGACGACATAACACATAAAGCACGCTTATTTGTGGAGTATAAGACTGAAACATGGAAATTAAAGACACAGGCAGACTTCACATCAGACCATTACAAGGAAAACAGCAATGGCTGGATGATAACGCAGTCTGCATCATGGACACCAAACAGGAAATTATCCTTTTCAGCCTCAGCAGGATATTTCAACACAGATGACTACAACTCGCGAATCTGCTTCTACGAAAAGGGACTTCTATACTCCTTCAACTATCCATCCCTTTATGGAGAGGGTGTGAGATACTCATTGTGGACAAGACTTACCCTGTCTTCAAGGATATGGATTACTGCAAAGCTGGCAACAACCGACTATTTTGACCGTGACCATATAAGCAGCGGACTGCAACAGATAGACCATAGCTCTATGACAGACCTTGAATTGCAGATGAGGGTACGTATATAACATATTAAACATATTTTAGCATGAACATAATGTCTATGTTTGCAAAAATAAGTACCTTTGCACCAATTATATATATGAAGCAATGAAAATAGCACTTATTGGATATGGCAAAATGGGCAGGATGATAGAGCAGATAGCCCTACAAAGAGGCCACGAGATTGTAAGCATAATAGACATCAATAATTTAGAGGACTTTGACTCCCCCCAATTTGCATCTGCCGATGTGGCAATAGAATTCACATCACCAAAAGCAGCCTACGACAACTACCTAAGAGCATTCGCACACAATGTGAAAGTCGTTTCCGGCTCTACAGGCTGGATGGACGAGCATGCTGATGATGTAAGAAGAATGTGCAACGAGGAAGGAAAGACTTTGTTCTGGGCTTCCAACTTTTCCATAGGTGTAGCTATCTTTTCAGCCGTAAACAGATATCTTGCAAAGATAATGGACGGATTTCTGCAATATGATGTCAGAATGGAGGAGACACACCATATTCACAAACTCGACGCTCCAAGCGGCACTGCCATAACACTTGCCGAAGAGATTGCTGACAATATTCAACGTAAAAGAGGATGGGCAAAAGGTCTGCAACTTAATGCAGACGGAAGCACCTGTGGATCAAACGATGTGGAGCCTGACATGATTGCAATAGAAAGCATAAGACGTGACGAAGTGCCAGGAATACACACAATTGAATACAACAGTGAGGCCGACAGAATAGTCATTACCCATGATGCCCACTCAAGAAAGGGATTTGCACTCGGAGCTGTCATGGCAGCTGAATATACAGCAAAACATTCCGGATTGCTCACCATAAGCGATATGTTCAGGTTCTGAACCAAGCAAAAAGTTCCCAATTCAAAACTTCCAGACTGCCATGTCTCATAAACTTGTCAAGTTAAATACAAACAGAAATGAAATCAAAAGAAAAAAACAATATCAACCCTAAAAAACAACTGATTAAATTCGTCACCGTAACAATCCTATATATCCTTTTCCTTATATGGGTGAAAAGCTGGTGGGGACTTTTGGTAATACCATTCATATTTGACGTATATATCACAAAAAAGATAAAATGGCAATGGTGGAAAGACAGTGAAGGACCTGTCAAGTTCATCATGTCATGGGTGGACGCTCTTGTTTTCGCTCTCGTAGCTGTATATTTCATTAACCTCTTCTTCTTTCAGAACTATGTCATACCATCAAGTTCTCTGGAGAAATCACTACTCACAGGTGACTACCTCTTTGTGTCAAAGGTCAGCTATGGACCACGAATACCAGAGACACCTCTTACCATGCCACTTACACAGCACACCATGCCTATCGTAGGATGCAAGTCTTATATCGAATGGCCACATTGGAACTACAGAAGAGTGGAGGGACTGGGACATGTTGAGCTAAACGATATCGTCGTATTCAACTATCCTGCCGGCGACACCATCATGACTGCCGACAGATACCAGGCAGCCGACTATTACCAATGTGTATATAAATTGGGAGAGTCACTTATAGCTCAGCAAAATCCGGACATCAGGCTCGCCGACATGAATGTTATGGAACAAAGAAACTTCTATAACGGTGCATACGCCCAAGGAAGGGAATACATAAAGAGCCATCCGGAACAATTCGGACAGATTGACAGCCGACCAACTGACCGACGCGAGAACTATGTAAAAAGATGCGTAGGCATGCCCGGACAGACATTGCAAATAAAGAATGGTGTAGTATTCCTCGACGGTAAAGCCAACAAGGAACCTGACAATGTGCAGTACGCTTATCTCGTTAAGCTAAACAACATTTCAATATCGTCACTTCTTGGAGACGAATATTCTGACCTCAGAAAAGAGCTTGGCATCAGCGAAGAGGATATTACAAACATGGCACAGCTCCACGGCTATGATGTTGACGAGGGAACAATCCTGAACCCATCCATCCTGAAAGAATATGACGGCTACATGCCCCTTACATCATATGCCGTAAAGGAGCTGAAGAACAGGAAGATTGTATCGAAAATCAGAAAGGTCACAGACAAGGACATATATACCGGACCTAACTATCCCCTCAACGCATTCACTGGATGGACAAGGGACAACATGGGACCGCTATGGATTCCCAAGAAAGGAGCAAGCATAACGCTTACCCTTGACAACCTGCCAATATATGAGCGTATCATCAGTGTATATGAAAAAAACGCTCTTAAGGTTGACGGCAACAAGATTTTCATTAACGGCAAGGAATGTCATAACTACACCTTCAAAATGGACTATTACTGGATGATGGGTGACAACCGACACAATTCAGCAGACTCAAGATACTGGGGATTTGTGCCAGAAGACCATATCGTGGGCAAGCCTATATTCATATGGTGGTCATCAGACCCAGACAGGAAAGGATTAGGAGGCATAAGATGGAACCGACTGTTCAACTGGGTGGATAATATAAAGTAATGGAGGCCATACTCTCTACAGCATATTTCGCACCAGTGCAATGGTACCAAAAGCTATACAGGTATGACAAATGCCTGATAGAAACCAACGAGAGCTACCAGAAGCAGACATATCGCAACAGGTGTGTGATAGCTACAGCCAACGGAAGACAGACTCTGACCGTTCCTGTGGAACACACGGGAAAACATGGAGGAATATCCATAAAAGAGATGCGCATCAGCGACCATGGCAATTGGAGACACGTCCATTGGAATGCGCTGATGTCAGCATACGGTGAGAGCGCATTCTTCGACTATTATGCTGATGACGTCAAGCCCTTCTTCCAGAAAAGGTGGACATGGCTACTTGACTTCAATGAGGCTATCATATATAAGATGTGCGAACTGCTTGACATACATCCCGACATTTCTCATACGAGTCACTTCGTATGTCCAAATGGAAACTTGGAGGCTGACGACTACCGCTATGCCATCAGTCCTAAAAATCATGAACAAGACAGCGGATTTATTCCGTCACAATACTATCAGGTATATGCAATGCGAAACGGTTTCCAACCAAACCTCAGTATTCTCGACCTGTTGTTCAACATGGGCAACGAAAGCATTTTCTACCTGTAGGCATAATGGCTTGGAAACTCAACTGTTTTACATTCAACAATAAGGCAAAACAATATAAAACAAAAAATTATGGCAAAAAAAGCATTACTCATGATTCTCGATGGATGGGGAATCGGAAAACATGGCAAGGGTGACGTAATATATAATACACCAACACCCTATCTTGACTATCTTACAGCTGTCAGCGCACATTCTGAACTTCAGGCTTCAGGCGAAAACGTTGGTTTGCCAGATGGACAGATGGGTAACTCAGAGGTTGGACACCTTAATATCGGTGCAGGACGTGTAGTCTATCAGGACCTCGTTAAGATTAACCGCGCCTGCAAGGATGGGTCTATAATGGAGAATCCTGAAATAAAGGCAGCTTATGGCTATGCCAAGGAGACTGGCAAGCGTCTGCATCTCATGGGACTTACATCCGATGGTGGTGTTCACTCTTCACTCGACCACCTTTTCAAACTTGTGGAAATTGGTAAGGAATATGGTCTGACACAGACATTCGTTCACTGTTTCATGGATGGTCGTGACACTGACCCAAAGAGTGGTGTTGGCTTCATCAAGCAGCTTTCTGAAGTCTGCAAGAAGAACGATGCCCACATCGCTTCTATCGTAGGTCGATTCTATGCCATGGACCGCGACAAGCGTTGGAATCGTGTGAAAGAGGCTTACGACTTGCTTGTTGATGGCAAGGGAAAACAGGCTGAATGCATGGTGAAGGCTATGGAAGAGAGCTACGAGGAAGGTGTTACCGACGAGTTCATCAAGCCTATCAACAATGCCAAGGTTGACGGAACCATACAGGAAGGCGACGTCGTCATCTTCATCAACTTCCGCAACGACCGTGCAAAGGAGCTCACACAGGTGCTTACACAGCAGGATATGCCAGAGGAAGGCATGAAGACCATACCAGGTCTGCAGTATTATTGCATGACTCCTTACGATGCTTCATTCCAGGGCGTTCACATCCTCTTCCCAAAAGAGAATGTTGGCAATACTCTCGGCGAGTATCTCAGCAGCAAGGGCAAGAAGCAGCTCCACACAGCCGAGACAGAGAAATATGCTCACGTGACATTCTTCTTCAATGGTGGTCGCGAGACTCCATTCGAGGGTGAGGACCGCATACTTGTTCCTTCTCCGAAGGTAGCAACCTACGACCTTAAGCCAGAGATGTCAGCCTACGAGGTTAAGGACAAACTCGTTGGTGCCATCAACACACAGGAGTATGACTTCATAGTAGTGAACTTTGCAAATGGTGATATGGTTGGTCACACAGGCGTGTATAATGCCATCGCAAAGGCAGTACATGCTGTTGACAACTGCGTACGCGAGGTAATAGAGGCTGCAAAGGCTAACGACTATGAGGCAATAATCATTGCTGACCACGGAAATGCCGACAACGCCATCAACGACGATGACACACCAAACACAGCACACTCCCTCAACCCTGTGCCATTCATATACGTCACTGACAACAACTCGGCAAAAGTGAAGAATGGCCGCCTGGCTGACGTTGCTCCTTCAATCCTCCACATTATGGGACTTGAGCAACCGTCTGACATGACAGGAGAGAATCTAATTGAAGACTAAGGAGCGAATTCCACGGTCTTCACTCTTTACTGTCATTTTTTTTTATTAACTTTGCGCCGTTTATAGACACATATATATTAATTCAAGTTTCGCAAGTTAAAAACTTGCTCAAAGTTAACAAGTTGACAAGCCAACAAGTTGCTACTCTTATAGCTTGAGCTTGACAATACCAGAAAGACTAATAACTTGTCAACTCGTCAACTTGTTAACTGACAGTATGTCGGAGACATGCGAAACTTAAGTATTTACATCTTGGTTAACAAGACAAGATTATTGATTTTTTAGATGAACGTAATTACGAAAACAGTTCAATTGCCTGATGGAAGAGCCATCACAATTGAGACCGGAAAAGTTGCAAAACAGACCGACGGTTCAGTAGTCCTCAGAATGGGCAACACCGTACTGCTCGCAACTGTTTGTGCAGCTAAGGACGCAGTTCCGGGTACAGATTTTATGCCTTTGCAGGTTGACTATCGTGAACAATACGCAGCAGCGGGACGATTCCCTGGAGGATTCACGAAGAGAGAAGGAAAGGCGAGTGACAACGAAATTCTCACCTCAAGACTTGTGGACCGTGTTCTCCGTCCACTTTTCCCAAGCAATTTCCATGCAGAGGTATTTGTCAATGTAATGCTTCTCTCCGCCGATGGAGTAGAACAGCCAGATGCATTGGCAGGCTTTGCCGCATCAGCGGCTTTGGCATGTTCCGACATCCCATTCGAATGCCCCATATCAGAAGTAAGGGTAGCAAGAGTCAATGGTGAGTATGTCGTGAACCCGACATTCGCACAGATGAAAGAGGCTGACATGGATATCATGGTGGGTGCCTCGGCTGAGAATATCATGATGGTAGAGGGTGAAATGAAAGAGGTATCTGAGCAGGACCTCCTGCAGGCTCTTAAGGTAGCCATGGATGCCATCAAGCCAATGTGCGACCTTCAGACTGAACTCTCAAAGGAATTAGGCAAGGACGTTAAGCGCGAGTATGACCATGAGGTCAATGACGAGGAACTCCGCAGCAGAATCAACGAAGAACTGTATCAGCCAGTGTATGATGTAACCAAGCAGGCACTTGACAAACATGCACGCCAGGATGCCTTTGACAAGATTATCGAGGACTTCAAGGCGAAATACACAGAGGAGCATTCTGACATGAGCGACGATGAGCTTGACGAGAAAATGGCTGAGGCTGACAGGTACTACCACGATGTAATGCGCGATGCCATGCGTCGTTGTATCCTTGACGAGGGAATACGTCTCGATGGTCGTAAGACAGACGAGATACGTCCTATATGGTGTGAGGTAAGCCCACTGCCAATGCCTCACGGCAGCTCAATATTCACACGTGGAGAGACACAGTCGCTTTCAACATGTACCCTTGGCACAAAACTTGATGAGAAGATGGTTGATGATGTTCTTGACAAGAGCTATCAGCGTTTCCTCCTACATTACAATTTCCCTCCCTTCTGTACAGGTGAGGCAAAGGCGCAGCGTGGCGTAGGACGCCGTGAGATTGGTCATGGACACCTTGCATGGCGTGCCCTGAAGGGACAAATCCCAGAGAACTTCCCTTATACCGTACGACTTGTAAGCCAGATATTGGAGTCTAACGGCTCTTCGTCAATGGCTACCGTATGTGCAGGTACCCTTGCCCTTATGGACGCAGGCGTTCCTATGAAGAAGCCAGTAAGCGGCATTGCCATGGGACTCATCAAGAATCCAGGCGAGGATAAGTTCGCAGTACTCAGTGACATCCTTGGTGACGAGGACCACCTTGGTGACATGGACTTCAAGACAACAGGAACAAAGGATGGACTTACAGCCACTCAGATGGACATCAAGTGTGACGGACTCAGCTTTGAGATACTTGAGAAAGCACTCATGCAGGCTAAAGCAGGAAGAGAGCACATCCTTGGCAAACTCACCGACACTATTTCCGAACCACGTGCCGACTTCAAGCCACAGGTTCCAAGAATAGTGGAGATGGAGATTCCTAAAGAGTTCATTGGAGCCGTGATTGGTCCTGGTGGAAAGATTATCCAGCAAATGCAGGAAGACACTAACACTACCATAACCATTGATGAGATTGATGGTGTAGGAAAAATACAGGTATGCGCTCCCAACAAGGAATGTATTGATGCCGCACTTACCAAGATAAAGGCTATTGTAGCTATTCCAGAGGTAGGTGAGGTTTATGAGGGCACCGTGCGCTCTATCATGCCATACGGATGCTTCGTAGAAATACTTCCAGGCAAGGATGGTCTCCTGCATATCAGCGAGATAGACTGGAAACGCCTTGAGACAGTTGAGCAGGCAGGCATCAAGGAGGGCGACAAGATTAACGTCAAGCTATTGGAGATAGATCCAAAGACTGGCAAATACAAACTTTCACATCGTGTCCTTTTGCCAAAACCAGAAGGGTATGTTGAGCGTGAAAGACGCCCAAGACCAGAAAGACGCCCAAGACCAGAACATCGTCAGGGCAATGGAAACAAGCAAGATTAAACCATAAGCTTACAGGAGGCAGACACACATAACGACAGTGTCTGCCTCCTGTCGTTTTTCCTTGGTTGAAAACAAAGGGTTTACATGATTATATATAATCGGTTCATTAGAATTAACTCAAGTTTCGCATGTCTTTGACATGCTTTCAGTTAACGAGTTGACAAGTCAACAAGTTGCTACTCTTCTTGTATGAATTGTCAACAGAATACAAATAACTTGTTGACTTGTCAACTTGTTTTTTCGCAAAGCTCATAGAAACTCTTTTGAGCAAGTATTAACTTGCGAACCAACGGTCACTGGCCGAAGGGAAAAGTAAACTTGAAGAAATAATGCTGCTCCTAATACAGAACTAAACCAAATCTAATAGTATTGATTTGCCATCAAAACTAATTGCATTGCAAGTAAGGTTAATAACCTATCAGCTGAAAGGTTAATAATCTATCACCTGATAGGTTATTAACCTTATCACCAATGCAAACTATTGGCTTTTACAGAAGAGTTGCATACTTGGTAGTTTAGAAACTTTAATCAGTTAGCTTGAATAGCATCAAAATAAACTCCCTTCCGAATTATGAGTTCGAAAGGGAGTTAATTTTGTAATGATAAAATAGCTTATATCAGACTATAATTTTACTCTTCAGGCATCATCACCACCTCTACATGATTTCCTGATGCGAGGATTGTTTTCAGGTAAGAAGCTATCTTCTCTGGAGTAAGAGCATTGACGACAGCTTTGTAATCTGTTATGAAGTCAACACCTGTATAGTCATACTCATCGATGAGGTCAAGCCAATAGCTGTTTTTCTTGATATTCTCATCATAGTTCTTCAGCAAGTTTTCCTTGATTTTCGCAACCTTATCAGCATCTACAGAGACAGAGCAGTTTTCTATGCCTTTGGCAAGAAGTTCAAGGGCGAGGGAAGCCTTTCCAGGATCCATAGGGCAATAAGCTTGTACAATACTGTTAGCCTTTTTGCCTGTGCGCTGCAACAGTCCGTAAGCACCAACTGAATAAGCTGCTCCTGCATCTTCCCTAATATCTTTGAGATATACCATTGACAGCACCTGTGCGGCGGCATCGGCAACTACAGAATTCTCAAGAGTATAAGGAGTCTCGTTGTGCCAGAACTCGATAGCCGTTGCCTTTGGCGTTTCCATCTTACGCTTGAAGTTGTTTATAGCCACGCCTTTCACGTAGCCAGGTATCTCCTTCCAGTCACTCTTTTTCTTTGAACCAGGCAGCGATGCTATATACTGCTCGATAAGCGGACGAAGAGTAGTCTCGTCGAAGTTTCCTACGAAATAGAATGTATAGTCTGATGCGTATGCCAGTCTCTCCTTAGCAATTGCGAGAATCCTGTCATAGTCAATCTCCTTAAGAGACTCTGATGTGATAGGGTTCTTGCGTGGGTTATGGTCGAAGAGAGTGACAACAAGTGAGTCACTGAATGCGCTCTCAGGACTTAGACTCTTGTTTTTGAGCATAAGGTCGAGCTGCGAGAGCAGGGACTTGTATGAATCTTCGTCTTTGGCAATGTTCGTGAAGTTGAGATAGACAAGCTGCATCATTGTCTCTATATCTTTTGGAACAGAGTGACCAGCCAGCATCTGCGAACGTTCTGTCATGGCGAAATCTACATCCACCTGCTTTCCGAACAGTGCCTTCTGCAGTTCTGTGTTGGAGAAGTTTCCGAGACCACTTGCTCCTACCACCTCACCTAAGAGCTGTAGGTTTGTGAAATCCGCCTTGTTGTCATAGAGACTATTTCCTCCCTGCGCCACAGCCTGGAACAATATCTCGTCTGCCTTGAAATCTGTTTTCTTGAGAATCACTCTTGCTCCGTTGCTGAGAGTCAGTTCTTTGTATCCAAGAGTCTTGTTTTCTGTCTCCTTCTTTATCTTTCCAGCCTTAGGCATTGCTTCCGGAAGGATAAGAGGTTCATTCTTTGCATTGTCAACATAAGCCTCGATTTTCTCTCCCCTTACAGCCTTTATGGCAGAAGCCATATCAGCCTCTGAAGGATATGTCTTTCCCTCTTTTTCCTGTGCGAATATGAAAACGACCAAGTTAGAGTCCTTGTCTGTTATGAGTTGTTTTGCGTACTCGTTAATCATCTCAACTGGCAACATAGGTGTAACCTGTGCCATAATCTGATAGTTGTCCTCAATAGAAGGAATTGGCTCGTTGTCAAGGAAATGGTCGCGGTACAAATCGCCGAAATATGCATTCTTTGTCTTATCCCTGTTGGTGTATTGTTTCTCAAGCACACTCATGTACTCCGACTTCGCCCTGTCGTATTCTCCAGGTGTGAATCCGTAGAGTTTTATTCTCTGTGCCTCGCGGTAGAGGGCTGCAAGTGTCTCAAGGTCTTTTCCCTCCTTTGCATATCCGTCAATCTGGAAGGCATCCTTTGTCTTTGAGAAGATATAATTGCCATCGTAAGCAGCGGCATTGACGAATGGGCAGTCTGGCTTCTGCGTCATTTCCTGCAGACGCATGTTTACCATCATTCCGATTATCTCCTTAGCATATTTGTCGAGAAGGTAATCGATTGTGAGTTTTTCTTCTGAAGAGACTCCGTCGTGCTTCATTGCTATTGAAACGGTGCTGAACTGCTGTTCCTTGTCTTTCTCAAAAACATATATTGGTTCTATGTTGTCTGGTACAGGCTCGTCAACAACCTTTGCTGCATCTGGCTCGACTTTGGAGTCTTTCCATAGTCTCTTTATCTCGGCCTCTATATGATCGACATCAACATTACCTACGATTATTATTGCCTGATTGTCCGGACGGTACCACTTGCGATAATAGTCGCGCAGTGCTTTCGGTTCAAAATTGTCGATGACACTCATCAGACCAATAGGCATGCGCAATCCATACTTACTGTTTGGATAAAGCTTTGGCAATGCTCTCTCGAACATGCGCTGTCCTGCACTGCTGCGAAGTCTCCACTCCTGATGAATTACTCCACGCTCCTTGTCTATCTCCTTGGCATCGAGGGTTAGTCCGTTTGACCAGTCTTTAAGAATGAGCAGACAAGAATCGACAGCCTCCTGTCGCTTTGTAGGCACGTCGCAAACCCTATATACCGTCTGGTCTATTGAGGTATATGCATTAAGGTCGCTTCCAAACTCCACGCCTATAGAGCGAGTATATTCCAGCAATGTACTGTCGGGAAAGTGCTCCGAGCCATTGAATGCCATGTGCTCAAGGAAGTGCGCAAGTCCTCTCTGCTCCTCATCCTCCTGTATGGAGCCTACTTTCTGTGCAATGTAAAAGTTTACCACATTCTCCGGCCATTCGTTATGGCGGATGTAATAAGTAAGTCCGTTGTCAAGTTTCCCAATTCTAACCGACTTATCGACAGGTATTGGCGGCATCTGCTGCGCTGATGCTATTCCGGCCATGAAGATGGAAACTGCAATAAATAATTTTCTTAATTTCATCTTTCTGTTGTTTTATTTGGTTTATATGTTATTGTTTCAATCTTTGCGTAAACTCAAGGAAAATCCTTCATTGGCTCCACTGTGAGATGCTGGCTATTCCTTTTTATTTAAGTTGGTTTACTCCACCTTATCATTGCAAAATTAGACAAAAATGTAATAATAGCGTTTAATTAAAAGTAATTTAACAATATAAATGTCTGTTTTAATATGATATTTACCTCTTCTATAAGTCAAAAAAAAGAAAAACCTTTGTGATATGGATAAAATGATATATCTTTGCATGGATAATCATTTAACAGAATTATGAGGAAATTATTGATATTTGGTGCCTTAGCAGTATGTCAGACTATATGGGCACAGGATGCAATGCAGATTGTCAAGGACATGGCTCCAGGCTGGAATCTTGGCAACACTCTTGAAGTGCCCCAGAACAATCTGTCTGCTGAGACAGCTTGGCAACCTACAAAGACATCGCAGGATATTATTGACTTTGTAAAAGAGCAAGGTTTCCGGTCGGTAAGGATTCCATGCGCATGGCACGCACACTTCATGCCTTCTACGACAACTATTGACGAGACATGGATGAAAAGAGTCAAGGAGGTTGTTGACTATTGTATCAACGATGGCATGTATGTTGTCCTGAACAGTCATTGGGACGGGGGATGGCTTGAGAACAGCTTCACAGATACAAGCGAGGCAACTGTCACCGCAAAATGCGACACGCTGAAACAAATTTGGACACAGATAGCCAACGAATTCAAGGACTATGACAACAAGCTGTTATTCGCAGGACTTAATGAGCCAGCTGTCGAGAATGCCACACAGATGACTGCATTGCTAAGATACGAGCAAGCCTTCATTGATGCCGTGAGAGCCACAGGCGGCAACAACAGCGACAGGGTTCTTGTCATTCAGGGACCGACAACAGACATTGACAAGACCGTAAACCTTATGAACACACTTCCTACAGACACCGCTGTGGATAAGCTTGCTTTGGAAGTTCACTATTATGCCCCTTGGAACTTCTGGGGCATGATGAACGATGAGAGCTGGGGAAACATGTTCTTCTATTGGGGTAGCGAGAATCACGTAAGCGGCTCAAGCCATAATGCCACATACGGTGAGGAGGATTTCCTTATGGAACAGCTTGACAAGATAGGCAACATATTCCCTGACAAGCATATCCCTATAATAATAGGAGAGTATGGAGCCAACTGGAGAAACATTAAGGGCACAGGAGAGAGCCAGGAGAAGCATAACGCTTCTATCAAACATTTCTACAAGACTTTAAACATTGAGGCGATGAAAAGGGGTATGGCTCCTATGGTATGGTGTACCAATTATGCCAACAGACCTTCCATGACAATCATTAACCGTTCCAATCTCTCCATTTACAACCAATATGCAATGGATGGTATAAAAGAAGCTTTATCGTCCAGCAGAATAGTATGTCCTGAGAACACTGCCCCACCCTCTCCCATGGCAAGAAATGTAGTGTTCGACTTACAAGGCAGGGTGGTGTCAGACGACATCAACCATATAGGCAGGACAAGTGGCATATATATATATAATGGTAAGACTGTGCGTCTTTAGTTTGCAAGGTCTTGCCTTTTATAGTCAGCATTCCATTAACAAACCAGAATAACATAATAAAAAACATAATCATGAGCAACATTAAAATGACATTCGCAGGAAAGCTCCTGGATATCAAAGCAGTGAAACTTCAGCCAAACAATCCGTTCACATGGGCATCGGGATGGAAATCACCCATCTATTGCGACAACCGCAAAGTGAACTCCTACCCTGAAGTAAGGACATTTGTAAAACTGGAACTTGTACATACCATCATAGAGAATTTCCCAGAGGCTGAAGCTGTTGCCGGCGTGGCAACAGGTGCCATATCACAGGGAGCTCTTGTCGCTGATGCCCTCAACTTGCCATTTGCATACGTGCGTCCAAAACCAAAAGACCACGGCATGGGCAACCAAATAGAAGGAGAGCTGAAAGCGGGAACCAAGGTGGTAGTGGTTGAAGACCTTATCTCAACAGGTGGCAGTTCACTTAAAGCTGTTGCTGCACTACGCGATGCTGGAATTGAAGTAGTTGGAATGGTGGCAAGCCATACCTACGGATTCCCTGTAGCCGAGAAAGCATTTGCAGACGCAGGTGTAAAGCTCATCACCTTGACTGATTATGACAGTATTATAGCTAAGGCTGTTGAGACAGATTATATCTCTGAGGCTGACGTTGAGATGCTGAAAGAATGGAGAAAGAGCCCTGACACCTGGAACCCTGCGACCAGAAACCCTAAATAAAAGACTTATTTAAAGACCGAAAAGATACAGAAATGGGAAAATACGAAAGTAGCATAAAACACATTCCTTATCCCCCAAAATGCGTATATGACACTCTTAGCGACCTCAGCAATATTGAGCGAGTGAAAGACCGTATTCCGGAAGACAAGCAAAAAGACCTATCTTTCGACAAAGACAGCATTGCCATCACAGCCCCTATGGTTGGGAAAATTGCCATGCGCATCATAGAACGTGAGGAGCCAAAGACTATAAAATTCGAGTCGGTTGACTCTCCATTGCCTTTCAACCTTTGGATACAACTGTTACCTGACGGTAACGATGGAGCAAGAATGAAACTCACCTTAAAGGCGGACATTCCTCTTTTCGCAATGGCAATGGTGAACAAGCCGTTACAGGAGGGAATAGAGAAAGCAGCCGATGCTCTGGCGGCAATACCATATCAATAAAACCAAAACAAAGAATATGGCAAACAAACTTTGGGAAAAAGATTTTGAAGTAAACAGTGAGATAGAGAAATTCACAGTGGGCAAAGACTGCGAGATGGATCTCTATCTCGCCAAATATGATGTCCTGGGAAGCATAGCGCATATCACAATGCTCAACTCCATCGGTCTCCTTGACGACGGTGAACTGCTTAGCCTGACATCAGAGTTAAGGAACATATATCATAAGGCAGAGAGCGGTGACTTCACCATAGAGGAAGGAGTGGAGGACGTACATTCGCAGGTAGAACTCATGTTGACAAGGAAACTCGGAGACATGGGAAAGAAAATCCATTCTGGAAGGTCGAGAAACGACCAGGTGCTTGTTGACCTGAAACTGTTCGCTCGCGACAGAATACGCATAATAGCCGAATCGGTAAAGATTTTGTTCGACGAACTTATTGCCAAGAGCAATGAATACAAGGACGTATTGATGCCAGGATACACCCATCTGCAAATAGCCATGCCTTCATCTTTCGGACTTTGGTTCGGGGCATACGCAGAGTCACTTGCAGACGACATGTTGTTCCTTCAGGCTGCATACAGGATTACAGACCGCAATCCTCTGGGTTCCGCAGCCGGCTATGGCTCATCATTCCCCTTAAACAGGCAGATGACGACCGACTTGCTTGGATTTGACAGCATGAACTATAACGTGGTATATGCTCAGATGGGAAGAGGCAAGATGGAACGCAACGTTGCATTCGCACTCGCTACCATAGCAGGCACCATTGCCAAGATGGCATTCGATGCCTGTCTCTTCAACTCTCAGAATTTCTCTTTCATAAAGCTCCCTAAAGAATGTACGACAGGCAGCAGCATCATGCCACACAAGAAGAATCCTGACGTTTTCGAGCTTATAAGGGCAAAATGCAACAAGCTACAGGCAATGCCACAGCAGATAATGATGATGATGAACAATCTGCCAAGTGGATATTTCAGAGACTTGCAAACAATAAAGGAGGTATTCCTGCCTGCCTTTGACGAAATGGCTGCCTGCCTCGAAATGGCTGCGTATATCATCAACCGTATGGAAGTGAACAGGAAAATACTGGACAACCCGATGTATGACCCAATGTTTTCTGTTGAAGAGGTCAACAGGCTTGCTGCAAATGGCATGCCTTTCCGAGATGCCTACAAGAAAGTGGGAATGGAAATTGAGAACGGCACCTTCCACGCCGACCATAACATTCACCATACTCACGAGGGTTCGATAGGCAACCTTTGCAATGACAGGATAGTAGAACTAATGGGAAGGACCATCGATGGTTTCCATCTTGAAAAAGCAGAAAAAGCACTTCGCACACTTATTAATGGATAAATGAAAAGACTTTCAATAATACTCACTATTTGCATCACCGCAATCAACATGCTCATATCCTGCAATGACGATGGATTTGAGTACAGCGACTACCATTGTAATCTGACAATTGACAACAGTACGCATCTTGATGCCACACTCGCAAGTGCCATGAATGCCATGACACCAGGTATATTCTGCAAGATAAGTTTCAAGATGGAGAATGGTGCTAAATACTTCGTGTTTGAGAACAACCACAACACAAAGACACAAAGTATCTTCAACGCCATAGATGAGAAATTGCAGAACGAGAAAAGGCTTGGACAGTACAATGGAGTGATAGTTGGGTATGGCAATCTCGACAATCCCGCAAAATTCTATGCTTACGATGGGCAGTGCCCCAACTGCTTTAACCCTAACTCCATACCATTGAAGGACGCACCGCTGACCGTCTCATCAAACGGAGTGGCAAAATGTCCGTTGTGTCATAGGGAATACAACCTCAACACAGGAGGTAATATATGCGGAGGAGACATGGGAAATACCCACAAGCCATACAGGGCAGCCTCATCAGGACCAAACGGCACGCTTAGAGTATATTGAAAGTTGAAGGTTGAAAGTTGAAAATTGAAAATTGAAGGTTGAAGGTTGAAAGTTGAAAGTCAGAGATTGAATTATTAAGAGTAACGACAATATAAGACATAATGGAATCGAATTTTGTTGACTATGTTAAGATATACTGCCGTTCCGGCAAGGGAGGCAGAGGGTCAATGCACCTGCGCCATGTTAAATACAACCCTAATGGTGGTCCGGATGGCGGAGACGGCGGACGAGGTGGCAACATCTATCTACGCGGCAACCACAACTATTGGACACTGCTCCATCTGAAATATCAACGCCATGTCTTTGCAGGACATGGTGGAAACGGAGGTAGGGACAAATGCCATGGCACTGACGGCAAGGATGAATACATTGATGTGCCATGCGGTACAGTGGTCTATAATGCCGAGACCGGAAAATATGTATGCGATGTAACCTACGACGGACAGGTGGTGATGCTGCTCAGAGGAGGACGAGGCGGCAAGGGAAACTTCCAGTTCCGCTCTGCCACGAATCAGGCACCACGCTATGCCCAGCCAGGAGAGCCAATGGAAGAGATGACCGTTATCATGGAACTAAAGTTGCTCGCAGATGTTGGACTTGTGGGATTCCCTAACGCTGGAAAATCTACCCTGCTTTCAACATTGTCAAGTGCAAGACCGAAAATAGCTAACTACCCCTTTACGACACTTGAGCCATCACTGGGAATAGTTGGATACAGAGATAACCAGTCTTTCGTTATGGCAGACATTCCGGGAATCATAGAAGGAGCCAGTGAGGGTAAAGGTCTGGGATTGCGATTCCTACGCCATATAGAACGCAACTCTCTGTTGTTGTTCATGGTACCTGGCGACACTGACGACATAAAGAAAGAGTATGAGATATTGCTTGGAGAATTGAGGAATTTCAATCCCGACATGCTTGACAAGCACAGGGTACTGGCAATAACCAAAAGCGACCTCCTTGACGAGGAACTGGAAGAGATGCTGAGAGAGAACCTTCCCAGTGACCTGCCAGTTGTGTTCATTTCATCTGTAACAGGCAAGGGACTCACAGAACTTAAGGATATACTGTGGAGCGAACTCAATAGCGAAAGCAACAAGCTACAGGCTATAACGTCTGAGGATGTCATAGTACATAGGGATAAAGACATGTCAACATTCGCATCGGAACTACAGGCTGAAGGCGAGGACATAGAAATCCTTGACGAGGATGGAGATGAAGACATAGAATTTATCGAATACGAGGATGAGGAATATGACGAAGAGTGAGCCTATACTGCACCTATACAACCTTGATTCTGACAATGTGATGGCGTTCAGTACCACAAGGCATGGTGGCGTGAGCAAAGGTAATTATGGAGAATTCAACATCAATCCTTATAGTGGTGACGACATCGAAGACGTTGAAGCCAACAAAAAGAGTCTGTGCCAGCTTTTAGGTATCGACGAAGATCATCTCCTGATGGGACATCAGATTCACAAGACTGAAATCAGACAGATTGGCAAAGAATTCTTCTTGTTGTCACCAGAAACGAAAAGAATGATACTAGATGGTATTGATGCCATTATAACCGACATACCAGGAACATGCATAGGAATATCAACTGCTGATTGCATACCTGTCATGCTATTTGACTATGCCCATAAAGCAATTGCTGCAATACATGCAGGATGGAGAGGCACCGTAGATAGAATAATTGGCAAAACCTTCATTGCCATGAACAAGACTTTCGGCTGTACTCCTTCCGACATAAAAGCCATTATAGGACCTGGCATCTCACTTAAAAACTTCGAGGTAGGACAGGAGGTTTATGAATGTTTTGCCAAAGCAGCATTTTGCATGGACAACATTTCGAAATTCATCAATGGGAAATGGCATATCGACCTTGTCGAATGTAATCGCCTGCAACTTGTTGACTTGGGAATAAACGACAAAAACATTCATGTCTCTGGAATTTGCACATACGACAACATTGATGACTTTTTCTCTGCACGACGCCTTGGCATTGAGTCGGGAAGAATCTACAACGGCATCATGGTTAAAGATTGACAGATTAGCTTTCAGCATTAAAACTTAGGTTATGAATATGTTAAGCACAATCAAGAAACAATTATGGTGTTTGTTGAATCCTTTCATTCGACATATATTCATACTGCCGTGCTACAGGCATCGCTTCAATAATCCAGATGTCACAATCCTTTCGAGCAACTGTCTTGGCGGATGCATAGCCCACGACCTTAAGCTACGGTTCAACTCCCCAACTGTCAACCTTTGGATGACTCCAAGCGATTTCATACGTTTCTGTCATGACTTGCATCATTATCTCCACTCAGATCTGACATTCATAGACTCCACTGTAAGCGGTGTTGAGGACTATCCGGTTGCCCGAATAGATGACATAACCATTTATTTCCAACATTATCACACAGAAGAAGAAGCAAGGACAAAGTGGAAGCAACGCTGTTGGAGAATCAACACCAACAATATACGTTGTATTATGACGGAGAAGAATGGGTGTACGGATGAAGACTTGGCAGAATTCTCAAAGCTGCCATATCCTACAGCCGCCATTGTCCATAAAGAGAAGAAAGATATTCCCAACACCCACGTAGTACGAGGTTTTGAACATGAGGAAGAGGTGGGCAACGTCATTGCTTATCTCCCAAACCATTATATGGGACATAAGTATTATGACGACTTTGACTATGTGACATTCCTCAACAGATAGCTAACGGTGACGTTACTTTCTTCTCGCCCTCTGTTCCCTGTACTTGGCTTTCTGTCGAGCAGAGCCAGAGCCATGTGCTCCCGTGATGTATTTCTTTTTCTTAGCCTTAGTCTTAACCTTGTCGGATTTCGCATTTCCTGACGACGATTTCTTAAATACGAGTCCTCCTCCTGTAATTATATCATCTATTTCGTTATTCATAACCATATCTTTAAGTTAAAGCCTCTTAATATTGAAAAAAAGAATGTTTAACCTTCAACCTTCAATGATGCAAAGATACGATTTTGCCAATATTTACACAAACAAAACAGGAATAAAATCAAGAAAGTTTTGTTGTTAAGATAAAAAGTATTAACTTTGCACCCGCTTTTTGGCGTAACCGCTGACAATAGAAGAGTTATTGGTCATGTTGCGTTGAATCAACATTTATTAAAATTCTTATAAGAAAATGGACTTAATCAAAGTTGCTGAAGAAGCATTTGCAACAGGCAAGAAATTTCCAAAATTCCGCGCTGGTGACACTATTACCGTAGCCTACAAGATTATCGAGGGTTCAAAGGAGCGTATCCAGCTCTATCGCGGTGTTGTTATTAAGATTAGCGGTCATGGCGACAAGAGACGTTTTACCGTCCGCAAAATGTCTGGCACCGTTGGTGTTGAGCGTATCTTCCCTATTGAGTCACCAAATATCGACTCTATCGAGGTGAACAAGTATGGTAAAGTACGCCGTGCCAAGCTGTACTACCTCCGCAAGCTTACCGGTAAGAAAGCTCGCATTAAGGAGAGAAGAGTTGTCGCTGCAAAGTAAAGAAATCGCATTTTTAGGCATTGGCTGTCCTTGTTTTATACAGTCAATCTCTTTCAAGGGAATCAAGCAGGAGAAGAATTTGTTTTTTTCTCCTGCTTTTTTATTTCATTCAAGTTTTTTCGCTATGCTCAAGGGAGTCCTTTACCCTTCGGCCAGTAACTGTTGGTTCTCAAGTTATAAACTTACAGGGGACTTGAGCTTTGCATATTATTTGACTCAACTTTAGCAAGTAGTAAAGAGGAGATAAAGGGAGATAAATGACGTATGTTTAAGCCAGGCTTTTACTATTGTCTTCGTCGATTCTTTAGCTGCACTCGGCATAGCTCAAACG
>CAMCLD010000030.1 GCA_945875635.1 uncultured Prevotella sp.
AATGTACGTCGTTGATTAGTGAATTATTTATCCCATTTTTCCATGTCTGCCTTCAGGGCTTCCTTCTGTTTGCGTCTGGTGAGGTCTTCACGGAAAGTGACCTTGTCTTTCAGGTTCTTGAAGTCATCGCCTGGTTTCCAGTTTACATTTACGGCCTTGATATGCTTGTCGGGGTCGAAGTCTGCCATGGTGTCCGCGCCCTTACAATCGAGAGTGGGGTAGAAGCTGCCTATCTCAGCGAGGTCTATTCTGTAGCCTTCTGCCATCAGTTCCGCCATGGCTTCGGCAAGAGTGGAGATTACGGACTTGTAGTCGCCTTTTCTATAAGACGACCCGTGAAGCATGATGTGGTCGATGAGTTCGTCAACCGACAATGTCTTCTCGTATTGTGCGCAGGCGTATGCTTTTTTACCGCGCTCTGGGTAGCGTGGGTTGCCACGCATGACAAGTGTATATTTCATCTTATCTAATGTTTAAGTGACACATATATAGTAGTAGCGTGTGCAAATATAATAAATATAAAGTCGAAATGCAAGCAATTAAAGAGAAAAGTGCAAATGCTTGCATTGTCAGTAAGGTTATTAACCTATCAGGCGATAGATTATTAACCTTACTGCCGAAAGGTTAATAACCTTACTGGCAATGAAACCAATTTCGATGTCACGTTTATCAGGTCTTACAGCGCAGGTAATATATATAACTCAACTTTACCTTACCCTTCGGACGGTGACCGTTGGTTCGGAAGTAGATAGCGAGGCAGGAGGCTATGGTGTAGTGTTTGGCTCTGAACTGTCAAAGGAGAAACTTGAGGAACTGCGACAGCTCATTGTCAAGTATCCGAGAAGATGGATAGCACGGGAGGTAGTGGATTTCAAAGACCTTGAAATACTGGAGGACGACAAGCTGGTATGGCGCAAGGCAGACCTGCGCGCCTTTGTGGTAACAGGCAAGGATACAAAAGTATGGAAGGCGATGTCCTTGCCCGTATTTTAGACCCATACGATTGTCACGTACTTCAGGAAGTGGCAGCTCCACGGCAGGGAACAATATTCTTTGCACACAGCCGTCCTTTGACACTTGAGCATTCCATATTGTTCAAATTGCTGTGCAGCTGACAACGTCAAATATAGTTTACTCAAGTTTCGCAAGTTAAAACTTGCTCAGAGTTAACAAGTTGATAAGTCAACAAGTTATTTGTTGTTCTGGTCATTGACAAATTCAAACAAGAAGAGTAGCAACTTGTTGACTTGTCAACTCGTTTTTTCGCAAAGCTCAAGGAAACTCCTGACAGCATGTCGAAGACATGCGAAACTTGAGTTACTTTATAATTGAATAATAGTCCTCTCTTCGCGACTTCACGGTCTTTGGTTGAGAGGCAGCATATCCCAGTGCCAAGGCACCAACTCCCAGCAGACCATCTCTCAGTCCCATTTCTTCCATCAGCTCTTTGCCTTCCTTCGTAGCAAACATGGCATCCTCGCGGTTTATCCAGCATGAGGCAAGACCTATGGAATGAGCAGCAAGCATCATGTTGCCAAGAACCAGACTGGCATCCCTTTCATGGTTATAGTTGTCGGCAGATGCGAACACAAGTACTATTGTTGGCGCACCATAATATGGATTGCTGTCAACTCCCATAATCTTGGCGTTCATGTTGACAAGACGCTCTATGAGTTGCACATTTTGCACAGCCACAATGCATGGGTCTTGCGTTCCATGTCCTGTTGGTGCCCATGTGCCAGCCTCCAATACTGTCTTCAGTTCCTCATCGGTTATCTGCTCTGGCTTATACCTGCGTATAGACCGTCTCTCTCTGATAGCTCTCAATACCTCGTTGTCCATAATCACTTGTCCTTGTTTATATTATACACTATGCTTGTCTCGTTGCTTACCTTTTTCTGAAGGCGCAATCGCTTATATGTGTCCCTGTCAACATCTATTATATATAATGTGTCCTTCCTTCCATCATGTTCAATGGTGAATTTATATGGACTTACGGTATAGGTGCCATTTGCATATGGTTGTCCGTTTCTTGTAACAGTGAAGGATGTCTCTGAATATTCCACCTTTGAATTGGTAAGGTCTGTTGGCACCTCGTCCAAGGGGTCAGTACCCTGTCTCACCTCCCAGTTTGTGATGGTCCATGTGCCTGGCATGGCATTCTTCACTTTCTGTATGTCAACACTATAATCAACGTCATCGCTGTCATCACAGCTTGCCACTGTCATCATGGCAACCATTGCCATCAATTCCCAAAAGATTATTCTTGTCTTACCCATATTATAATAATTGTTAGATTTCTCCTGTTAATATTCTTATCTCGTCAACTCCTTTAATAAAGCCCATTTTTTGTCATTGCCATAAAAGGCTCTAACTCGTCAACTTTATATTATTTATTTCTTTGACATGCTAAACTCACATCCACAATATAGTTGGTTGTAGAAACCATATTCCTTTATTAACTCGCATCGTCTTTGTTGCAATCCTCCCTTGCGCCAGTTTTGCTCCCAGTAGGTCACATCGTCGTATGCTGAAGCTGCGAGTCTGCCAGCCTCATGTATTTGGTCAAGGCTTTTCCAACGACTTGATGCCAAAGTGCTCGTTATGACCCTTATGCCCCTGTCGTGAGCATAAGCAGCGGTGCGCATGAGTCTCAGCTTGAAACATTTCAGGCATCTGGCTCCTCTCTCCGGTTCGTCCTCCATGCCGGACATGGCAGTTTTCCAAGTCTCATGGTCGTAGTCGTCATCCACAATCTCAAGTCCCAGCGAGCTAGCGTATCTCGTACACTCGTTTTTGCGTATGAGATACTCCTTCTCTGGATATATGTTGGGATTGCAGTAGAAAATCACCGGTGTGACGCCATGTTCCATCAAACACTCCACTATTGCAGAGGAGCATGGGGCGCAACAGGTATGCAGCAACACCTTCTTCACTCCTCCGGGCACATCCAGTTTCAGCCTAGAGTGGGTGGAGATGCTTTTGACAGACTTGTGGCTTTCTATATTCATGTTCTTGTCCATTCTTTGACTTGATTGCAAAATTAATCATAAAAAATCAAACTTTTATTATGGATTTGCTTTATCTTTGCATTATTATAACAAATTAGCTTGTAAAAGATAGTTTTAACATCATGAAATTACTTTTCTGCATCATAATGTTCATTGTTCCAGGATTGGTGAAATTTGTTGCGTACTCCCAGGTGTTCATGGTTGCCGAGCTGAATACCGAGAATATGTTCGACTTTATGCACGACTCTCTGAAAAACGACTATGAATTCACTCCTGACGGACAAAGGAGATGGACAAAGTCAAAATACTGGAAGAAGATAAACAGCATAGGAAAAGACATCCTTGCCATAGGCAACGACAGTGACGGGTGGCATTTGCCAGACATGGTTGCTCTGTGTGAGGTTGAGAACGACACAGTGATGAGAGACCTCACAAAGCGGTCGCTGCTGAGGGGTGCACGATACGACTATGTCATCACCAACTCCCCAGACCTTCGAGGCATAGATGTAGCATTGCTTTACTCGCCCATGTCGTTCAGAATGATAAGGAATACAGCTTTCAGGGTGACACCAGTCAGTGGCATGAGACCGACAAGAGATATTCTCTATGCTTGTGGTGAGGTGGAGAGTGGTGACACGTTGCACATATTTGTCGTACATGCTCCAAGCCGGTCAGGAGGCGAAACGGCTACACGCAAATTCAGGATGAGAACAGCTGAGACTCTCTGTATGGCAATAGACTCCCTTAGGGCAGAGAGTCCCGATGCTAAGATTATCACTATGGGAGATTTCAATGATTATTGCGGCGATGCATCAATGGAATACATATACAGCAAGACCCTGATGACTGATGTGTCTATGGACAGCAAGGGAAACAATGGGGCAAAAGGGACATATAGGTACAAGGGCGAGTGGGGCAGTCTTGACCATATTCTTGTGAGCGGCACTCTCTTGCCAAAGGTAAAGGAGTGTGTGGTAGCCGATTCGCCATTTCTTATGGAAGAAGACAAGACCTACGGAGGAAAGAAACCAAAACGTTTCTTTAATGGATACAAATACAATAAAGGCTACAGTGACCACCTGCCGTTAAGGATGACCTTGGTCCTATGACTATTCTCTACATACAAGCACTACGGCATATGCACTTATTCCTTCTTCCCTGCCAGTGAAACCAAGTTTCTCGCTTGTCGTAGCTTTTATGGAAACGTCATCAACATCGCAGCCTATAACGTCGGCAAGACATTGTTTCATTGATGGAATATGGGGGTTGAGCTTAGGATGCTCCGCACATACGGTAGCGTCTATGTTTCCTACCTTATAGCCTTTTGTTGCAATTAGAGCCACGGTGTCGCGAAGCAATACCTTGCTGTCTATGTCCAAGGTACGCTCTGATGTGTCAGGGAAATGGAATCCGATGTCTCTCATGTTGGCAGCTCCCAGCATAGCATCGCAAATGGCATGTATAAGCACATCTGCATCACTGTGTCCAAGAAGTCCCATCGTGTGCTCCAGCTTTATGCCACCAAGCCAAAGGTCTCTGCCTTCCACCAGCCTGTGGACATCATATCCCATTCCTACTCTTATTCTCATAACCGGTTTGTGGTCTTTATCTCTTGAAGAGGTCCTTTATGCCATCCATATCGAATGTAAGGGTGAAGCGCAATGTCTGGTCGAGGGGATTGCTCTTGGCTGTTGCCATTACATATCCTGCATCAAGCGAAAACACATTCATGCGGAATCCTGCTCCTGCTGTGAAATATTTTCTGTTACCCTTGTTCTCACTCTCATGGTGGTAGCCTGCGCGTAATGAGAACTTGTCGTTATAGACATACTCTGCTCCTAGGCTCCATTGTATCTCCTGCAACTCCTCCTTGAAACCATTTGGAGCATCGCCGAAGCTCTTGAAGATACCAGATATGCTCGACACGTCATAGTAGTCTTTCTGCACTCTTTCCTGATAATCCTCTGTTGATTCGCCTTCCTCCTGCTGTGGATAGGTAGGCACTAACAGTTTGTTGGCATCAGCCGCTATAGTAAGTCTGTTGAACTCGTCGATTGGTATCATGAGTGATGCACCAAGGCGCATGTTGGTAGGAATGAACTCTGAGTTGTCATCGCCTCCAAAGGATATCTTTGAACCTATGTTTGAGATGTTAAGGCCAAGACCTAACTGGCACTCGCGCTGTCCAATGTTGATATAGTTCTGATAGTAACATGATATGTCAGCGGCGAAAGCTGAACCGGGACTTGTGTCCTCTGTGTAGTCGTATGTCAGGTCTGAGTATATCCATCTCACGGCTGCTCCAAGCGAAAATGTCTCACTGAGCATCAAGGAGTAGCCAAGGTCGAGTGACATCTCGTAGGGTTTTATCGTCATGTCACCGCTGCCTTCCATGTCGCTGCTTGTCTGTACCTCTCCGAGGGAGAAATATCTGAGCGAGCCACTCACGGCTGAGTAGTCTCCTATACGATAGTAGCCAGCCATATATACAAGGTCCATGTCGCTGACGAGCTGTCTCAACCATGGAGTGTAGTTGAGTGCCACGCCCGCCCTGCTTATACAGAAAGGATATTTTGCCGGATTCCAGTATTGGGAGTTGACATCTGGGTCTGTAGCGGCTCCCACATCACCCATACCTGCTGCACGTGCGTCAGGCGCAATGCTCTGTGATGTCACTGATGTGTTCACCGGGTTGAACATGTTCTGTTTGTCCTGTGCCTTTGTCTGCAACGACACCGCCGCCACTATCAAGGCTATCACTATTCTTACACTTTTGCTCATCTATATAATATAAGGTGTATATTTGTATGTTTATTTGCCTGTTGCGTAATGATTAAACGAAAATCAGCCTTATTTATTGCCCACTATGACAAGTTTCTTTGCCTTTGACACCTTGGCACCACCACTGCCGCCAATGCGTACTCTGTAAAGATAGACACCTGTCTCAAGTCGTCTGCCATTGTCAACGGTAAGGTCCCAGTCAACAGTATATGTTGTGCGCTTGGATGGTCCCGACTCGGAATGTGACCATAGTAGTCTGCCACTCATGTCAAACACGTCAATGATGACATCTACCATAGAGCCGGTGAAATTATGGTTTATGACGAATGTGGTTGACGTAGATGCTGGGTTGTCAGTACATGCGATGCTTAGTATGTCGAGCGACAACCCTTTCACCACATTGAAGCTTAGTTCCGTGGTGCTGGAGTTGTTTAGGATGTCCCATGCACGGAATTTCAGTTTGTGCAATCCCTCGCTCAGTTCCGGTATGCTGTAGCAGACAGTACCCTTGGTATATGAGCCGAAATCATAGCTGAAATAATTGTTGAGGTTGTAGGTCATGGACATCTCGCCGTCTATCACAAGCTGCAAGTCATGGCCTATTCCGTTGCCAGATGCATTTATACCGTCCTTGTCGGTTATCTCAGCTACGAAAAATGGTGTCGTGTTCACATCGCCTCCGTTAACAAATGACGGGGTGTTGAGATAGCAGTACAGCGACGGTCCAATGGAATCATTGTCTATAGCCTCTGTACCATTTACGAAGAATCGGTCTTCAGCACCATGTGCTATAAGGGTCTTGTCAGAGTTGATGGCAAAAGCATTGACAAGTCCACTTCCGTCGGAATAGTTTATGTCCCTTGGTACTGCGAAAAACATCTTGAACTCTCCCGATCTGATACTGTCGGAACCATTGTATAGGATTTTCTGTCTGTCTGTGAACTGGAAACCAAGTGATGTGGAAGGCTCATTTTGGCGGCACACGATGGTTTCCTCCGTGTCTCTTACGGTGACACTCACTTTTCCGTTGAAATCGCTTGCCATTACTCCCTGGTTATCCTCTATATGACCTTTCAGTTCCACTACGGCACCAGCTTTCAGCTGCGGAGTATTTCCATCTGCCATGGCAACTCCGTTTATGGAGTCTATCACCACCGACATGGTAGGAAGGTTCAGTGGCATGGCTGGGTCGCCAAGCAGAGAATATTGCAACTTGTTCTGTGTCCTGTCATACCCAGCGATAATCATTTCGTTCTTGGTCCTGCGCTGTGCCTCGCCTATGCCTATTGGTTTCCCATCCTCAACAGTGAGAACATGTTTCATGAAAGAAACGTTGAGAGGGGTGTTCTGTGAGGCAAATACCGTACGTGTAGTACCATAGAAAGCTACAGCTCCACCTTTCTTGTTGAGCACAGCCGCTTCGCCGATGGTTGCTTTTGTTCCATCGAAAGGCATAATGTCGCATGAAGCAGTGACCCACAGAGGAAGATTGTCATTGGTAAACGACTGGAAATCTGATAGCCTTAGCACATTCTCGTGCGACATCTGAGTCTCCATGCCGTGTCCGGCATAGTCTATCACCAGTGCACCGTCTGCCTGCTGCTGCTTAACTATTGATTCCACCTCTGGATAGGTATTTCCTGTTGAAGAGGTCTCTCTCTTGTAAGCATCCCACATGACCTTCTTGACTATATATCCAGGATACTTGGTTATTGTGGCATCAGCAGCTTGATTGACATCCCTCATGTGCATGTCGTTGTCGCCATCATCACCAAGGAACATTACCGTGTTAAGCCACTCTCCTGCATATTTCTTGTCCATGTAGTTGATAGCCTTGTCAACCATTATCTGTGCTTCTGAAGGCTCAGTGACAGGGAAGCGTCCTACTGCCACGTCCAGTTTGTCGGAGCATAGTGGGTCAGAGCCTTCGCCATCGTCAAGGAGAGTGAAGAAACCATCATCAATATAGCAATAGACATGGCTGAAAGAGTTCTCGCTCTCGAAGGCGAGAAGATAGTCGTCGGCATTGAATTGTCTGCATGATGCGGTCAGCATTCTGTTGTCCCATACGCAGTCACCGAACAGAAGCAGATATTTTGGCATGTCGGCTTCTGTCTCTGCACGGTCGTAAAGCATCTTTAAGTAGCGTCTGTAAGCGTTGGCATCGGGAGTACCGCTTGAGAACTCGTTGTACAACTCGTCAGCAGGCACTATCCTTACCCTCATGCCGTCGTGCTGCTCATGGTAGTCGGCTAACCGCTGTGCCTGGGAGAGCAACTTCTGTGATGTAGGAATAATTATCACCATGTCGGCAAAACCATGAGAATGCAAGTCCTGGTTCATTATTCCATATACAAAATCCGGCTGTGGGAATGTTCCAGCCGTAAGCTTAGGTTCTTCGGCTATTTCAGGATAAGTCACGGAGATATAGTCGAGACGCAATGGACCACCGTTAGTGCATGATATAGTGATGCTGTCGGTAGCGACGTCATCGTTTATGGAGAATGTCCTCTCTGTTTTGTTGCCATTATCATAGTTGCCCACAGATATGCCCATCAAACCATACTCATTGCCATTGATGTTGATAGAGACGGTACTCGCAACTCCGGCTGTCACTGCCACGTAAATCTTGCGTGATGCTGCATCATGGCGTGATGCCAGTCTGTTGGGGATGGTATATGTTTTCTTTCCACCGCTATATATTGGTGAGTCTTCAAACAGGTTGCGACCACCCTGATACCATGCGTAATTGTCTATCTCGTGGAGTGAGTGGTAGAAAGCAGGAGAGGGATAGAAAGAATTTACAAACTCCGCACTGTCAACAGTGAGCGGACTCTCTGTAAGCCCATTGCTCTCCGTAGCCTCTATGTCTGTAATAAAATAGCATCCTGAATTGGAATATGGGTTGCGTGTACGTACCGTTTCCGTTGGTGACGACCAGCTTACGGTGCCCTTTCCATAGAACAGTCGCTTGCCAGCTATAGAGCATGTGGGTACCTCCATGAGGTCATCAAGCTGGGCAAGTTCGTCACCTACAAGGGTCTCGTTCTGCAAGTGTCCTCCATATCCGAATATTCTCACTTTGGAAAGGTCGGAGAAGCCAGCTTGGCGTACAACGTCGGATGTTAGATTATATACACCATCCGTTGGGACACTTATTTTAGCCCATCTGCCAGAGGCAAGGATGGAGTGGTCTGCATAGCGTGAAGCGGGACTGTTGTCGGCAGCCTTAGCCTTCCTTAATCCACCATTGACCTTCGGAGAAGATTTCAGCCTTAGCATGAAACTGACAAGAAACTGATACTTCCCTCCACGTTTCACAATCGGAACCATACTTGCCTCAAGGCTTCCTCGTCTCCTGTCCACTACCGTCCAAGTATCTATATCCGGTGTTTCTCCTGGGATGAAGTCGGGAAACATTTTCAGTTTCCTGATATCTTCCTTGCTTAGGTCCATATATTCAGGATATACAACTTCTAAGTTATATATGGAATCTGTATAGTTCTCGTTCAGAGGGAAAGACACAGTGAAATGTGGCAGCATTGAGTCTATTGCCACCTCGCCAGCCGTGAGGTTGTAGAATCTGCCGTCTGTCTTGCCGTCATAGGCATTGCCTTCTGTCAGTGACAGCAGCAGAGCCGTAACGGTAAATATCAGTGTGCGTATATTTATCATATTGGAAAAATGTATGTCTGTCTTGTTTCTTGTCATCTGCAGTTGAACTCCAGTACCTTCTTCTCTCCAATCCATCCTTCTATATGGTCGTTGACACTTACCGGACCAACGCCTGGAGGTGTGCCGGTGAAGAGAAGGTCGCCAGTCTTGATGGTGAAATACCTGCTAATATATTCTATTATCCCGTCAATGCCAAACAGCATATCCTTGCCGCAACCTCTTTGTACAGTGTTGCCGTTGATGTCAAGATGGAAGTCAAGCGACTGCACATCGCCCACCTCATCCTTGTCTATCCAGTCGCCTATGACGGCAGAACCGTCGAACCCCTTGCTTATAGTCCATGGGTTGCCTTTCGCACGTGCCTCACGCTGCATGTCTCTTGCCGTGAAATCAACACCAATTGTGACAGCATCGTAATACCTATGTGCAAAGCGTGCGGGGATAGATTTGCCAAGACGGCATATCCTTACTACCAGCTCAGCCTCATAGTCTATTCTGCCCATGAAATCTGGCACGAAGAAAGGCTTGTGTCCTTTTATCAGGGCGGAGTCTGCCTTTGTGAATATCACAGGTTCCTCCGGTTTATATAACGTTCCATCCAACTCTTTATTATGTTGGATATAGTTCATTCCTACGGCAAATATCTTCATTTTACTATATTTTAACTTATGTGAAGCTGAAGCAATTTACTTACATCCATTTGAAATGACAAAAATATTTGTACTTTTGCAACTCCATAACAACTTATGATATAACACATGACAGAACATGAGGCTGTAGAGATAATGGCAAAGCATGGGATAAAACCTACTGCCAACAGAATAACCATTGTGAGAACCCTCCATCGTGAAGGGAATCCCATGTCGCTTTCCGACCTTGAGGATAGGATGGTGACAATAGACAAGTCGAGCATATCCAGAACTTTGACTCTGTTTAGGGAGTCTCATCTGGTACACTCGATAGACAACGGCATCGCCACTCTGTATGAACTTTGCTTGGCAGGCGTAGGTGAGGATACCGACACACATGTGCATTTCTACTGCGAAAGATGCCACCGTACATATTGTATGGAGAACACTCCGATACCGCATGTCTGCTTGCCCGATGGTTTTTCCATGGTGTCAGCATCGTTCATTATAAAAGGAATATGCCCTGACTGTGCTATATAGCCTTACTTGACTCCGTATTTCTCCGACTGTTCCTTTATCAGGTCAAGGTCGTCGAAATAGTCAATCCTCATAGCCTTTCTCACCTCATCCATGGTATGAGCAGCCACTTCCCTTGCCTGCTCTGTACCCTTTCTCAGTATGTTGAATATCTCTGGTATGTCTTGTTCAAACTCATGTCTGCGTTGTCTCATTGGTTCAAGCATCTTGTTTATGACGCTATTAAGAAACTTTTTGCAGTTGCCATCGCCTATGCCTCCTCTAACGTAGTGCTCCTTCAGTTCGGCAAGGTTGTTGTATTCAGGCCAGAACTCAGCAAAATCCTCATCGCTGCTGAAAGCTTCAAGGTAGGTGAATACGGCGTTACCCTCCAGATGGCCAGGCTCGTCCATGCTCATGCGGGGTTCTCCGTTAGACATCTTTTTCACTTTCTTCCACACTTCCTTCTCTGAATCGCTAAGGTATATGCAGTTGCCGAGGCTCTTGCTCATCTTCTCCTTACCGTCTGTTCCAGGCAGACGCCTTGCAGTAGCATTCTCGGGAAGTAGTATCTCTGGTTCTACGAGTACAGGACTATATACCTGATTGAATCTCCTCACCAGTTCGCGTGTCACCTCTATCATTGGTTCCTGATCCTCGCCTGCCGGCACTGTTGTAGCCTTGAAAAGGGTAATGTCTGCTGCCTGACTTACAGGGTAGCAGAAGAAGCCGAGAGGGATGTTCGCCTCGAAATTGCGCATCTTTATCTCTGTCTTGACGGTAGGATTCCTCTGTACTCTCGACACGGTAACAAGGTTCATGAGATACGTTGTGAGTTCTGCCAGTTCTGGTATCTGGCTCTGGATGAAGAGAGTGCATTTCTCAGGGTCAAGACCAGCAGACAGGTAGTCAAGAGCCACCTCCACGATATTCTGTCTAATCTTCTCAGGATTGTCAGCGTTGTCAGTTAGAGCCTGTACGTCAGCCATAAACACGAACATGCGGTCATAGTCTCCCTCATTCTGAAGTACCACCCTTCTACGCAGAGAACCGACATAGTGACCCAGATGTAGTTTACCTGTCGGGCGGTCGCCCGTAAGTATGATTTTTCCCATATTAATTATTATAATTTGTAATTTCTCAATAAAATCAATGCAAAGATACGATTAAGCGAGGGAAATAACAAAATTTTTTTGATTATTTCCGAGCGTGAGTATCTAAGACAGCATGTCAAAGTCGATTAAGCGAGGGAAATAACAAAATTTTTTGATTATTTCCGAGTGTGAGTATCTAAGACAGCATGTCAAAGTCGATTAAGCGAGGGAAATTACAAAATTTTTTGATTATTTCCGAGCGTGAGTATCTTTAAATACCATATATTTATTTCATGGTTGAGAAATAATGTTTATATTTGCATTCGGAAACGAACACCTCCACTATTATAAAACCATTTTTTTGAGTAGGGTTTAACTTCTATAGTTGAGCACTGCCGAAACTTGAATGAATATTGAACATATGAAAAGGATAGTGACATTTGGAGAAATATTGCTGAGATTGTCGAAGGATGGGCGCAGGAGGCTTTCGCAAGGAAATGTGTTGCGTGGCGACTATGGAGGTAGTGAGGCTAACGTGGCTGTGTCGCTTGCCATGCTTGGGAACGAAGTAGAATATGTAACGAGAGTGCCCGACAATCCTGTAGGCAGGGCATCGTGCATGACACTTGCTGCGTATGGCATACACCTTGACCATGTGTGCCGGGGAGGAGAGCGCATGGGTAGTTATTTCTTTGAGGACGCTGCATCGCTGCGCAATTCGTGTGTCGTCTATGACCGCAGAGACTCATCTTTCTATTCCATAGAGCCAGGCATGATACCATGGCGTGATATATTCCGCCATGCCGACGTGTTCCATTGTAGCGGTATCACCTGCTCATTGTCGCAGAGTGCGGCAGATGCCACTATTGAGGCTGTGCGCATAGCTGAGGAGATGGGACTTGTAGTGTCGTGTGACATCAACTACCGCAAAAACCTTTGGAATTATGGCAAGGAGGCAGGCGAGGTACTTAGAGAACTGGCTTCACATGCTGATATCATTTTTGGCGATCAAGGTGAGTATGAAGTGGTGTCGGGACTGAACAGAGTACCTTTCAAGGCGTTGTCGGCAGGCTGTGACATTGATACCACCTTGTTTGAGGAATATATGAGGAAGGTAGGAGAGAAACTTCCTAAATGCCGGAAGATGGTGATGGCAGCGCGCAATCAGATTACTTCCAGCCACCACACACTGACAGGTTTTCTTCTTGGCGATGGCAGATTCTTTTCATCAAGAATATGCGATATCAACCCTGTTGTTGACCCTATGGGCGTGGGTGATGCCTTCGTGGCAGCATATCTGCACTCGTGGTGCAGATGGGGTGATGACAATCAGCGCTGTCTCGATTTCTCACTGACGGCATCTGCGTTGAAGAACTCCATAGAGGGCGACTTCAACATAGTCAGCGAGGACGAGGTGATGGCTCTTCTCCCTCAATGTACTGCTCCATGAACAGATGCTCGCCGTCAAATACTGCATAAGTGAACTGCCATATCCAGTCACCCAGAATCAGCATCCTTGACTTGTTGCCGACGGGCAGGTCGAGTTCTATGTGGCGGTGACCGAAGATAAGATAATCGACATCTGTGTGGGTGTCCACATATTCCCTGGCATACCTTACAAGGAACTCTTTGTCCTCACCTTGGAATGGCAGTTCCCTGCCGTCAGCACGTTTCTTCCTGCTGTGCTGTGCCCACCTAAGTCCTATCCACATTCCCCAGCGTGGGTGTATGGCATTGAGCAATATCTGGCACACCCTGTTGTGGAAGAGTTTTTTCAGAATCTTGAACTTTATGTCAGGGTCGCCAAGTCCGTCACCATGGGCAAGAAGAAACACCTTGTCAGCTATTTCCACTGTCGTTGGCTTCCTGTGGAGTGTCATTCCGCATTCCTGCTCAAGATAGCCGTATGTCCATATGTCGTGGTTGCCAGTGAAGAAATGCACCTCCACGCCCATGTCAGTCAGTTCAGACAGCTTGCCGAGAAAGCGGGTGTAACCCTTTGGCACCACATACTTGTACTCATTCCAAAAGTCAAACATGTCACCAAGCAGATATACTGCGCTTGCGTTGTCCTTTATACTGTCGAGAAACCTCACGAGACGCCGCTCCTGTGTCCTCCTGTGTTCTATTGCCCATGAGCCAAGGTGGGCATCAGAGATGAAATAAACGTTGCTTCTTATGTTTCCTTCACCTCCCGATTCCTTTGGGCTATGTGCCATCCTGCTTTTCGTCTTGTTGATATCGTTCATGGTCAGTCAAATCCTAATTCCACTCTTGCCTCCTCTGTCATCATGCTCTGGTCCCATGCCGGTTCGAACACGAGATTTATATTTGCAGACCTGACAGCCTCCAAACTCTCCACTTTTGTCCTTACGTCCTCAAGGATGAAATCTGCCGCAGGACATGATGGTGCCGTGAATGTCATGTCTATGTCAACACTCCCGTCATCCTTGACATCAATGTTGTATATCATTCCCAAATCATATATGTTGACAGGAATCTCTGGGTCGAAGACAGTTTTCAGTACATCCACTATGCTGCTCTCGATGTTAGTCTTTTCTGTTATCGTCATAGTTGCTTGCTCTTATTTTTACTTTTGTAAAAGTAGTATAAATGTCCGACATGACAAAATAAAAGATGTGTTTTTTATAAAAATACAATCTATTTCTTGCTTGTACGGGAATAATTGCCTAAATTTGTAGCCGTAGGAAGTATATATCTGTACACAATAATTATAGTAATATGATAGACGTTAAAGCAACATTAAGCGAGGCTGCCGAGAGAATGGAAATGGCAGCGATGTATCTTGAGGAGCAACTTTCGCGAGTAAGGGCGGGACGTGCCAATGTGGCAATCCTCGATGGTGTGAGGGTTAGCTCTTACGGCTCTATGGTTCCTCTTAACCAGGTGGCAAATGTATCTACTCCCGACCCACGTACCATTGCGATACGTCCATGGGACAAGAAGGCAATAAGGGACATAGAGAAAGCTATCATGGACTCAGATGTCGGCATTACTCCCGAAAACAACGGTGAGTTGATAAGGCTCAATATTCCCCAGCCTACAGAAGAGAGGAGAAAGGAACTGACCAAGCAGTGCAACAAGATTGGTGAGAAGACAAAGGTAGAGGTAAGAAATGTAAGGTCAGACATCAAGGACAAGCTGAAGAAAGCCATCAAGGACGGACTGTCTGAAGATAATGAGAAGGATGCTGAGGCTGAGCTTCAGAAAGTTCACGACAAGTATATCAAGAAGATTGATTCTCTTCTTGATGAGAAGACAAAAGAGATAATGACGGTGTGATTTTTTATGCCGATGCATGGACTTGTAATAAAGAACACTGGCAGTTGGTACACTGTGAAGACGGACGAGGATACAATTGTCAACTGCAAGATTAAAGGCAATTTCCGTCTGAAAGGTATTAGAAGCACTAACCCGGTTGCCGTGGGCGACCGGGTGACTATTGTAATGAACAATTCTGGAACGGCGTTCATCACGGATATAGATGACAGGAGAAACTATATCATACGCAAATCGTCAAACCTCTCGAAACAAAGTCATATAATCGCTGCCAATGTTGACCAGGCTGTTCTTGTGGTCACGGTTGACCATCCCAAGACAAGTACCACTTTCATTGATCGTTTCCTTGCCTCTGCCGAGGCATACCGGATTCCTGTTGTTCTTGCCTTCAACAAGACAGACTTGCTTGATGCCGAAGCCATGGAATTGCAAAGTGCCCTTGTTGCCCTGTACAGGGAAATAGGATATGAATGTGTCGAGATGTCGGCAGTCACAGGTATGGGAGTTGACACGTTGCTCTCATGCATGAGTGGCAAGACAACATTGCTGAGTGGCAATAGTGGTGTAGGCAAGTCAACCATCATAAATGCCATATTGCCAGATGCTGGTTTGAAGACGGCTGATATCAGCGAGGCTCATGATTGTGGCATGCATACCACTACCTTCAGCGAGATGCTGCCAATGCCTGATGGTGGCTACCTGATTGACACACCTGGCATAAAGGGATTCGGAACGTTTGACATGGAGCCTTCCGAGCTTACTGGTTATTTCAGGGAAATATTCCGGTATTCTGCCGAATGCAGATTCAGCGACTGCACACACACACACGAGCCAGGCTGCGCCGTCATGAAGGCTGTAGAGCAGGCAAAGATAGCACTGTCGCGGTATGAGAGCTATCTTTCCATGTTGCAGGACAAGAATGAGAGCAAATACCGTGAGGCTTTTTAGTTCAAAACAAATGACACTTTTGGATGAAAGATGGTCCAGCCAAAGGAATGGAAAGCTTACGACAGATGTACCTGTAACAATATTGTAATATAGATGTAACGTGTATGAATCCTTGCCACATTAAATTTGCAACCAGAAATACTAATAGCTTGTCAACTCGACAACTTGTTTTTTCGCTTTGCTCAAGGATACTCCTGACGGCATGTCGGAGACAAGCGAAACTTAAACTAAATAATATATAATATGGAAGAGAGTAGGAAGAAAGTACTGGTTGTGGATGATGAGCAGGATTTATGCGAGATTCTGAAATTCAATCTTGAGACAGAGGGCTATGAAGTTGACACAGCCTATTCCGCCGAGGAGGCTTTAAATCTGGAATTGAAATCATACAGTTTGCTGCTGCTTGACGTGATGATGGGAGGTATGTCAGGATTTGCACTGGCAAAGAAACTCAAGTCAGAACCATCCACAGCATCAATCCCTATAATATTCCTTACTGCGAGAGATACGGAAAATGATACTGTCACCGGATTCAACCTTGGGGCAGACGACTATATATCAAAGCCCTTCTCTATAAGAGAGGTGATGGTGAGGGTGAAGGCCGTGCTCAGAAGAAGCAGTGGCGAGAAGGACAAACCAGCCCATAAAGTGATTAACTATCAGGGACTCACCTTGAATCTTGACAAGAAGACCGTGGCAATCGACGGTAATGAGATTCCTTTCACCAAGACAGAGTTTGAGATACTGCACCTCCTCATAGAGGAGCGAGGCAGGGTCTTCTCAAGACAGGAACTCATAGATCGTATATGGCCCAGGGATGTCCTCGTACTCGACAGGACAGTGGATGTTAACATTACAAGATTGAGGAAAAAGATTGGACCCTTTGCCAAATGCATCGTGACCCGTCTTGGATTTGGCTATTATTTCGACGCTTAAGATGTTATTCTCAAAACCAACAGTAGGACAGAAACTCTATTTCTCCATACTCGCTGTATTCCTTGCCTTTACAGCAATGTTCCTTTTTTTTCAGAGAACAAGGGAGAAACAGTTCAAGACAGAGACGCTTAATATCAGGCTCCAGTCATTTAATGCAAATGTCTATGAGGCGATAGGTGGTTGTGTCGAGGAAAAAGCCTTGAACGACTATCTCGCAGGGCATCATGTCAGTGGACTGAGGCTCACGGTGATAGGCAAGGATGGAAAGGTGCTTTACGACAACGTAAGGAAAGACTACCAGCATTTCAGCAACCATCTTGGCAGAAAAGAGGTGACAGAGGCGATAATGAACGGACAGGGTTACGAAATAGAACGCAACAGCAAGACCCTGAACGTCGATTATTTCTATTCAGCCACTTATTTCCGCAAGGAGGGAATAGTGATAAGAAGTGCTCTGCCCTACAATGACGACCTTGCAAAGTCATTGAAGACAGACCAGCATTATATATGGTTCGCACTCTCGGCCATTATAGTGCTTACGGTGGTTCTCTGGAGATTCCTTACAAGACTTGGTGACAATATCTCCAAACTGAGAACCTTTGCCAACAGGGCTGCACGTAATGAGAGCCTCGACACGGAAGACCTTGCCGTGTTCCCCGACGACGAACTGGGCGAGATAGCGGAGAGAATCATCAAGATATACAAGAACCTTGAGTCAACGCGCAAGGAGCAGGATGTGCTTAAAAGGCAGCTTACACAGAATATAGCCCATGAGCTGAAGACACCGGTGGCGAGCATACAGGGCTATCTTGAGACGATAAGGGAGAATTCCGGCATTGACGAAGTCACCAAGGAGCAGTTTATAGACAGATGCTATGTGCAGACCCAGCGGCTCGTGTCGCTGCTCAATGACATCAGTATGCTCAACAGGATAGACGATGCACTGGGATACATGGACTTTGAGAATGTTGATTTGTCTGAAACGGTGGAAGGCATAATAAGGCAGACAGCATTGCAGTTGGAAGCCAAACACATGAAATTCATAAACAGGATGCCTAATAATATAGTCATCAATGGCAACCAGTCGCTCCTTTACAGTGTGTTCCGCAACCTTACGGACAATGCTATAGCTTATGCAGGTGAGAACACATGCATCAGTCTTGAATGCAGGGATGGGGGTGACAGATGGTATTTCACATTCTCTGACAATGGTATCGGAGTGGGAAATGAACACCTTGCACGTCTCTTCGAGCGTTTCTACAGGGTAGATAAGGGGCGAAGCCGAAAGATGGGAGGAACAGGACTCGGGCTTGCCATCGTGAAGAATGCCGTTCTGCTCCATGGTGGCACCATCAGTGTCAAGAACAATCCTGAAGGAGGCCTGCGGTTCGACTTCTCACTTAAAAAGTACGGAGGATAGCCGTAACGTTGATGGTAAAAAGGCAACTACAGGGGGTCAACGTCGAATATCACCTGCACGGTGGCGAACCGTTGCTGTTGCATAATACGGCTTTCCTCCTTGTGCAGACAGTCTCGTACCTTGTCGAGATTGATGCCATTCTCCAGCTTCAGCATGATTTTCCTGATAGCCATCTGTTTAATCCTTGCTACGGAAGGCTTATCAGGTCCGAGAACCCTGTCACCGAGAATGTTCTTCAATGATGTAGCCATGCTGTCTGCCGCTGTTTCGGCTATCATCTCTTTTTTGTGACGTATATATATATATATAATGTGTGTGAAGGGGGGATAGCGGAATAGCCTTCTCTCTTCGAGCAGCGAATGGTAGAAAGACTTGAAGTCATTGCCTGACAATTGACGGATGACAGGTGACTCAGGGCTTCTTGTCTGGAGTATGACAAGTCCCTGGCGGTCTTTCCTTCCTGCCCTTCCACTAACCTGTGCCATCATGGTGAATGCCTGCTCATATGCTCTGAAGTCCGGATAGTTGAGCATGGTGTCAGCATTGAGGATGCCTACCACAGAGACTTTCCCAAAGTCCAGTCCCTTGCTCACCATCTGCGTTCCTATGAGGATGTTTGTCTTTTCTCCGGAGAAATCATTTATTATTCTCTCGTATGCCGAGCGTGTGCGTGTAGTGTCAAGGTCCATTCTCGCTATGTGCGCATCTGGAAATAGAGTTGCCGTTATGTCCTCTATCTTCTCTGTCCCGAAGCCTTTGCCCTTTATGCCTTTGCTGCCACATTCCGGACAGTTGTCAGGTAGCTTATAGACAGCACCGCAATAATGGCATGTCAGCAGTCCCGAACGTTTGTGCAGTGTCAGCGACACGTCGCAGTTGGTGCATCGCGGCACCCATCCGCACTTGTCGCATTCCACTATGGGCACATACCCTCTCCTGTTCTGGAAGAGAATGGCCTGGTTTCCATTGTCAAGGGCATCCCTTACAGCCTCAATGAGTTCGGGTGAGAACGGACCTTCCATCAGTTTGCGCTTCATCCTGTCCTGTATGTCTATGACCTTTATCTCAGGAAGCTTTATGTCCTTGTATCGTTTTGTGAGGCATGCCAGTCCATATTTGCCATTGGCTGCATTGAAATAAGTTTCCATCGACGGGGTTGCCGTGCCCAGCAGAGTCTTTGCTCCATGGTAATGGGCAAGCATGATGGCAGCCGAGCGAGCGTGGTAGCGTGGTGCCGGTTCCTGTTGCTTGAAAGATGTCTCGTGCTCTTCGTCTATGATGACTAACCCAAGTCTGTGGAAGGGAAGGAAGCACGATGACCTTACACCGAGTATTATGTCGTATGGTGAATCGGAGAGTTGTTTCTGCCACATCTCCACTCTCTCGGCATCGACAATCTTTGAGTGGTATATGCCTAATCTGTTGCCGAACACCCTGTGCAGTCTTTCCGTTATCTGCACCGTGAGTGCTATTTCCGGCAGCAGGTATAGAACCTGCTTGCCTTCGTCAATGGTCTTTTGTATCAGGTGGATGTATATCTCTGTCTTGCCACTTGAGGTTACTCCATACAGCAGCGTCACGCTGTGGCTCTCCATCTGTTTCAGGATGTCGTGATATGCCTTTTCCTGATTGTCGTTAAGCTTGTTGATGTTCTCTGTGCATGGAGATGCAGAGTCCTTGTTGCGTGCTATGGTCCTGTTGTATGTCTTAAGATAGCCGCTGTCAACGAGTTTCTTGAGTGTTGCGGTAGTTGCTGTCGCATTGTTGAGCACATCCTCTTTTGTTACCTCTTTCGGGGCTTGGCTATCTCTGCAGAGGACCTTGTCCCACTCCTGTAGTCTTATCACGGTGTTGAACACCCGCAGCTGTGCCTTGCTCCCCTTAAGAATGCTCTGTACGGTCTTCATGCCATGTAGGTTGTGGAATGCCAGTGCAAGTGTGACACACGTCTCGGTCTTTGGTCTGTAGCTGTCATCCTGTTTCAGTCCTGACGGCATGGCAGCTTTCAGGACGTCTCCAATGGGACACATGTAGTAGTTGGCTATCCATTGCCAGTGCTTGAGCTGTATCTCCGTAACAACAGGCTTGTCGTCAATGACTTCCGCAATGTCCTTTGTCTCGAACTCTGGTTCCTCATCGTGCAGTCTTGCCACTATGGCGGTATAGTTCCTTGTAAGTCCTAACGGAACCCTCACCCTCTTGCCAATGGCAATAATCCCTGCCAAATCCTTCGGGACATGGTATGTGAACGTTCTTTTGACAGGAAGCGGCAGTATGACGTCAGCGTATGGCATTTTCCATTCCTCCATCAGTCTCCTGTTGACTCTCTCAGCAGAATCTTTCCTTCAAGTACGATGGTGCTGTTCGATTTCTCCTTGTTGCGGATGTTGTTGAGCAACAACTCTGCCGCTGCCTCACCCATTTGCCTGAGCGGTGGTTCCACTGTCGTAAGGTGTGGATGAGGCACCAATGCCAGCTCCGTGCCCGAATAGCCGGCTACGGCTATGTCCTCTGGAACTCTCAGACCTTTCTCCTGGAATTTGTTTATGGCTCCAAGGGCAAGTGTGTCTGTGAAGGCAAACACACCATCTATATCCTTGTCAAGAAGTTTCTCAGCGGCATTCTTGCCATTCTCGAACCTCAGCTTTTCCGCTTTCACCACGAGGTCTTCGTCATATTCCATGCCGTTGTCCTTAAGGGCATCCTTATATCCCTGTTCACGTATCACCGAGTTATATACATCCACGTCACCGCCAGTCTCGCTCCCTATGAAGGCAATCCTTCTCCTTCCGCTTTTCACCATGTGGTCAACAAGTTCGTAAGCCTTCTCATAGTTGTCAACGACAACCATGGGCGCATCTATTCCCTGTGGTATCCTGTCTATGAACACGATGTTCTGTCCTTCATCCATCAGTTTCCGGTAGTACTCAATGTTCCGTTGCCAGCTGCATATGCTTATTATTATGCCATCAACCATGAAGTTGTGCATCATCTCCACATTGGCAAGTTCCCTTTCCGGACTCTCCTCAGAGTTTGCCACTATAACCTTTATGCCATGAGGGTATAGGAAGTCCTGTATTCCATGGATGAACTTTCCGGCAAAAGGAGTGAGCATTTCCGGAACCACCACGCCAATGGTGTTGGAATGTCCCGATTTCATGGCTGTAGCTGTGGGGTTAGGTCGGTATCCCATGCGTTTTGCTGTTTCCTGCACCATTTCCCTTGTGCTCGCCTTCACGTTCTTTTCTCCTGCCAGTGCTCTTGACACAGTGGATATTGATATTCTCAGCTCGCGGGCAATGTCTTTGATAGTGATATTTCTCATAAGGCTGGATATATTTGTGGATGATTAGTTCTAAAGTAGCAACTTGTCAACTCGTCAACTCGTCAACTTAAAAAATCAATCCCTACATGATGCTTGTTGCGTTTGTCTTTAGGAGGAAGCGACATATAGTCGCCATATATGATGCGGCATATCTCCTCTGGTTTGGCAGGTCCCTCGAAGGTTTTTCCTTCAAACACTATGTCCTTGTGCGGCAGCATGACATCTTTCTGGATGCGCTCATAGAACCAAGCCCCATAGGAATGCATGTAGAGAGATGGTTTGCCGAACATCCTTCCAATGATTCTGAACATTGGGAATACGGCATTGTGAAGAATGCAGTAGCCAGCCTCTGCCAGTCCCGGATGCCTTCCTGCCAGATTGAAGTTGACGACGCATGACAGCTTGGCAGCCAGCCGTTGCAGCCATGGAATCATGTGTCCCTCGTAGGGAAAGATGTCTATGTGGAGTCCTCTGTATTTCTGTACCAGATGTGCCCTGCGTTCTTTCTCTATCATGTCGTCGCATACCGTGTGCTCACTCTTGAGGTCGCGAAGCGTTGCCCACTCCTTGTAATAGCCGGGGTCCGTGTCGTGGTCTTGCAGTACATACTGCGGATGTGGATGTTCCTTCATGTAACGGCACAGCTTTTTGTAATCACGGTAATGCACCACAAAGTCCATGTCGTCGTCCCATGGAATGAAACCCTTGTGGCGGAGAGCACCCAGGATGTTGCCACCGTCTATGCGGCAAGGCACACCTATCGCCTTTGCTGTCTCCTGCAGATAGACAGCCATGTCCAGCATCCTCAGCTGTGCCTTCCTCAAGGTGGAGCCATCCGGATTGTATTCCCTCCTAAGTTCTGCTTCTGTCTCGCCTGTGTTGTATGTCTTTTCCGTTTCCATAATGTCTGTCGTATAATTCTTTCAAAGCCTCTGCCACTTCCTTGGCACAGATGTCAAGGCTGAGACTTTTCTCGGCAGTCTCCCTTCCTTTCCGTCCCATCTCCCTTGCCTTCTCTGGATTGTCGGCAATGAATCTTATGGCTTTCTCCCATCCTTTCTCGTCGCCATAGCCTACTGCTATGCCGCAGCCACAGGCATTTATGTCGATGGGCATCTGTGGGTTGTCGCTGCATATTATGGGAATGCCAAGTGCAAGTGCTTCAACAAGGGTGGTAAGCCCTACGGTGTAGTTGGTCTCCTTGCAGCATATAACCACACATCCAGACTTGTTCACTATGCGGCTTAGTTCTCCCTGCACCAGTCCTTCCACGAAATGTATTCTGATATTCTCCGGTATAGATGTCGCCTGCAGCATCTCACCATAGTTGGCTCCCCCGTATTCCTTGCAGGTGTATATGTCCAAGGGAGCACCAGTGTCTGAGAATGCTGACAGGAGGGTGGGGAAGTCCCTGTTCTCCCTTCCCGTTGACACGAATCCATTTCTCCTTTCAATGCCGTCCTCTTTCATGATGCGGTCGTAGTATTCAAGGTCAGCTCCCCAAGCGGTAACCCTCAGCCTTTCCTCCCGTGCCTTCTCTGATTTCAGGGAGTCGCACCTGATCTTCTCGGAGAAGAGGAACATAAGGTCCATGCCTTTGTAGAACAGTCTTGCTGCTGCTTCCCTCAGGGGATTTCCCGCCCTCACTACAGGCTGGTGGTGCCATACGGCAATGGGGTGGGGGAATAGGTGCAGCGCTCTCAGGAATATTATTATCTCCAGTCCGCGGAACGTCGTGGCGTAAAGGATGTCATACTTCTTACGGCATGTCAGAATCTTCCATGCTGTGTGTAATGTCAGTTTCCACCTTTGTCTTGGACGGATAGGCTGATGGAACATCACGTCTATCCCATGGCATGGCAGGTGAGTGGCTCCGTAGAGTAAATGTCCTGGAAAGATACCCTCCTTCCATCCCTTGTACATAGTGCCGACGTCAACGGTATGGTAATAATACACTCTCATACTATCATCATTGAAATGCAAAAATACCAATTTTTCTTTGAATTATGACTATTTAGTGCTATTTTTGCACCTGATTAAGGCATTTTTCTTCAAAATGCGTGTTCAAAGTGTGCCAACGACATCTGTTTGCCAACGGCATGATGGTATGTCTTCCGACATGTTCGGGCTTTAAACTTGCAGGATATGAACTTAAAGGAAAAGACGGCTTCGGGGTTGCTTTGGGCAGCTATGAACAATGGTATGATGCAGCTGCTCAACATGGTTATCGGAATCTTCCTTGGAAGACTCCTCACACCCAACGACTATGCCCTTGTGGGGATGATAGCCATATTCAGCGCAATAGCATCAACGTTGCAGGAGAGCGGATTCACCTCGGCGTTGATAAACAATCCCAAACCTTCCGACAAGGAATACAATTCCGTGTTCTGGTTTTCCATTATGGTGGGTGTCGTCCTTTACTCTCTGCTCTTCGCATGTGCACCACTCATAGCTGCTTTCTTCAATCAGGAATGCCTCGTAGGCATCACAAGGGTCAGCTTCCTGTCCATTCTCCTGTCAGCCATAGGCATCGTGCCGACGGCATACCTCAATAAATACCTGTTAGTGAAAGAGACAGCCATCATGAGGGTATCGACACTTGCCATATCCGGAGTGGCGGGAGTGGCAATGGCACTCAACGGATATGCATACTGGAGCCTCGTCACACAGCAACTGCTGTATGTGGGACTGCTCAGCGTGGGGAAATTCTTCCTCATACCATGGAGACCGTCCTTCTCCTTCGACATAAAACCCATAAGGGAGATGCTGGGATTCAGCAGCAAGGTGATGGTGACCAACATAGTCAACCAGGTTGCCAACAACATCCTCTCGTTCATATTCGGCAAACTGTTTCCGTTGCGCATGGTGGGTAACTTCACACAGTCGTATAAGTGGAACAATATGGCATCGTCGCTCGTAGCGGGCACCATATCGCAGGTGGCGCAGCCTGTCTTCGCTGCCATGAACGACAATCCCGACAAGCAGCTTGCCGTATTGCGGAAGATGATGAGGCTCACCTCACTTATGGCTTTCCCTGCCATGCTGGGGCTGGCAGTAGTGGCTAATGAGTTCATCATAATACTCATATCCGACAAATGGGCTGGATGTGTGCCAATGCTGCAGGTGCTGTGCATGGGAGGTGCCTTCCTGCCTCTATACCAGCCTTTGCAGAACTTGCTGGTAAGCCGCGGACGCTCCGACCTGTTCATGTGGGCAAACATCTCGCAGCTTGTAGTGCAGATAGCTCTTGTGCTGCTCACCTCACGCCATGGCTTCATGTTCATGATAGTAGTCTATTCCTTCGTCAACATGGCATGGCTCATAGTGTGGCAGCAGATGGTGAGAAGGGTGGTGCCGATAGGTTTTTATGCCTTGGCAAAGGACGTGGCGCCTTTTTTTGTCATAGCCATCGTAGCATGTGCCGTCGCCTGTCTCGTTGCCATTCCTTTGCAGGGACTATTCCTCAAACTCATCGTTAAGCTCCTTGTTGGTGCAGCATCTTATTATATTATGGTGAGAGCCTGTGGCGCAACAATCCTGAAGGAGTCCGTCAACTACCTGTTGAGAAGAAAGCTCTAACCCTTTCCATTTACAGTTTATTTCCTATTTGCTTTGCCCAAATATCTATGAAAATATGTTGCTTTTTACGCAAAGCATTGCATTGTCCCACGCAAAGCTTTGCATCCGCCCACGCAAAGCTTTGCATTGCCTCCTGCAAAGCATTGCATTCGCCCACGCAAAGCTTTGCGTCTGGGATGGTTAAAAACTGCTCACCCTCCGGAGCACTGTAGCCCATAGGAAATTTCTATTGTATTTAGAGCCTTATAACTAACCATAACTTACTATGACCAACCAAACATTAAGCCTTGATTTTCGATACTATTTGATTTTTAACACTTTCTGAGTGCTTTTTGGCAGTTCCCGATTTTCCACATATTTTTGCAGCGTATTTCTACCGTGGAGAATTTGCGGAGCTTTTATTTTGTCATATCGTGAACGTAGTTGACAAGGGTTTACGAGTGACTACAATGGATGACATATTTGAAGCTGACAAGCAAAAAAAGTGTGCTGACAGATGACATCGCTACAGCCGATGCAGAGCGTGACGGACCAAGCGAGGTTCAGACACTTTCACTTGGTGCATTCGTTACAGCTCTGAAAGCAGCCAACGAAAAAGTACGCACATTGACAGCAACACGCACAGACGAACGTAAGGCAAACGGTCAAAGTTTGATGTAAAATATTACGGATATTATTTATATTCTCCGTAATTTTTAACACGAAACATTCTTTGTTCTCAACAAGTAGTTGTATCTTTGCACGCAAATAAGAATAACATGAATAGAAAGAGAGTCATTGACACTCTAAAACAGCGAGGTGGATTCATAACCACAGGTGAAGTGAAAAGTCGTGGTGAATATGAGCAGCTTCGCCGTGCAATAGAAGATGGAACGCTTATGCGGCTTCGTAATGGTGTCTATGTGGAAATGTCAGCGTTGGCAAACAACATTATAGATGTGGAACGTATAGTTCCGCATGGGGTGCTTTGCTTGTATAGTGCTTTTGCTCATTATGGACTTTCCACACAAGTGCCTTCCGCTACTTGCATAGCCATTGAAGCCAAGCGAAAGGTGCGTTTGCCAGACTATCCTCCTATTGATCTCTATTATTGGAAAAAGGAGAATTTGGAGTTTGGTATAATCAAAAAGAGTATATCTGGTTATGATGTACTCATTACAGATATGGAGCGAACGGTCTGTGATGCTGTTAAGTACCGAAACAAGATAGGGCTTGATGTGTGCGGTGAGGTGATAGACAACTATCTCAAAAAGGAGAACCGCAATATATCTCTACTCCATGGATACGCACAGAAACTAAGAGTGAAAAATATAATGACTACATATTTGGAGACAAGACTATGACAAAGAACATAGGGAAGTCCATTAGGACACGTTTGTTGAACCTCGCCAAAGAGGAGAAGCAAGAGTATATGAAAGTGTTGGTTAGATACTTGCATGAACGCTTGTTGTTCCGTATCTCTGCAAGTCCTTACAAGAGCCACTTTCTCTGAAAGGCAGTTCGCTATTGTTTGCCTTGGATGGGTTCAAGGCTCGTCCAACCATTGACATTGATCTGTTGGGAGAACGCATCAACAATGACAGAGATAACCTAAAAGAGGTTTTTCAACCTTAATTCCGCAACACTTTGATTTAACTTTATTTATAAGTTCCTGAGCAACA
>CAMCLD010000031.1 GCA_945875635.1 uncultured Prevotella sp.
GGCAGGGCTGTTGCAGGTGTACATGAGGACGCTTATGTTTAGAACATGTTGACCCGTTATGAATTTAGGAGCTATGAAGGGACGTTGTCTTGAATTCCCTTAATAGCTCCTACACTATTGGATTAACTCCTTAAATTGAGTTATTCAGAAATCACTTATTCAAGTTTCGCAAGTTAAAACTTGCTCAGAGGAAACTCCTGACAGCATGTCGAAGACAGGCGAAACTTTAGTCACTTATTTAACTACGGTCTTCTTACCATTGTGTATATACAATCCTGGTGTTGACGGCTGTCTGAGAGCCTGACCTGACAATGTGTACCACAGATTGGCATTCTTCTTCCCATTATTTTCGAAGGATGATATTGAAGAAATAACATCAGATATTGTCTTTGTATATATGCCGTCGATGTAATATCCGTGGTTGACGAACTGCAAGTCATGGTCTATTATCTTGTTGCCGTTGTCTGTGAAAATAACGTTAGTGGGCATTGATGTCTCTGTTCCGCTGTATGTCCATTTGTATATGCTGTTGCCGTTGGCACTCAACCCCATGTATTGTATCTCGTCGCCTGGCCATGTCCCGTTGACATTAAAGTTGTGGGCATCGTTCCACACCCATATCCTTATTGTGCCACTCCTTGTTGTCTCAAGGAAGCAGCTTGTCTCGTTGGGGCTTGTCAGAATTGGAGTGTATACCTTGTCAGGGTCTGTAGGGTCTGTAGGGTCTGTAGGGTCGGTGCTTTCTCCGTTGCTTATCACGGCAATGCCCGTGCTTCCTACCTTTCCGCTTATAGTAGATGAAGTGACAGTGAATGTTCCGCCTCCTATCTTGTCTGTATATGTGCCGGCTGCCATCCAGTTTCCCTTGCCGTCACCGTTAGTGAATGATACGTTGCTGTTGCTTCCACTGCCGAGTACTATAATGGCACCGCTTTTTCTTACCTGTGCTGCTACGTTTCCCTCATGTACGTAATAATTTGGTTCGCCTGCACATAGATTGTGAAGATGGTTTACTTCCGCAACCTCCTTGCTTGTGAAATGCGTGCTGCCTTTCTCGCCAACCTTGATGTTATTCTTTTCTGTGCTTGATGGTCGTGAGAAATACAAGGCTGTAGCCCCATTGTTACCGGCAACTACGGCGTATGCCCTGTCTATGTTGTTCTGACTGATGTATTTTGATGATCCTCCATCGTTGCAGTATGTATCATGGCTTTCGCCCCAATATACAAGTTTGGATGTCTCAGCTCCTCTCTGGTTGAAGTTTCCTATGGAAGAATTCACCTGTCCATTGTTGAAGGAGGATGCGAAACCGTTTCCGTACTGATTGTCCGTGATACTTATATACTGCTGGTATTCCGGAAACAGGGTGTTGTCGTTGCCACCTGTAGCATCAAGTATCTCACCATAGTTGTACATGGTCTTGTCTGGTACGTTGCTCCAGAAACTGTCATTCTCTGAAGGTAGTCCAATGTGTTTCGCAGCATCCCACCTGATGCCATCCACCCCACATGCCTTAAGGTCTTGTATATACTTTTTTATCTTTTCTTGCACGCGACTGTCTTCCGTCTTGAGGTCCCACATTCCTATCTTGCCATGTGTCACCTGATACCTGTCATACCAGTTGCTTACATCGAATGGATCATGGTAGAGTGACTGGTCTTGCCAGTATGATGCCACATATCTCAAGTCACCGTTTGTGTGGTTCGCCACGACATCGACTATAATCTTCACGCCATACTCATGTGCTGTGTTGCATAATTCTGTCAGTTCATTGCTGTTGCCTATTCCATTGCCTATGGCATAATCGTATGGCTGGTAAAGCATATACCATGCTGCGCCAACGTTTTCTCCCTTATGTACTGGTGATGTCTGAACTGCTGAGAATCCCGCTTTGGCTATTGCAGGAATCTCTGACTTAATGTCGGAAAGTGTCCAGTCGAAGCAATGCAGGATAACTCCCTCTTGAATGTCCTCTCTTAGACCGTAACTGTTTTCTTGTGCTCTGACTGCTGCTGCAAAACATAAAATGACAGCCACACAAAGCAATTTCTTGATGTTGTTCATAATGATAGTAATAATAAGTTAGAAAAATATATATTCTGTTTCCGCCCGCTTACGGAAAATTATAAGGTAAGTTGATTATATCGCTTGCAAATTTATATAGAATAAATCAATTGCTTTGGTGGGACTGTGTGATAATGATAAAAATCAACGAATAAACGATTGCGCAACAGCCTACCCCTCCTCCCTAAAGAGGGAGGGGAGGTAGTTACCATAAGAGGTAATAACTTGTTTTTTCGCAAGCTCAAGGGAACTCCTTGTCAACTAAAGTAGCAACTTGTTTTTCGCAAAACTCAAGGAAACTCCTTTGAGCAAGTTTTAACTTGCGAAACTTGGATTATTTATATTCCTTAGCTTCGCATTTGCCTTGCAATACGGAGTAGGCATTTAGAGCCAAGGCTTCCATCTCGTCTTCTCCTGGGTAGCAGAATGTGGGGGCAATGAAGTCGATGCGCTTTCTGAGTCGGCTTATGATGTATTCTGAGCGTGCCATGCCACCGGTAAGAAGGATGGCATCGACGTTTCCGAACAGTACGGCAGCCTCTGCCACAATGTTTTTCGCAGTATGGTATATCATGGCGTTCACTATGAGTTCCGCTTTCTTGTCACCCTCGTTGATGCGTCTTTCTATTTCCCTCATGTCGTTGGTGCCCAGATGTGCTGCGAGTCCTGCATGTCCTGCAATCCTGTTAAGCAGTTGCTGCTCGGTATATTTCCCGCTGAAACAGAGTCTTACGAGGTCGGCAGCAGGCAGGCTTCCTGCACGCTCCGGTGAGAATGGTCCCTCACCGTCAAGGGCATTATTGGCATCCACCGCCCTTCCGTGTTCATGTGCGGCAATGGAAATACCTCCTCCGAGATGGCATATTATAAGGTTCAGGTCTTCGTATTTCCTGCCTGTCTCGTTGGCGAAGCGTCTTGCTATTGCTCTTTGGTTGAGAGCATGCCAGATGCATATTCTCTGCATCAGCGGTGACCCACTTATCCTTGCATAGTCGTTGAGTTCGTCAACGACACCTGGGTCGGCTATGAAGCTCCTGCATCCGGGAATTTCCTTCGCTATCTCGTATGCTATGAGACAGCCGAGGTCGCATGCATGCTTGTGTATGGCGTTGCGTGTGTCGCTCATCATTCTCTCGTTAATCTCATACACTCCGCCTGACACCGGTTTCGCAAGTCCTCCTCTTCCTATCACAGCCTTGAAGTTGAAGTCGATATTCATTCTTCTCAGTTCGGATATTACAAGTTCCTTCCTGAAGGAAAACTGCTCTGTGATGTCGTTGAACTGTCTTAGTTCCTCGGCAGAATGAGTTATGGATCTCAGAAGCATCGGTTTTTCGTTCTCATAAACAGCTATCTTAGTGCTTGTGGAACCAGGATTTATGACTAATATGAACATGATTTAAGGTTTTTGTGATTACAGGGCTGCAAGAGCCAGACTATAGAACTTACACTGCTTGCTGTCACTCCTTGACGGCAGGACCACAGGTGCCAGTGTTCCTTGAAGAACAGCCGCTGTGTTGGCATGGCAGAACAGGGTGATGGTTTTGTAGAACATGTTGCCTGCTTCGATGTCTGGGAATACGAGAGCGTCCGCCTCTCCATTCAATGGTGATGCAATTCCTTTCTTTCTCATGTTCTCTCCACTGCAAGCTGTCTTCACGTCGATTGGACCATCAATGATACAGCTGCCAAACCTTCCGTCCCTTGACAGTTCTATGATGTCCTTGTAGCCTACCGTGAATGGGAAATGCTTCTCTCCTACTTTCTCTGAACAATGTACGAGTGCCACTTTCGGTTCTTCAATTCCAAAGGCATGCGCCACATAGGTGATGTATTTCACCTGTTCCATCCTCTGTTCCTGTGTGGGGTAGGGGATGACGGCGGAGTCTGTGAAGAAGAGCAGCTTAGGGTAAGCAGGCATCTCAGCCGCTGTGATATGTGTCAGAACCCTTCCGTGTGGCAGAATTCCGTTCTCCTTGTTCAACACAGCTCTCAGCAGGTTGTCCGTGTTCAGCATACCTTTCATGAGAATGTCAGCATCGCTATTCCTTACCAGTGATACAGCCTTCCGTGCAGCTTCGTCACTATCTGTGGCATCCACAAAGGTTATGTGGTCGTGGTGACGCATCAGTACAGCGTTTGAGCGTACCTCCTTATCGCATCCAACAAAGATGGCATCTATGAATCCCACCTCAAGAGCTTGACTTACAGACATCTGTGTCTGCTCGTCAATAGCCCATACGACAGCGACACGCTTTCTGTCACCCCTTAGGCGCAGATGGTCAATCAGTTCCTCGAAATTCTTTATCGTACTCATAATGTATATAGATTTAAATGGTTCTAATAATAAGGTTTTAATGTTTTAAGGTTTTGAGGTGAAATATCCTAACGACCTAATTTCCTCTTATCCCATCAGCGGTACAAGATATTTTGCCATCAGGAATCCTCCTGTCATGAGCCATGCAAAGAGAATGGCTGCCAGTATGAAAGGCTTTGCACCAGCCTTCTTGAACTTGTCGATGCTTGTCTCGGCTCCCAGTGCCGTCATTGCCATGGTGAGCAGGAAGGTGTCGAAAGTGTTGATGAAATCCACAATACCCTGTGGCAACAGGTCGAGGGAGTTGAAACCTATGACAACAAGGAACAGCATTGCGAACCAAGGGATGTTTATCTTTCCTTTTCCTACTTCTTCGGTACTGCTTCCCACAGCCTTTACGGATTTGGCCACATTCCAGGTTATTATCAGCAGTACAGGTACAAGCATCATCACCCTAATCATTTTCACAATGATTGCTGTGCTTGCCACTTTCGGTCCCATGGCATTGCCAGCACCCACAGCGTGTGCCACTTCATGGATTGTTGAACCTGTGAATATTCCCATCTCTTCCGGTGACAGTCCCATCACGCCACTCTTGTACAATATTGGATACAGAAACATGGCTGTTGTTCCGAATATTACTACCGTTGCCACAGCCACAGCTGTCTTGTATGGCTTTGTCTTTATGGCAGACTCGGTGCCCAGTACAGCCGCCGCCCCACATATTGCGCTTCCTACTGATGTGAGCAGTGCTATGCTTCTGTCCATTTTCAGGAGTCTTCCTATTGCCACGCCTCCAAGGATTGTCACGGTCACGATAATGGCATCGATGCAGATGGCGGGCAGTCCTACAGCTGTCACGTCCTGAAATGTAAGCCGGAATCCATACAGGATAATACCGATGCGCAGTATTCTTTTTGTGCAGAAGGCTATGCCTGGCACCCATGTCACGGGGAGGTTGTTCCTAAGACTGTTGGCGTAGAGCATACCAAGAACGATGCCCACAATCATGGGACTCAACGAAAGGGCTTTTACATAAGCCATGTCACCTATGTAGAACGCTGCACAAGCAAAAAGCGTTATCAACAACACGCCATGCAGCATACTGTAACGTTGTTCTGTAATTTTCATCTTCATGTCTGCTTAAACATCAAATTCCCTTATTTCCCACAAAGTTACTCAATAAAGTGGAATGGGCAAAGAAATATACATAAAAAAAGTTGCCACTCTCAACGAGCAACAACTTTCTTCGTATGTTTAACTTTAAAATTTATTCTGAATTAAAAGGGAATCTCCCGATCCACCTTTGTCATCCCCGAACAATCGTTAAACTCTTACCTTAAACAAAAAATAACTAAAAACCTAAATCTATTACTACTAACCTAAACAATCTATTAACCTTTTGACAATGCAAAGGTACTGACATTTTCAGTATACCGCAATATTTTTACTTGCTTTTTTCTAAAAAATCTCTCTTTCTTGATGTTTATCAATAGTTGTTTGCGAAAACAACCTGCATTATGTCATTAAAATGGCAAATATGCTTTCTATTGTAGTCGAGACTTTACTGAGAATTGTACCTTAAGACCTCATAACCTTAAGACCTCACAACCTCACAGCCTCACAACCTTATATTATATAATGACCGTCTTGAACCAGTCCCTTAGAACTCCACCGTATCTGTTTTGGCTGTCTGCGCATATTATTATGACCTGTCTGCCATCCTTTAGCTGCGGTCCAAGACACATTCCTTCATAGTTTGCCAGTCCAAGGTCAGACACATTGAGTGATGTTCTCCATCCTGTAATGAACTGCTTGTTGAGTTTGCCGGGGCGTATTCTGAATATCTTGTTCATTACCCAGCTGCCTATTTTCATGTCCTCAACTTTGAATTCCCTTTCAAGAACCAGCAGCGTTCCGTCTCCAAGACTCAACAGTTCTGCCACACCGAAAGCATGACTGTCGTCAACACAAGGACCATCGTCAAGTGGCGTGTCGAGAATATAAGTATATTGCATCTTCCTTTTCATGTCCGTGTCAATTTCAATAAGTCGCAACATGAGATGGTTGTCTCCTTTGAGAGGTCCCTCGTTTATGGTGAACAGGCTCTGTCTCTTACGGTCGAAAGCCAGAGACTCTATTTTCCTGTTATGCACGCCATTGCGCTTGTATTCATCTATACATAATGTGTCAATCTTTTTACCGTTGAGGATGTCGTATTCCACAATCTCGTCAGTCTCCTCACATCCTATATATATATGGTGGTTGTCTGGATTGTAGGCAATAGCCTCTTGGTCCTTGTTCTTCTCCTCTAATTCACGGAATCCGTTGTTTTTCACGCTTGTGATATTTCCATTAGAGTCTATCTCGATAGTGAATTTGAAATATCCACCCTTGCCATCCTTGTCTGAAACAATGGCATAACTGTTTCCCTTGAGTCTTGTGATGCCACTGTAATTGCCAGCGGGGATGTCTTTTGCATCGAAAGACGTTCCTTCTTTTACATATCCTGACATGTCGTTGTTGGCAAGGTCTGTACCGACAATGGATGTGAACCCATTACCTCTATAGTCTGCACTCTTGTAGCTGTCTGTCTTTCCGCAACAGCATAGCATGATGATGGTGAATGTCGGCATGAAGGCATGCGTCGCAAAGTATGCCAGATGGTATGAATGTTTCATGTATTCCCTTCTTACAATCCAGTGCAAAGTTACCCTTATCTCATTATGTGTGAAAATAATTCCAGTTAAAATAGTATAACTGAAATAAAAACACTATTTTTGCAATCAAATACAATTATTCCTAAATGAAGGTAATTATAGTAAACACAAGTGAAAAGACGGGAGGGGCTGCCGTGGCATCGAGGAGGCTCATGGATGCCTTGAACAACAATGGCGTGAAAGCCATGATGCTTGTAAGGGACAAGGAGACGGAACGTGTGACAGTGTCTGCCCTGCCAGGCAGAAGGCTCCAGCAATGGAACTTCTATTGGGAACGACTTGTCATATTCCTCAGAAACCGGTTTAGCCGTAGCCATCTGTTCGAGATAGACATAGCAAACACAGGTACGGACATTACACGCCTGCCAGAGTTTAAGGAAGCCGATGTAGTGCATCTGGCATGGATAAACCAGGGTATGCTGTCAATAGAGAATATTGGTAAAATCCTGTCGTCTGGAAAACCTGTGGTATGGACGATGCACGATGCATGGCCTGCCACTTCAATCTGTCATTACACGCGCGGATGCGACAGATTCCATACACAATGCACTAAGTGCCCGATAATGGAGAAAGGACTGGGCGACATGGCAAAGAGTGTGTGGAACCGCAAGAAGAGAGCCTACTCCATGGGTTCCATACATTTCGTGGCATGTAGCTTGTGGCTTGCCCGCAAGGCACGGCAGAGTGCCCTCCTGTCACATCATGCGGTAACAAACATCCCGAATCCCATTGACACCCGCACCTTCTCACCTGCGGACAAGGGTAAGGCAAGGAAGGAGTGTGGACTGCCCCTTGACAAGAGAATAATTCTGTTTGTGTCACAAAGAGTGACAGACAGCCGCAAGGGAGTCGATTATTTCATATCGGCTGTGAATGAGATGGCTGAGTTGTATCCTGACATGCAGGGCAACACCATTGTTGCCATTCTTGGAGGACATGCCGAGGATGTGGTTGATGCAATAAGCCTGCCTGCCGTGCCACTTGGATATGTAAGTGATACTAAGATGATAACAGACATATACAACTCCTCTGATGTCTTTGTGCTTCCGTCTCTTGAGGATAATCTGCCAAACACCATAATGGAGGCAATGGCGTGTGGAGTACCTTGTGTGGGATTCAACGTAGGAGGTATTCCGGAGATGATAGACCACATGAAGAACGGATATGTGGCAGCCTATAAGGATAGCCATGACTTGTCGGCTGGAATATCGTGGGTGTTGCGCACAGCAGATTCTGACTCTCTCTCACATTCAGCTGTTTCCAAGGTTGCCACCCATTATTCCCAGCAGAGTGTAGCAGTCAGGTACATTGAAGTTTACAATCAGGCTATAGCCTGTCAAAGATACAATATATGATTAGGTTTTCCATCATTACAGTATGCTACAACGCAGCTGCCTGTCTGCCTCATACGCTTGATAGTGTCATGGAACAGACATACCCTTATGTGGAACATGTCATCATTGACGGATGTTCCACTGACGGCTCTATTGGCATATTGGAAAAATACAGGGAGCAGGTAGAGAGTGACGAGAACAACTTTCATGACGTTCATATTGTATCTGAACCGGACAGAGGGCTATACGATGCAATGAACAAGGGACTTGCCAAGGCGCAGGGTGACTATGTGCTTTTCCTTAATGCTGGAGATGCCTTTCCTTCACCCGGTACGCTTGACATGGTGGTGTCGTCAATAGCTGATGGAGAGATACTGCCAGCTGTGATATATGGTGACACGGACATTGTGGACGGCAACTATCAGTTCCTGTGCCATCGGAGGCTGTCACCGCCTGAGGAATTGACATGGCGTTCTTTCCTCCACGGCATGGTGGTGTGCCATCAGGCTTTCTATGCTCGCACCGACATAGCACGTTCCATTCCGTATGACATGACCTACCGCTATTCCGCTGACGTTGACTGGTGTATAAATGTGATGAAAGAGGCTGGGCGACAGGGGCTCTCACTCAGATATTGCCATGCTGTAGTGGCAAACTATCTTAAGGAAGGTCAGTCAACAATCCACCATCGTGCCTCTCTCGTAGAGCGTTTCCATGTCATGAGAAAACACTATGGTCTTCTTCCTACCGTTGTCATGCACCTTTGGTTTGTCATAAGGTCAATTATTTGAGATTGAAAATTGAAAATTGAAGGTTGAAAGTTGAAGATGGAAGAAGATTGAAGATATCATCACGCCCTGCAAGGGCAGCCTGTGCTCTATCCTGGGTTATGCACAGACTGCCCTTGCAGGGCGTACTTTGCTTGTGCATTTCAACTAAGGGTGTCACTATGCTCTTCTGCGCTTACAGCGCGTGCCGTTTACTATATTCGTTGAATAGTTACCCTGAGGCCTGAAAACCTTATTTAAACCAATGGCTTTTTCATTTAGAAAAAGCCATTGGTTTAAATTTTACTGTGTTGTTTCTTCTGTAGCTTTACGCTGTTCCTTATGCAGCATGAATCTTTTGCAGCTTTGAGGTTTCCTCTTCGTCTGTCGCATGAGGACTTCCATTCTGCCTTACGACAAGTACTGTCCTTCTTGCAGCAAGCAGCTGCAGGTTTCATGCATCTCTTCTGTGTACTGTCTTTCTTGCAGCAAGTAGCTGCAGGTTTCATGCACCTTTTCTGTGTACTGTCTTTCTTGCAGCAAGTAGCTGCAGGTTTCATGCACCTTTTCTGTGTACTGTCCTTCTTGCAGCAAGTAGCTGCAGGTTTAGTACATTGCTGCTGTTTCTTGCAGCATGTCTGTGTCTGTGCGCTCGCACTGATATTAACCGCCAATGCCATGAAGGCGCACATTGCAATTCTAATAATTCTGCTCATAATACAATGTTTGTTTTATTAAGTTTATTCAAGTTTACTTATCCCTTCGGTCAGTGACCGTTGGTTCGCAAGTTAAAACTTGCTCAAAGGAGTTTCCTTGAGCTTTGCGAAAAAACAAGTTGACAAGTCAACAAGTTATTAGTCGTTCTTGTCATTGACAAATTCAAACAAGAAAAGTAGTAACTTGTTGAATTTATTCAAAAACCGCAGAGTTTCTGTTCAAAAACCGCAGAGTTTCTGTTCAAAAACCGCGAGTTTCTGTTCAAAAACCGCAGAGTTTTTTTTGTAATCCACCTATTTCCTGTTCGTAATTATAAATTTAACCTTCAACTTTCAATTTTCCATCTTCAACCTCCCCTCCCCAGGGAGGGGCTGGGGATGGATCTCAATTTTCAATTTTCAATGTCGAAAGTTCTCCCTACATTATTCCCAAAGCTCGAAGAATATCATTGAGGTTTGCCACTACCATCAGAAGCAGTAGCAGGGAAATGCCTATATATTCAGCTACTACAAGGAATTTCTCTCCAGGCTTCCGTCGCGTTATAATCTCGTACAGCAAGAAGAGCACATGTCCTCCGTCAAGAGCAGGTATTGGCAGTATGTTCATGAATGCAAGTATGATGCTGAGGAAAGCTGTCATTTTCCAGAACAGATACCAGTCCCATTCAGCTGGGAACATGTTGCCGATAGCTCCGAAACCACCAAGAGACTTGGCACCATCGGCAGAGAACATGTATCTCATGTCACCGACATATCCTTTAAGCACACTTATGCCATAGCGTATTCCTGCAGGAAAACTCTCAAGGAATCCATATCTGTCTGTAGTGATTTTGTAGAAGCTGCCAAGCGATGCCTGATAGACACCCATCTTGAGGTCTGGTGTAAGGGTGATGGCTATGGTGTCGATGGAGTTTTTCCTTTTTACTACGACCTGAGTGTTCCTTACCTTCATGGAGTCGGCTGTGGTAGTGGCTGTGGCAAGCATATCCTGCAACCTGCCGCTCACATCATTGTATTCGTTCCATGAGTCAACTTGTCTGCCTGCAAGCGCCAGGATAACATCCCCCTTGGCAATGCCAGCCTTGGCAGCCGGTGAGTCTTTCATTACATCCTCAATCTTTGCAGGTATGAAAGGACGGACGAATGCCGGTTCACTCTTTATCATGTCGAGGAGGTTTAGATTTCCAGGCAGTGGTATGCTCATACGCTTACCGTCGCGTATGATATCTGCTCTTGTGCCATCTGCGAGACCACGGTATAGGTCTGGTGTGAAATCACGGAATGTCCCCTTGTCTGTTCCAAGCAGAATGTCATGGTCCTGGAATCCGAGTTCCTTTGCTGCACTGTTGAATTTCATGCCCATGGTCATGTCGCTCACCTTGTAGTATGACTCGCCCCATGTGAACATTATCATGGAATAGATGAACAGGGCGAGGAGGAAATTCACAAGGACACCACCTATCATGATAAGAAGACGCTGCCATGCAGGCTTTGAACGGAATTCCCACGGCTGAGGCTCTGAAGCCATCTGCTTGGTGTCGAAACTCTCGTCAATCATTCCCGCTATCTTGCAATAGCCGCCAAGCGGCAGCCATCCTATTCCATATTTGGTGTCGCTGTTGCGTGGTTTCCATTCAAAGATATGGAACCACGGGTCGAAGAAAAGATAGAATTTCTCTACTCTTACACCAAACAGTTTGGAGAAGAAGAAATGCCCTCCCTCGTGCAGAAGTACGAGAAGTGAGATTGAAAGCAGGAACTGAAGCAGTTTTATAAGAAATATTTCCATAAATTATTTTTATAAATAAGTATCTTGTTATATTAATCGCAAAGCAATCTCTCTTGCCTCATGGTCGGTGGCTACATAGTCGTCGTATGTCGGGGCACTGACGAATGGTGCTTTCCCCATTGTTGACTCAATAATTGATGCCACTTGCGGGAAACTGCATTTGCCGTTGCGGAAAGCCTCGTTGGCTATCTCGTTGGCGGCATTCAGCACACATGGCATGTTGCCACCCATGCGCAGCGACTCATAGGCGAGGGCAAGACATCTGAAACGCTCAGTGTCAGGTTTCTGAAAATCGAGTGACTTCCCTATAAGGTCAAGACGCTCTCCTTTGAGATGCAGTCTGTCAGGGAAAGAGAATGCATATTGTATGGGCATCCTCATGTCTGGAACCCCAAGCTGTGCTTTCACAGAACCATCAGCAAACTGCACTGCACTGTGCACCACGCTTTGAGGATGTATGAGAACCTCTATGCGGTCAGCTTCCACTCCAAAGAGCCATTTAGCCTCTATAACCTCGAAACCTTTGTTCATGAGAGTGGCGGAGTCTATGGTTATTTTCGCCCCCATGTCCCATGTCGGGTGTCTTAGTGCATCATCGGCTGTCACTTGTGCCATCTGCTCTGCAGTGAATGTCCTGAAAGGACCTCCCGAACATGTAAGCAGAATCTTCTCAATGCTGTTGTCGCCCTCACCAACAATGCTCTGGAATATAGCGGAGTGCTCGCTATCGACAGGCAGTATTGGTACACGCTTCTCACGTGCCAAGCGGCATATAAGCTCTCCAGCCACGACAAGAGTCTCTTTGTTGGCAAGGCATATCTTTTTCCTTGCGTTGATGGCATGGATAGTGGGTGACAGTCCGGCAAATCCCACCATGGCGGTCAGCACCATGTCGATGGATGAGGACTCAACGACTTCGTCAAGAGCTTTGCTCCCTGCATATACCTTTATGTCCGGCATGTCAGAGAGGGCATCGCTTACTTTATCGTAATATGCCTCGTTTGCAATGACCACGGTGTCAGGTTTGAACTCTCTTGCCTGGCATATGAGCATCTCCCACCTGTTGTTTGCCGTAAGGCAACTTGCCTCATAGCGGTCAGGATGCTGCCGTATGACATCGAGAGCCTGTGTCCCTATCGACCCCGTTGATCCTAATATGCATATTCTTTGTTTCATATTTTATTTTAAGTTGACAAGTTAACGAGTTGACAAGTAAACAAGTAAATTGTCTTTTTTAGTTGACAAGTTTACGAGTTAATAGCCTATTGTCTTAGCTTGCTATTGATAGAACAAGTAACAACTTGTCAACTTGTTTACTTGTCCACTGATTTACAACTCCAACAATCCTTCAGGCAGCAGCATTGTTACGGTCATAGTCTTGACGTCAATATTGGCAATAAGGTTGTCGTGGACCGGAATTAGAATGCTGTCTCCTTCGTTGGTTGACACTTCAAGCAGTGTGTTGGCAGTGGAGTCATCGATGGCAATTATTTTCCCTATTTCCTTATGAGTATTAGCGTCAACAACGGTGAACTGCTGTATCTGAGCCAGTGACATTTCGTCATCACTCTCTCCAGCTATCTCTCTCGGGAAATAGACATCGCATCCCGTCAAACGTCTTGCACCATCCTCTGTGTCAACATCACAGAACTTCATTATTACAGTGGTGTCGCTGCGGAAGCGATATTCCTCCATGAAGAAAGGCACGAGGATTCCGTCTATTTCCAGAACGAGATACTGTGCATCAGTCCTGTCGAAGACATCATCGGTTATGTATATGGTAGTCTCGCCTTTGTAACCGTGCGGCTTGCCAACCTTTCCAATTCTGTAAACACTCTCCTTTCGTATCATACCACTCTCGTTATCTTTGCCCCAAGGGCGTTGAGCCTTCCCTCTATGTTCTCATATCCACGGTCAATCTGCGCAATGTTGTCTATGCGGCTTGTGCCGTTGGCACTGAGTGCAGCAATAAGGAGGGCTATGCCGGCCCTGATGTCGGGACTCGACATTCTTCCAGCCCTTAGTCTTATATTGTGGTCATGTCCTACGACGACAGCCCTGTGTGGATCGCAAAGTATTATCTGCGCACCCATGTCAATGAGCTTGTCAACAAAGAAGAGACGGCTTTCAAACATTTTCTGGTGGAACAGCACACTGCCTCTTGCCTGTGTGGCAACAACAATGAGCACAGAGAGAAGGTCGGGTGTCAGTCCCGGCCAAGGCGCATCGCTAAGTGTCATGATGGAGCCATCGATGAAAGAGTCAACCTCCATGTGCTCAAGCCGTGGTATTATAAGGTCGTCTCCTTCAACATCCATTTTCACACCTAACCGGCGGAAGGCATCGGGGATTATGCCAAGATTGCCTATGGACACATCCTTTATCCTGATGCCGTCTCCCACCATTGCAGCCATTCCTATGAACGAACCTACTTCTATCATGTCTGGAAGAACAGCGTGGTCTGTGCCATGCAGGCTTTCCACTCCCTCTATGACAAGAAGGTTGGATGCTATGCCGCTTATCCGTGCACCCATGCCGTTGAGCATCAGGCATAATTGCTGGATGTAAGGTTCGCACGCAGCGTTGTATATCGTTGTCTTTCCTTCTGCCATGACAGCTGCCATGATGATATTGGCTGTTCCTGTGACAGATGCCTCGTCAAGGAGCATGTAAGTACCCTTAAGCTTCTGTGTCTGTATCTCATAGACGTTGCGTCTGTTATCGTGGATGAACTCTGCACCAAGATATTTGAATCCCAGGAAATGGGTGTCAAGTCTTCTCCTGCCTATCTTGTCGCCTCCCGGCTTGGCCACTACAGCCTTACCATAGCGTCCCAGCAGAGGACCTATCATGAGTACGCTTCCTCTGAGCGAAGAGCATTTCCTCACGAATTCATCACTTTGCAGGTAGTCAAGGTTCAGGTTGTCGGAGCAGAACGAATACGTTCCGTGCCCCTGCTTTTCAACCTTTACGCCAATATCCACTAAAAGCTGAATCAGGTTGTTGACATCAAGGATGTCCGGGATATTGCTTATCGTTACTTTCTCAGGTGTCAGCAGTGTGGCGCATATAACCTCAAGAGCCTCGTTCTTGGCACCTTGTGGAGTGATGGTGCCACTTAGTCTGTTGCCGCCTTCTATTATAAATGAGTTCATTTGTATTTCTCAGCTTTTTCTTCTTCTCTTGTTCTCCGAAAACTCTTTCTCATTGACTTTCTGAAACTTGAAAGTCTCAAGGTCAAGCTGTATGGCTCCGCCTGTGAAACGGGCAAGGTCGGTAGCCACTTTCTCGTCATCGGTAGAGCCATGGCTCCACTGCATGAGAGAACGTTTCATTTGGTTCGCTGTAATGCATACAAGAGCGTCCCTTTCAGGACCAGGCTCCATGGTGCGCAACCTGTCGAATACCTTGAACATCATCTTTCCATAATGTCTGACGGGTATGTCGTTGGCTGGATAGGCAAGAGGTTCCGGCTTGGAGGAAATCTTCTTTGCCTGTGACACGTCGCATGGATAGTCAATGTCGAGCTTGAAATCGCTAATAAGGGCAAGGTGGTCCCATAGCTTCATTTCGTAGTCCTCGTTCTCCCTTGTCTGGGGATTCATGCGCTCCATGATGCCAATGATGGTGTTGGCACATCGCTGTCTCTCCTCCTTTGTGGGAAGAGAGATGGCATGCTCCACCATTTTCTGTATCTCTCGTCCGTATTCAGGCAGAATGAGTTTCTCCCTCTTGGTGTTATAGTCTAATCCTTCTATGTTCATATCATTTCTTTTAGGGTTCAGGTTTTAAGGTCTTAGGTCATAAGGTTTCAGGTTTTAAGGTGAAATTACTTCATGACCTAACTTTTGTTGATTGCCTCCCCTCCCTTTTGGGTGGGGGTGGAGGTGAGACTTTCCCTCCCGATATTTTGTTTCAAATGAGTTTCTTGGGTGTCTTCGCCACGAAATCCTTGAGATAGAACGGAACGAAATATGCCACATCCTCGAACTTCTCCATTGCCATGCACCTCTCAGCCAACGGGAACATGCTTGATGCCATGGGGCGTATTCCCTCTATCAGCCTTGCATTGGGATGTGATATGGCATCCATGCATTTTGCGGCACCATTGCCGAAGAAATAGACAGGATGCTTGTCAAGATACTCTCTGTAAGTGTCGGAATCTACAATGTCTGCTTGCGTCTCTCTAACCGTAGAGAGCGACTTGTCATAAATGCTTGCATAAACCTCCATCCGGCGAGCGTCTATCATGGGGCACAGCAACGCATCGTCCTCTACAGCCTGTTCTGCAAGGAGCACCGGCACGCACATCAGTTCCAGTGTGGGCACAGCAACAAGACTGATGCCTAAGCCATAGCATATTCCCTTTGCCATGGACACACCGATACGGAGTCCGGTGTAGGAACCGGGACCGCAGCTTACGGCAACGGCATCAACAGGAATGGCATGGCTGTTGGCAAATGACAGCGCACTGTCAACGAACGTTCCGAGTTTCACCGCATGGTTGGGACCTTTGTCGTCAAAATCCTCGTATATGCAAGCTCCGTCCTGACTAAGTGCCACGGAACAGATGTCGGTGCTTGTCTCAATGTTCAGAATACATGACATGTTGGATAATACTTATTCATTCCATACCGGACACTTCTCCGCTGTCATGCCAACATGTTTCTCTGTGTGGCAATGGCACAGAATCCGGTAAATAAAACGTTATATTTCAAAATAAAGTGCAAATATACTCTTTTTTCAGCCAAAAATAGTACTTTTGCAAAAATTTAACGTGAAAAGAGATATGATACAATCAATGACGGGCTACGGCAAGGCTGTAGTCACATACGGACAGAAGAAAATCAATGTAGAGGTAAAATCGCTCAATGGCAAGTCTATTGACATCTCTGCGCGCATAGCTCCGCTATACAGGGAGAAGGAGATGGAGATGAGGCAGATGGTGGCGAAGGCTCTTGTAAGAGGCAAGGTGGATTTCTCCATCTGGATTGAGAAAGAAGCTGACGCAGATGCCGTGGTCATCAACCCATCGATTGTCGAGAATTACTACAGGCAGATAAAGACCATCTCGCAAGAGAGGGGCATTCCGGAACCTCAGGACTGGTTTTCAACATTGCTCAGGATGCCGGATGTGACACTTAGGACAGAGCAGGAGGAACTTACCGACGAGGAGTGGGCGAAGGTAGTGGAATGTATCAACGCTGCACTGAGCCAGCTTTGCGATTTCAGGAAACAGGAAGGTGAGGCTTTGCAGAGAAAGTTCGAGGAGAAGATTGACAACATAGAGGCTTTGATGAAAAGCATAGAACCTTTCGAGGTTTCAAGGGTGGAGAAGATAAAGGCAAGAATCGTGGAAGGGCTGAAGAATATTCCAGAGGTGGAATACGACAAGAACAGGCTTGAGCAGGAACTCATATATTATATAGAGAAACTGGATATCAGTGAGGAGAAACAAAGGCTCGCCAACCATCTGAGATATTTCCGTGAGACTATGAAGGAGAATGATGCCGTAGGAAAGAAACTGGGATTCATAGCTCAGGAAATGGGCAGGGAGATAAACACTACCGGTTCAAAGAGCAATCAGGCTGAGATGCAGCAGATTGTAGTGAAGATGAAGGACGAACTGGAACAGATAAAAGAGCAGGTGCTTAATGCCTTGTGATTGGTTCCGCAGTAGGGCAAATGCGACACTTAAATCATTAATTCAAGCTTTTTCGCAAAACCCAAGCTGACAAGTCAACAAGTTGCTACTCTTATAGCTTGAGTCTTGACAAGAACCAGAAATACTAATAACTTGTCAACTTGTCAACTGACAGCATGTCGGAGACATGCGAAACTTAATACATTGAGATATGGTAAAGAACAAGGTTGTGATTTTCTCCGCACCAAGCGGTAGTGGAAAGAGTACTGTTATATCATGGTTGATGTCACATCAGGAACTGGGCCTGGCTTTCTCCGTGTCATGTACCAGCAGGGCGCCAAGAGGCACTGAGCGTGATGGAGTGGAGTATTTCTTCATTTCTCCAGAGGAGTTCAGGAGAAGGATAGAAAAAGATGATTTCTTAGAGTATGAAGAGGTGTATAAGGACAGGTTCTATGGTACTCTAAAGGAACAGGTGGAGAAACAGCTTGCCGCAGGTCAGAATGTGGTATTCGACGTTGACGTAAAGGGTGGCTGTAATATCAAGGAATATTTCGGAGACAGGGCACTGAGCGTCTTCATAATGCCACCATCGGTCTATGAACTGAGGAAAAGACTTGAAGGTAGGGGAACAGATGCCCCGAATGTTATCGACGACCGCATTGCAAGGGCTGAATATGAGATGTCGTTTGCCGACAAGTTTGACGTGGTGGTCGTTAACGACATCCTACAGGAGGCTGAGGATAAAGTCCTTGCCGTCATCAAGGACTTCCTTAACAGTTGACCCTCTTCATAAGAGTTACAAGAAAGGAACCATACAATGGGAATAAGGAAACCGCATGTCCGCAAGACTGACATCATATTGCTGAGTGTTCAGCTATCAGTGTTTGTCATTCTTATTCTGGCTCCTGCCACTATAAAGAGCCTTTTGATGAAAGACACGCAGATAGACAAGAACATACTTGGCATGTCATATTTCACATTCGTTCCAATATTCGTTCTTTATGTCGCCAATTTCTATTTCTTTATTCCTAAATGGTATCACAAGGGTAAGAAACTGCTGTTCTACATCTGCAATATTGCCATTATCCTCTTTGCAAACAGTTGGATGAAAGAAATATCCAACATGAATGTACCGGAATATATGATGCCTGGTTTCATGACATTCGTCTTGATGACCATAGCATTGCAGGTACTTACCATATTCACGGCATTCGGAATAAGATGGATTCTTAGAGCTAACGCACTGGAGATGGAACTGAGGGAGCAGAGACAGAAAAATGCAGAAGCTGAAGTGGCATGGCTGAAAAACCAGCTTAACCCGCATTTCCTTTTCAACACTCTTAACAACATCTCTGGACTTACGGCCGTGGATACTGAGAAAGCACAGGATGCCATAGCAAGGCTCAGCGACCTGCTGAGGTATGCGTTGTATGACAGCCAGAAACATCTTGTCACGACAGACATGGAGGTGGAATTCATGTTGAACTATATAGAGCTGATGAAGCTGCGGTGCAGCAGCCTTACTACGGTAACAACACATTTCGATGTGGCAAAGAAAACACTGATGCCTCCGCTGCTTTTCATCTCTCTCATAGAGAATGCTTTCAAGCATGGGGTGAGCAACACCAAGGACTCTTTCGTGGATATATGTCTCGTGACTGACGGTGAAGACATGACTTTCACATGCAGAAACTCTATGTTCCCTAAAGGTGGAGACGACCATAGTGGTTCTGGTATTGGACTGGAGAACACAAGGCGAAGGCTGGCATTGCTCTTTGCGGACAGGCACAAGTGGGAGCAGAAGGCTGACAGTGGTGAATTCCAGATAAAGATACAGATTAATGGATATTCCGTAAGCAAGTTGTGACTTGCTCAAAGCGTTGATGCCCTTTTTACTTAAGAGAATAAAATACGAGAGGATATGAAATGTATAGTCATTGACGATGAGCCGTTGGCCGCAAGTCTTATAGAGAATTTCGTGAAACGGACTCCTGGCTTGGAACTGACAGGGGCATACACCGACCCGGCAGAAGGATTCAATGCCATAAAGGAACAGTTGCCCGACATAGTGTTCCTTGACATACAGATGCCCGACATCAATGGTGTGGAACTGGCGAGAATGTTGCCGCAACAGGTATGCGTAATCTTCACTACGGCTTTCAAGGATTATGCTTTTGAAAGCTATGAGGTGGCTGCCACCGACTACCTGCTGAAGCCTATACGCTATGACAAGTTCCTCAATGCCATAGAGAAGGTAAGGCAGAAGACCGTGTGTCGTGAGGAAAAAAGGCAGGACTATGCTTTTCTCAGGGTTGACGGTGAACTGTGCCGGGTGGATTACAAAGATATCATATATGTGTGCGGCATGAAAGACTATGTAATGTTCTATACGGAGATGCAGAAACGGCCGTTTGTAACGCATCTTACCATGAAGGCTGTTGAGGAGATGCTGCCAGACGATGATTTCATGCGTGTCAACAGGTCGTATATAATCTCTCTTGCAAAAATAAGGAAGATAGACAGGAACAGCTGCGTATATATTGGCGAGGAGATTATCCATGTGACAGACGCATACAAGGAAAAGTTCTCTTCATTCTTGGCTGAGAGAATGAAATGCCAGTAGTTTGACGTAAGTCAAGAAAATAAGGGATGTGTTGAAAATACAGAAACGCATGATAGTGAAGTTGTTGAAAACAAACTAACTTTGCGTCGTGTTTTTCATGGTATTAGATTTAAGGTTTAACAGAAGTGGGAGTACAGCGGTACTCCTTTTTTTATTACCTGACACAAGTTTCTCATGTCTTCGACATGCTGTCAGTTAACTTTAAGCATGTGCTTTGCAAGTGCCAACGCAATGCTTTGCAAGTGTCATCGCAATGCTTTGCGTGAATCATCGCAATGCTGGTAATGGCTTTTCGGGTTGTCATGCTACTTGTTCCTCGCCAGTTGGCATGACATCTCTTTCTCGGCATGCTCCGTAAGATTTGGAACATAATCCCTGACGGGCAGTCCATTTCTTAAACGCTCCCTTATTTCAGTGCTGCTGATATTTATTAGGGGAGCTCCGCATAGGACACTGACGTTGGAAGGCAACGAACTACTGTCTATGTCGTCGCCCTTTCGTGGATAAATGCAGATTTGATAGTTGGATAATATGTCCTCAGAATGATACCACTTGTTGAAAACCGTCCAGTTGTCTCCGCCAATAAGAAGTGTGAAGAGGCAGTCGGGGTAGTCACGGCTTAGTGACTGAAGGGTGTTCCACATGTATGAAGGGTGGGGAAGGTGGAATTCATAGTCAGAGGCACAAAGGCGAGGCTCGTCTTTCAGAGCCTCTTCCACCATTTGCAGTCTCAGGTTGTCGTCAAGCAGGGTAGAGCAGTCCTTTAGTGGGTTGTGTGGCGACACGACATACCATATCTCATCAAGGTCTCCTTCTCTCAGGAAAAACCTTCCCAGTTCCACATGACCATAATGAATGGGGTTGAATGAACCACCGTAAATACCCACTTTCCTTTTCATCTAATTATTGCTTTGCTGTTAGTTAATAAGTTGACAAGTTGTTAACTTTGAGTAAGTTTTTAACTTGCGAAACTTTATTGTTTCATTTCCATATTGTTGAGATTCTCCATCATGGACTTATGCTCTATCACATCATTCTTTATGTTGTTTCTCTTGTCTTTAGCCTTGAATTTCATGTTGCCGAAATTGTAGGTTACGTTCAGCATTACAGACGACATGGGTACATGGATCCTTTGCCTGTTCTGGAAATCCTTGCCTTTTGACCATGCGTCAAACCGCAGCTCCCCGTCTTTTGCAAGTCCCGCCATGCCTGAGATTCCTATGTTGAGCCTGTCCTTTAGCAGTGACTTGGAAAAATTCGCACTAATCATGTTGAAACCGGAGTTCCAACCCTGAAGGGTATATGTCTTGCTGTTGCTGATGAGATAGATACCGCTGTTTATCTCCCATGGCAGTTTGTGCTGGAGTCCAATCATCATGTTTGCCTGCCATCCGTGGTTATTGGTGTCGAGGGCTGTACTTCTGAAGTCGTTGTAGCTTGCACCGCCATTGAGAAAGATCTTCGTGTCTTTTGCTATCATGAGGTTTGCAAAGACATTGAGGCTTGTCTGTCGCCTCTTTACGATGTTGCCGTAGGTGGTGTTCAGAAGGTTGTCCTCATAGAAGGAGTATTGCTCTATGCCATTGTCGCAGATACTATGCTTGAGAGTGATGCTTGTCATGAACTTGGCACTGTAGAAGTTATACACCATTCCTATGTTGTGTGTCTTCTCAACGTCAAGGTCGGGATTACCATAGGAGATGCTTGTGGTGGACGACCTGTCAACGTATGGGTTGAGGTAGCTGATGCCTGGGCGTGCTATGCGCATGTCGTAGGTGAGTCCGATGTTCATGGCAGGAGCAAGCTGAAGACTTATGTTGGCTGTCGGTACGAGATTGCCGTAGTCGTTCTTGAAATTCTCACCTTTGCCTTTTCCGAATTCCACGTCTTGCCATGTATGTTCATATCTCAGTCCTGCCTTGGTACCCCATTTCCCCCATCTGCCGTCATATTCGGCATATCCTGCAATTATGCTGTTTTTCTGGGTGTAGTCCATGCACAAGGCATCGTTGATAACATTCTCACCGTCCATTACGTTGAAGTAGTCTGACTGGCTCTCGTTGTTCCTTGCTATGAATTTTGCTCCTGCATTCAGGGTGTGTCCTTGTGCTATGGGGGTCGTGAAGTCAATCTGACCTGTATGCTCGGTCGATTTCTCCTTAGCCTTGGAGTACATGTCGTTCATCGTCATGCCAGTGGGGATGTCGCCTACAAAAGTTTCTTCCTTGTATTCACGCCAGTTCTCGTTGGTAGTGGGATTGTGGGAGAAGAGATAAGTGAAGGCAATGGAACTGGAACGTTCCTTGTTCAGGAATCTCTGGTAGTCCATGCTGGCGTTGAATGATACTTTCTTGTTGTCCATCCTCATCCATTCCCCATACGAGAATCCCTTGCCGTATATGCCGCCGCCCATTGTCGTGTATGGGTCACCGCTGTTCTTCATGGTGAAGTCAGTGATGCCAGCTGTCAGTCCTATGTTGCTCATTGAGTCCGGCTCATATCCGAGTGTGATGTTTGCCATCTTGAATGGCATCTTCGTGTCGCTCTTCTGCTTGTAGTTCATGGTAGAGGTGCCTGCCTCTCCGTACTGCTCGCGTATGAACTCTATGTCTGTGTCTTTCGAGCGTGTTTGGTTTATGATGGCGTTGGCACTATAAGACAGCTTGCCTTCCTGTCCGCTTATGAATGCACCTCCACCCAACACCTTGGAGCCTGCCGTTATCCTCACGTTGCCGGTCATTCCGCTCATGTTGCTGTTGCCCTGTGCTCCGTCCATCACTATGTTAAGTACGCCTCCTGTTCCCTCGGCATCGTATTTAGCTCCGGGATTGGTGATGACTTCTATGCTCTTCACAGCCGAAGCAGGCATTGACTTGAATATCTGCGAAGGATTTGAGCTGAACATGAGGCTTTGTTTGCCGTTGACATAAACCTTGAATGACGAGGAGCCGTTGACGGTGATGTTGTCCTGTCCATCCACGGTGACCATTGGAACCTTGCGCAGCATGTCAAGGACGGTGGAAGTCTTGGAGTCGGCATCCTCCTTCACATTGTATGTCATCTTGTCGGTCTTCATCTTCACCAATGGCTTTTGTGCCACGACGACATATTCTTCCAGTGTCTGGTCTGCGAGGGTGTCGGTAGAGAGGGTGTTCTGTGCATTTACTGCAAGTGACATCGGGATGGCTATTGCCATAAGTACTGTTTTCTTTCTGTTCAATTCCATAATAAATACATTTGGTTTCTTTTCCTTATGCAAAGATAGCCCCTTTAAGGCTATCCTTGCAAATGACTTTCGACCAAACAGTATGTTTCCTTAGACGAAAATCCCATTGTCATGTGTTTTATTCCGTTATTTGGCTATTTTCCAAGACTTGCCTCCCTGTCTGATGATTACTATGCCATGGCTGTCATCGTCCCTTGAGAGCCGTCTGCCGTCAATGGAGTAAATCTCGTAAGTCTTGTTCCAGTCAGGCATCTTGTCCTTTATTGTCACACCGCTGATGCCGGTTGTGTTCTTCTCGGCACATACCTTTACCCAATCTATCTCCCATGTGCCGGACACGGCATCTGTGCTCTTGTAGTGGAAGGCTATCTTGATTTTCTTGCCTGTGAAGTCTGCAAGGCTTATGGTGCCCGACTCGTTGAATGTCCAATTGCTTCCTGAAGGCCATGCTATGCCTTCGAGTTTGGTGGCTACACCATCGCATTTTACTTCCACAGCCATCACCTCCTCAGGTGAAGACTGGAAGTTGAGGGCATGGTTGAAGTCAAGGGTAGCGTTCTTGTATTCTGTCAAGTCTATCTCCGGTGTGAGGAGTGAGCCTTCGGCAGCATGTGTTCCATTGCTGTAACCTGTTCCCACCCATCCATATTTGCTGGATAATGTCCATATCTCGGCTCCTGTAGAGGGTGCGGCGACAGTTTCCACAGTGCATCCTCCGTCAGATGTCTTGTAATCAGCGTAGTAAAGTTCTGTAATCCCACCTGGCAGGTCACCGCTGCCACCGTTGTTGTAGTCTGTGGAGTGCTTTGTAGTAGCCGGGTCGAATGCGTAACCGATGCTGTCGCCCCATATATATTCCATAAGGTTGGGAAAATCTACAAATGGGTTTCTGTTTCCCTGTATCTTATACACAGCCTCGTTGCGGTCGGTCTCTGTCTTGTCAACAACGTCAGTCTTTGCCCAGCTGATAAGGAGGTCGGAAGCCCATTCCTGCAATGTGGGATATGTTCCGTTGGTCAGCATGTCCAGACCGTTGCTCATCCATGTAAGGTTCTGGTAGGCTGTAGCCATGTACATATAGCCTCTGGCAAAGTCTCCTTTCCACTTGTCTGCCGGTTCCCACATCTGGGTGCCGTCGCTGCCGGTGCCAACTTTCGTGCAGCCATTGTCTATCTTCGTGTTAGTGACGACACCCATGGCATAGTTGCCCTTGCTGCTGTTTATTTTTGACTCGCAGGGCATGAGGTTGTATAGGTCTTTGTATGCCTGGTTGTTGGAACCTCCCCACCAGCTTTTGGGAAAGGAGTGCTCAATGTTCATTCCGCTAATCACTGCGCCGGCTGATGTGAAATAACGGATGTCGTTGCTGTACCTGTCAACAACCTGGTTGTTGGGGAGACGGTCTGTTGAATAGAACCCATCCCATGTGCTGCCGCTTCCGGAACCGTAGCTCAACACTTCGGCGTCCTTGATGAGGTTATATACGGCGTTCTTGAGAGAAGGCCCTTTCTTGCCTGCAAGAGAGGAGTAGTAACCCTCTGGAATCTGAGCTGTCGTGTATGAGCATATTGCCAGTACAGACAATAAAGCTGATAGTCTTTTTCCTTTTTTCATAATGTCATTTGATTTTTATGTTGCGAAGTTACAACTTTAACCTGACATAACCAAAATAACAACGTTAATATTCTTTCATTCAAGTTTCGCAAGTACTCAACTTTTGGAATTATTGCTCGCCATGCTCGCTAAGGAACTTGAAAGCCAAAACCAAAGAGAAGCTTGTTCTTGGCAAACCGCAAATAATATTTGGTTGTGACAAGGGCAAAAGATGCAGAAAAGCAAGAAAAGTAAAAAAAAAGACAAAATAATATCATGCTATTTGATAAATTTATCTTACCTTTGCAAAATAAAGTATAAAAACGCTGTAATGCGTACTCAATAATACCATATTAATAACTACAAAACCGAAATCGAATTATGCAGTATGAGGAATATTACTAATACCTACACATAGCCACACCTTATTATATATATAGGGAAACGTTTTCATCGGGTGCAAGGTCATCCTAGTTTGCTTGAGCCATGCCTCGGGAATACAAGACAAGATGAAAGCTGGTGGGACAAGACCTGAAACAAACCTTCAGGCATTTTCAGTTAATATTATTAAAAATGGATTTATACTAATAATCTCTATAAATACTTAAGTATGAATTTGAATTTTAAGAAAACCATGCTGCTTATGAGTGCATGCACGGCAATTGGCGTTGCTTTCCCAGTTAACGCATCTGCCGAGTCATCCACAAGTGTTGCAATGCAACAACAGCAGCAGAAAACAGTGCAGGGTACCGTTACTGACGCCGCTGGTCCAGTCATTGGAGCAACAGTCATGGAAAAAGGTACAAGTAATGGAACTGTTACCGATTTTGACGGTAACTTCTCTCTCAGCGTAAAGCCGGGAGCGACTCTCGTTATTTCCTACGTGGGCTACACCACACAGGAAGTTGTGGTTGGAAACAACACTAAGTTCAATGTTACTCTTTCTGAGGACAACACAGCTCTCGAAGAGGTGGTAGTCGTTGGTTATGGTGTTCAGAAGAAGAAGCTTGTCACTGGTGCCACAGTTGAGGTGAAGGGCGAGAACATTCAGAAGCTTAACACTACCCAGGCTCTCGGCGCATTGC
>CAMCLD010000032.1 GCA_945875635.1 uncultured Prevotella sp.
AAAGCATTGCAAGTGCCATCGCAAAGCATTGCAAGTGCCATCGCAAAGCATTGCAAGTGCCATCGCAAAGCATTGCATGATAATAGCCATACCATTCGGTTTGAGAGCAAAGTGAGCCAACCCATATATTTGTATGGTGAGCATATAAAGTGTAGCTCAGTTGAGATAGTCTCAGCCGAATCGTTGACTTCTCAATTCATAAAAGAGCTGACACCATAAAAAACTATAAATATACAACGAACATTACCTGTAATGCAGAACTCTTTGTATCTTTGCATTATCACTGACAAACAGGAAATAATATATGTTTGAACATTTCTCGCAATTTACAACATGGCCTATTCTCACAGGGCTGATTGTTGGCTATATTGCCAATCGCATAATGAGCGGTGAAGGCAAAGGGTGTTGTCTGAATCTCATAGTAGGAATAGTGGGCAGTTATGCTGGTGCTTTCATAGGTTCTTTGCTGAATGTCCAGCTACTTGGAGCTGGATATGTAAAGAATTTTATATTCTGTATCTTGGGTTCAGTAGTAGTACTATGGATATGGAAGAAATTATTTGATTAGGAATACTTATAATGCAATGAGAAAGATTAAGCGTGTTTGTAAAAACAGAGCCTTCATTCTGTTTGCTTTCCTTGCCTGTAATGTGTTTGCAAAAGTTGGGGCACAAACTATTAGTGACGAGGTAATTGTCATTGGAGCAGCGGTGACAGAAGCTCTTGACAATCTTCCATCACGCCCCTTATACTTCAGAGCAGGAAACTTGATGTTTAAAGACACATCAACGAGTATTATAAGAGCACTTGGTACGGCAATAGTATGGAAATATGAGAAACAGACAGAAGGCGACCTGCATATTCCACATCATGTTAAAGTGGGATTCGACCGCTTTGAGATTAAAGGACTTGCTGAGGGATGTCTCGCAAATTGTAACATGTCGTCCGTAAACATCCCTCTTGATACCCGCACTATACCAGCCAGATGCTTCTCTACATGTAGCAACTTGCGTCAGGTAGCAGTTCCAGACAGGGTTACTTTCGTTGAGATGTGTGCCTTCAAATGGTGCAGTTCTCTGAAATCCATAGATTTCCCATCAGGCTTGAAATATATAGGGGAGGCTTGCTTTGAACAGTCTGGGCTTGAGACATTCACCGTACCGAAAAGTGTAGAGTTCATAGGTAAACGTGCATTTGCCAACTGCAAGGCTCTGCGCAGCATTACTTTTACAGGACATAGGGTGGGATATATAGATGGTGAAGTATTCGAAAACTGTGATTCTCTTACAGATATAACATTACCTGTGGGGTGTACTACGATTTACTCGTATGCCTTTAGAAACTCTGGACTAAAAAGACTGTCATTACCGCCACAAATGCAAGCCATATATACAAAAGCGTTTGAAGGAACTGCATTAGAACATGTTGACTGCCATGCGCAAAATCCACCGAAAATAGCTATGGGCACTTTTACAGAAGCTGATGTGAAGCGTATAGAGTTGCATGTGCCTGCAGGTAGAGAACAAGCCTACCGTTCTGTTGGTGTGTGGAACCGTTTTGCCAAGATTATAGCTGATTTGTAAAATGCTATAATGTCCTTTGTCAAGAAGACCATCAAATAGATTGTTTATGCCTAATACTCACATGACATTACAACGCCACGCTAACATGGCAGCCATCCACGGCAAAGATACAAAACCAGAATTGATGGTGAGACGTTGGCTGTGGAGAAATGGCTATCGCTATCGGCTTAATCACCCACGGTTGCCGGGCAAGCCAGACATCGTGTTGCGGAAATACAGAACCTGCATCTTTGTGAATGGCTGCTTCTGGCATGGGCATGAGGGATGTCAATATTACACTGTACCGAAAACCAATACGGAGTTCTGGGTCGACAAGGTAAGGCGGAACAAAGAACGTGATGTGAAAGTACAATATGAACTTGCTTCTATGGGTTGGCACTGCATCACTATCTGGGAATGTGAGCTGAAACCAAAAGTCAGAGAGAATACATTGGAATCATTGGCATATACTCTCAACAGGATTTTCTTGCAAGACAGGACTCTCAAACAATATGAAATGCCTGAGGAAGAACCAATGATGGCAGCGGAAGACATTCATACTGAATGGAGCAAGTAGATGCATAATAACGCTTACGATGGGTAAGGAGAAAGCAAACCTTACCGACCGTCTGATGCTATTAGGAATGATGAAAACAAAGATGAGGATTTGAAGAGATGTGCTCGGATTGACCTGCTGATTGATAGGAACGACAAGACCGTCAGCGTTTGTGAAATGAAGTACGCAGATAAAAACTACGAGATAACTAAGCTCCCATCCGCCAGGTAATAAGAGGTTTTTATAAACCACATTTAATTTTCTAATTTGACAATAAAGTTTCCGATACAACGATGATTTCTTGGGTATTTATCTTGATTTAGATGAAAATTCAGTATTATGCACGTATACAATATCCAAATGGGTGACAAAAATTCATTAAAACCACTCTTTTTGGTAACTTTTAATGGCAATCAGACCTAAGGTCTGAGATAAATCGAGTAACTTTGTAGGCGAATAATAATAATATTTAAATGGCAAGTAACAAAGACCTAAATCGCCTCGTCACAACCTCCGTTGGAACAGCTGATGAAAATAACGAGACTTCTTGGCGTGGAGCTTAAAGGCCTTGTTGGATTTGAAGAACTTGACAAAGATGAAGAATAAATATACTTTCTCTGGACATGAGTCGTTTCCTTGCAAGTCACTTTGGCTTAAGAAGGGATATGATTTTGTTGCCAATAAGAACGACTTCAATAGTCCTGATGCTGTAATAACCCTTGGCGTGGGTAAAAACATGGTTGCATCAATCCGTTTTTGGCTCAGGGCTTTCGGTGTTACAGAGAACGACCAAAATACAGAGCTTGGCGATTACCTTTTTGAAGAGAGCAAGGGTAAGGACAAATATCTTGAAGACATAGCAACACTATGGTTGCTTCACTTCAACTTGGTATTCTCTGAAGAGGCAACATTATATCAAATGTTCTTTTGTGGCGTACAGAAAGAACGTACTAACTTTGAACGTGAGCAGGTTCTAACCTATGTGAAACTGAGGATGGTGGAAGCAGGCAAGATGACTTTGTTCAATGCCAATACTGTGAAGAAAGACATTGGCGTGCTGCTTCAGAATTACTGTCTTCCTCGCAAGCCTCAATCCAATGAGGATTTCTCTTCGCTTCTGATTGACCTTGATTTGATTCGTCAGAGTTCAGAAGGAAAAGGCTATTACTTTAATGTCGATGGTAAGCGAAAGGTAACGAAAGAAATCTTCCTTTATGGTTTACTGAGACTAAAAGCCCAGGAAGGTGATAATACAATTGCCTTCGATACCATTCAGGAGAATGTTGGTCTCGTGTTCTGTATGCAGGACTTTGAGACAATAGAGATGTTGAAGGAGTTATCAAGCGAATATAGCCAGTACTTCACTTATAGCGATGTTGCTGGCATCAAACAGATTCAGTTCACAAAGGATTTGGACGCATATCAAGTATTAGACAATTATTATGGCAAAGACATTTAGTTTATCCGCAAATATAGAAAACGGCTTTGCCGAAGGAATGCAATACTTGGTAACGCCAAATGCTCAGAATGCTATTCACAACATTGTGAACGATTTCCGTTCTGGCATCCATTCTTTTACGATTATTGGTTCATACGGAACTGGTAAGTCAAGTTTCCTGTTAGCTTTAGAATCGGATTTACAAAAGACTGGTAAGCAGAAATACCTCCTGGATGCCCAGAATCTCTCAGATGCCAAGTCATTTGAGATTATGAACATTGTTGGTGACTATGCCGAGATGTCAACCCTGCTGAGCAAAGCCCTGAATGTGGAAGGCAATAAAACCAGCATCCTTGATAGCCTCAAGAACTACTATTCCCAATGCCAGAAGAAAGGCAAGTTCCTGCTAATAGTGGTAGATGAGTTTGGCAAGGTCCTGGAACATGCAGCCAAGAACAATCCTGAGAAGGAGCTTTATTTCTTGCAGAAATTGTCAGAGCTGGTAAATGTGCCTGCTCGAAAGATGATGCTGCTGACCACGCTCCATCAGAACTTTGGTGCATACGCCAAAGGCTTGACGGAAGCCCAGGCAAACGAATGGACTAAGGTGAAAGGACGCTTCAAGGAAATTACCTTTGTGGAGCCTGTTGAGCAGTTGCTTTATTTGGCATCAGCACAATTGCAAAAGGAAAGAACAATATCTGACGCAGAGAATGCCAAGTCCCTTTTTGAGCTGGCGAAAGAAACAAGATATGTATCCAAGGATTTCCCTTTGGGAACTGCAGTTCAGCTATATCCGTTAGACCTTTTCTCTGCTTATACCATCACTACCGCTATTCAGCGATACGGCCAGAATGAGCGGTCGCTCTTTACTTTCTTGGCGGCGAAAGGCACTAATTCCATTTCAGAGTTCGAACCGACCGAGCATCTAACATACAATCTGCAAAAGGTATACGACTACATTCTCTACAACTTCTATTCCTACCTGAAAGATGCCAATGCCGACTCTATGAGTTGGAGCACCATCCAGGTTTCCATAGAGCGTGTTGAAGGCCAGGATTGGGCTAACGAAGAGGAGATGCTGCAAGCTGTAAAACTTGTAAAAGCCATTGGACTGCTGAATCTTTTCGGTACAGCCGGCTTCAAACTGACAGAACGGAACCTTGCGGACTATGCCCGTGAGGCGATGGCCATAGACAATGCCAAAGAGATTATTCAAAAACTGTCTGCAAAGAAGATCATACGCTTTGCAGCCTACAAAGAGCGCTTGATACTTTTCGAGGGAACTGACGTTGACCTTGAAGCAGAAATACGCGAAGCTGGTATGATGGTTTCGCGTCCTGTCAACTTTGTTGATGAGTTGAATGTGTTCTTCAATCGCAGGATTTCTCCCGTCAAAGCCCATTTCTATCAGAAAGGCACTCCACGTTTCTTTGACTACATGATTCGTGAAGAGCCTATTGATATTGTACCTACTGGTGATACGGACGGCTACATAGAACTGATATTTTCTACCCACAAGAAAGCTTTGGAAGAGATTAAAAAGTTCAGTTCTGAGACAGATCATGCCCTGATATTTGCATACTTCACCAACACGGAGGACATCATCGACCACCTCTACAACATCAAGAAGTACATGTACCTGTTGGAGCGTGTGCTTGACAAGAACGACAGGGTGGCTGTGACAGAAATACAGAAGTTAAAGGAGTATGAGGAGACTTTGCTCAACAAGGCAATCAGCGACAACCTCTTTTCATACAAGAACAGGGTGGTCTGGGTATTTGCAGGTAAAGAGCAAAAAGTACAATCGCATCGAGATTTCAACCAGTTGCTATCAAGAGTGTGCAATGGGGTATATTGCAAGACACCTGTGATGAACAATGAATTGTTCAACAAGCACAAACTCAGTGGAACGATAACAGCTGCTCGAAAGAGTTACCTCACCTATCTGACAGAGCACTACTCTGAGAACGGCATGGGTTTCCCCGAGGACAAGTTCCCTCCAGAGAAAACCATCTATTCCTCTCTGTTGTTGAATACTGGTCTGCATCAGAATGGAGATTTCGCAGATGTACCAACCAACAAGGACTTTATGCCGTTGTGGGATGCTTGTGAAGAATTCTTGAAGAGTTCGGAAAATAAGGCAAGAAAGATTTCAGAGCTGATAAAAATACTGTCTGCCCAGCCCTATAAGATTAAGCAAGGATTCTTGGAGTTTTGGATTCCTACATATCTCTTCATCAAGCGTCAGGACTTTGCGCTCTATGACGCTTTGAAAGGTGCATTCATGCCTAACGTGAATATGGAGTTCTTCGACTTGCTCCAGAAGCACCCTGGCGATTTCGAAATCAAGAAGTTTGCTGTTGATGGCGTGAAGTTGGGCTTCTTCAACCAGTATCGACGTTTCATCAACCTTGGCGATGAATTCACCATTACTAATACCAGTTTTATCGAGACCATCAAGCCCTTCCTCAGTTTCTATGTCAGGCTGGATGAATACACCAAGCATACCCGCAAGTTTGACCACGAGTCAACGATGAGATTTCGCGATGTGCTGGCGAAAGCAAAAGACCCAGAGAAAGCTTTCTTCGAAGACTTGCCAGAGGCTCTTGGCTTCACACAAGAAAAGCTAAAACAGGAAGAGTTTATCAACGAGTATGGCAGAATCATCCAGCGAGCCATCAAGGAATTGCGCTCATGCTATACCCAACTGATAGACCGCATCGAGGCTCGTTTGGTGGAAGAGTTTGGCTTGCAGAGTTATGACTATTCTGAATATATCGTTGAAGTGCGCAAACGGCTGGCCCATGTGAAGGCCTATCTTTTGACAGACAAACAGCGTGAGTTCTATCATCATGTAATGACCGAATATGACAATCGAACACAATGGTATCAGTCCATCTGCTATACCATACTGGATCAACGACTTGATGCATTAAGAGACGAGCAGGAAGATAAGTTGGCTGACGACCTGGTGTATCTGTTCCGAGAGTGTGAGAAGTACTCAGACATTTCGCAGAAGATTGGTGATTCGGAGAAGAATGAAGCCTACTCTTTCGATATGGTAACCAATAGGGGAACCAGCGTAAGAACTCAGACATACGTTCTGCCAGAAAAGGACAAGTCAAAGGCAGATGACCTTGAAAAGAAAATCAGCAAACTGCTGTCGGGTGACAACAATATCGACGTTTGCGCTCTGCTGTCGATACTTAACAAGAAAATGAGTAAATGATAAAAGTAAGACATATATTAGGCATATCAGGCGGAAAGGATAGCGCAGCACTCGCCATCTATCTGAAGCAAACGTACCCATCACTAAAGATAGAGTACTATAATTCAGATACAGGTTGCGAACTGGCTGAAACGGAAACGCTAATCAATCGTTTGGAGGCCTATTTGGGTAAGATAGAGCGACTAAGGGCTGCTGAGGGCAGTCCAGAGCCGACACCTTTTCATCACTTCCTGAAAGCGATGGGAGGATTCTTGCCATCACCACAGGCTCGCTGGTGTACCAAGAAGATGAAGCTTGACAAGTTCGAGGAATATGTGGGCGACGACTATGCCGTATCATACGTTGGCATACGTGGCGATGAGGACAGAGATGGTTATATATCTTCGAAGCCTAATATTCAGGCAATATTCCCATTCCGCAAGAATATCTGGAGTATAGATGTCATCAACAAGTTCCTTCACAATGAGAACTTGGATCAGATAGTGGAAATCTACGAGCGGCTATGTCCAGATGGATACCTTCGCGATGAGATTCTGGAAACAGTTAGAAAGCCTATCACCAAGCAGTTCTACTACTCGAAAAAGATGAATGCGCTGCTGGACTACGACATCAAGCTGTTCAATCATGCTGTGTTTGAGTTCCTGAAAACGACAGACTATCCAGTAGGTAAACTCGATGATTTCCCATTACTGGATAATACGGACATATTGGTGAAGGACGATATCTTCCGTCTGCTAAGAGAAAGCGGTGTTGGTGTGCCTGCCTACTACGAGGAAATTCCTTTCGAGGTAGATGGTGAGACTGGCACCTATTGCCGCAGTCGTTCTGGTTGCTACTTCTGCTTCTTCCAGCAGAAGATAGAGTGGATATGGCTCTACGAGCAGCATCCTGACCTCTATAAAAAGGCAATGGAATTTGAGAAAGATGGCTACACATGGAATCAGAATGAGAGTCTTGCAGACCTCATTAAGCCAGAGCGCATCCGTCAAATTAAACTCGACATTATCCGCCGTCAGAAAGAAAACAAGGCCAATAACAAGGGGAACACTCTTGCTGAAATCCTTGGCGATGATATCATGTGTACGAATTGCTTTATATAATTAATGGTGTATGCTTTACGAAGTCGATTGGGCAGAAGATGGAACCTATAGACCGGGAGAGTTCAATTCCCCAGAGAAGTTCTTCAACGATTGTTTGGAGAACAGCAAGGAGTTTGACCTGCAGCTTGGCTATTTCAGTTCCGCAACCATCAGCGTTTTGGCTGATGGCTTTGCCTCATTTATATCGAATGGCGGGAAAATGCGGTTGGTCATTAACCACATCGTATCAGAAGAGGATAAAGATGCAATCAGTAAGGGAGTGAATGGAGGGATTATAAACTGTTTTGATTTGACTAATTTCGAGAGTTTACGTCAGACCTTTGATGAATATCAACAACAGTTTTTTGAATGTTTAGCATTCCTTATCTATAACAAACGTATTGACATACGTATCATCAAGCCAAGAAATAAGAAAGGAATCAGTCATACAAAATCTGGTCAGTTCAGGGATGGTGATAGCATAACCTCCTTTACTGGCTCAGCCAACTTCACCATTAGCGGATTATTCAACAATCTCGAAGAAATAAAGATTGACCGTAGTGATTCCATTGACATGATGGTGCAAAAACGCATTATAAGCCAACGTGATGAATTTGATACCATCATGAATGGAAAGAAGAAGAACGTGGAATATCTCTCTCCAGAGAATCTGGTTTCTGCTATCATGACCAATTATCGCGATAAAGACATTGAGGAACTGCTATATGTCGAGGCTATGCTTCGTAAGATTAAGCTTGAGAGAGCCATCCGTGAAAGACAACAAGGTAACAATGTCGTCTGTGAAGTTCATGATATAACCCCCTCTTTCCCATACCCGCAAGGTCCTCGTGAATACCAAAAGACTGCATTTGAGAATTGGAAGGACAACAAGCAAAGAGGGTTGTTTGCCATGGCTACTGGTACAGGTAAGACAATAACCTCATTGAATTGCCTCTTCGAGATTTATCAGCGTAAAGGCTACTATAAAGCCATTATACTCGTTCCAACCATCACTCTTGTCAATCAATGGGAGCTGGAATGTAGAAAATTCCGTTTTTCCAATATCACCAAAGTTTATTCTAAGAACCTAACATGGCGAGATGAAGTAGAACGTATTCTCTTTAACGAAAAATACAGAACAGATAAAGAGCCAGAAATCTCTTATATTATCATCTCTACCTATGCCTCATATGCAAGAGAGAAAGTTTTCAACATCTTAAATGGCTTTGACAAGAAACGCTTACTGCTGATAGCCGATGAGTGCCACAATATGGGTTCTGGTTCCCTGGTTAAACGACTGAAAGACATACCATATCTTAGGCGCATCGGCCTGTCTGCGACCCCCGAACGTCAGTTCGATGATGAGGGCAATGAGAAATTAAGAAAGTTTTTTGGTTCCGAAGAGAACTATACCTATGAGTATAGTATGGAGGAAGCCATCAATAAGGGAGTACTTTGTAAGTATATGTACTATCCCCACCTGGTTCAGCTAACCCAGGAAGAGATGAACGCATATGTGGAGCTATCTGATAGGATTGCCAAGTACTTCAATTTCGACAAAGGACGTTTTGATGATATAGATGAAAAGTTGAAAATGCTTTTGTTGGCTCGCAAGCGGATTGTTCATAAGGCAGAGAGAAAACTCGATGCTTTCAGGGATATTATAGAAAAGCGCTATCAGAGGCAAGGGAATCTGAAATACACACTAGTCTATGTACCAGAGGGCAATATGCCTGACTATATAGGAGGCAATGACGATTTTGACAGGTCGGAAGATATCAGTGATGACAACGATGCTGAACACCTGATTAACCAATATACCCACGTGGTTACGGAAGTCGACGACCATGTAACGGTAAGAAAGTTTGTTTCAAGCCAGAAGGACAGAGAAGAAATCTTGTATGACTTTGCAAACGGAAAGTTACAGGTTCTCACTTCTATGAAATGTCTTGATGAAGGTGTCGACGTACCACGCAGTGAACTGGCTATTTTCTGTTCTAGTACAGGTAATCCACGCCAATTCATTCAACGCCGTGGCCGAGTATTGAGAACACATCCAGACAAGAAGATGGCGGAACTGCATGACCTTGTAGTCGTGCCTGAACTTAACCCGAATAGTAAAAGTTTCAGAATGGAGCAGTCTCTTCTACGTGGCGAGCTGATGCGAGTAAATAATTTTGCACTTCTCTCAGAGAACCCATCGTATTCAGAAATGAAACTAAGAGATGTGATGAATCATTACGGTTTGAATCTTTATAACAATAATCATTTATGAGTAATAAGGAAAGAATGTTGCACATGGTTCTTGATGACCCTAAGTTGCAAGAACTCTACGATTATGACAAGTCAGAGTATGAGGACTTGTATCAAGCCCTTAACTCGGAAAATGTCATTGTGGCCGCTGTCGCCCGAATCATCAAATATCTAGATGGCTCGACCGACGAGAGCGATCAAAAGAAAGTCTATATGACAGTGTTTAACTACATCAACGAGAACTATATCCTATGATTATACTAAAGATAGAAATAGAGAACTTTCGAAGCTATTATAAACAGAATACCTTCGAACTGACCAACGGTCTCAATCTTATCATCGGATCAAATGGTGATGGTAAGACCACATTCTACGAGGCCCTTGAATGGTTGTTCCGTACTGATGGTACAAACAAGATGGACACAAAGTTCATTTCCAAGAAGCGCATAGAGGAACTTTTTGCTAATGAGTCTGATGATGTGAGGATTGCCATGACCTACGAGCATAAGGGAAAAACGAAAATACTTGAAAAGATGTTCCACTTTACCAAGTCTTTCGATGGGGAAGTTAGCACCTCCAATTATTCTTTCTCCCTTATTGAAAATGTCGGTGTGGAGCGTATAGTGAAAGATGGCATACGTTTCGACTACGACCTACCTTCTGAGATACGGAGATATACGATGTTTAAGGGTGAGAGCGACCTTGATGTGTTCCAGAACTCCAATGCATTGAAGATGCTCGTCGAAACCTTTAGTGACGTGAAAGATTTCGAAGCGTACTTTACTTTCATGGAGTATGCTACAAAGAAGGCCGACCAAGCTCGTGACAATGCCCAGAAATTAGATAAGAAGAATACGGACAGGATTAAGCAGCTTAACAGAACCATTGAATTTGAAACATGTACTCTTTCCGATATTGAACGAGAGATAAAGAATAAGGAAAATGAAGCTGTGAACTTTGACGGTCTTTTGAAGAGCATTGAACAAAGCAAAGAGGCATCAAAACTGCTCATTGCTGTTAATCGCAGGATAGAGACTCTATCACAGAAACGTTCTCAGATACAGGGACGTATTGACGAGAACTATACTATCAACCTCCTAGATGATATGTGGATCCTAATGGGGTTTGCCGATATTGCAGAAGAGTATTCCAGTAAAGTCAGTGAGGTAGATAAGAAGCGAAGGAGGTTGGAGCAGAATTATCTCTTTACGGCAGGGCAAGAAAAGGCAATTAAGAAGATGCAGACGGACTTTGTTCCGCTACCAGTCCATATTCCTGGTCAGAAGGTCATGCAGGAAATGTTGGATGAGGAAGTATGTAAAATCTGTGGTCGCCCTGCCAAAAAGCATTCTGAAGCATGGGAGTTTATGCTTCATCGCCTTGAAGAATACATGGAATCCTTAAAGGTTCCAGAAGACGAGGAGATAGCACCATTCTATATGAACAATTATATTGTCGAACTCCAAAAGCGTGACACGACACTCAATGACAATCTTTCAGAGATTACCCGCCTCCGGCATAAAATTCAAGAAGCAATTGCCTTCAACAACCGAATGCATGATGAGGTTAAGAAGATTGACGCGAACCTGAATGTGGAATTTGAGCAGAAAAAACGAATACTTGCCCAGACAGACGGCCTTACTGAAGAACAGTTGCTTGCCAATTATGAAAATATCTCTAACTGGGTTGAGCAAAAGAACAAAGCCGAAAATCGGATTGACTTCTTGAAGAGGCAGAGGGCTCAGCACCGTGCTGCTTTAGACGAGGCTCAGGATGCTCTCAGTAAATTAGCAGAGGGTACTTCTGCTGCTATCTATGCCAAAACAGCACAGATTATTCGCCAAATTTCAGAAGCATTTAAGTCCGCAAAGGAAACCAATAAGAAAAGGTTACTCCATGCCATTGAGGATGAGTCAAACGAGTTCTTGGAGAAGCTTAACTCCAATGACTTCAAGGGTACGATTCGAATTATCGAGAAAGCCAATGGCCAGGGCGAAGCCGTGCTGATGAATAATGACAACACGAGAATCTTTACACCTAACACAGCACTCCGCACCACCTACCTGATGTCCGTACTCTTCGCCATTGGTAAACTGTCGAGTGAGAAAGACAAGACGGAGTTTCCGTTGCTGTTTGATGCACCAACCTCTTCCTTTACCGATGCTAAGGAGAGCGAGTTCTTCAATGTGATAAGCAAACTGAAGAAACAGGTTATCATCGTCACGAAGAGTTTCTTGAAGGAAAAGAATGGTGAGGCTGTCCTTGACCAGGCCAAGGTTGACGAGGTGAACGGTAGTGTCTTCCGCATAGAGAAGAAAAAACCGTTTGATGACAAGAAACTCGGTACTATCCAAACTGTAATCTCAAAAATCAAGTAAGTATGTCAGAACTGAACAATATAGAAGAACTCGTCGGCAAGGACGAGAAGCTGATAGATATCTGGGGACGCAGGAATCCCCGTTTTGAGAAAAAGTACGAGCAAAGTGTATTGCGAGTCATTTCGGACTATGGTATAGGTGCTTCTGAGAATACTGGTGCTAAAGGTAAAGTTCTCGGTGCTGGCTATGAACCCTATATTATGGCATTCTTCATTGGACTGTATTCTAATAAGAAACTACAGCTTTCAGAGTCAAGTGAAGACTTGAAAGTTTTGGGTCAGCCCATTGATAAATGGGGTAATCTGGATTCAAAAAAATTCAGACATGCCTATTCCGGTCTTCGCTCTTACATTTTCATCGCTTTGGTGGCAAAGACAGAAGTTGACTGGATTGCCCTTGACAAAGGTGACATAAAAGTCAGTACCGTAGTGACAAGTCTGATTGAGACCATGGAAGAATATGCCAATTACGGATTCTCTGTGATGGAAGAGAAGTTGAAAGCAGATCCAAGCTATTTCTTCTCACATAGATCGTTCCTCGACATCTTCCTGCAACTTACAAACAAGCAGTCTAAAATATTGACAGAAGACGAAGAACCAGAAGATTTGTAACACCATTATCGTATGGACTACATAGAAGCTCTTAAAAATCTAAAAACGAATAATAAGTGGGGAAGAAAATCTCCCCATAAGGCTGTTCTTATGCTAACAGTTATCGAACTGTTTGAAAAGAATATCTTGATGGACAATGAAGTTCGTTATGACGAAACCTTGAAGGCTGCGTTTTTGAAAATGTGGAATATGGTTTTACCAAATGAGTCTTTGTTCCATTCTGATGCCTATTTGCCATTTTGGTATTTGCAGAGTGATAACTTCTGGCATATTGTCCCCATCAGAGGGAAGGAAGATATTCTTTCCTTGATGCGCGACACCAACATTAAGCTTTCAGAGGCAAAACTTATCGATTCCGTGAAATATGCGGAACTCGATGAAGATTTGTATTTTCTGATGACTTTACCGTCTGGACGTTCTTCTCTAAAAAGAGCTTTGCTGGAAACCTATACGACTCTTACAAATAAACAGATTGAAAGATTGGCTGAAAGTAAAGATAATGCGATTGACTACTCAGTTACAGCTTTCTCAGAATATGAAAAGATTCTATCAAAGAATACAGTAGAGAAAAAGATGGAATCAACAAGGGTAGATGATGAACTTGTAAGCCAATTCCATTGTCTGAATGAGGATGTTCAGTTTGCACTAAACATAATATATTTCACTTTCCTGAAGAAGCATCGTAACGAAAGGGAGATGTTCAAGGAGGTATGTCCTACTGTATATGACTTGCTCGACAAGATTGTCAACCATCCTATTAAGCAGGGTGAAATAGCTCCATCGTTTGCATTCGTTTATGACAACTTTCTTTCAGATTTGAAAGTGTCACTACTGAGCGAAGATGGCTCTGTTGAGCTTGTTGACAAGATAGGAGAAGCAATTGAAATCTTGCGTGATAATAATTCTGAAGAACATGAACAGAGTATGCCCATTTCGCCCGTCAGATATACAGAAGAAGATGCTCCGTCCGAAATTGTAGATTCTTCTTATGATGATTTGAAAGTTGAACATGTCTATTTAGATGAGCGTGGGAAGTTCATCGAGACTGCGACAGAAGTCGCTCCTGAGCAAGATAATGGAATGGAAAGCCGAAGAGGTAAGACTTGGACAGAAGATGAAGAAAACTTAATAAGACTGTATTACCAACAAGGCAAGGACTTCATCACAATTGCGTCTCTCGTTGGTCGTACCGAGGTCGCGATTAAATCACGCCTGGCAAAGCTGGGTCTCATAGATTATACTTATGGACAGGAGAGTGATGTTCCGGCTCAGGCATTCCAAGGTGCAAACAGACAAACTGACGAAAGCGATTTCGTCATCAACAACTTATCTGACAGAGCCACTATTTTGGACCAAGACGGTAAGCCTATGTTTATAACGGATGGCAAGTTGAAGTATTTGCGTAATAAACTGTATCGGCTGAATCTAAAACGTGAATGTTTCACATTGAAGGGAATGTCTTTTAATGGCTCCGTTTGGATAAAAGGGACAAAGAAAATCGTTGCATATCCTCAAACTGAACTATACCAAATGATTATTGATGCCACCGATTATTGTGATGAGGTGGAGGACATTGTGGACAGTCCTGTATTTGAAGATTGTAAATTAAAATTCAAAGGTGTCTGGTATTCCTATAATGGCAATTCCATCACAGAAGCTTCAAGGAAGGACGCCGAGACGGACAATAGTATGAAGTTGAGCCGAGAAACATCTGAAATCAAGAAGAGTCCACTATATGCCGTAAGAAGGCAAGCCGTTATCCGTGCGATGGACTATTTCAGGAGGCCTGCCAGTATACGAGATATAGCCAGAGCCATCAGCAGAACGGCTTGGAGGTCGGTTATCAAAGAATATGATGTGGAAGAAATAGTCAAGACGATACCTAATATGGAATGTGTTGATGGGAAATACATTTTGCGAAAGAAATGAAAATGCTGGATAGGATGTCGGTAATACCCAAAAGGCTAAGCATGAAGAAGTGAAAATAATGTAAAGAACAAAGACGTTATAAGTATATGGCGCAACCAATTAACATAGAAGACTTGCAGAATAGGCGAAAAGTCAAAGCGTACAAGATTGGGTTCAAGAAAGACAGGACCCCAGCAGACATATATCATAATATATGCACCTTTGCCAATGGCATTGGTGGTAAACTCGTATGGGGTATTGCTGATGATGACACACTGGTAGGTCTTGCTGACGCTAAAGGCGATTCGGAGAAGATTAGCGAGGCTATCAAGAGTCATATTGACCCTATTCCCGACTTCAAGCTTTCGTTCGCCAAGTGCGAGGACAAGGAGTTTGTAGTACTCGATGTAATGCCTGGCGCTCAGACTCCTTACTATTACATTGGTGATGGTCAGATGCAGGCTTTTGTGCGTGTAGGTAATGAGAGCGTAGTGGCAAGTGTGGCGAAACATAAGGAACTGGTGTTGAAGGGTTCCCATTTGTCGTATGACAGTCAAGTATCTCGCTGGAGATTTGAGGACATGGCATTCACCGTATTGCGTGCCACATACTTCAAACGTACCAACCGCTCGTTTGAGGATAGCGACTACGAATCGTTCGGCATCGTCAACGAGAAGGGCGAACTGACTAATGCTGGTGCTCTCCTTGCCGACTATTCGCCAGTGCGCCACTCTCGTCTGTTCTGCACCCGCTGGAATGGCGTGGACAAGGCAAATGGTGTGATGGATGCTTTGGACGATGAGGAATACAGTGGCAGTTTGGTGACACTCCTGCAAGCTGGTATGGACTTCGTGCGTCGTAATTCAAAGAAGGCTTGGCGTAAGACGCCCGACAATCGTCTTGAATATCCTGAATATCCTGAGCGTGCTGTGGAAGAGGGTTTGGTAAACGCCCTTATTCATCGCAACTATTTGGAACTTGGTAGTGAAGTGCATATTGATATGTATGACGACCGACTTGAGATATTCTCACCAGGGGGACTCATGGATGGCGGTTCTATCAAGGATATGGACGTAATGAATATGGCTTCTCGCAGAAGGAACCCCGTTTTGGCGGATGTGTTCAACCGCTTGAAGTACATGGAGCGCAGAGGTTCTGGTTTCAAGAAGATCATCTCTGCCTACAAAGAGCATGAAGGCTATAAGGAAGGCGTTGATCCTGTTTTCTCAACTCCATGGGATAGTTTTATCCTAACGCTACCTAAGTTCAATGTTGTTGGTGTAGAAGGTGTCTATGTAAGTGATGTGAATGATGCTGAAGATAATAATGAACGAGGTGGTCAGAAAGGTGGTCAGAAAGGTGGTCAGAAAGGTGGTCAGAAAGGTGGTCAGAAAAATGAGGAAAAGACCATAGATACTATTCTCCAACTCATTAAGGACAATCCAAACATAACAAGAAAAGTCCTAGTTCAGGTCGTCGGTATCTCTTCAAGTGCGGTACAGAAGCATATCAATAGATTAAAAGCTGAAGGTGTCATCATTCGTCATGGTGGAGACCGTGGAGGTTATTGGGAAATTGTTGATTGAGACACGCGAATATAGAATTTACTGATAAGTGTAAAATATGGACTTCCCAAAGGAAATGTATGATATGTTTGACCGCATCCGTGAGCAACAAGAGGCAAATCTGCGAATGTGTACAACACTCGTGGCTGGATTTGTTGCCACGAATGAGAGGGATGTGAACTACATGGATAGTTTCATGGACAGCTTGTTTGACTGCATGGAGCAACAGAACGAGGAAGAACTGCTGATGAGGAAATATATCAATCATATCGCTACTTTTGATGCTCTGGAAGCAAAAGAACGTACTGAGCATTTGGAAGATCTTCTTGGGTACAAGTCTCACGTCGCATGTGCAGCTTGTTATCTTGCAGAAGAACTACATGCAGGACAGGTTGATAAGGGCGGCAAAGACTATTTCATATCGCATCTACTCTCTGTTGGTAAATTAGGTCACGACTGGAAGGAAGAAACTATTGGATTCTTACATGATGCTGCGGAAGATACCCCTCATACCGTGGAAGAGGTAATTGACCTGTTGAAGAAAAAGCTAGCTGAATTGCTCACAAAGTCTAATGATGATTGGAAATACAAGTTCGAAGACTACATACACGTATATCCAGGGGACATGTTTCATAGGCTGACAGAAGTGGAATGGGAGGAAATTGCGAATGCCCTCCATTGCCTTAATCATCATAGTGCACCGACAAGAGAAGAGTATATCAAACGTATTTCGAAGAATCCCCTTGCCCGTAAAGTCAAGATGAACGATTTGGAGAGCAATATGGATATATCTCGCATCCCAAATCCTACGGAGAAGGACTTTGAGCGTCTGGAGAGGTACAAGAAAGAATACAACTTCTTGTTAAACTCCTATCGAAATCAATAAAAAACTACGAAAACAATAACGTTGGTGTTCGCAAAGTGTGTTCGCAAGAGTTTGTCCTGTATTTCAGAGGATTGCATTTTCTCTGCAACCCCAAAGTTTTTTAATTTGAATTTCACACTAAAACGAAATCAAGCAGCTAACTTGACGTTAACTGCTTGATTTTTAAAGTGGACCAGACAGGGCTTGAACCTGTGACCTCCAGATTATGAGTCTGTTGCTCTAACCAACTGAGCTACAAGTCCTGAATTTTTAATTCGGATGCAAAGGTACAGCTTTTATCTTAAATATGGAAAGGATAGCTGTTGTTTTTGTTGTTTTTTAACATTTTTATACTTTGAGACGGATTCCGGCGGATTCCAGAAGCAAGTGCAAAGTTAATACGAATATTTTGAAATTGCCGGTGACTTCAAAATGGAAGTACAATACTCAGCGGGGCGGATATTCCATATGAACTTGGTATTGTTTAATGTTTGATATCCATCTTTATTCCAATTTTCAAGTTTATGTCTAAAGGCTGTTCTTTATATGCATTTTCTATGTTGCTTCCATTGTCAAAGCTATAGTTTAGTTCTGGTTCAACATAAAGGCTTATGTTGTCAGTTATGCCATATTTTATACCTGTTGACCCATTTACGGAGAATTGAAGTCTTGTGTCCCTAACATTTTCTTCAGTCGTGGAATAAACGTTGTCGTTAAGCAGGAAGTCAGTCTTAACTGTTCCTTTAATGTTTTTCTCTACCATTCCACCTGCGGTGCAGTACCATGATATTCTGCCTTTTCTTATTAAATTAACAGATATATAAGCAGGAATTCCAAGATAATGCAGTTTTTGTCTGCTTTTCTGTTTTTGTATTCCATTGTCGATGGAGAAGTCTGACGAAAGTAAACTGTAGTACAATCCGCTTCCAATAGAGATGTTCTTTCCTATTTCGTAGTCAGCTGTTATGCCTATGCGTAGGGGAGAATGATGCTTAGTTTTGATATTTCCGTTTTTTTCTTCGTTATTGAGAGTTGAAATAGGGTTTGAGTTTTGAATGTTAGGTGCGGCATAAGCATATCCCATTGCTGATGGCTCTGATTGCATTACGAAGTGATTGCCAAGAATCCCAGATGTTGATGTCGATGAATTACTTAGGGTATTGCTGGCATATAAGTTAAGTGACATTTTCCTTCTATATGTATTGTTGGAGGTTTCTGTATTTGCATTGTATGTGTCGAACAGAGGATTGTCAAGTGTATGACGTTGTCTATTAGGTCTCTGTTTCTTCTCTGCTATTTGCTTATTGTCACTGTCATATTCATTCAAGTTAACATTGTTAGAATTGCCCTCTTTGTTTATATGTTGGATGAAACGTTCTGTAGATAGTAGTGATTCCGTCTCACCTACACTACCTATGTCTTTTCCTATGCCATGCTGAGTGTCTGTCATGAAACACATCATTTTGTTTGTCTTTGTATTCTGTTGAGACTGAGAGTTTTCGTCTTTTAGAATTCTGTTTCCTTCGATACCGTCAGTCTTCATGGCATGGTTGTGCCTTCCTGTTGTTATTCCATTGTCTGTGATATTTGTCGTTTTGACGATATGGAACATAAGAATGGCTATTGCAGCAACAGCGACGGAGGCGATGCGGATAAATAGAATTTTTTTTCTGGATTGAGTATGAGCATTTCTTCTGGACGTACTGTCAGAAGACTTCTCGAATGTCTTTTCCCCTGAGTTTGTGTGCATGGCGTTAGCAATGTCACCATCAGGCAAAGCCTTCATGATGTCATACCATAGTCCAGATGGCTCCTTTTCCTCGAATGTCGCCATTATATCTTTCAACTTTTCAGTCCATTCCTTATCCATTTGCATTTATTTGAATTTGTCCTTGATTTTTTCCTTTATCATATATGCAAGCATGATTTTAGCCCTGTGATACTGTGATGCGGACGAAGTTGCTGCGATGCCAAGTAATTCTCCTATTTCTTTATGTGATTTCCCTTCAAGCAGGAAGAGTGTCAAAACAGTACGATACCCTGTTGGCAATTTTATGATGAGTGATTGTATTTCCTCAGGTGTGAGAGTGTCTATGTCGGAATCATCCAGATGTACGTCATCTTTTATCGGTACTCCAGGAATGTCGTAGCTGACAAGTATTTCTTGTGATTTGTTTTTTCTAATAAAGGACAGGCATTCGTTGACCACAATTCGTGTCATCCATGAGCGCAGTGCATCTTCTCCTTTGTATTCAAATTGTTTTATAGATGTGAGTATTTTTATAAAGCAATCCTGCAATATGTCCTTTGCGTCTTCTGTTTTTCCTATGTATCTGTAACATACAGCCGTAAGATATCCAATATGGCAGCGGTATAGTATCTCGGCAGCCTTATTGTCACCTTTCTTTATCCTTTCAATAAGAATGTTCTTATTCAGGGATGTTTTCGATATGTTATCTGGAGATTCTCCCGCCATGCGTTCTGTTTCTCTCAGTTAGAAACGATGGTTCTACCTTTTTAAGTGGTGTCAATGAAGTTATTTATAGTTTAAATGAACTAAAGGTATAAATATTGCTTGGTGAGATGCTAATTAACATATTTTTATTTTCTTGCCGACTTGTCTGCAAGAAATCCTGTTGTGAGCACCAAGGCTACAATGGTACAAGCTCCTATGATGGTCATTTCAGATAATATCATATATGTTTCTATTATTTGTTGTATGTTCCTGATTTCAATCTAAATTCGTCATTAAGGAGTTCTCTTGTGATAAGGAGTTCTCTTGTTGACGGTGCAAAATTAACATTTTCATACAATTGAAACTATATATTTGCAGTCATTTCATTTTATGTCCTATTCTTTTTTGACAAATATCAAAAATGCATGTCTTGGTAATAGAATGAGAAAATCCAGCTGCTTTCTTTGCAAAGCAACTGGATTTAATATATATGACATGTAATGTTTATTGCCAGAAGTCAACAAGAGTGACATCAAAAATGAGTGTGGAATATGGTGGGATAGTAGAGGAAGATGATTCCGATGTTCCGTATCCTAATTTATATGGAACATATATTTCCCACCTGTCTCCCGCATGCATGTTGATTAATGCTGTTTTCCATCCGTCTATCAGCGAGCCTGTAAGGAATTTTACTGGATTTGCTGTGGCTGGGTTGAATGTCCCAGTCCATGAACTGTCAAAGATGTATCCCGAGGGATAGCTTGTTGAAGGCAGCAGTTTTCCTTGATAGTGCACTTTTACAGAGTCTGTTATAAATGGAGACTCTGTTCCTTCTCCCTGTTTTACGATATGGACAATGATATTGTCATCCTTGTTAATATTCATATCATCGCTATATGAATACTTTCTGATTATTCTCCACGAAGCGTCACCAGCGGAAATTTTCTGCTGGGTAGAGTTGTAGAGGTTTTCCCAATAGCTTTCGTTCTTGTCTTGCCAGTCAGGATACTCCTCAACTTCATCATTGTCCTCGCTACATGCTGTAAAGAGCGTGAGAATCCCCAACAGCAATAAATATGATGTTTTATGTCTTATGCTCATTTACTGCAATTTCTTTAACAAGCTTGTTATGCTGACATTGTCTTCAATTATTGTTCTGAGTTGTGAGATATCCACCCTTTCCTGTTTCATGGAATCGCGGAATCTCAGGGTCACTTTGTTGTCCTTTAATGTTTCATGGTCAACAGTGACACAATATGGCGTGCCGATGGCGTCCTGTCTGCGATAGCGTTTTCCGATTGAATCCTTTTCCTCGTAATTAGTGTTGAAATGAAACCTCAGCTCGTTTACTATTTCCCTTGCCTTCTCTGGCAGTCCATCCTTCTTGACAAGAGGGAGCACTGCGCACTTGACAGGAGCGAGAGCCTCTGGCAGTCTGAGAACCACGCGGCTTTCTCCGTTTTCCAGTTTCTCCTCTGTGTAGCTATGGCACATGATGCTTAGGAACATGCGGTCAACACCAATGGATGTCTCAATGACGTATGGTGTATAGCTTTCGTTTGTCATCGGGTCAAAGTACTTGATGCTCTTGCCAGAGTATTTCTCATGCTGTGAAAGGTCGAAATTAGTACGGCTGTGTATTCCTTCCACCTCTTTGAATCCGAAAGGCATTTTGAATTCTATGTCAGTGGCAGCGTTTGCATAGTGTGCCAGTTTCTCGTGGTCGTGGAAACGGTAGTTCTCCTCTCCGAATCCCAACGCCTGATGCCATGCCATACGTGTCTGTTTCCATTTTGGGAACCATTCAAGTTCTGTTCCTGGCTTAACAAAGAACTGCATTTCCATCTGCTCGAACTCGCGCATACGGAATATGAATTGTCTTGCCACAATCTCATTGCGGAATGCTTTTCCTATCTGAGCAATGCCAAAAGGAACCTTCATTCTGCCCGTCTTTTGTACGTTTAGATAGTTTACGAATATTCCCTGAGCTGTTTCAGGTCGGAGATATACCTTCATGGATGCATCAGCCGATGCTCCCATCTCTGTGGAGAACATTAGGTTGAACTGGCGTACGTCAGTCCAGTTCTTCGTTCCGCTGATAGGGTCAACAATCTCCTCATCCACGATGATTTGTTTAAGTTCCGCCAAGTCTGGTCCCTGCATGGCAGCTGCATAACGCTCATGAAGGGCGTCGCGTTTAGCCTTTGTCTCCGCCACTCTTGGTGATGTCTCCAGATACTTAGCTTCGTCGAAGCTCTCACCGAAACGCTTGCGTGCCTTTTCGACCTCTTTTGCTATTTTCTCTTCATATTTAGCTATCTGGTCTTCTATGAGCACGTCAGCACGGTATCTTTTCTTTGAGTCGCGGTTGTCAATCAATGGGTCGTTGAATGCGTCAACGTGTCCGCTCGCCTTCCATATTGTCGGGTGCATGAAAATGGCTGAGTCTATTCCAACGATATTCTCATGAAGCAGAACCATAGACTGCCACCAGTATTGCTTTATGTTGTTTTTAAGTTCCACACCATTCTGACCATAGTCATATACTGCTCCGAGACCATCGTATATGTCACTGCTTGGGAATACGAAACCATATTCCTTGCAATGGCTTACAATTTTCTTAAATACATCTTCTTGTTGTGCCATAATATAATTAAATTTGCAAATTTTGATTGCAAAGGTACTAATAAGTGAGCATAAAGCAAAGAGAAATATAGTTTTTTTTGATTTGTTGACATGATAACGGGCTGACATCTTTATTTGACTGCCAGCCCGCTCTATTGTATAGTGTTTGAAAATCTGTCCTTAGCTTATTTTATTATCATCTCAACGAGATATAAAACTATAGGAATGGTAACACATGCAATGCCTATGAAATCGATATAAACACCTGTCTTTATCATTTTCGTTATTGGAATATATCCGCTTGCATATACTATGGCGTTTGGAGGTGTAGATACGGGCAGCATAAATCCCAGAGAAGAGGACAGTGCTACTCCTACAGCTACGGGAACAGGACTGAATCCTGCCGATACAGCTGCTCCAATTGCCAAAGGACCTATCATGTTTGTTGCTGCTGTATGAGATGTGAGTTCTGAAAGAAGTAGTGCCATTACAGAGAATACGGCAACAAGCAATAGTTGAGAAGGTGCACCTCCGAGCATGGCGATAATCTGTTCTCCAATCCATGCCGACAAGCCGGTGCTGTACATCATTCCTCCCATAGCCAGTCCGCCACCGAAGAGGAGCAATGTACCCCATTCAATTCCTGCTACGGCATCTTTCCATTGCAGGGTCATCTTTGTATAGCTTTTGTTCGTTGGTATGAAGAAAAGCAGCAGGGCTCCTATCATGGCTGCTATAGCCTCTGGGAATATTCTGTTGTATTCTTTCAGAATGGGACTGTCAGAACCATATATAATGCTGATGATACCCGGTGCAACCCATAGGACAACTGCTACGATGAATGCGAAAAGAGTGTTCTTCTGTGCCCTTGTCCATGTTCCCAATGCTTTTACCTTTTGTGCTATCATTTCCTGCGCCCCATTGATATGCTCGATGTCGGCTGGGAACATTCTCCACAATACGAAATAAGCGATTGCGAAATAGCAAATCATGGCTACAAATCCCCATACCATCCATTCAAAGAATGAGATGTGTATGCCAGAGAGCTCGTCAAGGAATCCCAGCATGATGATGTTTGGTGGCGTTCCAATAGGAGTCAGCACACCTCCAATGGAACAGGCGTATGCAGTCATGAGCATAAGTCCTGTAGCATATTTGTATGTACGTAGATTTATTTCCTTGCCCTGCATTGCCATCATTTCCTTTATAGCCTCAAGTAGTCCCAATGCTATTGGGAACATCATGGCTGCAGTGGCGGTATTGCTTATCCATCCTGAGCAAAGCATGCAGGCAAGACCGATGGCAAGGAATATTCTCCTGGGTGAGTCGCCAACCCATTTCATGGACATGATGCCATAGGCAATTCTTTTATCCAGACCATTTACGGTCATCGCTTTCGCAATGATGAAACCACCCATAAAGAGGAAAATCATAGGATTGGCGAAAGCAGCAAAAGCCTCTTTCATCTTGACAATGCCCAATACGACGCATAATGTCGGTCCCACCAGAGACGTTACAGGAATTGGAATTGGTTCAGTTATCCACCATAAAGCAACAAGTGTCATGACAGCAAGAAGATGATGAGCCTCAGGCGAGAGCCCTCCAATAGGTGTTATCCATACAAGCAGGGCACATATCGGACCGCATATTGCTCCGATAAGTCTTCTTCTTCTGTCAAATTTCGAGTCTTTAACAACTTCCTCTCCTTTTGCAGGAACATTTTCCATTTTGCCGTTTTCCATGTCATTCCTTTTTTAAGGTTAATAAATCGGTACAAAAATACTGAATATAAGATTATTTGCTGCAAATATAAATATTTTTTTTGATATAATCCGTTCTTTTAGAAAAAGTTTTGTATATTTGCAAAGTCAAGATTGCAAAGTTGAACATAACATAATCTATCTAACCATGCACAATACTATATTATTAATGGGAATCATATTCCTGATAGGAATAGGATTAGTGTCATACAAGTATCTGCATCGCAAAGGATTGCATGACAATGTTGACCAGATTAAACGAGTTGTAAAAGCCACTTTCCAGGAAGCCGGTAAGGAGGAAATATCCCAGAACAGGCTTATCAAGGGTTTGAAGCAGCACCTTGGTGTAAACGAGAAGATGGCTCTTAAGCTTATAGGCAAAGCCAAGAGGGAAGGCGTTATAGAGACCTCCAAGATTGATGCCGACGGTAAGGGCGGCATTCTTTACAGACAGGCATGACATCAGCGTCGTTGTCTTCTGAGTATAGGGCATTTGTTGTGGCAATTGGTTGTTCGTATCAACAGATGCCTCTTCTTCCCTGAATGCTTTGGGGTATATGGGGTGTGTTCTTCTGTTGCTGAATGTTGCAAGAAGAATCTTTGATGCGTAAATTTTGTGTTTACGTTTTTTTATATAAAAGGTGGGAGGTGGATGCTATGACTTTAGTTTTGAGTGCTCCAGAGTGGTTCGTCTTGCCAGCCGCCTGAGGGAAAGCCCATGGCGGCAATGGCAGCCATTTTTATGCAAAAAATGTGCAAGGTGAGTGCAAAAAAGCAAGTTTATTTGTTTTTTTTGCCGAGCCGCAGCCATTTTTATGCAAAATAGTGTGGAAATGGAGGTGGTTCTTAACGGATGTTGGGTGTTGGAGATACAAAATGCGGCAACTACAAACCAGATTGGGCGGTTCGGAGGATTGGATGTAATTTTAGATAAGGTAAGCTGCACCTCGGCAATATTCAAACAAGTTTGTTATTGCTCTCGGTTTGCATTACCTTTGCAGTGTTCCTTAGTTTTGCACCCGAAATAGTGTGGAATGGTGTGTATAATTGTTGATTGTCAGAATATTGAATAATTTTCTGATGATTTTGATGCTTATATGAAAGAAATTGTGTAATTTTGCATAAGAAAGGCTGCATCTCGGCATAATTGCTCAAGCAAGCTTGGCAAGTTCTGCTCTCGATTTGCACTTTCTTTGCAGCGCAGATGTTATATACTGCACGAAAAGTAAAGCCAGAAAGTATGGCAGTTT
>CAMCLD010000033.1 GCA_945875635.1 uncultured Prevotella sp.
AGAGCACTAGCCTTCCAAGCTGGGGGTCGCGGGTTTGAGCCCCGTTTTCCGCTCTAATCCTTGCTGTAATAGCTCAGTGGTAGAGCACTTCCTTGGTAAGGAAGAGGTCCTGAGTTCAACTCTCAGTTACAGCTCTACTAAGCAAAACAAAGTTTAGAAGTAGAATTACACCGATTATTCATTTTAAAAAGTAAATATTACAAGCTATGGCTAAAGAGAATTTTGTGCGCACGAAACCGCACGTAAACATTGGAACCATTGGTCACGTTGACCATGGTAAGACCACTCTGACCGCTGCCATCACAACCGTATTGGCTAAGAAGGGTCTTTCTGAGGTAAGGTCTTTCGACCAGATTGACAATGCTCCAGAGGAGAAAGAGCGTGGTATTACTATCAACTCTTCTCACGTTGAGTATGAAACTGCAACCCGTCACTATGCACACGTTGACTGCCCAGGACACGCTGACTATGTAAAGAACATGGTTACTGGTGCCGCTCAGATGGATGGTGCTATCCTTGTTGTAGCTGCTACCGATGGTCCTATGCCACAGACTCGTGAGCACGTTCTTCTCGCTCGTCAGGTAAACGTACCACGTCTTGTTGTTTTCCTCAACAAGTGTGATATGGTTGACGATGAGGAAATGCTTGAGCTCGTTGAGATGGAGGTTCGTGAGATTCTTGAGCAGTATGAGTTCGAGGATGACACTCCAATAATCCGCGGTTCTGCTCTCGGTGCTCTTAACGGAGTTGAGAAGTGGGAAGAGAAGGTAATGGAGCTTATGGATACTTGTGACACTTGGATTCAGGAGCCTCCACGTGACCTTGACAAACCATTCTTGATGCCTGTTGAGGACGTATTCTCAATCACTGGTCGTGGTACTGTTGCTACTGGTCGTATCGAGACTGGTCGCGTAAAAGTTGGCGATGAGGTTGAGCTTCTCGGACTTGGCGAGGACAAGAAGTCTGTCGTTACTGGTGTTGAGATGTTCCGTAAGATTCTTGACGAAGGTGAGGCTGGTGACAACGTAGGTCTTCTCCTCCGTGGTATCGACAAGAAGGAAATCAAGAGAGGTATGGTTCTCTGCCACCCAGGACAGATTAAACCATTCAAGAAGTTCAAGGCTTCTATCTATGTATTGAAGAAAGAGGAAGGTGGACGTCACACACCATTCGGAAACAAATATCGTCCACAGTTCTATCTCCGTACAATGGACTGCACCGGTGAGATTACTCTTCCAGAAGGTGTAGAGATGGTAATGCCTGGTGATAACGTTGAGATTACCGTAGAGCTTATCTACGCTGTAGCACTCAACACTGGTCTGCGCTTCGCTATCCGTGAGGGTGGTCGCACAGTAGGTTCAGGTCAGATTACTGAGGTTTACGAGGACTAATATTTTATAGTCAACAATATTAAAGTTCCTGCAACTTCAGTTACAGGAACTTTTCTTACGGGAATAGCTCAGTTGGTAGAGCATCGGTCTCCAAAACCGAGGGTCGTGGGTTCGAGTCCTCCTTCCCGTGCTAATTCGATTAGATATGTTTAAGAAGTTTGTAAATTATTGCAAGGATTGTTACAACGAACTTGCGCATAAGACAACTTGGCCGACACGTCGCGAACTAACACATAGTGCAATGGTTGTATTATCTGCTTCCCTTGTCATTGCTCTTGTCGTTTTCGTGATGGATTTTGTTTTCCAGAACATTATGCGATTCATTTATCCAAGTTAAATTGATAGACAATGGCAGTGACAGAAAAGAAATGGTATGTCCTGAGAGCTGTGAGTGGCAAGGAAGCCAAGGTGAAAGAATACATTGAGGCTGAGGTCAAGCACAATCCAAGACTGGCACAGAGTGTTGCCCAGGTGTTGCTTCCCATGGAGAAACATGCAACTAAGCGTAGCAATGGCAAGATGGTTGTCAAGGAGAAATTAAGTCTCCCTGGTTATGTTCTTGTTGAGGTTGCAATGACTCCTGAGATAGCTTCGACATTGCGTTTCATGCCTAACGTTCTTGGTTTTCTTGGAGGAATGAGTTCTCCAACTCCTATCAGACAGGCTGATATTACAAGACTGCTTGGTAGCGTTGAGGAATCTGAATTGAATGATGTTTCTGTTGTGCCATATACCGTAGGAGAGTCTGTTAAAGTAATGGATGGTCCATTCAACGGTTTCCATGGTACAATAGAGGAAGTCAACGCCGAAAAACACAGGCTGAAAGTAATGGTTATGATTTTCGGCAGACAAAATCCATTGGAGTTGAACTTTGCACAAGTTTCTAAAGAAGAGTAGTCATTGTTACGGATGATGGCTCTTCGCTATATATTCAATTTTAATTTTAAATAAAGAAATGGCTAAAGAAGTTGCTGGATTAATCAAATTACAGATTAAAGGTGGCGCTGCGAATCCTTCACCCCCAGTAGGACCTGCTTTGGGTTCTAAGGGTATAAATATAATGGGTTTCTGCAAGGAGTTCAATGCCCGCACCCAGGATAAAGCTGGTAAGGTTTTACCAGTCGTTATCACTTATTATACCGACAAGTCATTCAGCTTTATAATCAAGACTCCACCTGCAGCTGTACAGTTGCTTGAGGCTGCCAAGGTTAAAAGCGGCTCTGGTGAGCCTAACCGCAAGAAGGTGGCAAGTGTTACGTGGGATCAGATAAAGGTTATTGCGGAAGACAAGCTTCCAGACCTCAACTGCTTCACAGTAGAGTCTGCAATGAAGTTGATTGCCGGTACAGCCAGAAGTATGGGTATCACCGTAAAAGGGGACTTCCCTGGTTAAATAATTAAAATCTTCAATTAAAATGAGTAAACTGACAAAAAATCAGAAATCAGTGGCTGAGAAGGTTGAGACAGGGAAGAACTACACATTGAGAGAGGCAACAGAATTGGTTAAGGAAATTACTACAACCAAGTTTGATGCTTCTGTTGATATTGATGTACGTCTCGGTGTTGATCCACGTAAGGCTAACCAGATGGTTCGTGGCGTGGTTTCTCTGCCAAATGGTACTGGAAAGGTGACTCGTGTTCTCTGTCTGTGTACTCCTGATCAGGAGGAGGCCGCTAAGGCTGCCGGTGCTGATTATGTTGGACTTGACGAGTACGTTGAGAAAATCAAAGGTGGATGGACTGACATTGACGTAATTATCACCATGCCTTCATGCATGGGCAAGATTGGTCCTCTTGGACGCGTCCTTGGTCCTCGCGGTTTGATGCCTAATCCAAAAAGTGGTACTGTTACAATGGATGTTGCAAAGGCTGTCAAGGAGGTCAAGCAAGGTAAGATTGACTTCAAGGTTGACAAGGCTGGTATCATCCATACCTCTGTAGGTAAGGTCAGCATGACTCCAGAGCAGCTCTACGGAAATGCAAAAGAGTTCATACAGACTGTAATCAAATTGAAGCCTGCTGCTGCTAAGGGTACATATATAAAGAGTATCTTCCTTTCAAGCACAATGAGTAAGGGTATCAAGATTGATCCTAAATCAGTTGAATAACTCTAAAAGTTTTGTAAGATGAGAAAAGAAGTTAAAGATACAATTATAGAAGACCTTGGACAGAAACTTGTGGAGTATCCACATTTCTATCTTGTAGATGTAGCAGGTCTTAACGCTGAGGCAACAAGCAATCTCCGTCGTAAGTGTTTCAAGAATGAAATCAAGATGGTGGTTGTTAAGAATACTCTTCTCCGTAAAGCTTTTGAGGCTTCTGAGAAAGAATTGGATCCATTGTACGATTCATTGAAGGGTAGCACAGCAGTGATGTTCTCACATACAGCCAATGTGCCAGCAAAGTTGATTAAGGAGTACGCTAAGGAAGGCGTGCCTACTCTCAAGGCTGCATATGCTGAGGAGTGCACTTATGTTGGAGCTGACAAGCTTGATGAATTGGTAGCAATCAAGAGCAAGAGCGAACTTATCGCAGATGTTGTGGCTTTGCTTCAGTCACCTGCAAAGAATGTTGTTTCTGCTCTCCAGTCAGGCGCAAACACCATACATGGTGTGCTGAAGACTTTAGGCGAGCGTCCTGAGTAGAATTAAGTCAAATTAATTAGTAAAAACAAAAATTAAATTTAAATAAAATGGCAGATATAAAAGCTATTGCTGAAGAGTTAGTTAATCTTACAGTAAAAGAAGTAAATGAGTTGGCAACAGTCCTGAAGGACGAGTATGGTATCGAGCCTGCTGCTGCAGCTGTAGCTGTAGCTGCTGGTCCAGCAGCTGGTGGTGCAGCTGCCGCAGCTGAGGAGAAGACATCTTTCGATGTTGTTCTTGCTGAGGTTGGTTCTACCAAGTTGCAGGTTGTAAAGGCTGTTAAAGAGGCATGTGGTCTTGGCTTGAAAGAGGCTAAGGAGCTTGTTGACGGTGCACCTGCTACTATCAAGGAGGGTCTCTCAAAGGATGAGGCTGAGAACTTGAAGAAGGCTATCGAGGAGGCTGGTGCCAAGGTTGAGCTTAAGTAAGTCTTGAAATCTAAGTCATTCCCAATGAATTGACTTGATTTTTTACACTTTATGTGATATGGTTAGGATTTGCCCGGTAGGCATATCCTAACCTTTTTTTGTCTTTTGCTTTCATGTAGATGTAACATACATCTCAAGTATTTAATTATTTCATATGGCTACAAGAGTTATTGATAACAGAGTAAACTTTGCCAGCGTCAAGAATCCGCTTGCTTATCCTGATTTTCTTGATGTGCAGCTAAAGTCATTCAAGGAATTTCTGCAATTGGACACTCCTCCAGAGGAACGCAAGAATGATGGACTCTACAAGGTGTTTGCCGAGAACTTTCCTATTACGGACACACGTAATAATTTTGTTCTTGAGTTTTTGGATTATTTCATAGACCCTCCGCGTTATACCATTGACGAATGTCTTGAGCGTGGTCTTACCTACAGCGTTCCTCTAAAGGCTAAGATGAAGCTTTACTGTACAGACCCTGATCACGAGGATTTCGCTACAGAGATTCAGGATGTATTCCTTGGCACTATTCCGTATATGACAGACAATGGTACCTTTATTATTAATGGTGCAGAGCGTGTTGTCGTATCACAGTTGCACAGGTCGCCTGGTGTCTTCTTCGGACAGGGAGTACATTCCAACGGAACAGTTCTGTATTCTGCCCGTATTATTCCTTTCAAGGGTTCCTGGATTGAGTTTGCTACAGATATCAATAATGTCATGTATGCATACATAGACCGTAAGAAGAAGTTGCCTGTAACAACTCTCTTGCGTGCCATAGGTTTTGAGGATGATAAGGATATTCTCAAAATATTTGATTTGTGCGAGGAACTGAAGGTTACGAAAAAGAACCTCAAGGCTGCCATCGGACGCAAGCTTGCCGGTAACGTAATGAAGAGCTGGAATGAAGACTTTGTCGATGAGGATACCGGTGAGGTTGTATCAATAGAGAGAAATGATGTTGTCGTTCAGCGTGAGACCGATTTGACAGAGGATGTCATTGACGATATCCTTGACAGTGGCGCATCATCAATTCTCTTGCATAAGGATGAGGAGCAGGCAAATAGGTTCTCAATCATCTTCAACACCCTTGCAAAGGACCCAAGCCATTCAGAAAAAGAGGCTGTCCTTTACATTTACAGACAGTTGAGGAATGCCGACCCTGCTGATGATGCAAGTGCAAGGGAAGTGTTCCAGAACCTGTTCTTCTCTGACAAACGCTACGACCTCGGTGAAGTTGGTCGTTATCGTATAAACAAAAAGCTTGGTCTTGATACGGATGCCGACATACGTGTGCTGACCAAGGACGATATAATCGAGATTATTAAATATTTAATACAGCTCATTAATTCAAATGCCACAGTAGATGATATAGACCACTTGTCTAACCGTCGCGTACGTACCGTGGGTGAGCAGTTGAGCAACCAGTTCTCAATTGGTCTTGCAAGAATGAGCCGTACCATCAGGGAGAGGATGAATGTGCGTGACAATGAGGTCTTCCAGCCGATAGACCTTATCAACGCAAAGACAATCTCAAGTGTCATCAACTCTTTCTTTGGTACAAACCCTCTCAGCCAGTTCATGGATCAGGTGAATCCGCTTGCTGAGGTTACACATAAACGCCGTCTTTCAGCTCTCGGTCCCGGTGGTCTTTCAAGGGAGCGTGCTGGATTCGAGGTGCGTGACGTTCACTATACCCACTATGGACGTCTCTGTCCTATCGAGAGTCCTGAAGGTCCTAACATCGGACTTATATCATCATTGTGTGTCTATGCAAAGATCAATGACCTTGGCTTCATCGTAACTCCTTACCGCCAGGTAAAGGACGCTAAGGTTGACATGGACAACAATGACATTGTATATCTGACAGCCGAGGAGGAAGAAGAGAAAATCATCGGACAGGGCAACGCACCTCTTAATGAAGACGGTACATTCGTACGCACTTTCGTGAAATGCCGTCAGGATGCCGACTATCCTGTCGTAGCACCTGGAGAGGTCAATCTCATTGACGTGTCTCCACAGCAGATAGCGTCTGTATCAGCAGGACTTATCCCATTCCTTGAGCATGATGACGGTCACCGTGCACTTATGGGATGTAACATGATGAGACAGGCAGTGCCATTGCTCCATAATGATGCTCCTATCGTAGGTACAGGACTTGAGAAACAGGTATGTGAGGATTCACGTACCATGATTGCCGCTGAGGGTGATGGTGTCGTAGAGTATGTTGATGCCACTACGATACGAATCCTTTACGACCGTACTGAAGACGAGGAGTTTGTCAGCTTTGAGCCTGCACTCAAGGAATACCGTATTCCAAAATTCCGCCGTACTAACCAGAACATGGTTATAGACCTTCGTCCAATCTGTGACAAGGGACAGCGTGTCAAGGCTGGCGACATACTTACTGAGGGCTATGCCACTGAGAATGGCGAGCTTGCCTTAGGTCGCAACCTCCTTGTTGCATACATGCCATGGAAGGGTTATAACTATGAGGATGCCATTGTGCTCTCAGAGAGAATGGTAAGGGAAGACATCCTCACTTCAGTGCATGTTGACGAATACTCACTTGACGTGCGTGAGACGAAGCGAGGCGTCGAGGAGTTCACAAGTGACATTCCTAATGTCAGCGAGGAAGCTACTAAAGACCTTGACGAGAATGGTATCATCCGTGTTGGAGCTACTGTCGTTCCAGGTGATATACTTATTGGTAAGATATCTCCTAAGGGTGAAAGCGACCCATCTCCTGAAGAGAAGTTGCTCCGTGCAATATTTGGTGACAAGGCAGGTGATGTGAAGGACTCTTCACTCAAGGCTAATCCATCCCTCAGCGGTGTGGTAATAGACAAGAAGCTGTTTACACGTGCAGTCAAGACTCGTGAGAGCAAGAAGAACGACAAGATTCTTCTTGCAAAGATTGACGAGGAATATGAAGCAAAGGTAAATGACCTGAATGATATCCTTGTTGACAAGCTCCTGACTCTTGTAGAAGGCAAGGTGTCACAGGGTGTAAAGGATTATTCCGGAGCCGAGATAGTAACGAAAGGCAGCAAGTTCACGACAGCCATCCTCAAGAACCTTGACTATCAGGGAATACTGTCCAATGGCTGGACTGACGACGAACATACCAACACTCTTATCTCAAAGCTTATCATGAACTACATCCGCAAGGCCAAGCTTATGGATGCAGAACTAAAACGCCGCAAGTTCGCAATAACGATAGGTGATGAGCTGCCTTCAGGTATTCTCCAGATGGCAAAGGTGTATATAGCCAAGAAACGTAAGATTGGTGTCGGAGACAAACTTGCAGGACGCCATGGAAACAAGGGTATCGTATCTAAGATAGTTAGAATGGAGGATATGCCATTCCTTGAGGATGGTCGTCCTGTTGACCTTGTCCTTAACCCTCTCGGTGTGCCTTCACGTATGAACCTTGGACAAATATTCGAGGCTATCCTCGGCGCTGCTGGAAGGAAACTTGGTGTCAAGTTCGCAACTCCTATCTTTGACGGAGCCAAACTTGAAGACCTTTCAGCATGGACAGACAAGGCAGGACTGCCACGTCTTTGTTCAACACATCTCTTCGATGGCGAGACGGGCGAACGCTTCGACCAGCCGGCAACCGTTGGCGTTACTTACTTCCTCAAGCTGGGACATATGGTTGAGGATAAGATGCACGCTCGTTCTATTGGTCCTTACAGTCTTATCACCCAGCAACCTCTTGGAGGTAAGGCGCAGTTTGGAGGACAGCGTTTCGGTGAGATGGAGGTATGGGCTCTTGAAGCATTCGGTGCAAGCCATGTGCTGCAGGAGATACTTACTGTCAAGTCGGACGATGTGGTCGGACGAAGCAAGGCATACGAGGCTATCGTCAAAGGAGAGCCTATGCCAACTCCTGGAATACCAGAGTCTCTCAATGTGTTGCTGCATGAGCTACGTGGTCTCGGACTGAGTATTAAGCTTGACTAATATAAGAAAGGTGAACGGGTTGGCAAACAAGCATGATTGCAAATCGTTGGCATGGCATTCTTACAATTCATGCCGCTCACGAAAGCGAGACTCACTCGATGAGCATCTGCAACAGTTAAACTCGTCAACTTATCAATATAATAACATTTGAAAATATGGCTTTCAAGAAAGATACAAAAGTAAAGAGTAACTTTACGAAGATAACCATCGGTCTTGCGTCACCAGAGGAAATACTTGAGAATTCCTATGGCGAGGTGACCAAACCAGAGACAATCAACTACCGCACCTACAAGCCTGAGCGTGACGGCCTGTTCTGTGAGCGTATCTTTGGTCCTACTAAGGATTATGAGTGCGCTTGTGGAAAATATAAAAGGATACGCTACAAGGGAATTGTCTGCGACCGATGCGGTGTGGAGGTAACAGAAAAGAAAGTGCGCCGTGACCGCAGCGGACATATAGAGTTGGTGGTGCCAGTGGCTCATATCTGGTATTTCCGCTCCCTTCCTAACAAGATAGGATATTTGTTGGGAATACCTACAAAGCGTCTTGATGCTGTGATATACTATGAGAAGTATATCGTGGTAAATCCCGGTGTCGTTGAGGGTATGCACGACCAGGATGGCAATGAGCTGAATGGTTCCCACAAGCTTGATCTTCTTACAGAGGATGAATATCTCGACATCCTTGACAACAAGCTCCCAGAGGGAAATGAGAATCTTGATGACAGCGACCCAAACAAGTTCGTCGCAAAAATGGGTGCAGAGGCTATCTACGACCTGCTCTGTGGTCTCGACCTTGACAGACTTGCCGGCGAGTTGCGTGACCGTGCCACAACGGACTCAAGCCAACAGCGTAAGACAGAGGCTCTGAAACGTCTTCAGGTAGTTGAGTCTTTCCGCTCTTCAAAGGAGGTTAATCATCCGGAATGGATGATAATGAAGATTATACCAGTGACACCACCTGAGTTGCGACCATTGGTTCCTCTTGATGGTGGACGTTTCGCTACATCAGACCTTAACGACCTATATCGTCGTGTCATCATACGTAACAACCGTCTTAAAAGACTGCTGGAGATAAAGGCTCCGGAGGTGATTCTCCGTAATGAGAAACGTATGTTGCAGGAGGCTGTTGACTCCCTCTTCGACAACTCACGCAAATCGTCAGCTGTTAAAAGCGAGAGCAACCGACCATTGAAGTCTCTTTCTGACTCACTGAAAGGTAAGCAGGGACGTTTCCGTCAGAACCTCCTCGGTAAGCGTGTTGACTATTCAGCACGTTCGGTTATCGTTGTAGGACCAGAGCTGAAGATGGGTGAGTGCGGTCTTCCGAAACTTATGGCTGCCGAGCTTTACAAGCCATTCATTATACGCAAGCTCATAGAGCGTGGCATAGTCAAGACTGTCAAGAGTGCGAAGAAGATTGTTGACCGCAGGGAACCTGTAATATGGGATATACTTGAGAATGTCATGAAAGGACATCCGGTGCTCCTGAACCGTGCTCCTACTCTTCACCGTCTCGGTATTCAGGCTTTCCAGCCTAAGCTCATAGAGGGCAAGGCTATCCAGTTGCATCCTCTTGCATGTACAGCCTTCAATGCTGACTTCGACGGTGACCAGATGGCTGTCCATCTTCCATTGAGTAACGAGGCAGTCCTTGAGGCTCAGATTCTGATGCTTCAGAGCCATAATATCCTTAATCCTGCCAACGGTGCTCCTATCACCGTTCCTTCTCAGGATATGGTGCTAGGTCTCTACTATATTACAAAGATTCGTCCAGGTGCCAAGGGTGAAGGACTTACCTTCTATGGTCCGGAAGAGGCTATAATAGCACACAACGAGGGTAGGTGCGACCTTCACTCACAGGTTAAGGTATTGGTAAACGACCTCGTTGACGGTAAGATACAGAAGAGGATGGTAGAGACTTCTGTTGGTCGTGTCATAGTGAATGGTATCATTCCAGAGGAAGTAGGATTCTTCAATGACATCATTTCCAAGAAAACACTTCGCGGCATCATCTCTGATGTTATAAAAAGTGTCGGAATGGCAAGAGCATGTGAGTTCCTTGACGGTATCAAGAACCTTGGTTACCACATGGCATACGTGGCAGGTCTATCGTTCAACCTTGACGATATCATCATCCCACCAGAGAAAGAGGCTATCGTTGAGCGTGGAAACAAGGAGGTTCAGGATATCACAGAGAACTATAACCTTGGATTTATCACAGATACAGAGCGTTACAACCAGGTTATCGACACATGGACACACGTGAACAACGACCTTGGCAATATCCTTCTTAAAGAAATGACAGAGGCAGATCAGGGTTTCAATGCCGTATTCATGATGCTCGACTCTGGAGCCCGTGGTTCAAAAGACCAGATTAAGCAGCTCTCTGGTATGCGTGGACTTATGGCAAAGCCACAGAAGGCAGGTGCAGAAGGTGCGCAGATTATTGAGAATCCTATTCTTTCCAACTTCAAGGAAGGAATGTCGGTGCTTGAATACTTCATCTCCTCTCACGGTGCTCGCAAGGGTCTTGCCGATACAGCCATGAAGACAGCTGACGCAGGTTACCTGACACGACGCCTTGTCGATGTTTCCCATGATGTAATAATAACAGAGGAGGATTGTGGAACACTGCGTGGATTGGTATGCACGGCACTCAAGAACGGCGACGAGGTTATCTCTACACTTTATGAGCGTATTCTCGGACGTGTATCTGTACATGATATAATCCATCCTACTACAGGCGAGTTGATTGTAGCAGCTGGTGAGGAGATAAACGAGCAGAAAGCTCAGATTATCGAGGAGTCACCTATAGAGAGCGTGGAGATTCGTTCTGTCCTCACTTGTGAAAGCAAGAAGGGAGTCTGCATGAAGTGTTACGGCCGCAACCTTGCCACATCTCGCATGGTACAGCTTGGCGAGGCTGTCGGTGTCATAGCGGCACAGGCTATTGGTGAGCCAGGAACTCAGCTTACTCTCCGTACGTTCCATGCCGGTGGTGTGGCTGGTAATGCAGCTGCCAATGCCAGCATTGTTGCAAAGAACGATGCGTTCATAGAGTTCGATGAGCTTCGCACAGTACCTTATGTAGAGAGCCAGCCAGATGGTTCTGAGGTTCAGTGCGAGATGGTTGTAAGCCGTCTTGCCGAGATTAGGTTTGTCGATGCCAACACCAAGATAGTACTTTCTACTATGAACGTGCCATACGGCAGCTCTCTCTATTTCAAGCATGGAGATGAGGTTAAGAAAGGCGACCTTATTGCCAAGTGGGATCCTTTCAATGCCGTTATAGTGAGTGAATATGCAGGTGTAGTACGTTTCCACGATGTTGTCGATGGTATTACATACCGCTCTGAGACCGATGATGCAACAGGACTTGAGGAGCGTATCATTACAGACTCAAAGGACAAGTCACGTGTGCCTACATGCGACATTGTACGTAAGGGCGCAAAGAAGAACTATGCTCCTGAAGATGTTCTCGGTACATACATATTCCCTGTTGGAGGTCATATAGAGCAGCGCATTCAGGATGGTGCTGAGATAAAGACAGGTACTACACTTGTCAAGATTCCACGTACCATGGGAGGCGCAGGTGATATCACGGGTGGTCTTCCACGTGTTACTGAGCTCTTTGAGGCACGCAACCCATCCAACCCTGCTGTCGTATCTGAGATTGACGGTGAGGTAACAATGGGTAGGGTGAAACGTGGAAACAGAGAAATCGTTGTAACGTCAAAGACTGGTGAGCAACGCAAGTATCTCGTTTCCCTGTCCAAGCAGATTCTTGTTCAGGAACATGATGCCGTACGTGCCGGAACACCTCTGTCCGATGGTGTTGTGACACCTGCCGACATCCTTGCCATCAAGGGTCCTACCGCCGTGCAGGAATACATTGTCAATGAAGTGCAGGATGTTTACCGTCTGCAGGGTGTGAAGATTAATGACAAGCACTTTGAGATAATCGTACGTCAGATGATGCGCAAGGTTCAAATCAACGACCCAGGCGACACTTGCTTCCTTGAGCAGGAAATAGCCGACAAACTTGACTTTGCCGAGGAGAACGACCGCATTTGGGGTAAGAAGGTGATTGTTGATGCCGGTGATTCTGAGAATTGCTATAAGGGACAGATAATCTCAGCCCGTAAGTTGCGCGACGAGAACTCAGTATTGAAACGCAGAGACCTTAAGACAATTCAGGTGAGGGATGCCGTTCCTGCTACATCTACCCAGATACTACAGGGTATAACACGTGCTGCATTGCAGACAAAGAGCTTTATGTCTGCAGCTTCATTCCAGGAGACAACCAAGGTGCTGAACGATGCTGCAATACGTGGAAAGGTTGACCGTCTTGAGGGTATGAAGGAGAACGTTATTTGCGGACACCTCATACCAGCCGGTACAGGTCTCCGTCAATGGGACAAACTTATCGTTGGGTCACGTGAGGAATATGACAGGATTGCAGCTAACAAAAAGAATGTAATCGATTATTCCAATGGTGACAAACCTGAGAGTGCTGAATAAGCGACATACGCTAATGTAGTCGTTATTACTATAAAAGGATGGGGATTGATTCAAAATCTCCATCCTTTTTTTGAAGTATTATACTTTATGCAAGTTACAAACTTGCGAAACTTGAACTAATAACTTGTCAACTTGTTTTTCGCTTCGCTCAAGGAAATTCCTGACAGCACGTCGAAGACATGCGAAACTTAAGTTACATAATAAATGACAACCTCGTTGACATGTCAACAAAAACACTATCATTATGAAAAAGAATTTGATGTTATTATCCGCTATGGCGGCGTTTGTGTTCTTCTGTTCATGTGGCAGCAAGACACAGAGTATGGACAAAGACAACGACTCCGTTGATTCGTCAACAGAGAATGTCAGTATGGACCTAAAATGCTTGCTAATAGTTGAATACAGAACAAGTTGACAAGTTGTCTGGCTATCTGAATGTTTAAGCCAGAATAGAACAAACTTGTCAACTTGTTGGTTTAATGTTGGTTGAAGGGAGAAACAACCATCCTAAAGCCTTTCAACTTCCTCTTTGCTCAATTGCGTAATGGAGCAAATCTCTGAAACGCTCATACCGTTTGCTTTCATCATTTTTGCTGAAGACAGAATGATGTTACCCTGTTCTTCAAGTTTCTGTCCCTGTTCTTCAAGTTTCTGCCCCTGTTCTTCAAGTTTCTGTCCCTGTTCTTCAAGTTTCTGTCCCTGTTCTTCAAGTAATTCGTCCTGCTCTTTTATTCGTTTGTCACGCTGCATGATGGCAGTATCCCTGTTCTCGATAGCAAGGAAATACTCATCTTCCACATTCATGTCCTGTCTCAGCTTGGCATCCGCCGCCGCCGCAAGGAGGCGGTGAATTATGTGCATCATCTCCTCATCGCCGTCATATTCAGACTCGTCTATGTTCATGACCTGCCTGTTATGCCTGTCCTTGCGTGTCTGGTCAAATACACTGAGGACCTCTTCAAGCCTGTTGTTTACATTGCCGTGAAGACGCGGAATCTGCACTATGATGCTGTCATGTACAAGACTCTCCACAAACGGGTCTGGCAGTCCTTTGGTAACCTCCTTCCCATCATAGTCGTATGACTTGTGACTGACATAGAGCACGGGTTCTTCTATGTCGCCTACCTTGTGTCCAAGAAGATAGACGGTAACCATAGGGATGCCATATCCCATGGGGTTGTTGTCTTTCTGCATGTTCTCAGGGTCGGCATACTGTGCTCCCAGATACTGGCGGAAACGCAGGGTCTCCGTCTCAAGCCATGTTTTCTGAAGCTCAATGAGGACAAGGTGTGTGCTGCCATCGGCTTCCTTTACCTTGGCTCCGAAATCAATGCGGAACATTGAAATCTTGTCTCTGCGACCGTTGGTGTATTCGTGCTTCCTCACCTCTGCCTCAACGACCTCTTTCTTTAGAAGTGCGGAGAGAAGCGTCTTGACAATACGCTCGTCTTCCATTAAATACTTGAAGACGATGTCATAAATTGGATTGGCTATATGTATCATGTCAACTCCTTTCTCTTTATTAATAATCGCAACTCGGGCTTGCTACATTCTTCATTTTGCAAATATATGGAAAAAACATAGAATATGCAAGCCATTAATGAAAAAAGAGCAGGAAAGAATTCTATCAAGCAAATAAAATCTACGTTCACCATTGGTGGACGTACGTTTCACACTGGTGGATGTATGTTTCGCACTGGTGGACGTACGTTTCGCACTGGTGAACGTAGATTTTAAACGTTATGTGATAAAACTAATATGCAATACGAATTATTTTTTTATGTATTTCACTCCGTTCAACACATAGATACCGCGAGGAAGTTTGTCGTAATCACTTGCAGGGCAGACGTAAGCTCCCATTACGGTATATATATGGTCTGTCTTTAACAGGTTGCGTGAACTGGCGACAGTCTCTATCATGTCCGATGTGTCCGAGATGTAAGTCTCTTTGGCAATGCCGGCATCTGTGGAAATATTAGTTGTTAGTCGAGTGTCGGCAGATGAGGCGGCGAGTTCGAGGGTGACAGTAGCTGCGTCAACAAGGAACTGGTGAGTGTCAGTGTTGAAATATGAGAATTGTTCGTATTTCACAGGGATGGTAATGTTTTTGCTCTCCCCCGCTTTAAGTTCAACACGTTCGAAACCAATTAACTTCTTGTTCTTCTTGCCGTTCTCAGTAGCACCATTCCAATTGGCATATAGCTGCACGACCTCAGCACCGTCCCTTGTGCCTGTGTTTTTTATAGTGGCAGTTATGTTTATGATGTCATCTTTTGTAATATTGGCAGGCGCAGTAAGATTAGAGTATTCGAATGTAGTGTATGACAGTCCATATCCAAACGGATATAATGGTTTGGCAGCCTGTCGTCCGTGCTTAGCCTTGCCATAATACATGTATGTATATCCCCAATCGTCAATGTCATATTCCATCATTCCGTTGCGTCCGTCTCTGTCAAAATTGGAGTCTGTGCCTTTAGGCAGTTCCTCTATAGAGTTATACCATGTTGAAGTCAGTTTGCCCGAAGGATTTATGTCTCCATAGATTGCATCGCATATTGCCTGTCCCTGTGCTTGTCCTCCATACCATGCTTCGAGAATGGCTGGCACATTCTCCTTTGCCCATGAAATATCCATTGAAGAGCCTGTTTCAAGAACCAGGACTGTATTGTTGTTAGCCTCGTACAATGCCTTCAGCATATCTTCCTGATTGCCAGGCAGGGATATAATCCAGCGGTCGTGACTTTCTGTGCCAGTATGATGGTCTGCCGGTTTCTCATAATTGGTTCCTGTAAGGAATACTACTATGTCAGCACGCTTTGCAACCTCAACGGCTCTCTGTATCTGTGCTTCTGTGTAACGGTCATTCACGCTTTGCGAAGGTGAGTATAGATAAAGAGGACCGGTTGTCTCAATGGCAGGAATCGGGTCAACGACAGGATTTGTTGGATTAGAGAAATTGAATGCTTTGTAGTTGCCGACATAGGAGTTGGAACCTGACATTTTTACGTATAAGTTATGTGTACCTTGCACCACATTTGGGTCGATGCTGCCTTTAACGGAAGTCCATGTAGTCCATCCTCCTGTATCAACATTGTCAAGGGTGATGAATGGTGTGTTGTCAGGAGAGTCGAGTATGAAACTGACCTGTCCAAGTCCGGAGCTCTTGCTTCCACACACCATTTCGAGGTCTGTGCATCCATCTTCTCCGAACCATACATTTTCATACAGGAAGATGTCTCCCGGTGCTGTGTTTTCAAGGTTACCGGCACCTTTGTCGTTGCTAGCTTCTCCGCGTTTTGAGACGACAGCCTTGTCGAATGGAACAGCCGCAATGCTGCATGACCGTTTCTCGTCCTTGGGTGTCGTGAAGTCGAGTTTCTTCGAGAATGCCTGAAGAGGAGTAGTCGTATGTGTTGGAGTTCCGGAATAGTCGCCAAGCATGATGGCATTGGCGTATGGACCGATGAGTGCTACCTTCTTGTCTGTTGAAATAGGTAGAATGTTGTTATCATTCTTCAATAATGTCATTGATTCCTGTGCAGCCTTGAGTGCCATAGCCTGATGTTCTTCATTCTCAAGAGACGGCACGCCTGAGTTCCATGGACATTCTTCCTTCTCGAACTCGCCCAGTGCGAAGCGGGTTTCGAGCATAGGTATCAGTGCATTGTCAACATCCTCTTCGGTGAGGGTTACATAATTCAGCATGTCTTTCGATTGCCATGTCGGGTCAATGGCATTTACTGCAGCTCTCTGATAGACGGAAGACTGTGATGAGAACTCGCAGTTGGTGTTGCATCCAGCCTTAATGGCGAGTGATGTGGAACGAGCCTCCATGAGCATTTCCTCCTCGGTGCTGTTTCCGTAAGGTGAGTGCATGACAGACTCAGAGCCGTTAGTGTCTATTGTGCCGGCAGTATAGTTGCCGAAATACAGGTGTTTGGTAGCTCTGTGGATACATGAGATGGCAGCACAGTCGGATGTCACATATCCGTCAAAGCCCCATTCCTTGCGTAAGATGTCTGTGAGCAGCATCTTGTTTGCCGAACAAGGAAGTCCGCCTTTTGACTTGCTGTATCCTACTCCATTGGCATCCACCTCAGTAGGGTCTATGGAAAAGGCATTGTATGCCGACATGATGGATTTCACTCCACCTTCCCTGACGCAAGCCTCAAATGCAGGAAGATAGTACTCTCGCATGTTTTTCTCTGTGACGTATGAAGTGGTGGATTGTCTGCCAGCCTCATAATTGTTGGCAGCGAAGTGCTTTGCTGTAGCTACGAGTTTAAGGTATGGAGTGTTGCGTGAGCCGTCAAAATTAGCTCCCTGAAATCCTCGTATGAATGGCACAGCCAGTTCTCCGGCAAGGAAAGGGTCTTCTCCGTAGTTTTCTTCCTCTCTTCCCCATCTTGGGTCACGTGCCATGTTGATAGTCGGGCTCCAGTAGTTCAGTCCTTTGTTCTTGTCAAGGTAGTAACGTCTTGCCTCATCTGAAATCACGCTGGCACAGTCATAGACAAGTTGTCTGTCCCATGTGGCAGACATTCCCTTTGACTCAGGAAAACTCGTTGCGGCTCCCGAGCGGGCCACCCCGTGTATAGCCTCGTTCCAATACTGGTATGAAGGCAATATTGTCACTCCGTCCCTTTGTACGTTTAGAGTGACATAGTTGCCCAACTGGTCAACTTTCTCTCGCAATGTCAGTTCATTGCATAGTAGAACCGCTCTTTCGTGGAAGCTCTTGGATGTGTCTAACCATGGATATTTTTCTAAATCCTGAGCAGTTGCTGACAAGTGCATAGCCAATGCAGTTGCCATGATGATGCTTTGCTTTTTCATTAATAAATTGTTTTTGATTAGTTATATGTTGCAAAGCTATTGAAAAGTAATATATATAAGGTGTGGAATTTGTCTTGTAGAGGGGATAAAATCGTTTTTTTCCACCTTTTTCGTTATGATTTTGGTACAAGACTGTTCCTGTCAGGATTTCATGACTCTTCTGTAGATTTTGTTTCTGCATATTGGCTTGGCGTCATTCCCACTTTTGACTTGAACACCTTGGCAAAATATTTTGGGTCAGTGAATCCCACCTTGTATGCTATCTCGTTAATGCGGAAGGAATGTGTGGCAATGAGTTGCATTGCCCGCTTGAGGCGAATCTCAAGAATCAGAGATGCTGGAGTACGCTGGAGTGCAGACCGGCATTGTGAATATAGTTGTGAGCGAGACATCCCGACATCATTGGCAAGGTGTTCAACGTCATACTCGCTGTCGTCAATATGATTTTCAATGGCATTGACAATCATTGAGGCAAGTTTCCTGTCAAATGGTGTGGTATCTGGTTTTGATGGAGATATGTCAGTGGTGTCAATATGTTTCGGATGGGCAAGTTTCCATAGAAGGATGCAGATGAAACATAATAATATGACTATTAGCAATATGATTAGAGTCTGCCACCATGAAGGAATGACAGTGATTGTTATGGAAGATGTGTTGTCTGTCCATAATCCGAAAGCATCTGTCGAGCGTATTTCTATATCGTAGCTTCCAGGCAGGAAACGTGCAAATTCCAATACTGCGTTCTCTGATTCGAAATAGTTCCATTCGTCTTCTCCTTTGACACGCCATGCGTAATAGATGGTATGCGGAAGCCGGTGGTCAAGAGTTATGGCATTTATGGTTACGGGAATACCCATGCCGGTAGTGGTGGCTGTCGTGGTTATTTCTATATGTGGTTTGTCCTTCGACTTGGAAAAAATGGTATGGACGCTTATGAATCCATCCACAGTTCCGAGTGTCATGCTGTCAGGAGCGACTATGGGTTTTGCTTCTGTGAACTCAATGCTTCTGCCGAAATATTTGTCGTCCATACTCCTTGCCGTCCTGTCAGCCAAGTTGTATATTACAAGACGGTTTGGCGTAACGATGGCTATCTGTGCATTGTCGAGTGCCGTGATGCTTAACACTCCATATCCCACAAATGGAATGTTTACTCTGCTGAGAGTGGGAATGCCTTGTTGCTCGTCAATCCGGAAGATACCGTTGCCTGTCGTTGCCACATATTTCACACCTCTTATGTATGCCAGTCCTGCAATATCCATATCTCCTATGTGGATTGGTTCCGACTCACCGTGTCTTGGTAGCAGATACAGTCCATTGTCTGTGCAGATGGCAATGGTGTCTGAGAATGATGTTATGTCACGCACGTGAAGATTGCCGGGAAGAGGTGACTTTATTCGCCTGAAAGGATTGCCGGCATCGATGACGCTCACGCCTTTTCCCCATGTGCCAAGCCAAATGTATTTGTTGTTGCCATTGAGGTATGTGCTGTAAATACAGTCTGATGCTATATGCGGAGTTTTTATCAAGGAAATATCCGCATTGCTTTTGAATAGGTTTTTTATCAAAGCCACTCCAGCAACTCTCATGGCGAGACACAAGGTACTGTCTGGCATCTGTTGTATGGAATAGACACTTTCGATGAATTGTGTGTATCGTTCGCTTATTTTGCCGTCAGGAGTCAGATAACCGAGAAATTCCCCCTTCTCAGAATAGCATATCACCAGACGGTTCTTCGTGGCTACAATCAGTTTCCCGTCGTTTAGCCTTTTCAGGCACCTTACCTCGCTGTCAAAGTAATGACGCTCATAGTCGCCTATATAGCTGTGGAATGAATAAGGAGCAGACGAGAAACATACTTCATACAGTGCATTGTCGAAGCTTGCCCAGATGTTACCCTGTGCATCAATGAAGTTCTCACATCTTGCCGCAACATAAGGAATACTGCTGCTGACAGGAATGCGGTAAGTTTCACTGTCAGGACTCTTCCTCACTATCATGCCTTTTTCGTCGAAGTCGAGGATAGTGTGTGGAGGCTCTTGTACTCCAAGGTCAATCTTTCCATTGACAGGCTTCAATGTGCGGGATGAAGGATAGAAATAATAATACTTGTCTCCATGAATTTTCAGAATCAAGGTCTCTCCGTCGTCAGCAATACGAATCTTGTGAACCCATCCGATGTTCTGCCCATCGGATGTCTCACTGAACTGCTTGAATGTCAAGCCGTCGAAGCGGCAAAGTCCGGAACGTGAGCCTATCCATATATAGCCTTTCCTGTCTTGTGTTATGGTGGTGACACTGTTCTGTGGCATACCGTCAGCTATGGTATATCTCCTGAACCGCATTATGTCTGTGGCTTTGGAGAATATAGCTATAAAGGACAAGGCTAATATGGCAAAAATATACCTGCGCATATTTCTTTGTGCCTGATGCTGATTATGACTGTTGTGTATATATGGCAAGAGGGCTAAGTTGATAGCCCTCTTACCTTATTTTGAGAGAATAGAAGTGACTAACCTCTGCTCTGTACCAGTTGCATGGTGTCTCTTGCTATTACAATCTCCTCATCTGTAGGAACGACACATACGGTTACCTTGCTGTCTGGTGTTGAGATGATAGCTTCCTCTCCACGTATGCCGGCATTTTTCTCCTTGTCAATCTTCACGCCAAGGAATTCAAGACCCTCGCATGACTGCTCACGCATACTGGTCTGGTTCTCTCCTACACCGGCAGTGAACACTATAGTGTCAATGCCTCCCATGGCGGCAGCGTATGCACCTATATACTTCTTTATGCGGTAGGCATACATGCGGAGTGCGAGAATGGCACGTTCGTTGCCTTCGTTGGCTGCCTTCTCAACGTCACGCATGTCTGAAGATATGCCGGATATTCCAAGTACGCCACTCTCTTTGTTGAGATAGTCTGCCATCTCCTGGGGCTTCTTGCCCAGCTTGTCCATTATGTATGTCACAGCTGATGCATCGATGTCGCCAGAACGGCTCCCCATCATGAGACCAGCCAGAGGAGTCAGTCCCATGGAAGTGTCCATAACCTTTCCGTCCTTTACAGCTGCCACGCTTGCCCCATTGCCTATGTGGCATGTGACGATGCGTTGTGTGGCGATGTCCTTACCCAGCATTTCGCACACTCGGTTTGAGACATATCTATGGCTTGTGCCATGGAAGCCGTAGCGACGAACATGGAATTTCTCATACAGCTCGTATGGAACGGCATACAGATAAGCATAGTCTGGCATTGTAGAATGGAATGCGTTGTCAAAAACGCACACCTGTGGAACGTTCGGCATGAGATTGTCAACAGCGCGCAGACCCTTGAGATGTCCTGCATTGTGAACGGGTGCAAGGTCGCAGAGTTCCTCTATTCCATCCTCAACACTCTTGTCAACTATTACGCTTTTGCAGAACTTGTCTCCTCCCTGCACGATGCGATGGCCTACTGCGTCGATTTCGGACAAGCTGCTTATAGCACCAATCTCTTTGTCAAGCAGCACGGAGAATACCATGTTTACACCTTCCTTATGGTCTGGCATGTCGTGCATGATCTGTTTCTTCTCTCCATTTGGCAGTGTCACCTTTATGAAGGCTCCGTCAATACCGATACGTTCAACACCACCCTGTGCCAGGACACTCTCGTTGTCCATGTCGTAAAGCTTGTACTTGATAGACGAGCTTCCACAGTTAAGAACTAATATTTTCATTTCCTTATAATTGATGTGTGTCTTATTTTGCATCCATTGCCTGACAGGCTGTTATGGCTACCATATAGTAGATGTCATCAACTGAACATCCACGGCTGAGGTCGTTTACTGGACGGGCTATACCCTGAAGGACTGGACCTATGGCAATGGCATCTCCGAGACGCTGAACGAGCTTGTATGCTATGTTGCCAACCTCAAGACATGGAACGACAAGAACATTTGCCTTGCCTGCTATGTCGCTGCCTGGAGCTTTCTTTGCACCAACGGATGGAACAAGAGCAGCATCGGCCTGCAACTCTCCGTCAACTTTCAGTTCTGGACAACGCTCCTTGGCGAGACGTGTTGCTTCCACAACTTTATCCACAACCTCATGCTTGGCACTTCCCTTTGTGGAGAAAGACAGCATTGCAACTCTTGGGTCTGCAAAACCAGCCACACTCTTGGCGGTCTGTGCTGTGCAGACGGCAATCTGTGCCAGCTGGTCAGCATCAGGCATAGGGGTTACTGCCACATCACCCATGACAAGGACACCATCTTCGCCGTATTCCGGCTGCTTTGTTATGAGCAGCATGGCACCGCTTACGCATGTCACTCCTGGTGCACATTTGATAATCTGCAATGCAGGACGAAGGGTGTCGCCGGTAGTACTTAAGGCACCTGAAATCTGTCCGTCAGCTCCCTCTGTCTTTATTATCATGCAACCAAGATAGAGAGGGTTCTTTACAAGTTCGCGTGCCTGTTCAATCGTCATGCCTTTCTTCTTGCGCAATTCAGCAAGCAAGCTGGCATATTCCTCGCTCTTAGGGTTGTTCTCCGGGTCAATGATAGTAGCTTTGTCAATGTTTCCCAGTTCCCATTGTGAAGCGAGAGATGCTATCTCGTCTGGATTACCGATAAGGATAAGCTCTGCCAGTCCGTCGGCAAGAACTTTGTCGGCAGCTCTTAGAGTACGTTCCTCTGTAGCCTCTGGCAATACGATACGCTGCTTGTTACTTTTAGCGCGCTCAACAATTTTTTCTAAAAGATTCATTTTTGATATTATTTATGATTAGTTGGATATTTCAAGTCGATTGTATTTCTTTTGCAAAAATAAGCATTAAAATCGACATACAGGCTTAATTAGTATTAAATTATTAAAATATTAAGGCTTTTCGATTGTTGTTGCTGAAAAGGCGACCCCAATATAATGACATGGCGTCCAATATTCTTCAAACCTTCTTGTTGTGGAACGAAAATGGCAGTAAAGAACTAATATGACAACTGAAAAGAATTATTGGGATAAAGTTGCATGTAAACGCTTTGTTATATGAATTTAATTTGATAATTTTGCAGCCGTAGCTACAACCTATTACAAATTAAAATTACTAATAATGAGTGATGAAGTTTTATTTAAGCGTGCGGAAAAGGTAATTAAGTCGCACAAGCTATATCTTAGGAGTGACATGTCGAGAAAACTTCTTGACAAGTATGTTCACATTCCGAAGAATAAGTTTGCAACGGTATTCCGTGAGCAGTCAGGATTCTCCTTCCCATCCTATATCAATGATATGAGGCTTGACCATGCAGCTTCCATGTTGCTGTCTCATCCGTCCCATACAATTGAGAGTGTTGCGATTGATTGCGGACTTCCAATTCAGCAGACGTTCTACAGGCTTTTCAAGGCTAAGTTTGGAATGACACCCACTGAGTTCAGGGCAGCAAATCTTTAGTCCATTAGACTTGTTTCGTTTGCCGATGCATTTATATAGCTGACAAATAAGAGTATTCCTTTCTTTGTTCCGTCATCATGGGCGGTAGTATGTTATTTACGATAGTTTGCGGGAATTGCGAAAGTTGATGGAGAATCATAGCATATTCCCGTGAATGATTCGTTTTTTTTTAACTTTCAATTGTTTCCTAATTCTTTCGTAAGGACACTTTCTAGTTGCTCTGCGGATAGTCTGAGGTCGAATTTGCCATTTATGGCAATGCTGATACGACCTGTCTCCTCTGACACAACGATGGCAACAGCATCGCTTTCCTGCGATATGCCCATTGCAGCACGATGGCGAAGTCCCAGTTCTTTGGGAATGTCATGTTTGTGACTTACCGGGAGGATGCATCCAGCTGCCTTGATGCGCTTGTTGGCTATTACCATGGCACCATCATGCATTGGGGAATTCTTGAAGAATATATTTTCTATAAGACGCTGGTTTATATCTGCGTTTATTATTTCACCCGAGTCAACAATGTCGTCCAGTGGGATAGTTCTTTCCATCACTATGAGCGCACCAACTCTGTTGCGGCTCATGCTCATACATGCCATCACGACAGGCATAATGAATGCTTTGTCAATCTCCTTGTCTTTGCTTGAGCGGAACATGTTCATGATGCTCTGTACGCGCTGATGTGTTCCTATGCTGTATAGAAATTTTCTTATCTCTTCCTGGAAAAGGACAATAAGGCCTATGACTCCAACGCTCACCAGTTTGTCGAGGATGCTTCCCAGCAGTCGCATCTCAAGCACCTGGCTTACAAAGAGCCATACAAGAATGAACATTATGATGCCTATGAAGACGTTAAGGGAACGAGACTCTTTCATGAGGCGATAGACATAGAACAGCATCATAGCCACCATTACTATGTCAATTATGTCCTTAATTCCAAATTCTATGAAATCCATTGTAATCTCTGTGTTTTAGAGTTCTGAGCAAAGCCTTGTCTTCTCTATAATCCTTATAGTTTCCACGCATTCCTTCACATCGTGTACCCTCAGTATGGAGGCACCTTTCAGCAGGGATATGGTGTTAAGGACGGTAGTGCCATTGAGCGAGTCGTTTGGCGTGGAGCCAAGAAGACGGAATATCATTGATTTTCTGGATATGCCGACAAGGAATGGTTCTTTTAAAATCTTAATCCTCTCAAGGTTTGCCAACAGGGAGTAGTTCTGCTCCAGTGTTTTCCCAAATCCGAAACCAGGGTCGAGGATTATGTCTTTCTGTCCTAAGGAACGCAACTGCCTAATCTCTTTCTCGAACGCTGGCAACATAGTGTCAAGGTCTGGTTTCACAGACATCAGGATGTATGCAACTCTAAGTCGGCTAACCATGCGGAACATATCTGGAATGCAGTCTTTGCTTGTGCTGCTTTCAAGAGGAACGTTGGCTATTCCTGTAATTCCACCCTCTGACACGTCGTTTATGATTCCAGCTCCGTATTCCTCAACAGCCATCTGAGCTATTTCAGGACGGAAAGTGTCAATGCTGACAATTGCATCAGGAGCTTGCTGCCTCAGGATAGTAAGGGCATGTCGCATGCGTGACATCTCCTCCTTGCTGTCAACATGGACGCCTCCCGGACGAGTTGAGAACGCTCCCACGTCAATTATGTCTCCACCTTGTCCAAGTATCTCATTCACTCTGTTGGCAATAGCCTTTTCTGTCTGAACCCTTGACCCCTCGTAGAAGGAGTCTGGCGTACAGTTGAGTATTCCCATCACGCGTGGCGTGGATAGGTCGAGTAGCCTGCCATTTATGTTAATGTATTTCTCCATATCCTAATTACTTATGTTTAACTCAAGTTTCGCATGTGCTCAACTTTAGAAGTTAAAAGGAGTTATGAGAAGTTATCGCTCCCTTTGGTCGCTTAGGAAGTTAAAAGGAGCCAAATGTTTCAC
>CAMCLD010000034.1 GCA_945875635.1 uncultured Prevotella sp.
TCTTCACCATAGCGGTACCAGTACGCTTACCGTTACGTGTCTGGAGGAACCAGAGCTTGCCTTCCTGTACAGTGAACTCCATATCCTGCATGTCGTGATAGTGCTTCTCGAGCTTGTCCTGCAGGTCATTGAGCTGTGCGTAAATCTCTGGCATAGCCTCCTCCATGGAAGGATAGTTTGCCACACGCTCTTCCTCGCTGATGCCTGCGCGCTCAGCCCAACGCTGTGAACCAATCTTTGTAATCTGCTGTGGGGTGCGAATACCAGCCACAACGTCCTCACCCTGAGCATTAACAAGGTATTCGCCGTTGAAGAGGTTCTCACCATTACCGGCATCACGGCTGAAGCATACACCAGTAGCAGATGTATCGCCCATGTTACCGAATACCATGGCCATAACGCTAACGGCAGTACCCCACTCGTCAGGAATACCCTCCATCTTACGGTATAGGATAGCACGCTCGTTCATCCAGCTGCGGAATACAGCGCAGATGGCACCCCAAAGCTGCTCAATCGGGTCGTTGGGGAAGTCCTTGCCTGTACGTTCCTTGATGGCAGTCTTGAAAAGGCTAACGAGCTTCTTCAGTTCCTCGACAGAGAGGTCCTTGTCGAGTTTCACTCCACGCTCAGCCTTTACCTTCTCTATAATCTCCTCGAACGGGTCAATATCCTCCTTGTTTACAGGTTTCATCTCGAGAACCACGTCACCATACATCTGTACGAAGCGGCGGTATGAGTCGTAAACGAAATGTGGATTGTTGGTCTTGCGCACCATACCCTCGGCAACCTCATCGTTGAGACCGAGGTTAAGGATAGTGTCCATCATACCCGGCATGGAAGCGCGGGCACCAGAACGTACGCTGACAAGAAGAGGATTCTGTACATCACCGAACTTGGAGTTCATGAGGGTTTCAATGTGCTTTACGGCAGCATTAACCTCATCGTTGAGCAGTTCCTTGATACGGTCCTGTCCAACCTCGTAATATTCGTTGCAGCAATCAGTAGTGATGGTAAAGCCTGGAGGCACAGGAACACCGATTAGGTTCATCTCCGCAAGGTTTGCGCCCTTGCCACCCAAAGCCTCTCTCATTTTTGCATTACCTTCAGCCTTACCATTGCCGAAGGTATAAACTCTCTTTTCGCTCATTGTGTTATATTATATAAATATGAATAATTCTTATTTGTTTTTTCGAGTGATTGTGCTGTTAGCGTTTGGTGACGCAAAAATATATAAAATAATCCGTTTATACAAGTATTTGGATAAGAATTTGTAAACTTCATCTTGCATTTTGGGTCTGTTTGCGATAACAACCAAATAAAAGCAAAAGGATGTAACCTAACTGACAACTGTTTGTCATATAATGACGCATACTAAAGTAATGATTGCAAAAGTTGTGGAAATACAGTTTTATTTGTAACTTTGCAACTCGGAAACTAAAAATAGTCATTTTAAATCGTAACACCTATTGTTGATTACAAATAAGAACATAGACAATACTGATGAGCAGAAAGAGGAAAGAACATCCCATTATCAAGGATGTTAAAATTGAGTCCGTTGCAGCTGAGGGAAAATCGATTGCGAAGATTGACGACATGGTTATATTTGTACCTTATGCCGTTCCTGGCGATGTTGTTGACTTGCAAATAACCAGAAAGAAACACAAATACTGTGAAGCACGCATTGCCAATCTCAAGAAGAAAAGTGAAATTAGGCAGGATGCCACATGTTGCCATTTCGGTATTTGCGGTGGCTGCAAATGGCAAATCCTTCCATACGAGGAGCAGCTTAAAGCCAAACAGCAACAGATATACGACCAGCTAATACGAATTGGGAAAATAGACTTGCCTTCTATCAGTCCAATAAAAGGTTCTGCAAAAACATATGAATACAGGAACAAACTTGAATTCGGATTCTCCAACAAGAGATGGCTTACAGCCGAACAAGTTTTGTCAGGTAAAAGTTTTGACAACATGAATGCCTTAGGCTTTCATATCACTGGTGCTTTTGACAAAATATATCCTATCGAGAAATGTCACCTCATGGACGACCTGCATAACAAGATAAGGAACGAGATATTCAACTATGCAATAAATAACCATCTCACTTTCTATGACATAAGGGAGCAATACGGCCTTCTAAGGGACATCATGATAAGGAACTCCAACTCAGGCGAATGGATGCTTTTGATACAGTTCGGTGCTACCAAGGAAGAGAGAGAGGCAAAAAGCGGTGAACTACCAGCTATTTCATTCATACCACCAACAGACGTTACAGGTGGGGCTTACGGACTATTGAAACATATATCAGATACATTTCCTGAGATAACATCTTTGCTATGGGTATATAATCCCAAGTTGAACGACACATTTGGCGACCTGCCTGTCCATGTGTTCAAAGGAAAAGACCATATATATGAATACATGGAGAATCTACGATTTAAGGTTGGTCCAAAAAGTTTCTACCAGACCAATACTGAACAGGCATACGAATTGTATAAGGTAGCCAGAGATTTTGCAGGGCTAACGGGTGGAGAATTAGTATATGACCTTTATACTGGAACAGGCACTATTGCAAACTTTGTGGCTGGCATGGCAAGGAAAGTCATAGGAATAGAATATGTACCGGAAGCTATCGAGGACGCAAAGGAAAACAGCAGGATAAATGGCATTGGCAATACCATGTTCTTCGCTGGAGACATGAAAGATATCCTGACAAACGAATTCATATCCGAGCACGGAAAGCCAGACGTAATAATCACTGATCCCCCAAGAGCCGGCATGCATTCTGATGTGATAGACGTCATATTAAATGCCCACCCATGCAGGATAGTCTATGTAAGTTGCAATCCAGCCACTCAGGCAAGGGACCTTTCCCTGCTTGACTCTTTATATAAGGTAACGGCAGTACAGCCCGTTGACATGTTCCCGCATACGCCACACGTAGAGAATGTGGTGTTGCTTGAAGCACGATAAAAAGAATTATTACATTATACATATTTAGTCATGAAGAAACAAATTATGGTAGCCCTGCTTGCAAGTACATTCATAACAGCAGGTGCGCAAGAGAAAAAAAGTCCATCATGGATTAACAATGTAAAACTGAGCGGATATGGCATGATGCAATATCAGTACAGTTCACAAGAAAATGCAAAATCAAACTCCTTTAACATAAGGATGGCGAGGGTCTCTCTTGAGGGACGCATCCTTGATGACTTTTATTGGAAAAGTCAGATTCAGTTCAACGGCAATACGTCAACACTTGGTACAAGCCCCCGCGTTGTGGATTTGTTTGCAGAATGGCAAAAATACGAGTTTGCAAAAATCAAGGTCGGACAATTCAAGAGACCATTCACATTTGAAAATCCAATGAATCCTATTGACCAGGGATTCATGAGCTATTCCCAGAACGTTAGTGCCCTGGCAGGATTCAATGACAGAGCTGGTGGACATGCATCCAACGGAAGGGATATCGGTGTGCAGCTTCAGGGAGATTTTCTTAAAAACTCCAATGGAAGGAACCTTATCCATTATCAAATAGGAGTGTATAATGGACAAGGCATCAACACCAGTGACGTGGATGAGCAAAAGGATCTTATAGGTGGCATCTGGGTTATGCCTGTAAAAGGTATGCGCATCGGTGCTTTCGGATGGACAGGCTCATACGCCAGGAAAGGCACATGGACTGAAAATACTGACGGAGTAGAGACTACACATAGCGGTATTCGCAAGCTACAACAACGACGCTACGCATTCTCTGCTGAATATCTTGTAAACGACTGGACTTTCCGTTCGGAGTATATACATTCCACAGGACAGGCTTTCAAGACAAGATACCAAGATGCTGACGATGCAAAAGACTGCACCCTTTCCTCAAACGGAGACAAAGCAGACGGAGTATATGTTCTTACCATAGCACCAGTAGTGAAGAAAAAGCTATATGCCAAGGCACGATACGACATGTACCGCCCTACAGGTGACTGGAATCAGGCTAAGACCATGTATGAAATTGGTATGAACTACAAGTTTCACAAGAACCTACAATTGAATATGGAATATGCTTTTGTAAACAACAGGGCTATAGAAAAGCATAACTACTCAATGCTTGACATGGAACTATGCTTCAGGTTCTAAGACAAAAGTAATTGCGAATATAAACTCATAAAGCGATTTGTCATAACTGACAGATTGCCACAAACAAGAGACTGTGTTAAAAAGATTTGGTTTTTGGCACAGTCTCTCATTATTTATTGTCTATTCCAAATGGACATTATCTTTTTATATATGACATACTGATTTATTAGTGTTACCAAGAAGAGCAATGACAGTCCTGTTATGACAGAAGGCATCATTGTACTGTCATCAATCTGGGGATACAACGTAAATACCACATCCATATACTGGGTTCTAACAACAGTCAACACGACCAATGCAATGATAAGTACTGATACATTAAGCAACAAGGTAAGCAACTGATATGGTTTGGAAACTGTCTTCGGAGAATAGCCAATAAGCAGAAGGTTCTCAAGTTTGCCTGAGTTTTTCTGTACAAGCAGATAAATGCTAAGCATTAATATATAAAAGCTAAGTGCTGAAATAACAATGCCTATTACCATTACAAGTGAGATAATAAGACGAAGGAAATACGCTGCCTTCTCTGCATCTGCACTATTTGAACTTATTTCATAACCATTATTGTCTGCATACTCGGATATATGCGGATTACCCGGATTGTCAACCGTTACCAACAACCTATTTGCTGAAGGCGTGTTTTGTGGAGCATAACGAGCATTTGCCCATTTCATGAAACTCTCAGGGACAAGTATTTCATTGAGCTTGTTAGAGAATCCTATAACCTTACCACGAAACTCATCCTGCCCTCCATTGCCATGAATATAAAGCCTTAAATCAATAAGTCCTACAAGCCCATCACTAATTCTTGGAAGCGAACGACTTTGTGCGAAACCAAAATTATACATGTTGATGTATGTTCTTGGAAGGATGATTGGCACCGTCTTATCTCCTTCAGAGTAATTCCATTGGTCAAGTGATACATCAACGAAACGGTCGGGAACGCTCTGGATAAATATCTCGCTATTTATTATCGACGTACCACTTATACCCATCTTTGCAGACACCCTGAACTCATTGCCTGTGAAACAACCAGCATCCTTTATGAACGACTGTGACTTTATGTCCTCTATCTCAGCATTGGCAAAGGAATTGTTTCCACCACTTAACGTATTTGTCGTTCCAATGCGCTTGCTGACAGTCATATAGTCAGCTTTCATGAAACTATCCTCTGCAGTGAAAACAGGCTGCACATCATAATAGAATTGTATTCCAAGTAATACTATAAACATTCCAAACAGATTTGCAAAGAAAAAACCTGCAAATTGTCCTATACTTATATGCTGCCTCAGCAGCTTCCATACCAAATTCATCTATATAAAAACCCTTCTTGATTGATTATTTTACATTCTTGCAGATGAAGGCTGAATATCCACTTTATATCACTAAAGGCGAATGACTTTAGGCATAAAGTCCAAACAGCTGCCAACAATGTCTTATAGTTTCACTATGGATGTGTAGTCAATCTCCACATGCTTTCCAATACTTGTCACTATGACACCTGCACCTTGTCTGACAGATTCCTCCATCAATATCTCACCAAGCACCTGACTATTACGCTCGTCAAGATGACTAACAGGCTCATCGGCAAGAATGAAATCAAAAGGCTGCACAAGGGAACGTATAAGAGCAACCCTTTGCTGCTGCCCGAAGGACATGCGTCCAATCTTGGCATTCATCTTGTCTGCTATTCCCAATCTCTCGAACCATTCCTCAATCTCTTTGCGAGTCTTCCAGTTGGTTAGGCAGTTCTTTATCTCAACATTCTCCATTGCTGTCAACTCTGGAAACAGTCTCAGTTCCTGAAAGAGATGACTCACTCTATGCTTCCTTATGTCAGTCCATTCAGCAATGGAGAAACAGCGTGTGTCGTTGTTATCGAACAACACACGACCTGTATAGTCATTGCGGTATCCAAGGATATAGCTACAGAAAGTACTTTTCCCCTTTCCGCTCTCTGCTTCCACAAGATAAGAGTTACCTTTTTGAAAGCATATGTCTTTTCTCCATATCTCAGACACGAGGTCATCGCGTGTAGCAAAGACTTGTGGCAAAACATTCTCGAAACGTATTTGTTCCATCTAAAATATGCTAATACTGGATAACGAATATATATTTAAAAAGCCATAGCTGCATCATGCAGCATCTCTCCAACAGTTGGATGAATATGTACTATTTCCGCAAGTTGCGCTACAGTAGTACCCAATGCCATCAGCGATGCCGCCTCCTGAACAATGTCCGCAGCATGAGTTCCCATGACATGGCATCCCGCTATTCTTCCTTTGCTGTCGGCAATGAGTTTAAGCAGTCCATCTGTCTCATCTGCAGCCAATGCCTTGCCATTGGACCTATAAAATACTTTCCTGCATTCATAACCACCTTGTTCCTTTGCCTCACTCTCGGTTATCCCGACACTTGCTATCTCTGGATATGTAAACACGGCAGCCGGCATAACATCAAGCCTGATATTGTCACTCTTGCCCAAAATGCTGTTCACCGCCTTTATGCCTTGCATTGTAGCAGCATGTGCGAGCAATGTTTTTCCGTTAACGTCCCCAATAGCATATATATTTGAAACATTTGTCCGCATGTTGTCATCTACGGTAATGCCTTTAGCAGTATATTCCACTCCTGCATTCTCAAGAGCGAGTCCAATGACTGCAGGACACCGTCCAGTTGCAAGGAGTATGGTGTCTGACTCTATATCAAATGACTTTCCTTTCTGTTCATATGTTACGACATTACCACAAACAGCCTTGACTGCAGCTTGCATGGCGAAAGTAACACCAGCCTTCTCCAGGGATTTCCTGAAACGCTTAGCTATGTCCTGGTCTATTCCGGGCAGACATTCCTTCATAAACTCCACCACTGTTACTTTGCTCCCGAATGTATTGAGTATTGAAGCGAACTCCATACCTATAACTCCCGCACCTATAATTATTATAGACTCTGGGAGATTTTCCATTCGCAGTATATCGTCAGAAGTCATTACACCTGATTCTGACAAGCCCTGAATAGGAGGTATTGCCGGTGTTGCACCCGTAGCTATAATGATATTGTCTGCTTCAATAGTTAAGGGGCCTTCAGATGTTTCCACGTTCACGGTATTCTTTCCAACGAAGGATGCAGCACCTCTCACAACTCTGATTTTGTGAGACGACATCAGCGATTCAACTCCTTGACGCAACGATTCAACCACTCCTTTCAGTCTATTCACGGCACCTTTGAAATCAACTGCGGGTTGCACACCAGAGCGATGCAAAGTCCTGATTACGTCCGCCTCATGACAGAGAGTCTTTGTCGGAATACATCCCCTGTTAAGACATGTGCCGCCCATCTCTTCCTTTTCCAAGAGTACCACGCGAAGTCCATTCGTAGCAGCATAGGCAGCAGCCCTGTAACCACCAGGACCGCTGCCAATAATAATTAAATCAGTTTTCTCCATCTTTAAGTTGCTTATACGTAAGTACTGGTTGCTTGGCTGCGAGTACATCATCAACTCTTCCTATAGGAGTGTTGTGTGGTGCACCCTTCACAAGTTCCGGATTTGTGGATGCCTCATCAGCAATGGTATTCATCACGCGTATGAAACTATCCATTGTCTCCTTACTCTCATTCTCTGTTGGCTCAATCATCATTGATTCATGGAAGAGTAGCGGGAAATATATAGTTGGAGCATGGTAACCATAATCAAGTAGTCTCTTGGCAACATCCATTGTGGTTACTCCTGTTGACTTGTCGCACAATCCATCGAAGACAAACTCATGCATGCATGTTTTATCTATCGGCAACTTGTATCTGTCTCGCAATGACTCCTTTATGTAGTTAGCGTTCAAGGTTGCCAACGGTCCAACATTCGACACTTGTTCCTTTCCCAAAGTCAATATGTAGGCATATGCCCTCATCAGGACAGCATAGTTTCCATCGAAAGCACCTACTACGGGGAAGAATGATTCAAGTCCTTTCCTTACACCCACAGGTCCTGCACCAGGTCCACCGCCTCCATGCGGAGTAGAGAATGTCTTATGCAGATTCACGTGCATGACATCAAATCCCATGTCACCTGGTCTTGCCACTCCAAGCATTGGATTCAGATTAGCACCGTCATAATACATGAGACCTCCACATGCGTGAATCAAATCGGCTATCTCTGGAATATTGTATTCAAACAATCCGAGAGTATTGGGATTGGTCATCATCATAGCTGCAATCTCATCACCGCTTTTTTCAACAATGTTTCTGAGGTCATCTACATCGACTGTTCCATCTTCCTTGCTTCTTACCTCAATAACATCAAGTCCACATACGGCTGCTGAAGCGGGATTCGTTCCGTGTGCCGAGTCTGGTACGATAACTTTTGTACGAGCGTTGTCATTTCTGCTCTCATGATAAGAACGGATTATCATGAGTCCTGTCAACTCTCCATGAGCTCCTGCAAAAGGTTTCAGTGTGAAATCCGCCATTCCAGTCAACTCACACAAAGAGTGTATAAGACGCCTTTCCAATTCCTTTGCACCAGCCACAGTCTCTTCTGGCTGCATAGGATGCAGACAGGAGAAAGCGGGAAGATTTGCCATTTCCTCGTTTATTGACGGATTATACTTCATGGTACACGAACCGAGAGGATAGAATCCATTGTCAACTCCAAAGTTGTTGGCACTATGGTTTGTATAATGGCGCACAACGGTCATCTCATCGCATTGTGGCAGATTAGCATCTGTTTCTCTGGTTAATTCTTTTGGCAAGCAATGATTGCCGAATTCATTGACTGGCAGCGAGTATCCTCGTCTTCCTTCATGTGACAATTCAAATATCAGATTTCCATAAAGTTTGTTGTTCATAGTCACTTACCCTCATTATTTATGAATTCAACAATTAACGCCACAAGATTATCTACCTCTTTCTTTGTGCGTTTCTCAGTAACGGCAAACATGAGTTTGTCATCACCAACTTTTACGCCTCCCATGATTCCGTTGTCTAACAACATTTTCTGAAGTGCATCAATGTCACCATCAAATGTTACGCAGAACTCGTTGAAGAACGGTTTGTCAAAAGAAAGTCTGAACCTTCCCGTATCGAGAAGTTTCTCAAGCAGGTAATGGGCACCATCATACGAAAGTTGTGCAGCCTCTTTCAATCCCTCCTTTCCCATAACACTCATATAGATGGTAGCAAAAAGTGCCATAAGGCTTTCGTTTGAGCAAATGTTTGAAGTGGCTTTCTGGCGACGTATATGCTGTTCCCTTGCCTGCAAAGTCAACACGAATGCCCTCTGTCCCCTATTGTCCTTGGTCATTCCTACTATCCTTCCCGGCATCTTGCGCATGAGTTTGGAAGTACAGCACATATAACCGGCATATGGTCCTCCAAAAGACATTGGCAATCCAAGACTCTGAACGTCTCCCACAGCAATGTCAGCACCATACTCACCTGGTGTCTTAAGCAGAGCCAAATCGGCCGCAATGCTGTTGATGATAAACAGAGCCTTTGATTCATGTACAGCATCTGAGAATCCACTATAGTCCTCTACTACTCCATAATAATTGGGCTGTTGCACAACGACTCCGGCAACTCCACCCTGAGCAAGTCTCGCCTTCATGTCGTCGATAGAGGTTACTCCGTCTTTCTCTGCAATAATCTCTATCTCCACACCTTGAAAATGAGCGTATGTGTTGACGACGGCAAGGGTCTTTGGGTCAACAGTGTTGGATACGAGCACCTTTCTGGCTTTCTTTCCTGCATGGAAAGCCATGAGTACAGCCTCGGCTGTTGCAGTCGTTCCGTCATACATGGAGGCATTGCTTATATCCATGCCAGTGAGTTCAGACATCATTGACTGATACTCGAATATATAGTGCAATGTACCTTGAGAAATCTCAGCCTGATATGGAGTATAACTTGTAAGGAACTCAGACCTGCGAAGCAAGGCTGGCACTATTGATGGAGTGTAATGGTCATAGACTCCAGCTCCTGCGAAACAAAGGAGTGGTGTGTTCATTCGTCCAAGACTATCGAACTCCTCCCTAACCTCTATCTCGCTTTTTGAAGAAGGTAAGTCGTACTCACCTTTGAACCTTATCTGCTCGGGAATCATTGAAAACAGATTGCCAAGGCTGTCGGCACCTATTTTCTGGAGCATATCCCGAACATCCCCTTCAGTTTGTGGGAAATACTTGAAATCCATTTTAATACTTTTTTAAGTTTCGCAAGTTAAATACTTGCTCTAAGGCGTTTCCTTGAGCGAAGCTAAAATACAAGCTGACAAGTCAACAAGTTGTTACTTTAGTTGACAAGTTGATGAGTTGACGAGTCAACAAGTTGTTACCTCTTATGGTAACCCCCTCGCCAGAGAGGGGGCTGGGAGTAAGCTTCAACTTGTTAACTGACAGCATGTCAGAGACATGCGGAACTTGAAATACTTATTGGTTACTATGACTATTCCTTGTTGCAGAAGTCCTCGTATGCCTTTGCATCCATAAGATTGCCAAGTTCTGAGTTGTCCGACAACTCCACTTTGATAATCCAGTTCTCAAAAGCATCCTTATTGATAAGTTCAGGCTCATCCTCAAGTCCCTCATTTACCTCCACTACTGTGCCACTGACAGGCGAGATAAGGTCGCTGGCTGCCTTGACGCTTTCTACAGCTCCGAAATCGCTGCCAGCCTCTACCTCGTCATCAACATCCGGCATATCAACATAGACGACATTGCCTAATGCGTGCTGAGCATAATCAGTTATGCCCACATAACCATAGTTACCTTCAATTCTCACAAACTCGTGTGACTCTGAATAATAGAGTCCATCAATTACTTTTGCCATATAATATTATTATTTTGATGTTAATTTCTTCAAGTTTCGCAAGTTAAGACTTGCTCAAAGTTGACAAGTCAACAAGTTATTAGTTGTTCTATCCATTGACAAATTCAAACAAGAAGAGTAGCAACTTGTTGACTTGTCAACTCGTTAACTGACAGCATGTCGAAGACATGCAAACCAACGGTCACTGACCGAAGGGAAAAGGAGTTCCCTTGAGCTTTGCGAAAAAACTTGAGTTATTTCTTATAATGTTTCTCGTAGAATTTCTTTTTCACTACAATGCCCGGGAAAGTCTTCTTCCTTATCTGTATGTCAAGCGGTGTGCCAAGTTTTGCAAAACGAGAGTCAACGAGTGCCATGCATACACTCTTGTCAACAGACAGGCAGTGGTAACCAGTTGTCACTTCTCCAACAGTTTCTCCATCCTTCAACACAGAGTAGCCATGACGAGGTATAGCCTTACCCTCAAGTTCTATGCCCACAAGTTTTCTTTCAACTCCGTTTTCCTTCTGCGCCTTGAGAGCTTCTTTGCCTATGAAGTTCTCTTTATCAAGTTTTACGAAAAAGCCCAGTCCTGCCATTATTGGGGATATGTCCTGAGACAATTCGTCTCCATAGAGAGGAAGTCCCACTTCAAAACGCAATGTGTCTCTGCATCCAAGTCCGCATGGCTTGCACCTACCACTTGCAAGGAGTTTGTCCCATGCTTCTTGTATGAATTCATGAGAACCGTATATCTCAAATCCATCCTCTCCCGTATAACCTGTTCTGCTCAGATAAATAGTTTCGTCAAATCGGTCTAGGGTCTTGCATGTGTAAAAAGCGAGGTCTTTGCATGGAAGTCCGAGTACATCCTCCACGACTCCCTCAGACTCTGGTCCCTGCACAGCCAGCTGACCGAAATACTCAGACTTATGGCAGAGTATTACGTTGAACTTCTCTGCCTGTTTGCGCATCCACTCAACATCCTTGTCGATATTGGCAGCATTGATAACGACGAAATAGTTGTTGTTCATTATCTTATATACAAGCAAATCATCAACAGTACCACCATCAGGATAGCACATCATTCCATAGAATATCTTACCGTCAGGAGCACCCGCCACATCGTTGGTGAAGATATAGTTGATATACTTTTCCGCATCAGCTCCACTTACGATGACCTCTCCCATGTGGGATACGTCAAACACTCCACAAGCCTGTCGTACGGCAAAGTGTTCCTCTTGTATAGACGAGTACTGGATTGGCATCTCGAATCCTGCAAAGGGCTGCATCAAGGCTCCAAGAGCAACGTGTTTGTCATAAAGACATGTTTTTTTGTTTTCCATATATAATAATTTAAGTGTTTATAAAGTCGTTTCCTAATGGCTACGCTGTTCCTTTAGGGTAAGTAACAGGGAAACGAAATCATCTCTCTTGAGATTGAGTATTATTTCGTCCATCTTTTCTGGAAGAACACTTTCTATGGATTGGCGTTCCAAAGACTTTCCCCTTAACGGACGCAGTACTCTGTTGTCGATGTCTCCCACAAGAAAATAGTCGCCCATCACGTTTATGGAGCGTATTACATTGTTGCGCAGTTCCATCCTTACCTCAATATCCCCCACTCCTTCAATGCGGTTTCTGCCCACAAGGGAGTAACTGGGGTTCTTGCCATAGATGAATTCATCTGTAAGATACTCTGCCATGATAGTTTCTATTTCGTCAACATCACTGTATGAAAGCATCTTTTCTGAGTCACACAGATTGGTCCTGACATACGTCTTGAACTCATCAATATCCATGGATGTATAGTCTTTCAACAATGCAATATGCTGGCGCACACTCTTGACGCCCTTGCTCACGAGTTTGGCATCGGAAGGAGTGATGGCTCCCACCATATTCTCCATATTGGTATCATATAGCATTGTACCATGAACGATACTCCTTCCCGGGATATGGTAGAATGCATTGCCTGACACTTTCCTACCGTCAATCATGATGTCATTTCTTCCACTTGCCTTAGCATCAACACCCATCTTGCAAAGAACGTTCACTACAAGATTTATGTATCTATTGAACGTAAAATTGACATTCTCATCACGAGTGACATACGAGAACATTATGTTGCTCATGTCAGCATATACACAGCCACCTCCGCTTTTGCGCCTAAACATGTTGATGTTTCGGTTGCGACAATAATCCTGATTAACCTCATTTTCAATAAGCTGATTTCTACCAAATATGACAGTTGGGTTAACCTGCCACATAAAGAAACAGTCCTCTTCGCCCATTATCTTTGCAACGTATTCCTCCATGGCAAGATAGAATGGGAGAAGCCTTGTCTTTTCATCTGGTAATGCTATGTATATCATCTGAGTAGTGTTATTATTTTGCAAATATAGCAAAAAAAAGACATAAAGTAACAAAGTCAATACAAAAAAAACACAAAAAAGATAATACCCGAAAACGACGGTTTCAAACAGTTAGAAAAACATAGCTAAAAATCAGTATTTACTACTTTTTAACACCACAAAATAACACTGTAACCATGCAACGCCCTTAAACACGAACCTGTCATTATATTTCTGTCAGCTTCATCTGTCTGTGCGCAGATTGCAACAGCTTCGTAGCATGCAACAGTATAAATAGTTGCCTAAATTTGCACTGCTTGTGATTGCGTTGGCGCATGCAATGCTTTGCGTTGGCGGTTGCAAAGCTTTGCGTTGGCTGTTGCAATGCTTTGCGTTGGCTGTTGCAAAGCTTTGCATTGGCACATGCAATGCTTTGCGTTGGCACATGCAATGCTTTGCGTGGACGGTTGCAATGGTTTGAGTTGGAAAAGCCAACTTTCATGTGAAACCTGAAACGGATAAATAATATGAACCAAAAGCCTCATCGCACTTTCTTGTATTTTGCGAATTTGAGCAGCAACTGTTTTACTCCGACAATTTCAAAATCCACCGTAGCCTTTGCATTCTCACCCATGCCTTCCACAGCCATCACAGTACCAAGCCCAAAACGCTGGTGCTCAATTCTGTCTCCTACCACCAATGCTACCTTCAAAGAAGAGTCTCCACCGCTATTGCGTAATAGTTTTCTGAAGCTGGGACTAAACGGGTCTATAGGTTTCTCCACATGGCTTGAACTGGTAATCTTTGGCATTACATCGGCCTTGAACTGACTTGCCACGGGACGTGAGTTCTGAATTTCCCTACCCTTCCCTGTGGTCATCAGACTGGAATCTATGTCTGCAAGGAATCGACTTGGCTGGTCAAACTCCATGTGTCCATACCTAAGGCGGCTCTTTGCATTTGTCAGTATGCAATGTCGTTTTGCTCTTGTTATAGCCACATAGAAAAGGCGGCGTTCTTCCTCAAGAGCCCTTGGAGAGTCAGACGACATCTGGCTTGGAAAAATATTTTCTTCCATTCCTACTATAAAGACAGTAGAGAACTCAAGTCCCTTTGCAGCATGAACAGTCATCAGCGACACCTTGCTCTGCTCTCCGTCATCGCTTTCAAGGTCGGTCAACAAAGCTACTTCCTGTAGAAAGTCGGCAACTGAAACTGAAGGACTATCCTGTTCCTCGCGCCTTGTATCCACAAACATCATGATACTGTTAAGGAACTCATCGATATTCTCCTGCCTTGCCACATCCTCTGCGTCCTTTCCTTCATATATGTCTTTCATCATGCCACTTTCTGCAAGCAGACTACGAGTCAGGGTAAAAGCATCTTCGCCTTCTGCCTTATCCTTGAAACATGTGACAAGACTGCGGAATGCTCCCAACTTAGATGTCGTGGCAGTAGCAATAGACGTATTGTAGAATGAAGGATTGCATATCACCTCCCACAGGCTAACGCCAGCCTTTGTGGCTGCCATTTGAATCTTGCCCATGGTAGTGTTTCCGATACCTCTTGCAGGATAGTTGACAACTCTTTTCAGTGCTTCCTCATCATTGGGATTAACGACAAGCCTCATATATGCTATGGCATCCTTTATCTCCTTGCGTTGATAGAAACTGAGTCCACTGTATATCCGATAAGGAATAGCCGTCTTACGCATCTGTTCCTCAAAAGCACGGCTCTGTGCATTGGTGCGGTACAGTATGGCGAAGTCACCATATTCACAGCCATCCATATTTTTTATTCTCTGTATCTCACGGCAGACAATCATAGCCTCCTCAATGTCGCTGTATGCCGTCTTGTACAATATCTTGTCACCAGTGCCCTCCTTGCTGAATACCGTCTTTGGAATCTGCCTTCTGTTGTGGCGTATAAGACTGTTAGCGGCCTCTACGATTGTCTGTGTGCTACGATAGTTTTGCTCCAGTTTGAAAAGCCTCGTTTCTGGCATCTGGTTTTGGAAGTTGAGAATATTGTCTATGTTTGCTCCCCTGAAAGCGTAAATACTCTGTGCATCATCACCCACCACACAGACTCTGTGATGAACAGCCGCAAGCTGCATCACTATCATTTGCTGAACTGAGTTTGTATCCTGATACTCATCAACAAGTATAAACTGGAACAATTCCTGATACTTTTTCAGCACCTCTGGATGATTTCGGAAAAGCAGGTAGGTATTCACGAGCAAATCATCGAAATCCATCGCATTGGAGCATGCCAACCTGCTCTGATATTCCATATATATATCGCAAGTGCGGGTAAGTCCCGTCTCGTAGTCACGAGCCATGACATTCCTGTCCTCCCTGTAAGCCTCTGGCAGTATGAGACAGTTCTTCGCCATGGAGATTCGAGAAGCGATAGTGGAAGGCTTGTATTTCTTCTCGTCAAGAGCCATGCCCTTGACAATGCTTTTTATAAGCGACCTGGAATCAGACTCATCATATATGGTGTAGTTTGAAGTGTATCCAATGCCAGAGGCTTCACTACGGAGGATTCTTGAGAAAACGGAATGAAAAGTTCCCATGCAAAGGCATCTTGCAAGTCCCTCGCCAACAAGTGTATCTACTCGCTCTCTCATTTCCTTGGCTGCCTTGTTGGTGAATGTCAGAGCCATTATGTTCCACGGCTTCATCCCGTTAGAGAGAAGGTAAGCTATCTTGTATGTGAGCACGCGTGTCTTGCCTGACCCAGCTCCTGCTATGACGAGCGATGGACCTTCATTATATACTACTGCATCACGTTGTGATTCGTTCAGATTACGGAGCATTGCATCTTCTATCATGTCACGTTGTTTGATGTTATTGTTGGGGGGTCAATGTTCTGGCTCAAGCAAAGGGATATGAACCATCTGTTCCTGAATCTGTCTTTGTCTCTTGAGCATATACCTGCTTGGCGAGAGGGAACTGAAGCGCCGCGGATTGGGAAGCGTGGCTGCTATGAGTGCACAGTCTGCCCTCGTCAGTTCTGATGCATTTGTTCCGAAATGCAGACGCGCAACTTCTTCCACTCCATATATGCCGTCTCCCATCTCTATCGAGTTGAGATACACCTCCACAATCCTCTGTTTGCTCCACATCAATTCTATCAGGAATGTGAAATAGGTCTCAAGTCCCTTGCGAAGCCATGAGCGGTCTGGCCATAGGAAAACATTTTTTGCTGTCTGCTGGGAGATAGTGCTTCCACCACGCTGACGCTTGCCTTCCTCATTCTCTTTAACAGCCTTCTCAATGGCTTTGAAATCAAAGCCATGATGCGATAGGAAACGCTGATCCTCGCTGGCAATGACAGCCACCGGCATATATCGAGACATCTCGGATAGAGGAACCCAGTTGTGATGAAGTGATATTTCTTTGCCATCGCCAACCTGCTCAATACACCTAATAAACATCAGAGGGGTGGCATAGACAGGAATGAAACGATAAAGCACAACAGCCAACACAGAACTGACAAAGAACAGTCCTATCACCCATCTTATTAATGAGAATAATTTCCTGAACATTTATCATTAACTTAAGTTTCGCATGTCTCCGACATGCTATCAGTTGACAAGTTGGGGTCCTCCGCCAGACCGCTCCCTGGGGAGGGGGGGTGTTACTATGAGAGGTAATAACTTGTTGACTTGTCAACTTGAATCATTAACATAAAAAATTGGCGGACCTTGCATCCGCCAACCAACTCAATTCTGTCATTCGGCAATGGGACTCCATTTAGAGTGTGCCATTATTAGCCGCATTAACCATTGCCTCGCTCGCATAGAGGTAAATCTCAACACGGCGGTTTTGTGCCCTACCCTCTGCTGTAGAGTTTGAAGCAACAGGATTTGAACTGCCAAAACCTGTTACATTCTTGAACTGGCTTGCTGGCACACCGCAGATATTAAGATAATTGCTCACACTGAGGGCACGGTTCATGCTCAGCGGGTTGTTGATAGCATCTGTTCCTGTATTGTCAGTATAGCCACGAACATCAACATAACAGTCAAGATTGTTCTTGAGCACTTGGGCAAACTTTGAAAGTTCAGTCTTGGAAGATGCATTCAAGTCTGACTTGTTGGTCTGGAACAAGATTCCGCTGTCAAATGTCACTTTTACACATGTTAGTCCGTTGGCATCTCTCTCTGTCACAACAGTAGCATTGTCAAGATTAGCCTGCGCTTCAGCTGCAACCTTGTCCATGTGCTTTCCTATAATTGCTCCCGTACCTGCACCAACAGCTCCTCCGATGGCTGCACCTATCATTGTTGCTTTTGTATCCTTGCCTATTATGTTACCTATTATACCTCCGAGAACAGCACCTCCACCTGTTCCAATCAGTGCTCCCGTACCTGTCTTCGTCTCGCATCCAACAGCCATCATCACTGCCAGTCCGAGTGCCATAAACTTAATTTTTCTCATAAATCCAAAAAATATTTTGATTAAACAATTTCTATCTTGCATCAAGGCTTTGACATGTTTAGATACCAATGTGCTTCCCTGCATGCTTAAAACTATGCAAAGATAATAGTTTTTTCATTATTATACATACTCTATCAACATTTTTTTGTAATTTTGTGCCAATTTAATGGTCTTAGGACTGTAAAAGGAACATAACAACATTTCAGGTTTCAGGGGTTAAGGTTTCAGGGGTTAAGGTGAAATCACCTCATACCCTAATGACCTGATTACCTCGCAACCCTACATAACTCGTCAACTAAGAAACAACTTAAATAAAAATTATATATGGCAAAAGAATTAAAGGAACTGACTAAAAGGGCTGAGAACTACAGCCAGTGGTATAACGATTTAGTGGTGAAAGCAGATCTTGCTGAACAGAGTGCTGTCAGAGGATGCATGGTGATAAAGCCATACGGATACGCCATCTGGGAGAAAATGCAGCAGCAACTCGACAGGATGTTCAAAGAGACAGGAGTGCAGAACGCATACTTTCCATTACTCATTCCTAAGTCTTTCCTATCAAGAGAGGCAGAGCATGTAGAGGGCTTCGCTAAGGAATGTGCCGTGGTGACACACTACCGTCTCAAGGCTAAAGAGGATAAGAGCGGTGTTGAGGTGGACCCTGCCGCACGCCTTGAAGAAGAGCTGATTGTCCGTCCGACATCAGAAACGATTATCTGGAACACTTATAAGAACTGGATAAACTCATGGAGAGACCTGCCTCTAATGTGCAACCAATGGTGCAACGTCATGAGATGGGAAATGAGAACAAGACCGTTTCTCAGAACATCTGAATTCCTGTGGCAGGAGGGACATACCGCACACGCAACAAGAGAGGAGGCAGAGGAAGAGGCTCGGAAAATGCTGCATGTGTATGCTGAATTCGCAGAGAAATGGATGGCAGTACCAGTTGTGCAGGGTGTAAAGAGCGAGACTGAGCGTTTTGCAGGAGCACTTGACACATATACTATTGAGGCGATGATGCAGGACGGAAAGGCCCTGCAAAGCGGTACAAGTCATTTCCTTGGACAGAATTTTGCCAAGGCGTTCGATGTGACTTACCTTACAAAGGAGAACAAGCAGGAATATGTATGGGCTACATCATGGGGAGTAAGTACACGACTAATAGGTGCACTCATCATGACACACTCTGACGACAACGGACTGGTGCTTCCACCGAGACTTGCGCCAATACAGGTTGTCATAATACCTATCAGCAAAGGAAATGAACAGCTTGCTGCTATTTCTAAAGCACTGGAACCTGTCATTGCACAACTAAAAGCAAAAGGAATAAGCATCAAATACGACGATGCTGACAACAAACGACCAGGATTCAAGTTTGCAGACTATGAACTGAAGGGTGTTCCTGTAAGACTCGTAATGGGTGCGAGAGACCTTGAGAACGGCACTGTGGAGATAATGAGGCGTGACACCCTTGAAAAGGAAACACGTCCGCTCGAAGGCATTGCCGATTATGTTGAGAATCTGCTCGACGACATACAGGAGAACATTTTCTTGAAAGCTAAGGCATACAGGGACGAGCGCATATACGAATGTGACAACTATGAGGAATTCAAGGAAAAGGTCAAGGAAGGAGGATTCTTCCTATGCCACTGGGATGGAACGGCAGAGACAGAGGCTAAAATCAAGGAAGAGACACAGGCTACCATACGCTGCGTACCATTCGGATACGATCAGTATCCAGGTGTAGATATGGTAAGCGGAAAACCGGCAAACAAGAGAGTTATAATAGCAAGGAGCTACTGATACTTTTACACAAATCACAACACAGCAAAATAAATGAAACGTATTAATCAACTTCTGGTTTCACTTTCTATTTTTGTAGTGGCAACTGCAAACGTGAACGGACAAGGTATTAATGCCCCTTCTCTCGACCTGAAAATCCCAGCATTCGAGAAAGTCATTACTGTTACAGGAAGCAACGTAAACATGCGGAAAGCACCTTCCGTAAAAGCACCAAGGCTCATGTTCTCATGCTACAACGAGTCGGACATCTGCGAACATATCTGGAGCAACCAGAAAAGTCTCGGCTATTCAAGTCCTTGCATGGCAGACAAGGGAGATGTATTCACAGTCCTTGCTGAAACAGTGGAATGGTATAAATGTGAATTCTCCGACAATATTATTTATCTATCAAAGAAATTTGCCAAGGCAACGAATACCACGCCAATAACATCAAGCATGTTCACAAAAGCCGACTATTACAACTTTGAGGTTCTTCAGAAGCCGGCTGTGATGTCAAGTCAATATAATGGCTATGTTATTATTAATCAAAATGGATTTGATACAGATGGATATGCCATAGGACGAATTGTTGACGGATATTTAGTCACCGTTAACTGTCCAAACGTAAACACCGAATTTGACGACAATGTTGCTCGTGTGAATGTTGTGAAGACAGATGACGGCTATTGCCTTAAATTTGGACGTGGTGTATCATTCCTAAAAGACGGATTCTATTTCCTTGACATGACAAAACTCAATGATACTGAAGTTGCATATATACTTGCACTCGCAGGAGTGGAGACAGGGAAAACAATCAACTCTGGTAGTGTTTATGCATGTGTAAATGGGAAATTAGTAAAGATTCTCAACTATGACTATTCCTCACCTGATTTTAAGGTTGCACGAATAGACAAGGCTCCACGTGTTGTATTGAAAAAATAGTATTTTGTTGAATTCTTTAGTATATGGTAAACTTTGATTATCAGACACCCACCCGCCTTATCTTCGGCAAGGGTGTGGTGGCAAAGAAACTGCAAAGCGTTATGGCTATGTTCGGCGACAGGGTGTTAATCACCTATGGCGGCGGAAGCATCAAGCGAAGCGGTCTTTACGACCAGGTGAGGGAGCTGCTCAACGACAAGGAGATATATGAGTTGCCTGGCATCGAGCCTAACCCCAAGTTCAATCCCAGCGTAATAGAAGGTGTGCGCATATGCAAGGAGAAGGGCATCGACGTCATACTGGCCGTGGGCGGCGGAAGCGTGCTCGACTGCACAAAGGCAATAGCCGGAGCAGCCTGCTCGGACGCTGACCCCTGGGACATCGTAACGGGCAAGGCTCCCACTCTCAAGGCTATTCCTATTGTCGATATCATCACATTGGCAGCCACAGGCTCGGAATACGACTCCGGTGCAGTCATATCACGCACCGAGACCAACGACAAGCTTGCCTATTTCTCGCCGTTGGTGTTCCCCGCCGTGTCGTTCATCGACCCCACCTATACTTTCACACTTCCCGTGAAGCAGACACTCGCCGGCGTTGCCGACTGCATAAACCACATCATGGAGCAGTATTTCTGTGGCGAGCACATCATGATGAATGATGCCTTCATGGAGGGAGCCGTGAAGTCGTTGGTGAAGAACGTGAGGATTGTCCTTGACGAGCCAGACAACTACGATGCCCGTGCCGAGATATTCTATGCCACCACACTTGGCTGCAACGGCATCTACGCTCTCGGCAACTCCGAGAGCGGATGGCCCATGCACGCCATAGAGCACGCCCTCTCAGGCCATTACGACATCACCCACGGTGAGGGACTTGCCATAGTCACCCCACGCTGGATGCGCCATATCCTCAATAGCACCACGGGCGAGCTGCACAGTCAGGTAGTGGAGCGCATCACCTCGTTTGGCAGCGGCGTGTTTGGCACCACTACTCCCGAGGAGAGCATACTGGCCATCCATGATTTTTACGAAGGCATAGGCATCCCCATGACGCTCCGCGAAGTGGGCATCGACGAAAGCCGCATCGACGAAATGGCTCGCCACATAGCCGTCAACGAGGGGCTCGACCAAGCATGGGTGCCACTCCATGAGGACGACATCGCTGCCATACTGCGCGACTGTCTGTAAGTGTGGTTTGTGTGGGGAGCCTCCCCCCCCCGAGAAATTTCCTGTAACAAGTATGTGATAGTGGTGCGAAATCTATGTTTTTTTAACACATTCCGCACCACTATCGCTAATTGATGTCCCCCCTGCCGGGGGTGAAAGTTTAATGTTTAAAGTTTAATGCAATATGAATGTTTAGAGTTTAATGTTTATTGTTGGATGCATAGAGGGTTCAGGGTATATGTTGAACAGGCAAGCTACCGACATTAAACATTAAACTTTAAACTTTCAACATGACACTTGTGTTATTTCCCCATTCGCTCTGTGACATATTTTCATGAGCGGAAACTATATGTCAGTAGAAAATTTAAAATTCTACAGACATGAGAAAATATATCAGACTGGCTGTCGCAGCCCTGCTGACGGCAACGACATTGGAGACATGGGCACAGGATGCCGACACGCTGAGTGTACGGCGCGACTCTGTGGCACGGGAAGAATCGCTCAGTGAGGTGAGCGTAGTGGCATCAAGTACGAGGACGGAAGGCGACAAGACCATGGTTGTCATAACTAAGGAGATGCGACGGGGTGCACGTAACACGGCACAGATGCTGGGAAACATCCGGGGACTGACATGGAACGCCATGAGCAACAGTGTGGAGTATAACGGCAGGGGGAACATCATCGTGCTGGTGGACAGCGTGGAGAAGAACCATGGCTATGTGATGGACCTGCACCATCTGAGGTTTGAGAAAGTGGAAATCATCGACCAGCCGAAAGGAAAGTACGAGGGATATGATGCGCTCATCAATCTGGTGACGAAGAAAAACTACGAGGGCTACGAGGGCAACCTGCACGCCAACACCCGTCTGATGCTGGCAGGACCGAACGCCGGTAAGTTCCTGTATTTCGTGAACGACGGATCCATCACCTACACCAGAAACAAGTGGAACTTCGTAGCCAGTGCCAGCAGGATGTCGGACAACAGGAACCTGTTGCAGCAATGGTATGAGAGGACTTTCCCCGTACAGGGGCTGACGGAGCTGCAAAGACTGCAGTCGCACTCCGAAGCGCAAGTGCTGGACACTTTCTTTGTGAGCAACGACCATGAGGGACATATATGGTGGGTCAACATAGACGGCAGCTGCCCGACACGTGCCCGTCTGGTGCGTGCGTCTTCCTCCGAACAGGATTTCGATGCCCTGCACCAGCGCATCCGGAAAAGTCTTGATGACGTGGTGTATTATCAGCCATGGACTGACGATGGCGACGATGACAAGCGCATATTCATCGGGTGGACCGACGAGCGGCAACTCCGGCACGCCTACATCGTCTATTATTTCACGTCTACACGGCAGCTCGTCATAGAGCGCGCGGACGGTGAGGAGCCGTTCAGCATCTGCATTCCTCATTACCGGTACGACTGGTTCAGGTAGTCTTTTGCTCGCCACAAGTATCTTTACATTCATTTAACCCAAATCGGTCATTAGCGTTATGATGATAACAACTCTTGTTTTTGAACAGATGTCTCTACGTTTTGAGGGCGCAATGGGGTTCCATTGTAACCGAAAAACGGAAAGGCAGATGACAAAAAGAACCATTTCGTTAAGCCAAATGAGCAGAGCCAAGCGTGCTTGAGCTATGCCATGGCGAGAAATGGTCGGATTTATTCCAAAGTTTGTTAGCGCATAATAGTCTAATGGCCGATTTGGGTTTAAGTTTACCTTTGCTTCTAATCATTTTATTCATATACGTTCTTCTTTCGCGCGCATAACAATTTTACAATTTACTGTCATCTGTCACCATTAATGTTTAAATTGTTTAGTATCAATGCGTTATCATGGTGACAGATGGGTGACAGACGATTTTTGCTGTCACCGACATCGACATCCAAAAGTAAGCGTCTCCACGATGGCGTATTGCGTCGTCCAAATTAACTGTTTACCTTTGCCTCGACATCAAAAAACGCTTTTTTTGTGCGGTCTCAGCTCTATTTTTAAATCGTCTGTCACCATCACGAAAAAGTAAATTACTGATAGCCAGTATGTTGTCAACAGGCAGTGACAGTGACAGATGTTTTGCAACTTTTTATTTATATCAAGGTAATTCAACTTCCGTCAGTTCAAATAGATTGTGGTTCGGGGCGTGCCTTGAACTATTGTTTACCGGCATCAAACACATGCTAAACCCTTAAAGGTAATAAAACGGCGTTTTCCCAATCAGAAAACCGCGGTTTTTACATCAGAAAACGGCGTTTTACAATCAGAAAACGGCGTTTTTCTAACCATAAAACGGCGTTTTTCTAACCATAAAATGTAAGGGCAAAAGAGTGACCACTACACATTCACGCTTGCACGTCATGGAAGGACAGGTTACTGACCGCAGCGTCATCTGCCAAGTCATAGAAGGACAGGATGCCGTCATCCAGACATTGGGCCTTGGCGGAAAGGGAGACGGCAAACCGACGACATTCGTTTCGGAGGCAAACCGCCTTATCATGGAGGAAATGGAGAAGGCAGGAATAAGCCGGTACATTGCCATCAGTGTTATCGGTGCAGGAGACAGTCTTCATTTCATGCCGTGGATATACCGAAAGGCCATTATGCCGTTGTTCATGGGCTGGTTCCAGGCCATCATCGACGACAAGAACCGCATGGATGCGATGATACGCCAAAGCAACCTCGACTGGACGATAATGCGATGTACCACTATAAAGGACGGTCAGGCCAAAGGTCAAGTAAAAGCCTCTTTGGACGGCAAGGGCTTGAAATTCAGTATCACCGCCCCCGACATGGCCTCCTTCTTTGTGGAGCAGATTGCGTCAAAGGAGTTCTTAAGGCAATCGCCTGTAATAAGCAATTAAAGAGTTGTATGACCGTTTCATGGAGATTTGGCTGAGGGAGGAGTGATTGTCTTTTGCTTGGCATTTTATATAGTGAGTGCCAGTACTTTGACGCGAAATAAATCCTATTGGCAAAAAGTTGTATAAAACATTTGAATTTGTTGGCAAAAAGTTGTAACTTTGCACCAGAAACACTGGCGAAAAGTTGCAATAATGCTTAAAAGAAAGATAATAGACAGACTTGAAAAGTGGTATCAGTCAGGACATTACAAGACTCCACTGGTATTTACTTTTCAGATAAGATATACTTCATCGGCAAAGTAAGTACTACTTCTCGGGCAAAGTAAGTATATCTTCACTGAAAAAGCTTACCCTGTTCTGTCATTGGCAGAGAGGTCAGACACCATGGTTGTGTCTATGCACAGAGCCAGAGTGTGAAGAGCCGTGTGAGGGGAGACTTTCACGCACGGTTCTGTGAGAGGGTGAAACTCCCTCGCTCTACTCGAACCTGGCTCCCCTCAACTTTCGGACACTTACCAGACTCAGGAACCTGTCCCCTGACCCTCACTCTTTGGGAATGTCTTGTCCCACTCACTCACTAACTGCAACGAGCATGTCTTCGTTGCCTTGTCTTGCACTTCCTGTGCTTTTGCTGTTGTTGCTGCCATAGCCA
>CAMCLD010000035.1 GCA_945875635.1 uncultured Prevotella sp.
TCCTTTCATCATGGAGAGCCTCTGGGACGGAAGTCCCTCAGGCTCTCCTTCTTGTATAAATATAATGTATCATTATGGCAGAACACAATGATTTAGGAAAATGGGGAGAAGATATTGCCGTTGAGTATCTGCTTGACAAGCAATATAGAATAGTGGCTCGTGATTGGAAATTAGGTAAAAGAGATATAGACATTATTGCATATTCACCCGATGGATATCTTGTTTTTGTAGAGGTTAAAACAAGAAGAAATGAAGTATTTATGCAAACAGAATGTGCTGTTAATTATTCAAAAATGAAATCTATTATGAGATGTGCTAACGCTTATGTCAAGTATTATCACATTGATAATCCAATCCGTTTTGATATTATAGCAGTTATTGGTACTAATATTGCTAATTACGAAGTTAGGCACACTGAAGATGCTTTTGGTCTATCATTATAGTTTTATTATTTTGTATTATGTGTGATTCAGAACAGAAAAGAAAAGACATATATTATATGAGTAAAGCCATTGAGGAAGCTAAAAAGGCTTATGAGAAGGGAGAGGTTCCAGTTGGAGCAATAATAGTATGTAATGATAGGATTATATCAAGAGCTCATAATCTTACAGAGACGTTGACTGATATTACTGCACATGCTGAAATGCAGGCGATAACATCAGCATCTAATGTGTTAGGTGGCAAGTATCTTACAAATTGCACGGTTTATGTTACAGTAGAGCCATGTGTAATGTGTGCAGGTGCAATAGGTTGGTCTCAGATAAGTAGAATAGTATATGGTGCCAGAGATAACAAGAAAGGTTATCATATTTTAAGTCCAAATGCATTCCATCCCAAAGCAACAGTTGTAAGTGGCATTTTAGAGAATGAATGTAGTGAGCTTATGACATCTTTTTTTAGTGAACGTAGGAGATAGTTAAGTAAATAATACTTTTATTCTCTTTACCAAAGGCAAATTAGAACTCAATATATCTTTTACCATCTTCTCCAACTAATATCTTTACTTTGATTGTAGTTTCAGGAAGTATTTCCTCTATAATCTCAGGCCACTCTATAAGGCATACCCCATTATTGTAGAAATATTCTTCAATCCCCATGTCATATACTTCCTCTGTTTTTTTTATTCTGTAGAAGTCAAAGTGATAAACAGGCAAACCTTTATCTGTCGTATATTCATTTACAATAGCAAATGTAGGAGATGTAATAACATCTTCTACTCCCATCTCTTCACACAATGATTTTATGAATGTCGTTTTTCCAGCTCCCATTTTGCCATAAAAAGCAATTATGTTTCCATTTGGCATATTGTCAACAAACGTGTGTGCAGCTTCTTTAATGCTATCTATCGATTCTATTGTGATTCTCATTTTAATTCTTGTTTATGTTCCTAAAAACAATTAATTAATACATTTATAATGTTGACCGTTTTATTATTTATTTATAATAATGCAGTCAATCATCCTGTCTTTTTTCAATTTTCTCAATTATATAATCCCTGCATTTCTCCATTAGCCATTTGGGAGTACTGGTTGCACCGCATATACCTACGGTCTTTACGTTCTTAAACCACTCCATCCTTATGTCCTCAGCTTTTTCGATGTGGTGAGACATGTTGTTTATCTGACTACATTTCCTGAACAGCACTTTGCCATTACTACTTTTTTTTCCTGCCACGAATAACAGAAGATCATGTTTTGCTGCAAAGGTAGCGATGTTAGGCATTCTGTTGGCAACTTGACGACAAATAGTGTCGTAACTCTCGAATCGTGCATTATCAGCCAAATGTCCATGAATATAGTCCGTAATACGGTGAAACTCATCGAGTGACATTGTGGTTTGTGAATATAGATAAATATCCTTTGAGAAATCAAGTTTCCTGACCTCATCAAAATGCTCAATTATTATAGCCTTTTCATTAGTCTGTCCTACAAGTCCGAGAACCTCAGCATGCCCATTCTTTCCAAAAATTACAATCTGGCTGTTGCTATCCGAATTGCTGTTTTCAAACTGTTTTTTTATTCTTCTCTGAAGTTGTAATACGACAGGGCAAGTGGCATCAATTATCTCGATGTTGTTTCTCTTTGCTATGCTGTATGTCTCAGGTGGTTCTCCATGAGCTCTAAGCAGTACTTTAACATCATGTAGCCTCTCCAGCTCTTTATGGTTTATAGTAATCAAGCCCTTGTCTGCAAGTCTCTCCACCTCCATGCTGTTATGTACTATATCTCCGAGACAATAAAGAGTTCTACCCTTAGATAGTTCTTCTTCTGCTTTCTTGATGGCAGTTGTCACTCCGAAGCAGAATCCACTGCCATCATCAATTTCTATATTAATCATCTTGTTTAATCTTGATATTAATTGCTTTCCGCTCGTTTTCTGGATCATTTGTGAAAAGTTCAAGTCCTGTTGTTCTTTTATTTCCAATTAAATCTCTGAATAGCGTTATCTTAACCTTTGCATAACCTCTGGCTTTAATGCGCCTTGAAGAAATGGAGACCTCAATGCCTTCAGTCATAAGATTTACAGACGAAATCTCAAGAGTGGATTTTCCCCTATTGAATATGTTTGTTTTCAAACATATTTTCTTTTTGTTCCCAAATTCAGCTACTACCATTTTCTCTGGAAGTATAACTATTTTCGGTGCATTCTCAATATCTTTGTCTAATTGTTGCGTGATTTTTTCTTTGTTTGATTTATTAGAAACGAGAATAGAGTCATCCACAACAATTCCTTTCATCCTCAAAAGAAGTGGGGAATCATTTTCGTCTGCATATATGGCAATGATTTTTTCGAAATGTCCAAGCATTCTTGAATCGTATGTAACGGATATGTTTCTGATTTTTCCTTTCCCGATATGTTTGTTCTTTACAGATGCTACCACACATCCACAATTTGTTCTTATGTCTTTAATCTCTATTTCGTGATTATATTTATTCTCAATTGCGAATGAGGCAGTCACAGGTGATTCGTAATATACTTTTCCAATATCTATGACATTGTTATGTGCCACTAACTGCGAATATCCTTCCAGTGGAATGATTATAGTCGTGCATAATGCCAATACTATTTTTGCAGCACGTGAATATAATCCTCTATCATCTATGTTCCTGTCCATTCCTCTTATTCTCCAACCTTAATTTTCACACCTCCGGCTACACCTGAGAATTCAGGTGCATATGCACATTGCACACTACATGTTCCTGTGGAATAGTAACCATTACGGTCTATGAAATACTCTGTTTCTATGATATGTTTTCCTTTGTTAAGAATATCAATGTAATAGTATGTGGAATTATCTTTTGGTGAATAGTATATCCCGCCATTATACCCACTTATCTGTTTTACAGGTTCCATGCATGCAGCTCTTTTGTCTGCAATCTGTACAAAGTCGTAGTCTCTGTCAGCTGTGATGACAATCTTTTCCTTAATTTTGTCTCCGACAGATAGTTTTGTTCCTTTGTTTACAAGGACAGATTCTCCGTTCCCTTTTACCAAATAATATGAACGTGATACACCTATTCCTGATTTCTTGTTTTCCACCTTTCCTGCATCCTGTGTAAGGCGAGCGTATAATGCTCCCCAGCTTGTTTTGTCCGACATTTTCTCTATTTTGAGAGTATTCGCCTTTGGATTGTCAATGATAGTCTTTACATAACCAAGTCCTGAGTTTTTTGACTCAGTGTTCAGTGGTTCTCCATCTACATAGAAAATGGCATTCTCTTTTTTCTCTAATGCAGAATCAATGGTTTCTGAGTCTTGGCTATTATTGAAGAAGAAAGCGTGAATGGCATTGATGGTATTATATGGGGTATCCCATGATGTAGTTCTTTTTTCCTGTAACAGCCACTGCCTCATTTCACCAATGGTTTTGTTGTTCTCAGGCATAAGTTCATTTATAGCCTCTATCATTCTTACTTCTGTCGGAATGCGATAGTCAAACCATGAATAGTAAGCTTTTGGAGAATCAAAATACCTTCCCATTTCCTCGGTGTAAACCGAGTATTCCAATGCACTTTTAAGGAAAGTCCTTGCAGTATTGACATATCCGAATCTATACATTATGATTGCTGCGCTCGCTTTTCCGTACAAAGTCAGTTCTGAAGTCTTTTGTGACAATATACCTACGAGCCATTCAATATCCTTCTTCTCCATATCCGAAGGAGTGTCATTAGAGATAGCCCTTAGGTAAAGATAGTCAATTTCCAGATTGCCAATAACAGGTTTTACACCCCTTTTCTGAGCATCTTTCATGTCTTTTACAATTTTCCTTATTGCCTTAGCCATGTATGCGTTAGCCTTGGAAATCATATTGTTTGACAGGGCTTTGTCTCCAGTCATTTTGGCAAGTCTTGTAAGTATTGTACTTATTGTATTTGTCATGTACACACTTCCAGCCATACCCTTGCACCAGCTCCATGAACCATCGTGATTCTGCAATTCCTTCAGTTTCGTTATGGCTGTTTTGACTTTGTATTCCATATTGTTTGTATTGAAGAAATCTGCAATCTTTCCCATTCTTTCCGAGTCGTTTTTCGCTTCTGTCACCCACGGGGTCTCTTCAATTAAAATATTCTTTACATCGTCATTCTTGTATAGATTGCTAACGAGTGTTCCTGTATTGGCATCCTCGTTGCTCCAGATGCCTAATGTTCTCTTTATCAGTGGCAACCTATTGGCAATGAATCTTCCAATGCAATTGGAGTAAAGAACCGTAGCCACATTAATGGCATTGTCATAACTCAAATTGTCTGTTGAAGGAAGAGCTTGCACCACAAACCATGCAGGATTATTTGTATATTCGAAAGTTAGATGAGCATCATGATATTCGCTCTTTGGCAATATTTTTGTAATATCATAAGACTTGCTACCTTTGTCATGCATTGTAATTGGCAGAGTGTTTATTACAGTTTCCCTTGCAGGCAATATTGGAAGGTAGTGTTGCTCTCCATCTCTGAATCCGTTTCCCTCTGCAACAATTCTGCATATTAGCAAGTTAATATCGTCTGTGTTGTTTGTTATATCATTCAGATTGATGTCGAATGAGACCATACAAGAATTGTTTGCCTCGATAGTGAATTCTTTGCTGTCTGTCCAAATGCACTTCTCATCTTCAGGATTCATAATCTGAATAATAGCTTTTCCTGAATATTTTATTTCACTGGTGTTTAACAGTCTTGCAGGAATATTTGCAATGTCTCCTTGCCTTGCAAAGCGTGGCATGTTAGGTTGAACCATTACCTTTTTCGAAGCCACAGTTTCTTTGCTGGTGATGCCATAGTTCATATTCTTGTCGTGAGATATAGCCATGAGCCTCCATGTCGTTACACTTTCAGGCAGTCTGAAGCTGAATTCAAGGTTTCCGTTTTTGTCAGTGTGCATTTGTGGATAGAAAAACGCAGTTTCCTCAAGATTCGTTCTTGGCATGTAGTCTCCTGTATCATCCTTTCTACCAATCATTTCATCCTCTATCTCGTTACGGACTATATTTGCGACAGCATCGCTTGCGACAGCCATGTCCGTAAGTTCTATTTCAACAGATTCCATTGCCTTTGCACTTAATCTTTTACCCCTGACATAAGTCATTGCCGGCATTCCCAAATCACCGTAAAAACGGTAGAACGACAGATATTTGTTATTGATATTGCTGAAAGATAAATCCCTGCTTACATAGTTTTTCCAAGGAGCATAATAGTAGATGTTCAGCCCGTTTATGCTTTGTCCGCACCATTCAGCGTATGGAATGTTTCTTGACACCCCAAGATTAAGTGTCCATTCATGCTTGAACAGTTGGTCAAGCGACATGTCATACATAGTTGCAGTAACCAAAGCCTTTGCCGGATTGCCTTCTGGCGTTGTTATCCTCATAGTCCACGTCTCCTCCTGTCCTGGTTCCAGCCTGTCTCTGAACGAAGTCCATTCTATTCCAAGCTTTTTGTCTGGCATTGGTTTTTTTATTCTCGCACTATGTATATATGTTTTCCCGTTGTTAACCCATGCGCATGTGAATGTTATGCCATCATTATATTCAGGTTTATATACAAACTCGAATGTCTTGATAGCATTACTCATTGTAAAGGAGCCATTTCCAATTTCGTCTTTTCCCGAAAATACAGAATAGACGTAATGTTGGTTTTCTGCCGAAGCTCCAACTTGTACATATACAGGAGAGGAGTCTTTGTTGAAGTATTCCGAACTTGCATAGAACCAGTCTTGTGTTTCCGCAAATGGTTTCTTGTCCTTTATGCTGAAAACAACGATTGAACCCGTTATGGTGTCATTGTCGCAAACGGCTGTATAATCGTATTTTCCGCTTTTAAGTTTCTTTATCTCAAAATCCTTGTTGGCTGGAATGTCTTCATAATTATGACCTCCAATGCTGAATTTGATGCGTCCTTCGATATCTTTTCCTGCTGCATTCATGTAGTTGAATCTTACGAAACGCAAACTGTCAGCCAAAGCCTTTTCGGGCAGATTGCATGACAAGACCGTAGGTTTTACGCTGAACGGCAGGCTATAACTGGCAATATGGCTCTCACCTCCAATGTCTGTCACTTTTGCTGAAGCCTCAAAAGAATAGAAATGTGCAATTCTGCCATAACCGTTGTCCTCGTCCTTAGGCAGTACAACGGGGATGTCAATGTAGAATACGCCTTCCGCATCAGTTACCGTTTCCTTATTGTCAAGCAATATAGTATTGTCATCCTGGTTTTGATACCATCTTGCCCACCAAAGAGCCAATCGTCTTGATACTGAACATTCTACTTTCGCTCCCTGAACAGGCATACCAGAGTATGTCTTAGCATATCCTTTTATTCTTACAGTATCTCCTTCGGAGTACTGCTTGTCATATTTTGGTATCTCAATAGTGAAAGTAGGTCTTTTATATTCTTCCACCTTGATAGTGCATGATTGTTGCCATTTACCGCACGATGCCGTAATGTTATAGTTTCCGTTTAGTCCGTCCTTTGGAATGGAAAACTCAGTGGAAGCAGAACCAAACTCGTTCGTTCTAACTGTTTCTTCTGATACGACATCATAGTTGGCATTCTTTAAAACGATGGTCACCTCTTCGTTGGCAATTACAGTAAAGTCGTCACCCACGGTATTCGCAAATATGGTTGCTGCTACGTGTACATTCTGCCCTGGCCTGTATATACTTCTGTCAGAGAACAGACTTATCTTATATCTTTCTGCTGTCCTGTCGTTGTAATACCATCTTTTGTATGAACCAAATGGAGGAGAGAATTTGTCGGTTTCTGAGCTCATATAGACATTACAGTTAGAGTAAGTCTCCTCGTTCACGATAGCCTCTCCTTTATTGTCTGTAGTGACAGTTGTGGATGACGGCTTTCCAATTTTTTTTACGAATTTGATTCTTGCGTTCTGTATAGGATTGCCAGTTCTTGCATCCATTAAGACATATCTGTTTCTGTTGTTTGGAAGGTTAATGACCACCCCAGTGACATTGCTTACAAAATAGAGTTCCGACTCCGTCTCTATCAACTTGTTGTCGGCATAAAAATCAAGAAGATAAACCCCTACTGGCAATGGATTAAGGAACAAGGAGTCATTAAATGTAGTATGTTCATCAATTATATCATAATGTCGTGTCACGGCACAAACGTCCTCTTCTGTCACATGCTTTAGTATCTTGCTTCTTTTATCCTTGTTGAATGTGTCGTAGTCACCGTTGACATCAAGTCTGCTTGCCTTGACACAAATATCCCTGACGTTTCTTATCTTTGTGAAATTTACTTTCAGAGTGTTTTCTGATGTGTTGACATTTCTGTCTATATGAGCATTGAAAAATGGTTTTGTCAAGGCTATACGGCTGTTCCTCAGCTCGTTCATGTGCTCCCAGTCTTTCCATTTGTCGAGTGAAAAGTCTATGTATTCAATCTTTCTGCTTGTAGGACATCCGCCCATCATCCTATATCTTGCTATCGCAATTTCTCCGGCCTCAGGCAAGTCCTCATATATTTTAATAAGCGAATCAGCCTCCACGGTATCTTTCACGCATATAGAACTGCAGATGCAGGCGGCTCTTCTGTTTCCTGTTTCCACATAGTATTTTTCCAGTCCTTTCCAGTTCCCGGTGTTCATACCTATCACATGTAGAAGGTCATCGTTGAATATCTCACTGTCCTTACCTTTGCTTATTATTGGAGAGTATTCGCCTGTGGTATGTGCTGCCAGTACTTCCGGATGCTCCATAGCCTTCTTGAAGTACAACTCTTTCTTGCGTTGCCTGTTCTTTACGGCATCTGCAGATGTATCAAAGCCGTCAATTGCTGGTATGCCCATCCCGTATAGGTTTCCTAACAGGGTGTAATAGACAGCAGCCAAAGCCAGGTCTTTCTTTTCTGCAGCCATGGCATGCATTTCCATTTCCATGATGTGCGGCTCAAGAGAGTCAGGAAAGATGGAATATTCCAGTGCGTATCGGTTTGTCTGTGAAGCCAGCAACTGTCCGTATTCCTTTTCAGACAATGCCTTTGCCTCTATTTGCCTTAGAAAATCTATCTGGGTTTTAGGCAGGTCTTTCTTCTTTGCATCCTCCACTTTTTTCCATAGATTGTCGTAATCTTGAGCCATCATGGCTGTAGATGCTATTATGACAAATAGAAAAAATGATAAACACCGTTTCATTGTAAATCTGTTGAAATCAAACATGTCGTCATTTGTTTTCTGCAATATTCTACTTGCTTCTGCATGACACCTTATTATAAGGTAAATGTCATTAGCTTTGGAATATTGCATTATTGTTATGCAAAAATAAGAAAAATATACTGTCAACCATCAGTTTTTATTTTTTTTAATAGCATATTTCAACAATGTAACTGTTTTCGAATGCGTTTTGTTGAGAGAATGTTTTTATGGATTACCTATTATGTCCAATCTATGTGTTTTACATCAGAAACAGATTTGTTTCAAAGCTGTAGGTATGTGTTTGATTTTGAGCGGTGGACTTTACTCTTCCTCAAAATCTACATATTCCCCTTCGTTACTTGGTATAATCTTCCTATTAGCCTCTTCTGGGGAGCGTCTGTCAATGACTGTCTGTTTGCCATTACTGCCATGCCGTCTTCCATTTCCATTATAGGTGTCTCTCTGGTTGTTGCCTGAGAGTATGCTTCTGAAAGTGTCAATGCCCTTTTTAAAGTATGTGTACCCTAATACAACAATAATAAAAAGGCATACTATGAAGAAGAGTAATATGAATGATAAGAATTCAATCATGTCGTGTTATTCTTTATGGTCTTGTTTGCTCACTATTGCAGATAGAATTACATACCAGGCTATGATAATGGAGAAGGCTGCAAGTCGGAATATCGCTAATAGCGGTATGCATGATAGGATGAAAATATACTTTATCTGGTTCCCCTTCCATCCCCATTGCTTGAACTTCAGGGCAAACATCGGAATTTCAGCGATCAGCAGCCAGTTTGTGAGACATATTCCAGCAAGAATGACAGGCACCATATAGGTTGACGATTCTATTACGTCCCCTGCACCTGTCAGCAGGGCACCCCAGAAGAGTGCATTGGCAGGGGTGGGAAGTCCAATGAATGAAGTTGTCTGTCGCTCATCAAGATTGAATTTCGCAAGGCGCAAAGCCGAGAAAGCAGCAATGGTGAATGCAACAAAAGGCAGATATTCCCTCATGGTGTCAATGCATGGAGGATATGGCATTACTCCAAGTTCTGAGAACACCATGGCTGACGGAGCAACTCCAAATGTAACGACATCAGCAAGTGAGTCAAGTTCCTTGCCTATAGGGGAACTTACTCCCAATAGTCGTGCGCTCATTCCATCGAAGAAATCGAATCCTGCACCTATGGCAATCCATAGAAGTGCGGCATCCATATTGTATGTAAGTCCATAGAATACTGCAATGCATCCCGAGATGAGGTTACAGCATGTAATGGAATTTGGAATATGCCTTTTAATGTTCATCTTTTTCTTAATTAAAAGAGTCGGATATTTTGTATTACTTGCCAAAGTATATCGTGTTATTTGCCAAAGTATATTGTATTACTTGCCAAGGTATCTTATAATGTCATGTCAAGTAAAATACTGTCTCTGTTATTTCGTGCCAAGGTTGGCTATTACGGTCTGGTCTCCTGTTGTCAGCTGTCCAACCTTAACGCATGGCTTAGAACCGACAGGTAGATACACATCCACTCTTGAGCCAAGTTTTATGAATCCGAGATGTTCGTCAATATAGCAATCCTCACCTTCCTTGGCATAGGTTACAATACGACGAGCCACAGCACCGGCTATCTGGCGACACAAGACATCAACACCGTCAGGAGTAGTTATCATTATGTCAGCATGCTCGTTTTCCTCGCTCGCCTTTGGAAGCCAAGCTTTATGGTAATTGCCGTTCTTGTGGATTACACTCTTCACTTTCCCATCAACGGGAAACCAATTGGCGTGAACATTCCATAGGCTCATGAAAATACTTATCATAAGCCTGTTGTCATGAAAATACTCATCTTCGAATACTTCCTCTACAACAACCACACGGCCATCAGCTGGTGCCACTACGATATTGTCAGTATCATCTGTCCCGAAATACCGGATGGGACATCTGTAAAAATTTGTGACAATAGCGTAGATTGTACCAAAGACAGCAACAAAAGCCCAGAAAGCTATCTTGTTGTCAAAAGCAGTCCAAAGTATAAATGCAATAGCCGCAAAGCACACCGCACCATATATTAGTGTATCTGTGCCTTCACGGTGTATTCTTATTTTTTTCAGTTTTTTTATTCTCTTCCCCATGGGTAGGTATATCGGTTATAACTTTTTCGTTTGCAAAGTTACGCTTTTTTTGCTTAATTGCAAAATTTTACATCCCATACTTTTGGATATGTCACTTTTAAGCAGTAACTTTGAACCTGAATTATGTGTTTTTAATCAAAATTATTACCCATTGCAACGCTATAAAGCTGTAAGCAAGATGATATAAACCATTCATTATATGCACGATTTCATACACCTTCATGTACATACATATTATTCAATTCTTGATGGACAATCGCCAATAACCCGTCTTGTTGACAAGGCTGTGGCTGACGGTATGAGGGGAATGGCTATTACCGACCATGGAAATATGTTTGGTATAAAGGAATTCTTCGATTACAGCAAGAGCGTAAACAAGAAATTAAAGGAAGAAGGTAAGGAACCGTTCAAGCCTATCTTCGGTTGTGAGATGTATGTGTCGAGATATGGGAAGAAGGAGAAAAAGGATGGTAAGACAGACATGGGCGGCTACCATCTCATTGTGCTTGCTAAAAACAGCAAAGGATACCATAACCTTGTGAAACTTGTGAGCCGGGCATGGGTGGACGGTTTTTACATGAGACCGCGCACAGACCATGAAGACCTTGAGAAATACCATGAGGGACTTATTGTATGTTCTGCTTGTATAGCAGGAGAGGTTCCACACAAGATTCTTGAGAACGACATTGAGGGTGCAAGACAGTCAATAGAGTGGCATAAACGCATCTTTGGAGACGATTATTACCTTGAGCTGCAAAGACATGAAGTGACAGATCCAAATGTGAGGGCAAATAGAGAGACTTACCCTCTCCAGCAGAAAGCCAACAAGATTCTTGTTGAACTTGCACGGGAATATGGCGTGAAATTGGTATGTACAAACGACTGCCATTTTGTTGACAAGGAAAATGCAGAGGCACACGACCATCTCCTGTGCCTTGCCACAGGAAAAGACCTTGACGACCCAACCAGAATGCTTTATTCAAAACAAGAATGGTTCAAGACAAGGGAGGAGATGAATGATATATTCTCAGATATTCCAGAGGCACTCACCAACACGCTCGAGATACTTGACAAAGTCGAAACTTACAATATCAACCATGACCCTATCATGCCTTTCTTTCCTATACCAGAAAGTTTCGGCACCGAAGACGACATACGAAGAAAGTATTCTGAAGAGGACCTTTTCAGAGAGTTTACTTCCGATGAGAATGGAGAGAACCAGCTGCCAGTGGAAGAGGGGCAGAAGAAAATAGACCATCTTGGCGGATACGAGAAACTGTACAGAATTAAATTCGAGGCAGAGTTTCTTGGCAAACTGGCATACGATGGAGCAAAAAGACTTTATGGAGACCCACTTTCGAAAGATGTGGATGATAGAATAAGGTTCGAACTTCACATCATGAAAACGATGGGATTCCCTGGCTACTTCCTTATCGTGCAGGACTTTATAAATTCCGCAAGAGAGGAACTTGGTGTCATGGTTGGGCCAGGACGTGGTTCCGCAGCTGGCTCAGTGGTTGCATACTGCCTTGGAATTACAAAGATAGACCCAATGAAATACGATTTGCTGTTTGAGCGTTTCCTTAATCCAGACCGTATTTCACTTCCTGATATAGACACTGACTTTGATGACGATGGGCGAGGCAAGGTGTTGCAATGGGTACAGGAAAAATACGGATATGAGAACTGCGCACATATCATTACATATAGCAGTATGGCTACAAAAAACTCCATAAAGGACGTGGCTAGAGTAGAGAATGTGCCGCTTGAAATATCCAATTCTTTATGCAAGGCTATACCAGACAGGCTTCCGGATGGACTCAAGATGAATCTCGTGAATGCCATTAAGTGTACCCCACAGTTGCAGGATGCTGAAGTTTCAGACGACATAAGACTCAAAAATACCATCAAATATGCAAAAATGCTTGAGGGGACGGTAAGAGGAACAGGAATTCACGCATGTGGATTCATTATCTGTCGTGACCCTATCAGCGATTGGGTGCCGGTGTCAACAGCCGATGATCCTGATTTCAAGGACGTGAAAGTAAACTGTACACAGTATGACGGACACGTGATAGAGGAGACGGGATTGATAAAGATGGACTTCCTTGGACTTAAAACCCTGTCGGAGTTGAAGGAGGCAGTTGAGAACATAAGGATTTCAACAGGCAACATCATAGATTTGGACAAGATACCCATTGACGACCCAAAGACATATAAACTCTATCAGGAAGGTAGGACAATAGGCACTTTCCAGTTTGAGTCGGCTGGTATGCAGAACTATCTCAGACAACTGCATCCAACAGTCTTTGAGGACCTTATTGCGATGAATGCACTGTACCGACCGGGACCAATGGACTATATTCCAGACTTTATAAAAAGAAAGAACGACCCATCGCTTGTCAAGTACGATATTCCGTGCATGGAGAAATATCTAAAGGACACATACGGAATTACCGTGTATCAGGAGCAGGTGATGTTACTTTCTCGACAACTTGCTGATTTCACTCGAGGTCAGAGCGATGCTCTGCGAAAGGCAATGGGTAAGAAAAAGAAAAAGATTGTCGATGAGATGAAGCCAATGTTCATAGAGGGTGGCGTGCGAAACGGTCATGACCCAAAGATACTGGAGAAGATATGGGCTGACTGGGAGAAGTTCGCATCTTACGCCTTCAACAAGAGTCATGCTACATGCTATTCTTGGGTGGCTTATCAGACGGCATATCTTAAAGCTAACTATCCTGCCGAGTTCATGGCAGCTATCATGAGCCGTAGAAAAGACCAGATTACAGAAATCACGAAACTGATGGACGAATGCCGCTCTTTGGGAATACTCACTCTTGGACCGGATGTCAATGAGAGCCGTATGAAGTTCACTGTTAATAAGAAAGGTGAAATCAGGTTTGGACTGGCAGCTATTAAAGGAATGGGCGAGGGACCTTCCATGGCTATCATTTCGGAAAGAGAGAAATCAGGGGCGTTCAAGGATATATATGATTTCGTAGAGAGAATAGACCTGAGAAGCGTCAACCGCAAGGCATTTGAGAGTCTTGCACTCAGTGGAGCATTTGACAGTTTCGGAATATTGAGAGAGCAGTTCTTTGCTACTAATGCCAAAGGTGAGATGTTCATTGATTTGATTCTTAAGTACGGTTCTCTGTATCAGCATGAGAAAGAGAGTGCTACGACGTCTCTTTTCGGAGGCTTTGACGATGTAGAGATAGCCCATCCTCAGATACCAAAGGCAGAAAGGTGGCCTACTATTGACAGGCTCAACAAGGAACGGGCTCTTGTTGGAGTGTATCTTTCCGAGCATCCTCTTGATGAATACAGCATTGTGCTCACCAATCTGTGCAATACAAAATGTCAGGAAATAAATAGGGATTCAGACAAAGAACAACTGTCCAAGAAAGAGACGATAACATTCGGAGGCATAGTGACAAATGTAGTGGAGAAGTTTTCACAGAAAACAGGAAAGCCCTTCGGACTGGTGACCATTGAAGACTATGATGGGGCAGGGGAGATTGCTCTGTTCGGTGATGATTGGATAAAGTGGAGTGGAAGCCTGAAAAATGATTACACTGTTTTCATTACTGCAAAATGCAAACAGAAATACAGAAATTCCAATTCCTATGATTTCCGGATAGAGAAAGTGGAACAGTTGTATGACATAAAGGATAGAAATATTGAAAAATTCACACTGACAATAGATGCTTCGGATTTTGACGAGACAATGGCTACGGAGCTTTTATCTGTCATAGAGACAAATGACAAAGGTGTGGATTTCTATCTCCAACTTAAGGACCCTAATCCACAGAATACCGTAATGCTTAAAAGTGCCAATAAAGTTTTTGTGAACAGAAATTTCATCTTGTTCATTGAATCTAATGACAAATTGTGCTATTCTGTAAACTGACACAGGGGTTGGCATGGAGTTTGCAAACAATTTACATATATAATATTATTAACGAAAGAACACAATTATGGAACTTACAATTACAACTGAAAATTTCGAGGAGTTGAGAAACGGCACTCTGCCATTGGTGGTTGACTTATGGGCTACATGGTGTGGACCATGCAAGGCTATAGCACCAATCATAGCAGAGCTTGCACAAGAGTATGAAGGAAAGATTGCTGTCGGCAAGTGTGATGTGGAGGAGAATGATGATATTGCGATGGAGTTTGGTGTACGCAATATTCCTACCATTCTTTTCTTCAAGGGCGGCAAACTTGTTGACAAATTTGTAGGTGCAGCTTCAAAGTCTGTCCTTGATGAGAAATTCAAGGCTCTTCTTTAACCCCAAATCAGTCATTAGACCGTTTCGGGTTTAGCTCAAATCAGCTTTGACGCAAGTATCAAGTGTCTTTTACTTTTTACTTGTAAAAAAATAAGCGAACATCCTGTGGTTTAACTACAAGTTGTTCGCTTATTTATGTGTAATGGAAATCTTATTTCACGATTTTCTTTCCATTAACTATATATATGCCTTTCTGAAGCTTGTTGAAGTCCATTCCAACATATCTGCCATCAATTGTGTAAATGCCCTTGTTGGCATTCTGTGTAGCATTGCTGTTGACAACATCTATGCCAGAAAGAGCAGATGGAATTACTACAACCTCGTCAAGTAGGAAACGGTATCCGTTAGCCTTGATGATAATCTTTATACTGCCCTCGCCCGTTATCAATGTTGAGCAATCAGTCCATTTGCCAGCCTCCAGTGTAAATGTCTTGTCGGAGATTGTAGTCACCGCACCTGAGGTGGAAACGGTCAGACTTTTAACTTCATTGTTGAATGGGGCAGCCTTGAATGTCAGCTGTGTCTCTCCGTTAATCTCTATGAATGGTGTCGTGGCACGTCCAGCACTCTTGGTCGTTCCCAATTTAGCACACTTGAAAGCTCCTGCACCTCCCGTTGCTGACCATCCATCGTTGTCTGTAATCAGCTCTTCTGTCGTAACAGTTCCATCCCAGTTGCCATCATTGCCTCCAACACCAAAATTCAAGTCAAACGACTCATAGAAAAGTGCACCTTCAGGCTTGTTGGCACCAATGTCATTGTTGTCAACGACATTGAAGGAGACTGTTCCGTCACCGTTGTCCCTGATGTTGAGAATTGATTTGTCAAGGAAATTAGTACCATCGCTGTTGGCATTGAAAAGGGACGTACTTGGTGTTGTCGTGGATGTGAGCTTGTTGTTGCCGCTGCTTGGGAAGGCATCACCAGCTATGTCGGTGGCGTAATACTGGTTGTAGCTGTTGTCGGCAGCCACAATGGCACAACGCTGGTGGTCAGCAGTATTGTTTACTGTGTTGAACGACCATGCGTTGCGGTCATAGTCAACATGATATACAAGCAGTCCTTTTCCATAGTTCTCAATATCCCATCCTATAAACTGCCTGTTCTCAAGAATGTAATATTCGTTTCTGTTGGCATTGTTGTATATGGCATAGAACTCACCACCATCGCTAAGTGCTTTCATGTTGTTTACGCTCATGGTGCCTGTTATCTCTATTGGATTCTTCCATCCTGCCACCATCTTCTCATATCCGGTGTAGCCTGAAGGACAGAATGTGTTGCCGTTATAACTGCCCTGACACATCAGGTCCCATGATCCCATTCCATAGTTGCTATGGTTGGCAGTGTCATACATGTCAGGGAAGCCAAGGCAATGGGAGAACTCATGACAGATAGTACCAATGCCTGCAACAATGGAACCTTCGTTCATTTCGTTGCTACATGCGTATGTGTTTATGTAAGTACCGTTTGCATTCAGTCTTTTGCCATAATCGCTCCACATAAGTCTTGATTCATGCGGCCATATTGTATTAGTTCCACCTCCGGTTGCTTCGCCTTCTCCTGCATAAAGGACGAATACCTGGTCTGCTTCCTTGTTTCCATCCCAGTCATATACAGAGAAGTCGGTAATCAGTCCCTGCTGTGCTATAAGCTGACAGGCTGTAGCAACCATCGTTCCAGGACGCGAATCATTGCCATAGGTATCGTTAGCTCCGTAATAAGTATATGAGTTTGGCATTTGCACTGGACCTACAACGTCAAAGTCGAGAGTGAACTCACCGTAACTCTGATCCCTGAAGTAATCTCGTACAGAACCCACAAAGCCGTCTGTGCTTGAGAAGTTCTCTTTATTGCACACATCATTGTAGTATGCCTGGTCATGTCCTTCCTTGAATTTCAAGTCTGGAAACTCCACAAGAATGAACAATGCTTTTCTTTCGCCAGTGAAAACAGCCTTTTTGCCTGGAGCTTTCCCTACGTTCATAGCTGCTTTTTCACTGTTGAATTTGTTGCGGAGCTCTTTTGCACGCGCCTCAATTTTCTGGATGTCAGCAATTCTGAACGTTTCTTTGTCTATGTTCTGGACATATCCGACACCAGACTCAGCGAGCCAGTAGCTGCCAAATTCGTCTCCTACAAGTTGTGCTCTTACTTCCGTGCCGTTGTCGAGCTTGATGGTTTTCCACAAACCAGGTTTTGCAGGGACTGCCCATGATGCCACTGCGAGTGTTATCATGGCAATGCTTGATAAAATGCGTTTCATACCTTTTCCCTTTATAATGTTTGGGTTATTGTTATTTCTTTACTATCTTTCTTGTTGATACAGAGCCATCTCTGTATGTCACCTTCTTGATAAACAGACCACCTTTAGGTTCTGAAGTCTTGCGTCCGGCATAATCGTAATAGCTTATGTCCTTGATGTCTTTTCCGCTGACACAAGTATTGTCGATGCCATTTGACGTGCCGCCTGTCACTTTTGCCTTGAAGGCGTTCACAATTCTGCCATAGCTGTCTAATATCATACCTACTACATTCAGCTTTGTCCTGTCCTGAATGAGCGACTTCTGGTTGTAAAGGCTTACAGCCTCGTCAGCGTAGAATGTGTAGGTGCTGTTGTATTCCTTGCTATCCTCAATGTTTGATGGAATACTGCCAGCTATGCCGCGGCAATCAGGACCGAGTATGATGACATCTCTGAATTTTAATCCGCTCACATATGTCGGAGCATTAACGAACTGTTCCATACCAGGACCGCTCGCGTATTCCGTTCTTCCGGAAAAATAATTTGTTTGTGTCCAAGCCTCGTTATCCGTGCCGCATAGGTCGTCTGCAGTCAGGGCATAGGCAAGTTTGTAACCGGCGTTTGTATAGTTGTCTCCGAACTTGACGGTTGTGTTGACATTAATCTCGTTGTCATCCGTCTCGTTCCACTGTGCGTTCAAGGATATGTCTATTGTGCTTATCTCGTTGCGCAGTGCAAGCCAGTCATCCTCAACGCCAAGCTGGTTATATGCACCTGAGCTACCGGAATATGGGTCTATTTCCTGTGACCTGTTAAGATATGCAGACGGATATCCACCTATGTAGCTTGGGAAATATGACGCATACATGATTTCCATAGGGTCATCGTTATGATATGAAATGGCGATGAAATCGTCTGGATGCCTTTTTGTCATTTCCTCAATGGCAACAAATCCCTTAGGACAGTATTGACACCATGTTCCAGTGTATTCCTCATAAACAGGTCTGCTCTCCGCTACAAATGAATATACTCTTATCTTCGACGAAGACGTCATTGCCAATACGTTGTCTTTATTATCTTCTCCGTTTACCTTTGTGATTGTCACCGTCAGGTCATATTCTCCTTTGTTGTCAATGGCTGGCAATGGAAGGTCTATGACACCCTGGTTTCCGTATTGTCCTTCAATAGGTTGGTCAAGGTCAATGTGTTTGCTCCCTGTGAGTATGTTTCCTATGGTATAATTGTAGTCGATTGAGTTGACATTCTGAGAACCATGAGTTGTAAGCAATGCCTTTGCACTAATCTCAACGCTTTTCTGTACGTTTGCGTCATAAAGTTTGGTTATCTCAACGGCGTTGTCAGCTATCTCGCCCTCCAGAGTCACTTCCATTGTAGAGGCCATTCCCGGAATCTTGTTGTTCATGTTGTTCCATATCTTGTATGACGATGACGTATGGATGTAGCAACCTTCGGTAGATGAAGTTCCTCCTATCATGATAGGTGTTCCGCTCTTGTAGTCAAGTGTTGATACTGTAATGGAAAAACCTACATATACTCCATCGTCTGTTATGGTGTAAGGCTCATCGAATGTCATGTTGATGCAGTCGTTCTCTGGAGTGACATTGTATGATGCAATGTCTGGAACGTTGACCTTCACACCGTTCTTTGACTTCAGTGTAAGTACCTTTGTTAGCCATACAGAGCATTTGGTAATGCCATTCTGTGTGTAAAGTGGAATCTTTACGCTTTTCACTCTCTTTCCGCTGAGGAATTTCTCGTTTAGACTAATTGCCACGTCGTATGTCTCAGCCTTGTTGGTTCCCCAAGCCTGTGGCGTGTCACCAGAAGTGGCATATCCATATACCATGGTGTCGCCTGCCACTGCATTGCATGTGATGCAGATTATAGCAAGCAATGTAAGGTAAAATCTCTTTTTCATTTTTCTTGTCATTTTTATAGTTTGTTTGTTTCTCTTTCCTTGTCCTGTTTTCAGGGTCTTCCAGCTATGTAAATGCTTAAAATCAGTTGTGAACGAGAGTGCCTATCTTTTCACCATCCATAACCTTTTTCAGGTTGCCGGGAATGTCCATGTTGAAAACATAGATAGGGAGATCGTTCTCTTTGCACATGGTAGTGGCGGTCAAGTCCATGACTTTAAGACCTCGTGTGTATATCTCGTCGTAAGTGATATCTGTGAATTTCGTGGCTGTTGGGTCTTTCTCTGGGTCAGCAGTGTATATTCCATCCACCCTGGTTCCTTTCAGCATTACGTCAGCCTCAATCTCGATGCCTCTTAATGACGAACCTGTGTCTGTAGTGAAATATGGGGAACCTGTTCCTGCACTGAAGACACAGACATAACCATTTTCCATAGCCTCAATGGCTTTCCATTTACTATAGAATTCGCCTATTGGCTCCATTCTTATAGCAGTGAGCACCTTTGTCTTGACTCCTATGGATTCAAGGGCGGAGCTGAGAGCCAAGGAGTTGATTACCGTGGCGCACATGCCCATCTGGTCGCCTTTCACTCTGTCGAAGCCTTTCTGTGAGCCACTGAGTCCACGGAAAATGTTGCCGCCACCAATGACTATGCCTATCTGTACATCCATTTGGTGTATTTCTTTTATCTGTTCGGCATATTCTGACAAACGTTTCGGGTCGATGCCGAAACCTCGCTCGCCCATAAGACTTTCTCCGCTAAGTTTTAATAGAATTCTCTTAAATCTTGCCATAATGTTTCCTGTAGTGTTATTGTCTTTTCCGTCATTTGAAACAGGCGCATAGAACATTGTCTGCGTCTGCTGTAAAATGGGATGCAATTGTTGAATGTAAATAAGATTTATAAATCATTGCAAAAGTAATTATATTTTATGAATAATCCAAAAGATGTTAGTTAAAAGAAGTCTTGCAATGTTGTTTTTGCAAACCAGGACGCTGTAACCCATACATAATGCCATGGCTTCCTTGGTATGTCTTTCAAAACTCAATATCGAAGGCAACCTCCTTAAAGCCATATTGCCGTATATTCCCACTCTCGTCTTTTAGCATGAGGCAGCCACTGTCAGTCACGCCTTCACTTGAGGCAAGGAAACTACCGTTTCGGTCATAGTATCTGTGCATGCCGTCTTTCCTGTACATTCTTTCCATATACATAATCTTTAGGATGTCAGGAGCGGATGATGCCATGTATGTCATTCTTCTGAAATTATGGATTATTCCATCCATTATGCAATGCAGGTCATATTGTTTCCCTGTAAGATTAGTCATGGAAGTAGGATTTGGAGCATCACTTATGAAAACAGACTGGTTTACGTTCAGCCCCACTCCTATGATGCTGCGTCTGATGACACATCCTGCCAGTCTGTTCTCTATTAGTGTTCCGCTTATCTTGTAGTTGCCGGCATAAATGTCGTTGGGCCATTTGATGGAAACACCTTTTATTCCATTATCCACAAGGGTATCGTATATGGCGTTCGCCATAGCCATTGATATGAGGAATTGTTTTCTCGACTCAATGGACAGGGTAGGAGTGATGATGGAGAAGAGAAGGTTTTTCCCTTTCTCGCTCTCCCATTTGTTGCTTCCCTGTCCTTTGCCGTCAGTCTGGAAGTCAGTGGTGATGACGACTGTCTCATCGTCTTCTGTTTCCATGTCTCTGGCAATGAGATTGGTGCTGGTGGTTTCCTCTATGTGGATATGCCGATATTTCATTGCGTCACATTTTGTAGTCAATATTTCATGCCAAGGTTTTTCATGACGAAGCTATATATGTCGCATTCTGTTTCAAGGATTTTTTGAATAGGCTTGCCACTTCCATGACCGGCATTGGTCTCTATGCGAATCAATACGGGGACATTTCCTTTCTGGTGCTCCTGTAGTGTGGCACCAAACTTGAAGGAATGGGCAGGTACTACACGGTCGTCATGGTCGGCTGTGAGAACCAAGGTGGCTGGATATGTCACTCCATCCTTTATGTTGTGGAGGGGAGAGTAGCCATGCAGATATTCAAACATTTCCTTGCTGTCGTCGCTTCTGCCGTAATCGGAAGCCCAGTTCCATCCTATTGTGAATTCATGGTATCTGAGCATGTCCATAACCCCCACTTCTGGTATTGCTACCTTGAACAAGTCAGGACGCTGTGTCATGCATGCGCCCACGAGCAAGCCTCCATTGCTTGCACCGTTTATTGCAATCTTGTCTTTATTGGTGTATTTATTGTCTATGAGCCACTCCGCAGCGGATATGAAATCGTCGAACACATTCTGCTTCCGCATCTTTGTTCCTGCCAGATGCCATTCCTTGCCATATTCGTTGCCGCCCCTTATGTTGGCTTCAGCGTAAATGCCGCCACTTTCTATGAAAGGTATCCTCATGGCTGAGAAAGATGGAGTCAGGCTTATGGCAAAGCCTCCGTATCCATACAGGAAAACCGGGTTCTTGCCATTGCGCTTCATACCCTTCCTGTACGTGAGTGTCATTGGAATCCTTGTACCGTCCTTGCTCTCGTAGAACACCTGTTCGCTGACAAGGTCCTTTGTCCTGAATGCCAGTTTCGGTGACTTGTAGAGTATGCTCTCTCCACTCTCCATGTCATATTTATATATGGTATTAGGCATTGTGAAGGAACGGAAAGTGTAATAGCATTCTCGGTCTTCTCTCTTTCCAGTGAAATAAACCGAACCAACCATTGGAAGCTTTATCTCATGTTCCATCTTTCCGTCAAGTGTGTAGGAATATGCGTGGTCTGAAGCATCTTTCATATATGTCAGAATCAGCTTGTCGCCTATATGGTCGGCACTGCTCAGCAATTCCTTCCTTTCCGGAACAAACTCTTTCCAGTCCTTTATGCCGGGGTTCCTGATGTCTGCTATCATAAGTCTGTTCATCGGAGCTCCGAAATTGGTAAGGATTATTATGCTGTCTCCTTTTTCTGTTATGGGATAGTACTCATAGTTGCTGTCAGAGGTCATCTGTATAAACTGTGAGCAAGGTGACTTCAGACTTCGTATGAATAGGTTGTTGCCACTGCCCTCGCCTGATTCCGTGAGATACATCACAGTTTCCTTCTCGTCTATTTCCACACCATAGAACCTTTTGGGAAAAGCCGGGTTCTGGAAGAACAGGATGTCATCCTTTTGCGGTGTTCCTATCTTGTGGTAGTATATCTTGTGTGTCTCGTTCATGCTGGAAAATTCCTTTCCCTCCTCTGGGGTATCGTAGGCACTGTAATAAAAGCCGTCACCATGCCATGCTGCACCAGAGAACTTTGCCCATTCGATATGGTCGGAAAGGAGTTTCCCGTTGATAACGTCCATTACATAAAACTCCTGCCAGTCTGAGCCATTGCGGGAGATGGAGTATGCCATGTATTTGCCGTTATGTGAGAAAGAAACACTTTTCAAAGCCACGGTGCCGTCAGCTGATAGTGTGTTAGGGTCAAGAAATACAATGCCGTCATCCTCGGCATTGTCGCTTACATACAGTACCGACTGATTCTGAAGGCCATTGTTCCTATAGTAATAATACTTGCCGTTTTTCTTGAATGGAGCTCCGATTTTCTCGTAGTTTGCAAGCTCCTTGAGTCTGTTGTATAGTCTTTTCCTGAATGGTATCTTGTCAAGATAGTCTCTTGTTACCTTGTTCTCCTGTTCTACCCATTCCCGAACCTGCTGGCATGTGTCATCCTCCATCCATCTGTAAGGGTCGGGTACTTTTGTTCCGAAATAGTCGTCTTCCACATCTACCTTCTGCGGAGTGGGATAGCTTGTCTGTGCCTGACTTGCAAGCGACATGATTGCAACACTCATAGTAATAATTGTTTTCCTCATAACTGAATGCTTTATGGTAATCCAATAATTTAAGTTTCGGCAGTGCCTCGGCATAAGGAGTTAAAGGGAGTCAATCTTCCATTTTTTTTACTCAAGTCTCGCATGTCTTCTGCATGCTGTCAACTCGTTTTTTTTTCGCAAAGCTTAAGGGAACTCCTTAGAGCAAGTTTTAACTTGCGAAACTTGAACATTTTTATTTTCCAATCTATGAATACCTCACGACCTCACGACCTCGTAACCTCGCAACCTCATAACCTTTTCCTGTCGACTATAATAGGGCAAAGTTACAACTTTTGTCGGAATAATCCTATAATTCTGTCTAAGAAATACGTGGGTTCAATGAATTATGTCTTTTTATGACTTGTAATGTACATAGCATGTATGCGCTGAATCATCCTTGAGCTTGCGTAAATAATTAAGTAACTAAAGTTTCGGGAGTTCCCAACATAAGGAGTTAAAGGGAGTTAGAAGGAGTTATCGCTCCCTGCGGTCGCTCAGGAAGTTAAAAGACAACAGTCTTAGGTTTTGTCTTTTATTTCCTTTTATTTTCATTTGCCTTCCTTTATCTACTTCCGAAAGTTGAGTTAAGTAAATAATTCAAGTTTCGCAAGCTAAAACTTGCTCAGAGTTGACAAGTTGACAAGTCAACAAGTTATTTAATGCCCCTAAAATAGAAAGGAATATCTAAGAAAAAGATAGAAAAGTAATTAGCCATTCCTTTTCAACAGCATGGACAAAATTCCTTGAAATCACGTCTGGTTAATTAGGGGTTGTCGTTTAATTCTAAGAATTCAATATCTATAGACGAGGGTATGCCTT
>CAMCLD010000036.1 GCA_945875635.1 uncultured Prevotella sp.
GTGACAAGCAAGTGGCACAAATAACCTTCAACGATGACATCATCAACATTGTTGCAGGAATGCTTGAAGAAAAGACAGAGTTCGTTCAGACATACTTCGCTAATCCTGACTTCCAGAATTTTGTGAATGCAAGGGTATTCCAGGCGGCAGTGAGTCAATTATCAAGTCAAAGAATATAGTAAATTTTGAAAAAAGGAAGATAAATATTATGAAGAAAAGTTTTATTCTATTCCTGTAAATGACAGTAGCTTTGATTTTTTCAAAAGTCGTTGCTGACGAGGCTTTTGCGTGACATCCTTGCCTTTTTTCGTGACATCCTTGCTTGTTGTTTTGACCTATCTGCCCCCTGTGGTTTTTTGTTTGGACAGCAGTTCAGCCTTCATCATGGGTTTCCATAAATTTCATGTATTCCTCATAGCTGATGTGCCTTCCTCCCATACTTTTCAGGTGTGCTGTTTCGAACTGGCAGTCTATTATTCCACCATCTGGCTGCATGGTTTCTGCCAGGAAAATCAATGCTATCTTTGATGCGTTGGGAACAAGGCTGAACATGCTTTCACCGAAGAAATTGTTGCCGATGTTGATACCGTACAGTCCACCAGCAAGGTTTCCTTTTCCGTCCCATACCTCTACGGATGCCGCAAGTCCAAGCCTGTGCATCTCCTTGTATGCGTTCTTCATGTCTTCGCCAAGCCATGCCCCGATTTTTTTGTCGCGCAGGTTCACGGTAGCGCATTCTTCAATTACCCTGTCGAAGCATGTGTTTAAAGTAGTGTGGAATGTGTCTTTATTGATAAGCTGTCTCATGGAGTGGCTTATGTGAATCTCTTTCGGGAAGATGACGAACCTGTCGAGTGGGCACCACCATAGTATCTCGTCACGTTCCTTGAATCCATACCACGGGAAAATACCGTTGCAGTATGCATTTGCAAGCCGTTCAGGTGACAGGTCGCCACCGATGGCAATCAGTCCGTCCTCATCACCGTAATGAGGGTCGGGGAATAGTGTCGGGTCGTCAGTCAGTCGCCAAACCATTGTCTTTGCACGTTATTTTGATGTTTCTGTCCTTGCTTGTCTTGCCGAAGAGGATTCTTTCCATGAGGAGCGGTGTCAGATACTGCTGTATGGCTCTGTCCATCTCCCTTGCTCCATATTGTCTGCTGAATCCTTTCTCAAGAAGCAGCTTTCGAGCTTCGTCGGAAAGAGACATGGTGAATCCCCTTGTCTCAAGCCTTTGTGACAGCTGTTTCAGTTTCTTGTCGAGTATCAGCCCTGCCATGGTGCTGTCCATGTCATTGAACACCACTATTCCGGACAGGCGGTTGATGAATTCCGGCTTGAAGGTCTTTTTTACAGAGCCAAGCATTGCCTCGCCTCTGCTTTGTCCTCCTCCGAATCCTATTGATGCTCTGTCGGCATACTGTGCTCCTGCATTTGATGTCATCACCAGAATGACATTCCGGAAGTCAGCCTTCTTTCCCTTGTTGTCGGATAGGCTGGCATAGTCCATTACCTGCAGCAGGATGTTGTATATGTCGGAATGGGCTTTCTCTATCTCGTCAAGCAGGAGAATGCAGTTAGGTGATTGCCGTATGGCATCAGTGAGCAGTCCACCCTCGTCGTACCCTACATATCCAGCCGGTGATCCTATCAGTTTGGATATAGTGTGTTTCTCTGTATATTCGCTCATGTCAAACCTTATGAGTTTGATGCCCATCTCCTTTGCCAGCACCTTGCATACTTCTGTCTTGCCCACTCCTGTAGGACCCACGAAGAGCAACGATGCGATGGGCTTGTCAGGTTCCATGAGTCCTGCCTTTGACATCATCACGGCACCCACGGTCTTGTTAATGGCTTCGTCCTGTCCGTATATTTCCGCACTGATGCGCTTTCCAAGAGTCCTTAGGTCGCTGTTGCTCTCGCTTGCAAGTACCTTTGCGTCAATGCGGCACACATCTGTCAGTATTCTTTTTATTACGCCCTTGTCAACCTTCTGCAAATGTCTCGGTTTAGGCTCGCCGAGTTTGTTGAGCCGAGGGTTCTGTCGCAGAAAGGCTCCCGCCTCGTCAACGATGTCTAAAGCCTTGTCAGGCAGATAGCGGTCGTGAATCAGAGTGTCCGCCTGTTCCACTGCGTATGTTACAGCGTCCTCCTTGTACTTCACCCCATGGTGTTTCTCATAGACAGGCAGCAGTCCATTGATGATTTCGATACATTCCTCCTTGCTTGGTTCCTTGATGTCAATCTGTCCGAAGCGTCTTGTTATCGCCTTTTGGTTTGCCATCGACTTGTTGAAATCCTGATAGGTGGTAGTGCCGATAAACCTCAATCCCCCATCCTCCAGATATGGCTTTAGTATGTCGGCGGCATTCATGGAGTTGTTTCCTCCAGAGCTGCATATAGTGTGGATGTCGTCAATGTATATGATGCAGTTCTTTCGTCTTAGCGCTCCGTCAAGAACCAATTTCACCCTTTTCTCGAACTCTCCATGATAGCTTGCTCCAGCCACGAGGGAAGCCATGTCGAGAGCATATATGCGCTGACCCTTCAGCCAATCTGGCACATTGCCTTCCTCAATCATGCGCGTCAGTCCATAGATGAGTGCCGTCTTGCCTACACCCGGCTCCCCTATGAAGAGAGGGTTGTTCTTGTCTTTCCGGCATAATATGCGCACGCATCTCGACAATTCCTTTTCCCTGCCGATGAGCGGATTCCTTTTCCTGTATGTCTTGTTGAGGCATACCACGAGGTCCTCCCATGGCTCATGGCTTTGTCTATCCTCCTTGTCGGCCTCAATAGAGTTTATGGTGTTGATAAGCCTGTTCGTTTCCTCCATCATTTTGCTTAAGAACTCTTGTCTGCTGAAGTTGCCGATGTCATCGTTGTCATCGAAACCGCATTCTTTTCCCATCTCCTCAAACGAGAGGTACTCATTGCTGTCATTGCAATATGTCTTGCTGAGACTGAGCAGCCATCCGGAATGTCTCTCTCCAAGGTATTTCAAGAGAAGGAACTTAGCCATGCTGTTGTCGTCAAACTCATAATATCTGTATATGACATCAGGTATGTTGATGCACATCACCATGCCATTTCCTTCTACTGATTTCTTCCTTTCCTCCCATAAATACTTTATGGATGATACCAGTGCCATCATTGCGCACGATGCCAAGCCCTGGTATTCCACATACTCAGGTTGTATGTCTTGCAATGAGTTGTATTCCTTCAGTTCTCCAAGAAATGATTGCATGTCAATGCCTTCATTCCTTCCATGCCTTATGAATTCGGGTTGCTTGGCAATATTGTACAACAGCACTTCCGGTGTGATGAATTCGTACCTGTTGCTCTCCGACTGCATTATGCACATCTCAAGAGCCATCCTAAGCTTAGTGGAGCAAATCTCTGGGTCAATATTCAATATGTCGTATATCATGATGCCTCTTCTGTCGTTAATAATAGTGGATAGCCATTGTGTCTTGCAAGTGTCATACAGTAAGCAGCCTTCGTCTCAGCTATATCCTTGAAGTAAGAACCAACAATGGCAGAGCCTTCATGGTGTATTTTCAGCATTGTTGACTCTGCTTCCTGCTCTGACTTCCTGAAAACGCGGCATAGCAGCATTACTACAAAGTCCATTGTAGTAACGTCGTCGTTGTGCATAATCACATTGTACATCGAAGGTTCTTTCCTCTTGAATCTTGTCTGTTTGCTGCTTTTTGTCTGTGTGCTTGCCATAATCCTGTTTTTCCTGTGTACTTGTTATTTCTTATGTTGAACGTTATGTGTTGCCCCTCCCCGTAGTATGTTGATGTATATACCATATTAAAGAAAGGGGCATAGGTTGCTATTCCTCAAGTCCTGCAAAGGTAGTAATTTTGGATAAGTTAGGATGCGTCTCGGAATAAAAAAAATAAAATACCGCGTCTTTTATTTTGTTCTTCACTCGACTTTCACTAACTTTGCATCCGTTTTTAAGAATTATTATATGCAAGACATCAGAAACATCGCAATTATTGCCCACGTGGACCATGGCAAGACAACACTCGTGGACAAAATGATGCTCGCTGGAAAACTATTCCGCGAAGGACAGGATAACAACGAACTGGTACTCGATAACAATGACCTCGAAAGGGAAAGAGGTATAACAATCCTTTCAAAGAACGTTTCAATAAACTGGAAAGGTGTCAAGATTAACATTATTGATACTCCAGGACACTCCGACTTTGGGGGTGAGGTAGAGAGGGTCCTCAACATGGCTGACGGCTGCCTATTGCTCGTTGATGCCTTTGAAGGACCAATGCCGCAGACTCGCTTCGTTCTTCAGAAAGCACTTGAGATAGGACTCAAACCCATTGTTGTCGTCAATAAAGTTGACAAGCCTAACTGTCGTCCCGAAGAGGTCTATGAGATGGTCTTTGACCTGATGTGTGACCTCAATGCCACAGAAGACCAGCTTGATTTCAAAGTTGTATATGGCTCAGCCAAGAACGGATGGATGGGTGAGGACTGGCAGTCACCAACAGACAATATAGATTATCTGCTCGACAAGATAATAGAGATAATCCCTTCGCCTAAGCAGATAGAGGGAACGCCGCAGATGCTCATCACATCGCTCGACTATAGCAGCTATACAGGTAGGATAGCAGTGGGAAGAGTGCACAGAGGCACACTCCGCGACGGCATGAATGTCACGGTGAGCCATAGAGACGGAACTCAGGAGAAGACAAGGATAAAGGAACTCCACACTTTCGAGGGTATGGGACATGTCAAGACTGACCATGTTGACTCCGGAGACATATGTGCTGTGATAGGACTTGAGAAATTTGAGATAGGTGACACTATCTGTGATTCGGAGAATCCAGAACCATTGCCACCGATAGCCATCGACGAGCCAACCATGTCAATGCTTTTCACCATCAATGACTCGCCATTCTTTGGCAAGGAAGGCAAGTATTGTACCAGCCGACATATTAATGACAGGCTTCAGAAAGAATTGGAGAAGAACCTCGCTCTGAGGGTAGAGCCTTTTGAGGACACCACAGACAAATGGATTGTCAGTGGTCGTGGCGTGCTGCATCTCTCAGTACTTGTAGAGACGATGCGCCGTGAGGGCTACGAGCTTCAGGTTGGACAGCCACAGGTTATCTATAAGGAGATAGACGGAGTCAAGTGTGAGCCTATAGAGGAACTGACTATCAATGTTCCGGAGGAGTTTGCCTCAAAAATGATTGACATGGTGACAAGACGCAAGGGAGAGATGACAGGCATGGAAAATCAGGGTGAGCGCGTTAACATAGAGTTCGAGATACCTTCTAGGGGAATTATCGGACTTCGCACCAACGTACTTACAGCAAGTCAGGGAGAGGCAATAATGGCTCACCGCTTTAAGGATTACCAACCATACAAAGGCGATATATCACGCCGTCTGAACGGCTCAATGATAGCATTGGAGACAGGTACTGCCTACGCTTATTCCATAGATAAGCTTCAGGACCGTGGTAAGTTCTTCATCGACCCAGGTGAGGAAGTATATGCTGGTCAGGTAGTTGGAGAACATGTACATGACAATGACCTTGTCATCAATGTCACCAAGGCAAAACAGCTTACTAACGTGCGTGCAAGCGGCAGCGATGAGAAAGCAAGGGTAATACCTAAGACAGTCATGAGCCTTGAGGAATGCCTTGAATATATAAAGGGCGACGAGTATGTAGAGGTGACACCAAAAAACATGAGAATGAGAAAGGTTATCCTTGACCATTTGGAGCGTAAACGTGCCAATAAGGGCTAATGCTCATTTTTTTATGGGCTTATTTTTCGCTATTTCATTTATTATTTGTAACTTTGCACCCGCAATTCGGAGAATCCGATGCATTCTGGTCATGCGGCACGTTGTGATTAAGGCGTGAGTGGGCGTGCGAAGGATGTAATGCAATTAATTATTAATCAAAAAACAAATGTATTTAGACAAAACAAAAAAAGAAGAAATCTTTACCCAGTATGGTAAAGGAACAACAGACACTGGTTCTGCTGAGAGCCAGATAGCTCTGTTCACTTATCGCATCAAGCATCTCACCGAGCACGTTAAGAAACATCACAAGGATTACGTGACAACACGATCTCTTACGACTCTCGTTGGAAAGCGTCGTGCATTGCTCAAATATCTGTATGACCGTGATGTTAATCGCTATCGTGCCATAGTCAAGGCACTCGGTCTGCGTAAGTAAGCAGGGGAGGAGTTAGCTTTTGAGGTAATAACTTGTTTTTTCGCAAGCTCAAGGGAACTCCTTGTCAACTTGTTTGCTTGTTGACTATAATAGAAATTTCAATTTAAATATAAGAGGTGTGGATGAAGTCAATGTTGCTCCATGCCTCTTTTTTATATTCATTAAATAAAATAAGTATTGATATGAGGAAACATCTACTTTCATTGGCGGTTATGTTGACCGTATGCACTGCAATGGTCAATGCGCAGAACTACAAAATGTATGACTTTTCCAATTATGAGTGGGAAGATGAGTATGGGGATATCTACGACAGTATGTGGGGCATTTTCTACAAAGCCTCAGCAAACGGACGCTATGCCGTAGGAGCTGACACCATGTATGGCTCAGGTGTATGTTTCTTGTGGTCGGTATTTGAGCCTGATGACCTGACAATCATCAACAACACCCTATTGAGAGTGTCATTGGCTGACGTGTCTGACGAGGGCGTTATAGTTGGAAGTTTTGAAGTTCCAAACCCAGAAGACCCAGAAGCTCTTGGAGTGTGTTATCCAGGATGGCGTACTGCTGATTCAGAGTGGCATCAGTTGCCAGTTCCAGATAACTTCTCGGAATATTATGCCACTGCCCAGGAGTATATAGAGGAGGCGCGTGCCATTACTCCTGACGGCATGTACATAGCAGGAAACATGCATATAACCCAGGGATACAAGGAAAATCCTATTTTCGGAACTGTGGAGTCCGCATACGTCCTGCCTTGTCTATGGACAAAGAAAGCTGACGGATATGAGCTTACCAAGGTGTATGATGAGTTGTATAAGAACAGCAAGGTGTATAAAGATGGGGCTTTCGTTGACGGACCTGACTCTGTTACAGTCCAGACATTCATGGTCTATGATATCAGTGATGACGGCAACACCATTGTAGGTGTCAACACTGCCGGTACCGGAGGTCAGAATCCGGCTGTCATCCGTAACGGTCAGCTATATCAGATATTTGACTGTGGAGAGGAGGAGTATGCTGACGAATTGAAAAACTTCAATGGCGGTGTCTGCAATCATATTGACAAGCAGGGAAATGTATATGGCTATTACCAGTTGAATGACACAAGTGTGAAATTCTTCACCTTGACAAGCAACGACGAACTTGTTTATCATGATGAATTCATAGTATGCACTACTGCTGACGGAAAAGAGATACCACAGTCTTTCAACGGACTGCCATATACGATGTCATGCAGCGACGACGGTTCTCTCGTAGTTGGTGGTTCCATTGTCAGTGCAGGCTTTGGTTCTGTAAACGCACCAGCTCTTCTTTGGGATGAGGAATCCTCTACATCAATACAGCGTCCTGATGCTGAAGACATAAACGTTGATGTCGATTTCCGCGGAGGTCAGCTTTTCGTCAATGGACTTTATAAGAATGCTACAGTATATGATGCCATGGGAAGAGAAGTTGCCGCAGGTGGACAGGGCAGGTCGTTCAATCTCGCATCACAGCCTTCCGGCGTCTATATCGTGAAAGTGGATACAAAAGAGGGAACACGCACGTTTAAGATTGGAAATTGAAGGCCTCATAACCTTATAAAAGTATGAGAATATACAATCCAATAAAAAAGGTCGCAAGTATGCTGCTTGTGGCCTTTGTGCCATTTCCTGCCATGTGTGCAGATGAGGAGCCGACTATTATCGTAGGAAACAGTACTAACCATACTGTTTTCTATCAGTCTGTCTCTTCTGCGTCAGTAGGAGTGGCATTGCAGTATGGAACTGAGACCATGAAAGCCTATCAGGGCTGTTACATAACAGAATTGCATGCTGATTTCTCCGGTCCGACGGAACGGGATGGTGTTAAGGTTTTCATAGCCAGTTCTATAGGTGGAGAACGTCTATATGAACAGAGTTATACCGTTGAGAGTGCTGGATGGAAGACTATAGTTCTCGATACTCCATTCTTTATAACCGGCGATGAACTCGTCATAGGTTATCAGGGTGAGGGACTCCGATACCTGCGTTATTCGCCTCCACTTGTAAACAAGAAAGAGTGGGTGATGAGAACAGAGGAGGGATGGCAGCCATACAATGACATCTATAGAGCGTCTTTCTATGCAGTCGTGTCAGGCAACAACATACCATCCAACAATGTTGCGCTGGAAAACACTACTTTGCCCGCTTATACTTCGCCTGGAAAGGAGTACACATTCAGTGGCAGCTTTGCAAATCTTGGAACCGAGAAAGTGACATCACTTACAGTGGCAGGCATGAGCGATGGCAATGAAGTGTTCTCTAAGGTTATCGACGGACTGAACGTGGCAAGCAGGAAAGCAGGCACATTCTCTTTCACTGCTGTCCCATCAACTTCCGTTGGAACCAATCCATTCAGTATTGTAGTAAAGGAGGTAAACGGAGGCACTGACAAGGACATGTCTGACAATACGTCCCGCCAGAGTAGCCTCATGTGTCTGGAGACTTATGTGCCCCGTAAGGTACTTGCCGAGACATTCTCGACAGAGAAGTGCACAAACTGTCCTTCCATGCATCAGCTTTTCGAGGATGCCGTTGGAAGCAGAGACGACATGGTAGAGGTCAGCCATCACGCTGGGTTCTATACTGATGACTTTACAATAGATGCCAGCACGGAATATGAATGGTTCTACAATCCCGACCGCCTTTATGCACCAGCCGTAATGTTTGACAGAACTTGTATGAGCGACAATTATCCCGATGTATATACGGATATGGTGCCAGTCGTTTCCATGGGCAGTTCCACGCAGCTTGTCACACTATGTGATGAGGCTTCATCCGTACCGGCTTTTGCCACTGTGGATATTACATCTGAATACGACGAGACAACACGCACACTCAATCTTGACATATCAGGCGAGCGACTCATTCCTGAAGTGGATATAGCCAATCCACGCCTTTATGTAATGCTTACAGAAGACAGTCTTGCCACAACAACACAAGCAGGAGCGAGCGGGACTTTCTGGCATCGCAATTCCATAAGGGCAATGCTTTCCGACATTTGGGGCGATGCAATCAACATTGATGCTGGATACCAGAAAGAATACTCGTTCTCTATTCCTGTTGGATGGAACGAGAAGAAAGTCAAGGCTGTTGCTTTTGTTGCGAACTATAACGGTGAAGACAAGAATGACTGCAATGTCCTCAACACAAATGCGGTATGTATATATAAAGGAGAGAGTGATGCCATACAAAGTATAAAGGACAATTCCAGCGTGGAGCTTCAAGGTACCACCCTGTCGTTGCCATCGAAAGCGAGCGAGTTGAAAGTCTTTTCCTTGTCGGGCAGTTTGATTCTGAGACTCAGTTGCTCACCTAATCAGAAAGTCAGTCTATCCTCCTTGCCCCAGGGAACATATGTTGTCAAGGTCAATGCAGGCAATAACGTTTCCATAATGAAGGTGCATATCTGATATTTTTTCAGGATTTTGGTTTAAAACTTTTGTCGTTCTCTACGATTTTTATATCTTTGCATGACTATTCATGACAACCGATAATGTCCATTAAGATAAGAGAATGACAAAAGTTTTGACATTTACAATACAGAAGTATATTTGCCGTAGATTCATTATACGCTGTCTGATATCCGCAACAACAATCTTGTCGCTGATTCTTTTATTCTCCTGCCATGGTGGCAGCACGCCAGAATCAAGCAAGAAGAAAGCTGAGTTATGCAATAATGCTTTCGAAGAGGCTTACTCCCTTGCAAAAAGCGACTCCATGACACTCGCTATCCGTTCATACAAGAAATGTATATCCCTATGTGAGGATGCTTAGGACACCATTGAGGCAAAGCTTATTCAAAAACCAGTAGTCAATGCCATCCTTCAGCTAATGAATGCTTATCAGACTATTGGAAAGCCTGAAGAGTGTACCCATTATCTCGACAGCTTGGTGGCTCGTCCCACACCTTTCCTGCGCAAATATTGCTATAGAGATTTGCTGTGTGTGGCTGCATACGCCAAGTCGCGTACCGAGGACATGGCTATGGCAGAGCGAATGATGAAGAAATCCCTGTCCATGCCTTTGGTTTTCCCGTCACATGACAGATTGTTCCGCGACTATGCAAATGCTGCTGCTGTGTTCTTTCCAAACCCTGTGGCTCAGGATTCGGTGGTGTCATATTGTGTGAAAGCTATCAATGAGGCAGACAAGTGTGGCAATGTATCCGGAAAACAGTATGTCTATTCCATGCTGGGTCTAATGTACAAGCGCATGGGTAGGCTGAAGGATGCCGTTGACTTGATGGGCGAGAGCGTGAGCGAGGCATATAGGCGCAATGACATGACGGGTGTCGTCAATGGATACAATGACCTTTCCGAACTTATGATATATTGGAATCTTCCACAGATGGCAGAAGACTTTGCCAACAAGGGAATATCCATTGTTGACTCTCTGACAAAGACCTCGTACAAGGCAAATCCGATGATTGTGTCGATGGTCTATGAGAGGAAGGGGGAGGCTCTCCTCCTGATGGGTAAGTCAGATTCAGCCATGTATTACTGGAGTAAAGCTGAAGGTTATGTCAAGGAACTTCCATACAACAGTGGCATGGTAGATCTTGATGTCATAAGGGGTGAGTTGCTGAGCAAGTCAGATAGTAAAGACTCTATAGCCAGAGCGAGGCAAATGCTCGAAAGAGTAGTGCACAAGGCTACTCCCCACAATAGGGCGAAGGCTTACTATCATCTTGCCACAATATCAGAAAAGGAGGGGGACAGCTCTTTGTGCGAGCAACATCTCGACAGTATGTACAACATACTTAACATGGCAGAGTCGCCTACATATATATATGGAGCATACGAATTTGCCCTCTCCCATTATCTGAAGAAAGGAGACGACAAGGGTATCAGACGTTTCTCCGAGGCATTTCTTGGAGAAATGTCCCACGACAAGGATTTGACAAATTCCAAAGAGGTTACCAAGATAGTGTCCAGTTTCTATACAGAGCAGAAGAACATGGAACTGCAGCTACTTGCGGAGAAAGTACATAAACAGAGACTCTATCTCGTGATAGCCATCTTATTCCTCATGGCATTGGTGATGGTTAATGTATATGGACGACGAGAGTACAACTTGCGCAGGAGACTTGCCGACGAGGCAATGGACATCCTTCTGCATGACCATCTCGCTACCATAGACAGCCTTGAGCAGGAAAGGAAGAAAGCGACACTTATGCGTGAGGAACTTGACAGGATAAAGACAGAGGTGCGACAACGACCGGATTATGACGCAATATCACTGTTAGACCTGGCAGAGAGAGGAAACGAGGAAAATTTCATTCTTCGTTTCAACGTAATATATCCATCCTTTATGTCTAATCTTAGACAGAGAGTCCCAAACATCGGCAAGAGAGAGGTGCTCTTCTGTATGCTTATAGTGATGGAAATGGACACGGAAAAGATAAGCACCCTCATGGCTGTAGCTCCACGTAGTGTCAATATGCTCAGATGGAGGCTGCGCAAGAAATTCGGACTCAATCCCGATGACTCACTCGAAGAAGCTATAAAATCATTGATATAGCAGGGTGGAAGCATGTTGATAAATGTCAATTATTTAACCTTTATCATTAGATGTAGACACATTTGTAGATATTGATTTTTTGCCATCGTGATGTTTTTTCCTAATTTTGCACTGTCTATAATAAGGAAAACGATGACAAAGAACAAATGCAATTTACTCTTATTGGCTCTCCTGTGCCTGTCAATGGGATTGAATGCCCAGCAACAATATATCATCACCAAGAGTGACTACCACGGAACAGGTGAGAACATAAGCAGTGTGAACTCTTCCGAGGAGTACTTCCTTTACAATGTAGGACAGGACTTGTTTCTCAATGCCGGTAGCTATTGGGGAACAGAGACTGTAGTGTTCACCGTGGGACTGCCTGTCAAAATAGTAAAAGACAGTTCGACAGAAACATATACAATAACTGGACCATTTTCAGGGGCAGACGGAAATAAACTTGAATATACGGGAGCCAGTTCTGGAGCCGGTTTCTATTGGGACAGAAATGATAGTAAGAAATGGACATTTGAGAGAGTAAGTAGCAGTGATGATCCAGATATTACAGATACTGAATATGTATATAAGATGAAGAACAATGGGAAATATATGTATTCTTTCAATCCCTTGCTGGATGGCACTTTCTGGGGCAATCCCATGAATGCCGTAAGGGACACTCCCCCTGAGAACTCTTCACTTACGGAAAAGGAGAAAACCCGCTCATGTTATTGGAAAATAGTGAAGAGAAGTACTATCGAGAATGACTTTGAGAAGACTTATGCCAATCTCCTTCAGCCAACGGATGCGTCATTTCTTATACGTGCGCAAAATTTCAACAGACACAACATATACTCTATTGGTCAATCAAGTGCGGCATGGAAATCGGAAGGTATAAGTTACGAGAATACTGCACAGTGTGCCGAATTCGGGTCCCCAACAAGTAATTCTACTCAGAATGGTTTGAAAAGTCAGGAAGGCAGATATGGCATGTTCTATGTCTGTCGCATAACGGAAGGCGATAAGGATGGAAGAGTATATCAGACCTTTACCGTTCCAAAAGCTGGATGGTACAGGCTTGACTGTGAAGGCTTCTACCATAACAATACCAATACTGACACTCGTCTGGGAGAACTGTATGCCGTAGTGGATGGTGCGAAAAGACCTGATGACGGCAACTCTACATCAAAATATGCATATGTGGAATTTGTGTCGAAAGAAAGCAAGGAAACACCAGGTACGGCAGGCAGCAACGGCAACGATGGCTCTATTACAAGCATGAGTGAGGCAGGCATGGCGTTCTTCTATAAATATTATCCTACGTCAGTAATGTTCTATGCCGCGGCAGGGAAAAGTGTTGAGATTGGTGTTAGGCTTACACAAAATCTCTCGAAAGGTGACTATGTCTGTTTTGACGACTTCGAGCTGAAGTTTCTGGGAGACGAACTGGTGCTCAACGAGAATGATACAGTAATAAATCCTCATAAAGATGATAATGAATACGAGAGGCGTACGCTGTTGTTCGTGCGTAAGTTCACTCTCGGAAAGTGGAATACCATTATGCTGCCTTTCGATATGACGAAACAGCAGTTCGTAAGCGCATTCAAATCGGATGCCCGTGTGGCTGAGCTCAACGGCATAGTGTCGTCATCGACAATTCAGTTTCTTGAGAAGGACATAGAATCGATGAACGACACAGATGTATTGCTTGAGAAAGGAAAGGGATACATAATGCTAACCAACTATAAAGGCAAGGTGGAAAAGTATCAGACATCCGAAGCATACAAACAACGCATAATAGATTATTATTATCCTGTTGAACGTGTGTCTCTGAACAAGACAACTCTTAGTAGTGAAGGTGCTGACGAAATTCAATATGGAACAGAGTATGTAGCCCCTGCACCAGACGATCCTACCGACCCGTGCAGGATACGCATGGCTGGTACTTATGTAAAGAGACAGGCTCCTGCCAACAGCTATGTGTTCAGTGGAGGAGACATGTACCATCTTACTACAGACAAGGACATAAAAGGGTACAGATGCTGGATAGAGGACGCACATCAGATGTCCACAGGCACGCAGGAGGGCAAGCGTCACCCGCTGACAGTCAGCATGAACGGTGTGAGCGACGATGCCACCGAGATAATAGGACTTTTTGGAGATTGTGACTATACGCCAAAGGCAGACAATAATATATATAGTCTGAGTGGGCAGGTAGTGGGAACGTGTTCGGATGGTACGACAGGTCTTCCGAAAGGAATATATATTGTTAAAGGCAGGAAATGTCTTGTTAGGTAGTGATAGAATGTAGCGGGGGCTTGTTTCATCCCCCCAATCAAGTAAATTGTATTAGAATTCTGATATGGAAAAGAGAAAGATATATATTGCACCTGTGACAGAGGTCTCTGAAATGTCTCTAATGCTCATGGCACTTGTAAAAGGGGAGCATGCATTTCAGAGCTATTCCATTGTGAAGCGACAGGCAGATGGTACATTCAAGCACATGGAGAGTGGGGTGATATGGGAGGATAGAGACCCAGTCTCAGAAATCGATGCGAAACCCTCAAATCCTGATGTGTGGGAGGATTAATGCAGGTGTTGTAGTCTTGAGTCATGTTTATTTAAGACATGACCATTGAGTCTCCGTTCACTGTTATTGTAAAGTGGTAGCAACTCGTCAACTCTTCTCCGGATAATGCAGATTGTCAAAATTAATACATTCGAGAACCTCCCTTAGATATTTGTCAGCCTCGTAGCGTGCCATTGGGAGGTCATGAAGAAGCCAGTTGCCACAGTCGGCTGGTGCCGCTCCTGGAATACATCCGTCGTATGAGGCAACGAAACGGAAAGTCCTTGTCATCAGTTCCACAATGTCCTCAGCTTCATAGTCACCTCTAAGCAACAGATAGTTACCTGTAAGGCATCCCATAGGTCCCCAGTAAACGACCCTGTCTTTCCATTCCTCATCATTGCGGAGATAAGTGGCAGCCAGATGTTCTATCGTATGCAGAGCACCGATGTGGAGAGCAGGCTCACGGTTTGGCTCTTTCATCCTGATGTCGAATGTCGTTATTGTCTCGTCTCCAACCTTGTCTTTTCTTGAGACATAGATGCCACGCAGAAGTTTTGTATGGTCAATGGTGAATGATGGTATCTTTTTCATAGTGATGATATGAAGTTCTTTGTTACGTTGAATGAACCTTCTGCCATTCTGTTCCAGAAGTTGAAATATTGTTCCGCCTTGTTGTCGCATAGCGGCACGTCGCTGATGATTCTGAAAGATATGAAGGGTATTCCGTATATATGGCATGTCTGTGCGATGGAGCAACTCTCCATATCCACTGCTACTGCATCTGGGAATTTATTCAGGATACCACTCATCTTCTCTCTTGAATCTACAAACCATTCCCCACTTACTATGAGTCCTTTGCGGATGTGTCCTTCCGTAGAAGCCTTCATTGCTATGTCAACATATTTCCCCGGCGATGCGAAACGTGCCGGCATGCCCATTATCTGACCATATTCACATTCGCTTCCGCAATATGCATCATGATAGACATACTGAGTGCCAACCACCACGTCTGTCACGTTGAGACTTGTGTCTGCACCTCCAGCCACACCGCTTGACACGATAAGGTCTGGTTGGAAATGGTTTATTAGCTCAGCTGCCCCGAGTGCGGAGTTGACTTTCCCGATGCCACATTGTTGCATGATGATTTCGTTGTCTCCAATATACCCTGTGATGAAGTCTGTCCTATTGCTTCTCACCGTCTGCTGAGAGTCAAGTAATGTCCTTAGTTGCGCCAGCTCCTTATCCATCGCAACGATAATTCCTATTTTCATACTGCAAAGGTAGTGCAAAAAAATGAAAAAGCGAAATTTTGCACTAACTTTACATAAGTTAGGCTTCGTCTCGGAATAAAAAATAAAAAACTGCGTCTTTTATTTTGTTCTTCACTCGACTTGCGTAACTTTAAATAAGTTAGGCTTCGTCTCGGAATAAAAAATAAAAAACTGCGTCTTTTATTTTGTTCTTCACTCGACTTGCACTAACTTTGCAACGGAAAAATGAGAAAAGTAATGGAAAAACTTAAAAAATGTCTGCCCGACATATTTGTTGTGGCATTGTTCACTGTCATATCACTGGCTTATTTCCTCGTGCCTGTGATGCAGGGAAAAATTCTCTACAGGCATGACTCGTCAGCAGGAAGGGGCATGGGACATGAGATAACGCAGTATGTTGAGCGTACAGGCGAGGTATCAAGATGGACAAATTCTCTGTTCGGCGGTATGCCAACTTATCAGATAGCACCATCCTACGATTCCAAGAAGGTTATGGAGGTAGCTGTCGATGCATACCACTTGTGGCTGCCTGAGAACGTGTGGTTTCTTTTTGTGTATCTTATAGGCTTCTATATAATGTTGAGGGCATTTGACTTCAGACGCTCTCTTGCAGCACTTGGATCTATACTGTGGGCGTTCTCGTCGTATTTCCTGATAATCATAGCAGCTGGACACCTTTGGAAAGTCTTCGCACTTGCTTATCTGCCTCCAATGATTGGAGGTATAGTGCTGGCATACAGGGGCAAGTATATGAAAGGACTTCTTGCCACTGCCATCTTCACGGCATTCGAGATAAATGCCAACCATATCCAGATGACTTACTATTTCCTGTTCGTCATATTGTTCATGGTGATAGCTTTCCTTGTTGATGCCATAAGGAACCGGCAGCTGGCAAGGTTCTGGAAAGCATCCGCTGTATGTGTGGTGGCGGCATTGATAGGCGTAGCTATGAATGCTTCCAACCTTTATCATACATGGGAGTACCAGAAGCAATCCATGAGAGGCAAGAGTGAACTTGTAAAGAAGAATTCTGCAAATCAGACAGACAGCGGACTGGAGCGTGATTACATTACCCAATGGAGTTACGGAATAGGAGAGACATGGACATTGCTTGTCCCTAATGCCAAGGGGGGAGCATCCGTGCCGATGATACAGAACAGCATAGTTAGGGAGAATGCCAATCCAATGTATGAACAGATTTATCAGCAGTTGGGGCAATACTGGGGAGAACAGCCTGGTACGAGTGGACCTGTGTATGTGGGGGCGTTCGTGTGTATGTTGTTCATATTTTCGCTGTTCATTGTGAGAGGTCCCATGAAATGGGCTCTGCTTGCTGCTACAATCCTTTCCATTCTTCTGTCATGGGGACGTAACTTCATGCCCTTTACCGATTTCTTTATAGACTACATACCGATGTATTCCAAGTTCCGCACAGTAGCCTCCATACTTGTCATCGCTGAGTTCACAATTCCGCTGCTTGCCATGATGGCACTGAAAAGGATTGTAGAAGAAAAGGATGTGTTGCGAGACAACATGAAATGGCTGTATCTTAGCCTTGCAATGACAGCTGGCGTGGCTGCAGTGATGGCTGTTACCGGAGGCATGGGATTTGACTTCGTAAGTTCCGCTGAGCGTCAGGCATTGTCACAGTTCCCGCCTGAAGACCTAAATCCTTTGCTTGCAGACATTACAAATGTAAGGCAGATGATATTCACAGCCGACTGCTGGAGAACGGTTGTCATAATTGTTATTGGCACATTGCTGCTGCTCTTCTACAAAGCGGGAAAGCTGAAACCATTATATATGTTGGGAGGTATCTTCGTGCTCTGTCTTGTTGACATGTGGCAGGTTGACAAACGCTACCTCAATGACGGAATGTTTGTTCCAAGGAGTGAAAGGGATACACCACCCGAGATGTCTGAGACAGATAGAATGATTCTGGAGGATAAATCGCTTGATTACAGGGTCCTGAATTTCTCTACCAATACATTCAATGAGAACGAGACCTCCTATTTCCATAAGAGTGTAGGAGGATATCATCCAGCCAAGCTGAGACGTTATCAGGAACTGATAGAGGCATATATAAGTCCTGAGATGAGAAAGGCGATGGAAGCCATTGCCAAGAATGGAGGTGACATGGCAGCTGTTGACGGCAATGCGGTGTACCCTGTCTTGAACATGCTTAACACAAAATATTTCATAATGCCCCTTCAGGGTGGAGACACTGCTCCTATAGAAAATCCTTACGCATGTGGAAACGCATGGTTTGTAAATAAGGTGTCATTTGTTGACAATGCCAATGAGGAGCTGGCAACCGTAGGAAAGATAGACGTCAGGCATGAGGCTGTCGCTGACAAAAAGTTCCAGCAGATACTCGGGGCATCTACGACCAATGATAGTACAGCGACAGTGACGTTGAAGTCATACGAGCCTGACAGACTTGTATATGACGTGAAATCTACTAATGGAGGTGTGCTCGTCTTCTCAGAAATATACTATCCAGGATGGACAGCCACCATTGATGGGAACGATGTGCCGGTGGGCAGGGTCAACTATGTGTTGCGTGCCTTGAACATGAAGCCTGGCAACCATAAGGTGGAACTTACTTTCAAACCGAAAACGGTTGTCATGACAGAGCGCATCGCCAATACGGCAAGTGCAATCCTTGTCATAATTCTTGTGGCAGTTACGATTGCCGCTTACAGGAAACGCCGTACCACGCAACAACAATAAAGCAAACGACAGGAACGATAAACGAGGCGTTGACAGCTGGCAATCCCAGTATGTCAGCGCCTCTGTCCATTATAGCTGCCTGGATGGGGGGAAGGACAGAACCGCCAAGTATTGACATGATAAGACCTGCACCACCGAATTTCACATTGTCGCCAAGACCATGAAGGGCAAGGCCATATATTGTGGGAAACATCAGAGACATGCAGCCGCTTATACCTACGAGACACCACATTCCTGTTATACCTCCTGCAAAAATAACACCCATCAGCAATGCCGTTGCAAATAAGGCAAGTGTGGCAAGAAGAACACCAGGACTCACATATTTAAGGAAATACGTGCATACAAATCTGCCAATGGCGAACAATATCAATGCTCCTATGTAATAACGGAATGAAAGTGCACTCGCAGCAGACTCCGTCATGCCGCCCTGCGCACAGAACACCTCATGACCGTAATGCATGATAAAAGTCCAGCATGTCACTTGGGCTCCTATATAGAAAAACTGGGCTATGACACCACGGCAGTAGTTCTTCTCGCCAGATAGTTCCCTAAGTGCCTGACCCAATGATTTGCTGACGGCAGAATCACCAGCCTTAGGCATTTTCTTTGACAGTATCGTTATAAGCAACACCACAACAACTATACCTATATAGATATATGGTTGGATTAGTATGCCGAGGTCATGGTCTTTCATCGCATTGAAAACTGGAAGGTTCTCGGACATAAGGCGGAACCTTTCTGCACTTGGAGTAGGGTCAAGCCTTTGTTGTACAAACAGCCATGCTACAAAAGTTCCTGACACAGCACCTATTGGATTGAAAGCTTGGGCAAGGTTAAGGCGTCTGGTGGCAGTATCTTCGCTTCCCATACAATAAATGTAAGGATTGCAGGATGTCTCAAGGAACGATAATCCACATGTCATGACAAGATAAGCTGCAAGGAAAGGGTAGAATATGCCAGTATAACGGGCAGGGATGAAGGCAAGTGCCCCAATGGCATACAGGAAGAGCCCCAATACCACGCCACTCTTGAAGGAATATTTCTGTATGAACATAGCTGCGGGAAAAGCCATTACAAAATATCCAAGATAGAAAGCCACCTGTACCAACGAACTTTCAACGTTGCTTATCTGGAAAATAGTGGAATAGGACTTCACCATGGGGTTTGTCACATCATTGGCAAATCCCCATAGTGCGAAACATGTGGTAATCATTACGAATGGTACAAAATAGCTTATCCCATTCTTTGAGAATAATCCGTCTTTATGATTTTCCATGGAACTTTTAGTTATGTGATTTGTTATCGCTGCAAAAATAATAAAAATAATCTATTCTCGCAAGTCATTACTCATTTAGGGAGTTTCCTTTTAAGATTGAAAGGTGAAGATGTAAGATTGAATTTTCAACTACCGCTTGTAGTAAAAGGAGATAAATGACGTATTTCTGACGACTTTCACGGCTTTAGCAGTCGCCTGTCACAGTAATTACAGTCGGCTGTCACATGGTTACAGACGTCGATACAAAGGCAATCTTTGTCAATAACAAATAATTTATTGAAGTTTACTTTTCCCTTCGGCCAGTGACCGTTGGTTCGCAAGTTAAAACTTGCTCAGAGTTAACAAGTTGACAAGTAAACAAGTTGTTTGTTGTTCTGGTCATTGACAAATACAAACAAGAAGAGTAGCAACTTGTTGACTTGTCAACTCGTTTTTTCGCTAAGCTCAAGGAAACTCCTGACAGCATGTCGGAGATATGCGAACCAACGGTCACTGTCCGAAGGGTAAAGAAAATTTAAGTAAATAAGAGGTTATTTCTTCAGCTCTTCCGGAATCACAGGCATGGCTCCGTTCTGAGTACATACATAGGCGCTGACGTTCACTCCGATGCGGTGTGCCTCGGAAATAGGCATGCCAGCGAGGATTGAGGCAACAAAGGAGCCGGTAAATGAATCGCCAGCGCCTACGGTGTCAGCAACCTCAACCTTCGGGGTTTCAAGATACGACATGGCTCCCTTGGAGAAGACATAGCTGCCGTTGACACCACACGTGAGGATGAGCATATCGAGATTATACTTGCCGAGGATGAGCCAGCACTTATTCTCGATGTCAAGACCCGGATAGCCGAACATGCGACCGATTATTACTAGTTCCTCGTCGTTAATCTTGAGTACATTGCTTCGTCTGAGTGATTCCTGGATGACTTCCTTGGAGTAGAAATTTTGGCGGAGGTTGATGTCGAAGATGCGCATACAGTCCTTTGGTGTTGCGTCGAGAAAACGGTAGATAGTCTCGCGTGACACCTTATTGCGCTGGGCCAATGAGCCGAAGCAAACGGCTTTGCACTGCTTCGCCAACGCCTCAATCTCGGGAGTGAACGGGATGTTGTCCCATGCCGAGCCTTCCTTGATGTCGTAGGTGGCAACACCGTCCTCGTCGAGTGTCACCTGCACCTGACCTGTAGGGAAATCCACACGAGGCATCTCAAGCTTCAAGCCATTCGAATTCAACGCCTCGATGGTCTCGTCACCAAGCGCATCATTGCCCACGGCACTCACCGCATAAGCGTCAAAACCAAACTGTGATGCATGATAGGCAAAGTTGGCAGGAGCTCCGCCAATCTTTCTGCCTTCAGGGAGGCAATCCCACAAAGCCTCGCCGAGGCCAACGATGATACTGTCTTTTCCCGACGGCCTCACCCCCGACCCCTCTCCAAGAGAGAGGGGAGATGATATGTTTCTGCCGTTGTTCGCTATTTCGCTATTGTTTACATGATTATTTTCCATAATGCATATGTTATTTTATGATTACACTGTCATTTATTTAAAGTACTATTAATAAAGAATGTATTTGCTTACAAATCACCTAATATGAATGGGTATGAGCTAATCATCTCCCCTCTCTCTTGGAGAGGGGTCGGGGGTGAGGCTTTGTGTAGCCAAATACACCACACCCAACGCCATCACGGCAACGGCACCCACCTGCCCGATGGCATCGCTGGCGAAGCCCATGAGCAACGGGAATACCGTACCACCGAAAAGACCCATAATCATCAGTCCCGAAATCTCATTTTGCTTGGTTTCATCGGAGAGCAAGGCTTGGGAGAATACAAGCGAGAAGATGTTCGAGTTGCCATAACCCACAAGTGCAATGGCGGTATAGAGTACAGTCTTGGAAGTACCAAAGCCGAGTCCTATCATTGCAAGAGCCATCATAACAACACTAATGATGAAGAACACACGATTGCTCATCACACGAAGGAAGATTGAACCGGTGAGGCAGCCAATGGTACGGAAGATGAAATACAAGGATGTGGCGAAGGCGGCATCGTTGAGCGACATTCCCAGACGCTCCATCAGCAGTTTCGGAGCAGTGGTGTTTGTGCCCACGTCTATACCCACATGGCACATGATGCCGAGGAATGACAGCAGGACAACCGGACGCGAGAGCAGTTTCACACAGTCAACCACCGACGATGCCTTGTCCTCCGCCTGAGGTTCATTGATGGGAGTTGACACCAAGAGCAGCGAAGCCACTACACCAATCACCATATAAATGGGGAAGAGCACACGCCATCCCATTCCGAACGATGGAATCGTTGCCATTGCTCCCCACATGGCAATATACGGGGCGAGGAACGAGGCAATCGCCTTGACAAACTGTCCGAATGTGAGTGTTGAAGCGAGGTTTCCGCCTTGAATGACCGATGAAACCAGCGGATTCAGCGATGTCTGCATCAGTGCATTACCAATGCCAAGCAATGAGAATGCCACCAACATCAGCGGGAAATTCTCACCGAACAGCGGCAGAAGCAGCGACACTATGGTAACAATCAGCGAGAGCAGTACTGTCTTCTTGCGTCCTATCTTATTCATAAGCATTCCCGTTGGAACAGAGAAGATCAGGAACCAGAAGAACACTAACGACGGCAGCACATTGGCTGTGGAGTCGCTCAGTTGCAGGTCTTCCTTAACGTAATTCGAGGCAATGCCGACCAAATCGACGAAACCCATGGCAAAGAAGCAAAGCATCACGGGTACTATTGCCATCTTGTTTTTTTTACTCATTATGTTTAGGTCTATTAATAATTTTATTCCATTTATTTAAAAGTATATCCTGAAAATACTATCTTTGTACCTTTAATTAAGCCAATATCTAATGTGTTATTTCTATAATACCTATCACAGGCAAAAAACCGAAACTAATTAAAACTAAAAAATCAAACTAAAACCATTATCAATAACTAATATTACTCTATAAAATACTAAAAATGCTACTGCAATAATATTTTCTTTTTCAATGCAAAATTAGTCGTTGTTAATGGGCATGGCTTTAAAATATGTTGCAGAGACGAGAAGAAATCGTTCAATGCAACATATTTTTTCGACCTTGTATCATTTTTCTGTCTTAATCCTGTATATCTTCGCCTTTGCCTTACCCTTTATGATAAGCTTGTCATAAGGAACAGTTGGGAACACAAGGTTTGTCATACACATCTTGCCGTCACCGTCGAAGGCCTCTACGCTGCAACGGTCAACGAATATGCGCAGCTGGCGTACCTTGCCATAGGTTGGAGAAGATGTTGCAACGGGGAAGGCATCGCTGAATGATACGTTGCCACTGCGGCGGCGGTCCATATCGAAGGTCTCCTCATCCTCGTCGTAGGTCATCACTACCCTCTCGCCCTTGGCATTGCGCAGGGTGATCTGTGCATCGCCCTTAAGAGTAACGACAATCTCGCAAGCCTCTGTTGGAGCACTTAACCTTGCACCGCGCACTGCATCCATCTCCTTTGCAGGTCTGACGCTGCAATATGTCTCACCGTTATACTCGAAGAGTCCAAGGTCACGGGCAATGGAGTTGGCCGAGCGATACTGTTTGGTGGGAACCTGGTTGGCATACTGCCAGTTACTCATCCAGGCGATGGCCACGTTGCGTCCCTCTGGGGCATTGGAGAAGGTAACCGTAGCATAGTGGTCCTTGCCATAATCCATCCACTTGGTCTCACTAGGCTCATCCTCGCAGGTGAATTTGTGTCCGTCGAACTCACCTATGAAATACTGTGTAGCTGAACCACCGAAGGGACCTCCAGGGTTGATGTTGCAGATAAGCATCCACTTCTCCTTGTCTGTTCCGGCGACCTTCATCTTCATAAGGTC